>DATDGS010000001.1:0-1850 GCA_036521955.1 Terriglobales bacterium
CATCGGCTTTTCGAAGCTCAATAGCCCGGCCCACTGGTACCTCTGGTCTACGCTTCAAGCGACACCTCGCGATGCCGTCTGCAAGACTCGAGGCCAGGATGGGTTCGCTGTTCCCCTTTCCTGTAGGGATCTTGCATCCCCCACAACATGCCGGTTTATCCCGGCGCACTCCGTGTTGCCGACCATATGGAAGTTGGCGGAATCCAGTGCGGAAGAGAAAACGGCTGCTCCTGAGTCCATCCTCTGGCCATCCGAATCGAATAAGCCATGTACGCCATTCACCAGTCACAACTTCCATTTGTAGGAATGTCCCATCAGTTCGTGGGGATGGATCATGGCAGCGTCGGCATCTCGTTCTTCGTGGTCATCGGCGAACCCGGCCGTGGAACACGCCTGCACAAGCACGATTACGACGAGGTCGTATACGTTATGGAAGGCCACTCAAAATGGAGGGTTGGAGATCAGGAGCGAGAGGCCGCCGCTGGCGACGTCCTCGTCGTCCGCGCCGGCGAGCCGCACAAATTTATCAACAGCGGCGATGGCCCCCTGCGCCAACTCGACATTCATCTCAACCCAACCTTCGAGACAACCTGGCTTGAAGAGTAGTGCAATCTACAGAGCGGCCACGGACGGCAAACCCACGGACGTTGCCTTTCGTTCCGACCACTAAATTGCGGCGCTTTTGATTCAAGGAGTCGGCTATGCAGATCCCTTTTCATCTCGTCGATGTTTTCGCCGATCAGCCTCTCACTGGCAATCCTCTTGCGGTCGTGCCTCAGGCGGACGAGCTCGATGACCGCACGATGCAGAGCATCGCCCGCGAATTGGGTCAGGCAGAGACGACGTTCCTTGTGGCTCCCACAAGAACATCCGCAGATTGGCGGCTGCGCTCCTTCACTGCTGGCGGAGTCGAGGTCTTCGGCGCAGGACATAATTCTCTTGGGGCATGGTGGTGGCTGGCCGAGTCTGGTCTGTTACCCCTGGCTGATGGAGAAACTAACTTCACCCAGGAGATCGGAGATCGCTTATTGCCGGTAGGGATCGAGTACCGCGACCAGCGCCTCCAGTCGGTGATCATGACACAGGAGTCGCCGGTGTTTGGGAAGACCTGCGAAGACCTGTTCGCTCTAGCCGTGGCTCTCGGGCTGAACGAGAGGGATTTGGCGCGGCTTCCGGCGCAGGCCGTTTCCACCGGTGCTTCTCATCTGCTGGTGCCCGTTAAAAATCGAGCGGCCATCGAGCGCGCGAATCCAAACGCGCCCCAGCTCGTCAAAGTACTCGCCGATGCTTCCGCGGAGGGCTGTTATCTCTTCTCACTCGATCCCATATCGCCCTTGGCGATCGCTCATGCGCGGTTCTTCAACCCAGCTGTCGGACTTTTTGAAGATTCCGCTACGGGAACCGCTGCCGGTCCGCTCGCATGCCAACTCATTGCGTTGGGACTGGCGAAGGAGGACACCACGATAACCATTGAGCAGGGCCATGAAATGGCGAGGCCGAGTCTATTAAAAGTTCATGTGCGCGGGAACTCGGTGCAGTTGTCAGGCCGCTGCGTCAAAGTTGCCGACGGCGCGCTGCGTGTCCGGTAACTTTGCTTCTCAAGACAAGACGGGCACTCCCCAAAATGGACAATGTCACTTTCGCTCGGAGCCGAGTTTGCTCCTGACTTCAGAGGGAGTCTCGAAAGAGACGCCTCCCGTTGTTCTGGGCGGATGACGGGAGAGTAGGCCGGCGGAGTTTCACCACCGGCCTCTCGCAGAACCGAGCGTGAGATTCTCACCTCACTCGGCTCCCATCAGACGAACGTACCGGTCATGCCGAGTCGCCAGTGAGCGAAGAGATCGGATCGC
>DATDGS010000002.1:0-104782 GCA_036521955.1 Terriglobales bacterium
GCTAGAAAATGTTGGAAATGCTCGTCAATCGAGGTTATCTTCGCCATTGGGTGTAGGTCTCCTTTTCGGAACGGCTTTTGCTTGCTAGGCAAAGCCAACTTACACCCTCTCGCTTTTTACACAATCAACGTTACGTCACCATCAAAAGGCACTGGACTAACCGGTACCGAGCTCTCCAACGTAACTTGTCGATTATATATCGTATTACGATATAATGGGCTTGTGACGACGAAGATCACGACCGCTGATTACCGCGTTCTGGCCGCGCTGCGTTATCGGATACGCGTTTTTCTGTGCGACGCCGACGCCGCGGCACGCCGGCAGGGGCTCGAACCGCAGCAGTATTTTTTGTTGCTTGCGGTCCGCGGACTCCCGGATGGCGTAGAAGCGACCATCCAGGTGCTGGCGGCGCGCCTGATGCTAAAACACAACAGCACAGTCGAACTGATCAACCGGCTGGAGAAGCATGGGTACGTGCGCCGAAACCAAAACCGCGGCGACCGGCGATCGGTGCTGGTGGAACTGCTCCCGCGCGGGGCCAAACTGGTGGAACGGGTAGCCCGACAACGCCTGACCGAATTGAGAGCGGAGGGGGTAGCGCTGGCGAATGCCTTGGATGCGCTTCTCGGACGCAAACCAAGCTCAGCAAAAGTGCGCAAGAACACGCGGCACGACCAAACCCCGCACGGCCCCACAAAGAGGCGCAAATAAAATCATGAGCAAGCCCAGCAACGCAGAATTGCCCGACAACTCGGCGGCCATCAACAAGAAGGACCACAACGCCGAATTGGGAGATTTCACCACCACCTGGCGGGTGATTCCAATCTCGCTATTGGCCATCGTGATTGGTGTGGTCTGCGCCTTTGTCGCGCTGGCGCTGCTCCGTTTAATTGGTTTATTCACCAATCTGTTCTATTTCGGCCGGTGGAGCACCGCCCTGGTTTCGCCCGCCGGTAACCATCTCGGTGTGTACAGCGTTCTCGTTCCCATCGGTGGCGCACTGGTCATCGGTGTCATGGCGAGGTACGGTTCCGAGCGTATCCGAGGCCATGGCATCCCTGAGGCGATCGAGTCCATTCTGCTGAACGGCAGCCGAATTGAACCGAAAGTCGCCCTCCTCAAGCCCATCTCTTCCGCAATCTCCATCGGCTCCGGCGGTCCGTTCGGCGCAGAGGGGCCGATTATCATGACCGGCGGCGCGGTGGGTTCGATGATCGCCCAGCTCTTTCACCTGACCAGCGCGGAGCGCAAGACTCTGCTCGTGGCGGGCGCTGCCGGCGGGATGTCCGCAACCTTCGCCTCGCCCGTGGCAGCGGTGCTGTTGGCCGTTGAGTTGCTCCTCTTCGAATGGAAACCACGAAGCCTGATTCCGGTGGCATTGGCCAGCGCCATGGCCGCTGTCGTCCGAAGATATATCTTGGGGTTCGGTCCCTTATTTCCCGTTCCCGCCCACCCCTTGTTCATCGGACCAGTGGGACTACTCGGATGCGTCTTGGTCGGTGTTCTCGCCGGAATCCTATCGGCGCTGCTCACCGTATCCGTGTATGCGGCCGAGGATGCGTTCCAGCACCTCAAGATCCACTGGATGTGGTGGCCCGCGATAGGCGGCCTAGCCATCGGCTTGGGCGGTCTGGTGTTCCCGCAAGCCCTGGGCGTCGGTTACGACACCATTGGCGCATTGCTGCAGGGGAGCGTTACCACGCGAGTGATTCTAGGAGTCCTGCTCGTCAAATGGTTCATCTGGGCCGTGTCGCTCGGCTCCGGCACCTCGGGAGGCGTTCTGGCGCCGTTGCTCATGATGGGTGGCGCGCTCGGCGGCCTCGAAGCCATGTTTCTTCCCAACGAAGGGGCGGGGTTCTGGCAACTGATCAGCATGGGCGCCATTCTTGGCGGCACCATGCGTTCTCCGTTTACCAGTATCGTTTTTGCGTTCGAGCTGACCCACGACGCCAATGTGTTTTTGCCTTTGCTTGTAGCCAGCGTCATCGCTCACGGTTTCACGGTGCTGACGTTGAAGCGGTCCATCTTGACCGAGAAAGTTGCCCGGCGCGGCTACCATCTCAGCCGCGAGTATGCCGTCGATCCGCTGGAAATCCTTTTTGTTCGCGAAGTCATGCGAACCAAGGTTGTGGTATTGCCAGCCGCGGGCACGTTAGGCGACATACGGCACATCTTGCGGGACGATCACCGGCAGGAGCAGCGCCTGCTGCCCGTTGTCGACTCCGAGGGGCAACTCGTCGGTGTCATAACCCGAGGCGATGTAAGCGAGCGCATGGCGCTCGAGGGAGACGCCGCCCTGGGATGGCCGCTCCGCGATCTGGTGCAGACCGGCGCCGTGGAGGCCTATCCGGACGAGCCCTTGCGCGTGGTCGTATATCGCATGGCAGAGAAGGCCTGCACGCGAATGCCGGTAGTGGACCGTATCACCAGAAAATTTCTGGGTCTGGTATCGCTCAATGATCTGCTGAAGGCGCGTTCGCGGCACTTGGAGGAAGAGCGCCGTCGCGAACAAAGTATCAAATTCAGATTGTTTCCCCCGGAAAACCGGAAGCAGTCCACGCGAGTATAGCCGGGGGAAGGGGGAATCCCCTCATACATTACTGGTTAACCGGACAACAGGTTATTTCTTGAGTTCCTGCAGCCAATTCACCACCAGGGTCAGGCTGGGCGAATCCTGCACTGGCGGTTGCATCATCAGCAGGCGCGTGCCGTCGGCGCTGGCTTCGAATTGATTGAACCCCCCGGCCTGGGCAGAAAACAGTATCTGCGGTTTGCCCAGATCGACGCTGTCGCCGTGGGCGGTAACTTCCACCGATGCCACGCGCGAGTGGTCATCCAGGTAAAGAATCTCTGTGCCGCTGCGGCTCCACACCGGTTCCTCACCTTCCCCCACCAGAAACTTTCCGGCAGGGTTAGGAAAGGCAACGACATAGACTTGGGCGCGCCCAGCCTCGAACGATGTAAAAGCCATCCACTTTGTATCTGGCGAAAACACTGGGTAACGGGCGTTGTACTTCTCCTGCACGAAGGGAAAGGGCTTACGGTCGCCAAACATGGGCATCACCCATATGCTGATGTGCGTATTGGCGATGGTTTCATAGGCAATGTATTTTCCGTCTGAGGACCAACTCCCGGCGTAGTTGTCTTGATCGTCGTGATAGAGCAGCTCCTCCTGGCGAGCGCCATTGGCCGGCCGCGTATAGAGGTCGATCTTTCCGCTACGCGCGGAGTCGAAGACTATGGTGTTCCCGTCGGGAGACCAGACGGGATCGTCATCTCTGGACTGCGAGAAACTAAATTGTGATTTGGTGTTGCGGACCAGGTCGTAGATGTAAATCTCAAGGTGCCCTCCGGCATCGGCGCGCGCTGCCGAAACCTTCTTTCCGTCGGGCGAGATGTGAGCGTCCTGGAAGGTACCGCTGTCGATGATGTCGCTTTTCTTCCCGGTGCGGTCGTACCAGGCCAGATCGAGAGTAGTGGCCTGCCCACCAGCGAAGACCAGCTTGCCGTCATTCGAGAGTGAGAACGCGGCCGATCCCCGGGGTTCGCTGCGGACCTGTTCGGCGACGGGCACGGGATTCCCCGTCAACTTCAGTTTTTTCTCATCCAAGCTCTGACTCATCAGATTCCCGCCCTGGACGAACACCAGATGTCCGCTGGCGTATTGCGCACGGTAATCGGACTTCACCAAAACTGTGTCCTGCTGCGAATCGAGCGCGCCCAGATGAATAATTCCCCCTCCCTGGTTGTCGGGAGCGAATTGAAAAAAGATATAGTGCTTTCCATCCGGCATAAATGCCGGCCAGCGCGGGGAGCCAAGGCTGGTGGATGTCTTTTGATCACCGATCGCTGGCGACGGTGTTCCGCCCGCCGCCGGAATGCGCATCATGGTGGAGTTGGCGTCGGGGGTATACAGAATCGTGCCAGCTGTTCCCCAGGCGGCGCCGCGAGGCTGCGGAGCGTCGGCCAGAGTCTGCACCGCACCTCCGCTGGCGTCAATGATTCTCAATTTTCCCTGCGCGAAAAATCCCACGCTGCGGCTCTCCGGCGACCAGAAGGGCAAGGCGGCATCGTCGGTTCCGGCCAGCGGCTGGGCCGCGGTCGAATCCAGTGGGCGTACCCATAGTTGTGGAGCTCCTCCCGCGGCCGCAGCCACAAACGCCAGCTTGGTACCATCAGGCGAAAGAGCGATGCTCATCGGATCGAAGGAATGCTGGTCCGGCGGCAGAATGCTCACGCGCAGTGGGTGGACGGGCGCAGGCGCGCGTAGCACAAATCCAATGCCCAGCACGATGGCGACTGCGGCGGCCACCGCGGCCACCGTCCACGCCAGTTTCTGCGAGAACTTTCTCCTTGCCGCCACGGGCGCGGGAATGCCCGCCCTCGAGCCAGCGTCGGCAATCCACTCTAATTGCAGTTTGACGTCATGTGCCGTTTGCCAGCGATCGTCGGGATCCTTCGCCATGCAGGTCCTGACCACGCGGTCGAGCGCGGGCGGCGACATCGGCTGTACCGCTGAAATGGGCTGCGGGTCGGAGGCCAGAATCGCGGCAACAATGCTGGCCTGGCTTTTCCCCGTGAAGGCGCGCCTGCCAGAAGCCATCTCGTACAACACCGCTCCCAGCGCGAAGATGTCGGAGCGCGCGTCGGCCTCTTTGCCTTCCAGTTGCTCTGGCGCCATGTATTGGAATGTGCCTATCACCATGCCCTGCGCGGTTAGCGGCTGACCCGAAGGCCCCGATAGGGTCATGGTCAAACTCGACGCTGGAGGGGCTTGGGCCAGCGTTGCCTTGGCCAATCCGAAGTCCATCAGCTTGGCGCCGGATTTGGTCAGCATGATGTTGCCCGGCTTCAGGTCGCGGTGGATCACTCCGCTCTTATGGGCTTTCTCCAGGCCCTCACAGATATCGATCCCGTACTTCAGCACCTGCTCGGACGACAGCGGGCCTTTCATGAGGCGATCGGCCAGGGTCTCGCCATCGAGATATTCCATGACCAGAAAATCGGTCCCGTCCTGATGGCCGACGTCATGCAGAGTGCAGATGTTAGGATGGTTCAGAGAAGAGATGGCTCGGGCTTCACGCTCAAAACGCTGCTTCGCCTCGAGATTGGAAGAAAGGTGCGTCGGCAGAATCTTGACGGCGACTGTGCGATCCAGTCGCGTGTCGCGAGCGAGGTAAACCTCGCCCATTCCGCCGGCACCCAGGGGGGATTGAATTTCATAGGGACCGAGTTTCGTGCCAGAGGTCAGGGGCATGCGTGGGCGCAATTATAGCCCACGGGCCGGGTGCCATCCTATAATCTCGTGGAAATCAGTTAAGGTATGGTGCAAGTTGCGCCAACATCGCTTTCTTCCCCTCTTATATCTCGCGCTACTAGTACCCGGCCCCGTATCGGCCGATGATCGTTCCAGTTCCCATCCCGATGATCGCCCGGAAAATCGTCCCAAGGTTCGCGCCATCACCGCGTTCGTCCATCTGGACCCCTCAGACTATAAGCGTCAATTGGCTGAAACCGCTCAGATCCTGAACATCGCCAAGAAGAAGTTCGAACAAGGCGGCTGGGTCGTCGAGACAATTCGCATCACCACTCAGCCCTTTCCAGAATTTGTCCGCGGGCTCCCAAAAGAAAAAGCCTTGGCCCTCCTGCTTGACTTGGACAATCTCGCCGCCGGTTCTTACGAATTCAACGTCGGCCCCGCAATGATGAATGACTCGGACGACCCGGCCATGATCGGCCTGGCGGCAGAATTCCTCGCGCGCGCAAGGGTTACCAATTCCAGCGCTGTCATTGCCGCGGAAGATGGCATTCACTGGCAAACCATTCCGCGGGTGGCTCATCTCGTGAAATACATTGCCAACAACACTCCCCACGGGCAGGGCAATTTCAGGTTCGCTGCCACCGCCATGGTTGCTCCTTACGGGCCGTTCTACCCTGCTTCATATCACACCGCTGGCGGCGGCAAGTTCGCCATCGGTTTGGAATCTGCGAATGTAGTGCTCCGTGTTCTCTCGGAAACCAGGAGCGCGCTCGACCAAGCCTCCGCAAAGCTCAGCAGTGAACTCTCGCGTTACGCGCGCGAGGCGGAGGACATCGCTCGGAATTTCGCGCAGCAAAGCGGGTGGGATTATCTGGGCCTCGACCCAACGCCCGCACCCGCAGCAGATATCTCGATCGGAGCCGCGATCGAAACCTACACCGGACATCCCGTAGGCAGCAGCGGAACCCTCAGCACTGCCTTCCTGATCACCACTGCGGTGCGTTCGGTTCCGGTGAAGCAAGTGGGCTATGCGGGACTGATGCTGTCCGTGCTCGAAGATCGGAGACTGGCCGAACGCTGGTCGGAAGGCAAGCTCTCGATTGACGCGCTCCTTTCCTATTCATCGGTCTGCGCCACGGGACTAGACACTCTGCCCTTGCCCGGTGATGTCACCGAGGAGCAAATCCAGCGCATTCTTGGAGACGTGGCAGCGCTTGCGTCCAAATGGCATAAGCCATTGACGGCGCGTCTACTTCCCGTGAAAGACAAACAGGCTGGTGACAAAAGCAACTTCGACGATCCGCACCTGACCAACGCGACGATCCAGCCGTTACCGTGACCGTGAGCTGGTGCCCTACACATTCGCGTTGTTTGCGAATCTGTGGCGTGTGCACCGACCCAGCCCCAGCGTGGTCAGCCTATCGGTAGCCCCCGGCATGCTCGACGAATTGGTACTCGCCGTCGATAACGCCGGAAGGTGTTCCCGCTTTAGCTGCCCGGGGATTGCTGATGAACTCCCGGGCCTTATCCATGGAGCAACCTCGAACACGAAGAAAACGTTGTTAGGATCCCCGATGGTACGCCAGAGGCGAACCAGTCGAAGGCCAGCTTCCTGGAGGGCCGCTTCGTGAGAAGCGAAAACGGCCTTCCAGCGCAAGAAGTCCGCAGCGCGATTGCGACACAACATGGGTGATTTGACATACGGCGACACGTTAGGTTGAGTCAAGAGGCAGGTTTGGGTTTCCGCGCCCGAGCTTTTCGCTGAGGTGAGCGGCGATCAGTTTGCCGTGGAAACGGCCGTTCTCAATGAAGATTTCGTTGGTCATCGAGCCGGCGACAATCACTCCCGCGACGTAGACGCCCGGAATGTTCGATTCCAGATTCTCGGGATCGCACACGGGGCGCATCTGTCCCGAGGAAAGTTCGATGCCCACGCTGCGCAGGAAATCGTAGTCGGGATGGTAACCGGTGAGAGCGAACACAAAATCGTTTTTCCGGCGAAGCGATCCCGACGGAGTCCGCAACACAACGCTGGCATCGCCGATCTCCTGCACCGTGCTGTTGAAGTACGCGACGATTTCCCCAGCCTTGATGCGATTCTCAATGTCGGGACGCACCCAATACTTGACATGGTTGTGCATCTGTGATCCGCGATGGACCAGCGTGACGTGCGCGCCATGCCGCCACAAATCCAGAGCCGCCTCGGCGGCCGAGTTCTTGCCTCCGATCACCACTACGTCGGTGTCGTAATAGGGATGCGGTTCCCGATAGTAATGGAAGACTTTCTCCCTATCCTCGCCGGGAATCTCCAGTTGGTTGGCGAGATCGTAGTAGCCGGTGGCGAGGACGATCTTGCGCGCGTTGTAGTCGTGGATGGCGCTGTGGCGGTCGGTTGTGGTCACCCGAAAGTGGCCGTCCTCACCCGTAATGGTCTTGACCCATTCGTACTGGTGGATGTTCAGCTGATAGTGTTCGGCGACGCGGCGATAGTATTCGAGGGCTTCAAGTCGGGTGGGCTTAGCCAGCGCCGTGGTAAAAGGAACGTCGCCAATCTCGAGCAACTCCGGCGTGGTGAAGAATACCATGTTGTTCGGGTAGCGATAGATGGAATTGACCAGGCATCCCTTATCGACGATAAGAGCCTTGAAACCGGCCTTCTGTGCCTCGATGGCGCAAGCCATGCCGGTGGGCCCAGCGCCCACGACCAGCACGTCGCTCGAAGAGTCTGGCCGCACTTGAGTTTGAGTGCGCGGCAGAGTTTCCGGAATTTGCTCGGTGCGCAAAAATATCTGGCCTAGGTCGCGTGGCATGGAGATCGATCATTCTAGCACCGCGTGATGCGGGCACGGCGTGCCCGATTCCCTACTTCTTGACGCAAACGGAAACTCCATCGCGGATGGGTAAGATGGTCGTAAACAGATCGGGCGACCCGAAGGTCAGTTTATTGAATTCGAGAATGGCCTTGGTTTGCGCGTCGGGATTGGGTTTGCGGAGCTTGCCACTCCAGAGAACATTGTCAGTGATAAAAAGGCCACCGCTCTTCAGGCGCGGAAGCGCTAATCGGAAGGCGCGTGGGTAATCGGTCTTATCGATGTCGTTGAAGATGATGTCATATTGCTCTTTTTCTTCGGAAAGAAATTCGAGCGCGTCGCCCACGCGAATCGTGATGCGCTTGCTGACCCCCGCACGCTCGAAGTAACCGCGGGCTTTTGCGGCACGTTTGGGGTCGCCGTCGGTGTAGATGACGCGTCCACCGTCGCCCACCGCGCGCGCCCACCAGATGGTGGAATAGCCGATCGCGGAGCCCATTTCGAAGATCTTCTTCGCGCCGCTGATGATTGCGAGTTGGTAGAGCACGCGAGCAACGGCGGGGCCGACGATGGGCACGTCGTTCTTGGCGGCGTCAGCTTCCATCTCGGAGAGAACTTCGTCGCGCGGCGGCAGCATCGCGTACAGATAGTCTTCGACTTCGGGAACTGTGATTCCGCCCATGCGCCAGTCCGGCTTCGCGGGTCGATTCGTCATGTTGCTCCTTGTTAGTGTAGCGCCGGCGTCCCCGCCGGCCCCGGGACGGGCGAGGCGCCCGTCGCTCCACCGAATCATGCCTGCGTTTACGAAACCGTCTTTCCGGGTTTCAGTTCTAACACTTCCACGCCTGGCACTAATTTCTGCAACTCGCTTGGCTTTCCGGTCAGCTGCGGAAATGTGCCGAAGTGCATCGGGATAACGGTTTCCGGCTGTAGCAGTTTACAAGCATACGCGGCCTCGCGCGGCGACATGGTGAAAAGGTCGCCGATCGGCAGCATGGCAATCTTCGGCGCGTAGAGGTCGCGGATGATGGCCATGTCGCTGAAGACGTTGGTATCGCCGGCGTGGTAGAGCTTCACTCCGTTTGAGAACTCGAGCACATAGCCGCAGGCTTCGCCGCCATAGACGATCTGGTCGCCATCCTGAATTCCGCAGGAATGCACAGCATGCACCATGGTGATCTTCACCCCGGCGATGGTCTGCGTGCCGCCCTTGTTCATAGGCGCGATCTGTTGGACGCCTTTTTTCTGCAGCCACAAGCAAAGCTCGAAGATACCAACCGCGATTGGATTGAGTCTCCCTCCCACCTCGACCGCGTCACCGATGTGATCGCCGTGCCCGTGGGTGCAAAGCAGCGCGTCGGCCTTCTTCACATTCTTTTCGCTTTCCGGGCACGCGGGATTGCCGGCGATCCATGGATCGATGTAGAGGGTCTTCCCTTCCGGCGTCTGAACCCGGTAGGTAGAGTGGCCAAGCCACGTGAGTTGGATTCCTTTCAGATTCACGACATACTCCCAAGATAAGTTGCGAATTAGCATTCTAGTGACTCCGGAAAGAGCACGCAACGAGCGAGCCGAGCCGGCGAAGATACTTGCTCTCCTATTTCGTGACGGGGCTTCGCTCCGTCCTGGCGGGGCAAGGCCCCCGCCACCACACGAGCGCTTAACTGCTTTCGGTACTACCCGGACTCGTGTGTAAAATAGTGGTCCATGCCTGAACTCAAAGTGTTGATCTCACGGGAAGCTATTGCCAAGCGGGTCGCCGAGTTGGGAAAAGAGATTGCGCGCGATTTTGACGGGCAGTCGATTATTCTGGTCGGCGTTCTCAAAGGCGCAGCGATTTTCTTGAGCGATCTTGCGCGTCATATTCCGCTTGACGCCACCTTCGACTTTATCGGCGTTTCGAGTTACGGAAACCGCCCTACGGTTAAAGAAGATCCGGCGGGCCATGCGGCGTGGGATTCGCTGGGCGAAGTCCGTCTGACCAAAGACATGGATAGTTCGATGGCGGACCGAAACGTGATTCTGGTGGAAGACATCCTCGACACCGGACTGACGCTGAACTACATCTCGAAGCTGGTGCGGGCGCATCAACCAAGGTCACTGCGCATTGCGGCTTTGCTGGACAAGCCTTCACGCCGCAAGCAGCCGATCGAGGCGCACTACATCGGCTTCACGATTCCCGATGCCTACGTGGTCGGCTACGGTCTGGACTATGCGGAACGCTATCGCAATCTTCCCGATGTCTGCGTGTTGGAAGGTCCGAGCGCCAGTTCTGAGCTCTGATATTTGCGATCAGTAATTTGCAATCGTAAGAATCCGTGTCTTTTGATTTCAAATTGTCAACCACGAATCGGCTGTGGAAGAGTCACTCCCGCCGGCTGCTAGAATGAACCTTGTGAAAACGCCCGCCTCGCAAACTGAACGCGCTTCCGAGGTGGAGCCCCTCCTGCTGGAAGTGGCCGACGTGGTCAACACCACGCTCGACCTGGAGACCACGCTGCGCCGTGTGGCGGAAGTCGTCCGCGAGGTCATTGACTACGAAATTTTCGCGATCTTCTTGCTCAACGAGCAGCGCCAGGAATTGTACGTTCGCTTCAATGTGGGCTATCCGCCGGGAGTCGCCGACCGCCTGCGCGTAAAACTGGGCCAGGGCGTTACGGGGCGCGCGGCGCAGACTCGGCAAGCGGTGCTGCTCGCAGATGCAACCCAGGAAGATTTCTATCTAGAGGCCGTACCGAATGTTCACTCGGAGCTGGCGATCCCGCTGATCGTCAAGAACCGGGTAATTGGCGTGATCGACATTGAGGCTCGCCAAAAGGGTTATTTTACCGAAGAGCACAAACGCCTGCTGACCCTGATCGCGTCGCGCATGGCGGTCGGCATCGAGAACGCCCGACTGCACACGCGCATAACTCGCCAGGCCCGTACCTTGCTGCTGCTGAACGAAATTGCGCGCGAACTCACGTCGATTCTGAACCTCGACGAACTGCTCAAGCGCATCGCCGAGCTGCTCAATCGGCTGATCGACTACCAGATGTTCAGCATTCTTCTGGTGGATCAAGCGGGCGAGAAATTGCAGCATCGATTCGCGCAGCGCTTCGAGGAGAGACTGCATCTGAAGCACGACATCCCACTGGGACGCGGAGTGGTGGGGTACGCGGCGCAGGGCAAGGAAGCGGTCCTGGTACCTGACGTCGCCAAGAGCGAGCGCTACATCGCAACCAATCCCGAGACTCGTTCGGAACTGGCGGTTCCGCTAATCTACAAGGAGAAAGTAATCGGAGTCCTCGATCTCGAGCACACGCGCCGCGGTTATTTCACCGAGGATCACAAGCGGACTTTAACCACTCTGGCGGCGCAACTTGCGATCGCCATTGAAAACGCGCGCTTGTACGAGCAGGTTGCCCGGCAAGAGCAGCGACTGGAGCGCGATTTGGCGCTGGCGCGCGAGCTGCAGTTTCGCTTGCTGCCGCATACGCGTCCGAAGATGCAGCATCTCGAAGTCGAGGCGAAGTTTGTTCCTGCCCGCGCCATCGGCGGAGATCTCTACGACTTCGTTCCTTATTCCTTGTCGCGCCTGGGGATCGCGATTGGAGACGTGAGCGGTAAAGGCGCGCCGGCTGCGATTTATGCCGCGCTGGTCAGCGGCATTCTGCGTTCCCATGCGCCGATTGAGCCCGGTCCGGCGGAAATGCTTTCGGCGGTGAACCTGTCGCTGGCGGAACGCAGGATTGCGGCGCAGTTTGTCTCGATCATCTATGCCGTGTGGGATGACGAAAAGCGGACGCTGCTGGTAGCGAATTCGGGCTTGCCGAGGCCCATCTATTGTCACGAGGGCAAAATTGAGTTGATCGAGGCGACCGGACTGCCGCTGGGATTGTTCGACGAGGCCGATTACGACGAGTTCACTTTCAAGGCCAAGCCGGGCGATCTGTTCGTGTTTTACAGCGACGGCATTCTCGACGCGCGCAACCGCGATGGGCGCTCTTTTGGGTCGGAGCGTGTGGAAGCGATCGTCGCCGGCTGCGCCACCCAGTCGGCGGACTGCGTGGTGAACGAGATCTTCAAGGCGGTTACCGAGCATGCTGCTGGCGTGGAGACGTTCGACGATCAGACAGTCGTGGCTATACAAGTGAAAGCCGGCACGGGCAAACGCAAGTGAAACGCTCGAGAGAATCGCAAGCGTTACGCCCTCCCGCGTTTGAGTATCATTGCGCGGCGTCCGCAGCGCTGGTGTCGGAACTTTACTGCGAGAGCGCGGCGCTTGAAAGTATTGCCGCGCGCCACGGAACTCCACTCTATGTCTATTCTGCGGCGATGATTCGCGCGCGGATGAAGGCATTCGCTCGCGCGTTTCAGTCCGTTCCACACACGCTGTGTTATTCGGTCAAAGCCAATTCGACGCTGGCGATTCTGCGACTGGTGGCGGGCGGAGGCGCCGGCTTCGACGTGGTATCTGGCGGAGAGCTGCAACGCGTTCTGCGAGTACGCCGGAAGGCAACGAGTAAGCCCAAGGTTGTGTTCTCCGGCGTGGGCAAGACCGCGGCGGAAATGAAACTCGGCATCCGCTCCGGGATATTGCTGTTCAACATTGAAAGCGCTTCGGAACTGAATTTGCTCTCCGCAATCGCGACACGATTGAAGCAAAGAGCGGCGGTGGCGGTGCGGGTCAATCCTGACGTCTCGGCAAGAACGCATCCTTACATTTCGACCGGGCTGCATCAACACAAATTCGGTGTGCCAATTCCTAAAGCGCTCGCGCTCTATGCGCAGGCCGCGAAGCAGCCCTATCTCAACGTGGCTGGAGTTAGCGTCCACATCGGGTCGCAGATTATGGAGGTAGGTTCGTTTCAAGCTTCGCTCGAACGCGTGGCTGACCTGGTTCGAGCACTGCGCGAGCAAGGACACGACATTCGCTATATCGACGCCGGTGGCGGCTTGGGAATTTCGTACGAGGGAGCCCAAGGGAATTTTGAGAAACAGATTGGAGAGTACGCGAACGCGGTGCTCACTCCGCTGCGCGGGTTGAAGCTGCATTTGCTGCTCGAGCCCGGTCGTTCCATCGTGGGACCGGCAGGCGTGCTGTTGACTCGCGTTCTCTACCGGAAGACAAACAATCGCAAGCGCTTTTTAATTGTCGATGCGGCGATGAACGATCTGCTGCGCCCTTCCCTGTACGGCGCGTATCACGAGATTGTCCCCTTGCGCCGGGCGGCGAGCCGCAAGTCGCGGGAAACCGAGATCACCGATGTAGTCGGTCCCATCTGCGAGACGGGCGACTTCTTTGCGCGCGACAGAAGGCTTCCACGAGTCCGCGACGGCGATCTGCTGGCCATTCTCGACGTGGGCGCGTACGGATCGGTTCTCGCATCGAACTACAACACGCGCGGACGATCGGCGGAAGTGCTGGTGGATGGCGCGAAGACGCGAGTGATACGGCGACACGAGACCTTCGAGGATCAGATGAGGCTGGAAAAGATCTGATGTAGCATCGTATTTGCCGAGCTGCGCTCCTTGACAGCCGAGGGCGGCTGTCTCTACGCAACCTTGGACAGGCGAGAGCCTGCCCTGAGCTTGCCGAAGGGACGCCCATCACTCCACGAGTTCGCTACAGCGACTCCAAAAAGTTTGTGACTGCCCGCAACACCGGTTCGGGCTGCTGGATGAACAGTGCGTGTCCCAGATTACGAAACTTCACATGCGCATGATGGGGCAACACGCGCGTGGCCAATGCAACATCCGCGTCGGACATCAAACCACCTAATTCCGGTGTCGCTTGCAAAAGCAGCGTTGGGCAGGTAATTCCGCGTAACACAGTCTCGCCGTCCCAGCCTTCGAGCGAGGATCCGTCGAGCGTCATGTCGTATGCATCAGCGTCCGCCTGCTGAACGCAACGCGCCCAGGAAAGCAGGTAGGCTTCATCGTTGCCAGGAAGTTCGCGGATCATAACCGATTCATCGGTGCCCGGAACTGGGAGCACAATTTTGCCGATGCCGCCTGCAATCTCCTCGACCGAGCCTCCCTTGCGCGCCAGGTCGCGCAGTCCCAAAAACAGCGCGGTATACATCGGGTTGCGGAGCCGCCTGGCAACGATCATGTTGTCGCCGAGAATCAGGGCGCGTACCAGTTCCGGATGATGAGAAGCGATCCACATGCCCAGCATGCCGCCGAGCGAATGTCCGAAGATGACGGCGGGGGCGGAAACTCGCTCACGAAGGAGGCAAGCGATGTCTTCGGAATAATGCGGGCCGTGGTACCCACGAGCCACGCGCGAGGACTTACCATGGCCGCGAAGGTCGGAAGCAAAAATATGCCAGCGCAGGCTCAGTGCCGGAATTAGCGGCAGAAATACCTGCCAACGCCGGCCGAGTCCATGCAGCAGCACGAGCGGCGGTCCATGGGCAGGGCCTTCGGCATAGTTCAATCTAACGCCCAATTGAACTTCGCCCGTGTCGAAAGTGCGCTCGACGAGACCTGGATGGTTTTCACTCACAACATTTTCGCTAAGGACATTTACCCCTCGACTCACCGATTCGCGGAGTCAGCGTCGTAAGTAAGTTTGCCGCCAACCCAGGTCTTGAGTACCTTGACGTCGCGGATTCTTACGGGATCGATACTGAGCACGTCGTCACTCAGCAATACCATGTCGGCAAGTTTTCCCGCGGTGATCGAACCTTTGTCGTTCTCCTGAAATTCGGCGTAGGCCGAACCCAGCGTGTAAGCCTCGATGGCTTCCTTGATGGTCAACTTCTGCTCGGGAAACCATCCATTCGGATTCTTGCCGTCGAGGGTCGCGCGGGTTGTGGCCGCGTACAGGGTGAGCATGGGATTGAGCGGCGCGACATCCCAATCCGTGCCCAATGCCAGGCGAACGCCGTGGTCAAGGAATGTGCGGAAGGCGTAGGTGCGGCTGGCGCGATCGTGTCCGATGCGGCGCTCCGCCCAGCGGCCATCATCGATGGCGTGATAGGGCTGCACCGATGCGATCACGTGCAGTTGCGCGAAGCGGTCGAAATCCTTGGCCGCCATGTGCTGCGCGTGCTCAATGCGCCAACGACGATCACGCCTGCCATGCGCCTTTTCGATTTCTCCGTAAATGTCGAGGATCGCGGAAATTCCGGCATCTCCTATGGCATGGGTGCAGATCTGCAATCCAGCAGCGTCGGCGAGCATCATGCGATCGCGCATCAGCGAGAGCGGCTGCATTTCATCAGAGAGCAGGCCACGATTGCCCAGCTGGTCAGAGAAGGGCTCGAAAAAATACGCCGTGGCCGAGCCGAGCGAGCCATCCGCGTAGGCCTTCACCGCGCCGATGCGGAGATACGGTCCACCAAACGCCCGCCGGATGCCGATTTTCACTTGGTCGTCCACCTGCGTGATCAACGGCGCGGCATAGATACGCGTGGTCAGCTTGCCTTCGTCGAGCAGCTCGGAGTAGATCGCGATGTCGGCATAGTCGGGGTTCATGAGCTGCACGCTAGTCACGCCGAGCGAGGCGGCATGTTCGAGGGCTCGCTCAATTGAGCGCAGGCGCTGATCGTGGCTGGGAGGCGGAGCCGCTTTGAGCAACAGATCCTGAGCCGCGTCTTTGAGCGCGCCCGTCAGATTTCCCTGCCGATCGCGGACGATCACTCCGCCCGCGGGATCTTGTGTTTGCGCGGCGATGCCGGCCAACTTCAAGGCCAGCGAGTTCGCCAAAACCATGTGGCCGTCGTAGCGACTCACCGCCACCGGCATATCTGGCGTTGCCGCATCAATCAGCTCTTTGGTCGGCAGCTCCGCGGGACTCCACTTGGTTCCATCCCAATCGCCGCCGAGCAGCCATTCGCCCCGGGCGCTTTTTGCGGCGCGCTCACGGATGCGGCGGGCAAATTCCTGCGCACTGGTGGCATCGTTGAGCTGCACGCTGTCGAGTTGCGCTCCGCCGTCGGTGAAGTGCACGTGGGCGTCGTTAAAGCCCGGCAACAGGCGCTTTCCCGCGGCGTCGACCACACGAGTGTTGAGCCCGCGCCAGGCATCCACTTGAGCGCTTGATCCGACGGCAACGATGCGGTCGCCAAGAACAGCGAGCGCGTCCGCCTCCGGGCGCGACGGATCGACGGTCCAGACCCGCGCGTTTTGAATGATGACGTCAGCAGCCGGTTTAGTTTGCGCGAAGACCGACAGGGCGCACGCGATAACGATGACGAGACGCAGCAACCAGCGTTTCATTTGTTCTCCCGGTTCGTAGCCGAAGCAGCGGCAAGCCGCGCTTCTACGCTCGTCAGCGTTCTCCCCACTTGAGCTTGGTGGCGAGCACTTCGAAAAATGTTTTATGAAAACGCAATAGTCTGGCTCGATGTTCGGCCTTAACGCAGCGCACGATGTCGCCATCTCGTGCCGGCATGCCCACTTGTCCATCGAAGCTCAGATAAGCTTCCTCGTTTCCGGTCTTGACGTGGATTTCGATCTCGACCGTATCGCGCACCACCACTGGACGGTGCGTCAGTCCGTGAGGTGAGACAGGCGTAAGCACAAACGCATCCACATCCGGGTTCAGAATCGGCCCTCCTGCTCCGAGAGAATACGCCGTAGAACCGGTCGGCGTGGCGATGATCAGTGCATCGGCACGGTAGCTGGACACGAACTCGGCGTTCATAAAAAGCTCGAAGTGATTCAAGCGCGCGATGGCGCTCTTGCTCACCACCACCTCATTTAAGGCGGCGTGCGTGGTCACGGTCTCGGCGCCGCGGATCAGCGAACCTCTCAGCATCGACCGGCTGTCCACTATGTAGCTCTCCTTCTCGATCGCATCCAGAGCCGGATAAAGCTCGGACAACGGAAGTTCGGTCATGAATCCAAGGGTGCCGAGGTTGATTCCGAGGATGAGCGTTCCGGCCTTTGCAACCGCGCGCGTTGCCGACAGCAGCGTACCGTCGCCGCCGAGCACCAGCGCCAGATCCGGCGACCGCGCGGCTAATTCGCTTCGCGGCATCACCGAGGACGCCCGGAAATAGGCGGCGCTTTCCTTGTCCATCACCACCGCGTAATTGCGTTGCAGCAGCCATTTTTCGAGCGCCGGTAGCACTTCGGTCAGCTCGGGACGGTCCGGCTTCGAAATGATAGCGACGGTCTTCTGGCGAGCTGGGTTTTGAGGAGACTTGGACATGTTGTCGGGATTCTCTTCGGGCATCGGATTTCGATTGTACAGAATCATCCGATGGCAAGCGGCGAAAACTCTGCGTGGAGGAGAAATTCGCGATTGCCTTCGCCGCCGAGAATGGGAGACTCGATCCATTCAGCGTGTGCGCATCCGAGTTCCAGGAGTGCCGCTTCTACCCTGGCCACGGCCGCTCGCTGCGCCGATTCGTCACGCACGATTCCGCCTTTGCCCACTAGTTCCCTGCCCGCTTCGAACTGCGGTTTCACCAGCACCACAATCTGGGCGCCAGACGAAGGGCAAGACGAAGCGGCGCGAATCACCGCTGGCAGCACCAGGGTGGCGGAGATAAAGGAGACATCCGTGGCGATGAAGTCAATCGGCTCGCCGACGTCGCCGGGCTGGAGATAACGGGCATTGGTTTTTTCCACAAGCCGAATGCGCGGATCGTTGCGCAGCCCGAAATCCATCTGGCCATAGCCGGTGTCCACGGCAATCACCTTGGCGGCGCCGTGCTGCAACATGCAGTCGCTGAAGCCTCCGGTCGAAGCGCCGATGTCGAGACAAACCTTGCCATGGAGATCGATTCGCCAGTGCTCGAGCGCTTTCTCCAACTTAAGCCCGCCGCGGCTGACGTAGCGGAGATCCTCGCCCAGCAGGCGCAAGGTGGCGGCTGAGTCAACTGATGCGCCCGCCTTCTCGATCTTCTGCTCGTTGACCAGAACTTTTCCGGCGAGCACGAGCGCCTGCGCCCGTTCGCGCGACGACGTCAGTCCTCGATCCACAAGCAACTTGTCGAGACGGGTCTTCACTGAGGTTGAATGCATCGAGGCGCGATGCGACTAGCACCCCATGCAGTGCAGAATGTTTGAACCGATTCGTTAACAGAAGGTTACAAGAGTAAGTTCCCGCTTTTCCACAAACTTTTCCACCGCGGTGTTGAAAAGTGCGGAAGAACATCGGGCCTTCGGGGTGCTCGAAATGCAAGACCGGAATTCACGGAGAAAGCAGCTTAGAAACCAGATGACCCGATGGCGCGATCACCCAACGAAATCACCCTGCAACTTCTTCCAGAGTCTTCTGGTCGATATCGAAATTGGCATGCACGTTCTGCACATCTTCGTTATCTTCGAGCGCTTCCATCAACCGGATCATCTGCGCCGCCTGCTGCCCTTCCAGCTTGATGTAGGTATCCGGAACCATGGCCACGCTCGATGAAACGGGGGTAATGCCGGCCTTCTTCACAGCCTCCAACACGGATTCGTAGGCGGAAGTGTCGGTCAGGATCTCCCAGTTCTCGCCATCGTCCTTCAAATCTTCTCCGCCAGCTTCCAGGATGATGTTCATCACATCGTCTTCCTTGGCCGCCGACTTAGGGATGATGATGTCGCCCTTCTTGTGGAACATATACGCGACAGCGCCGGCTGCGGCCATGTTGCCGTTGTTCTTTCCGAACACGTGCCGGATTTCGCTGACGGTTCGATTCCGGTTGTCGGTAGAAATCTCCGCCAGCAAAGCCACGCCGCCGGGGCCGTATCCCTCGAGGACAAACTCTTCATAAGTCAGGCCCGGCAGTTCGCCGGTGCCGCGCTGGATGGCGCGCTTGATGTTGTCGGCAGGCATGTTCTCGGACTTCGCCGCCAGAATCGCCGTGCGCAGGCGCGGGTTCATATCGGGATCCCCGCCTGACTTGGCGGCCATCGAGATTTCCTTGATGAGACGGGTGAAGATCTTGCCGCGCTTGGCGTCGAGCGCGCCCTTCTTGTGCTTGATGGTTGCCCATTTCGAATGGCCGGACATAGCTTTACCTCATCTCTTGTCTCTCACAAAACGAGAACGAAAATGGCGCTGATTCTCGGAATTCGGGATCCGCCCGCGGAGGAAATCACAGGATCAGCCTCGACGTAAAACGTTCAGGCGAAGGGAGATTATAGCATGGGGCGAGGGCCCGTCGCTGCGGGTCTATTGCGAAGGATTGCGAAGGAGGGGCAGCGCGGCGGTGGACCAAGCCTCAGTTTGGTGACCCCCTTTGGGTAACCCGCGGGGCTGTCATCAGAGGAAACACCCCTGAAGTAGACGACATGCGGTAGGCTTGTTTGGCCTCAACATGTCCGACAAGTCTCTCGACCACCTATTGTCCCAACTCGAAGCCCGCTGTCGCTTCGGTCGCAAGGAAGCCGCAGACGTCGTACCGTTGCTCAAGCGTCTCAACGCCTTCCGCTATCACGATCCAGCGTCGCTGATCCGCTTCCACGAGGCGCTGCTTTTCCTGCGCGCCTTTCCTCAAGGGCCAGCCGTGGTTCGCGCGACCGAGCGCATTCTGAACGGTTTCCAACGAAAAGTGGAAGCGTTACGCAAAGCCGGAGCGGACATGGACGACTTCGACACCTTCGAGTTCTCCGGCATCGCCGGCACGCAGATGGAAGACACGCTCAGCTTCGATGTGGCCAGTTGGCTCGTTAAGCGCATGCCCGGCAGCGTCGAGATCGCCTGGGAAAATTACGAACCCGGACGAGAGTTGGGCACGACCGGCCCGCGCTTCATCCCGTTGCTCGAAGACGATGCGAGCGTCGAGGCAGACACGCCTTGGCGCCGATGGCTGGAAGGCGCCTCAGGCAAGAAGAGATCTGATCCCGCTTCGCTGCCGCCTGCATGGCTGGTCCAACGCTTTGCCGATTTACCGTTGCCGCCGATCCAGAAAGCTGAGCTCTACGAATCGCTGGGCGTGCCCTTGCGTTGGAATCTCGGAAACTCCAGCATCACGCGTACGCGGAACTGGAAGCCGGTGCGCAGCGTTCATTACCACAGCGAGCCGCTGATCAGCCGAAGCCAGGTGTCGCTGGCCGACGAGTTGGCCCGGCCTCCCGTACAACTGACAAAGCTTTCGCGCCGGCAGGGCACGCAAATCATGGACATGATCCGCGAGGTCATTCTGGTGCGCTACCGTGAACTTTACGGCACCACGCTGGGCGATGCGGATTCGGTGGTCCGGGCCAAAGTAGGACGAGGAGTGACGATCTATCTCTGGAACCTGCCACCAGATCGCCGTCTGCCGCTGCGCGCGTATGTTGCCGGATTGACGCTGAAGAATGGCGTGCCCATCAACTACATCGAAGCCATCGGAGTCTGCGAGTGGATGGAAGTCGGCTTCAACACGTTCTATACATTTCGCGGCGGCGAGGCGGGATGGATCTATGCGCAAGTGCTGCGTTGCTTATGTCATCTCATGGGAACGACGTGCGTTTCCGTCTACCCGTATCAACTGGGCCAAGACAACGAAGAGGCGATTGAATCGGGCGCGTTCTGGTTTTATCGAAAGCTAGGCTTCAGGCCGGGACGCGCTGATCTGCAACGACTCGCGGAGCGAGAAGAAACAAAAATTGATGCTGATACTAGGCTTGGGAAAACGAAATACCGAACGCCGGCCAGAACGTTGCGCCGCCTGGCGGCTGGCCACGCGTTCTACGAGTTGCCGGGTAGCGAAGTGGGAGCGTGGGACACGTTCAGCACGCGCAACATTGGCCTGCGAGTGAACCGCCGGATGGCGCGAGAATTTCAGGGCGACAGCAGCCGCATTCGCAAGGAGTCTGTGCGCTCCATCGCACGCGTGCTAAGAGTAGACACGTCTTCGTGGACGTCTTCGGAATGCGCGAGCTTCGAGAATATTGCGTTGGTTCTGGCGCTGGTTCCGGGCCTTGCTGCCTGGAAGCGCGAGGAGAAAGCGGCGCTGGTGCGGATTATCCGCAGCAAGTCCAAAACTGACGAGATGGCTTATCTTCACCTCACGCAACGGCACGGGCGCTTCCGGGAGGCGCTGCTCAAGCTTGGGTCCACGCACGGATAGCTGCTAGCAGCAACCCATCTTCACTTCGCCAGTAATGGTGAGTGGAGGGCCGAAGGCCTCCTGCGGCGCGGGCGCACCATTAACTGTTTTGATCCAACGCAGCACGGCATCCGATACCACGAGCACGACTCCCACAATAAACATGCTCATCAATATTGAATCCAGGTAGCCAGTAAATTCCTGACCGGGCTTGGAGGTCAATGGCCAGAAGATGTTCTTGATCGACAACACTCCCGCCGTAAGCGTAGTGACGCCCACGAAGCACATTGGGACCGCCGTTATCCACGCGTATTTCTGCTTACCCATGTTAATCAGGAAGGTAGTCGTCACCGCCAGCGCAATCGTTGCCAGCAATTGATTGCCGGTGCCGAACAACGGCCATAGCGTGGAAATACTTCCGTTGTAGATCAGGTATCCCCAGCTCAGAACTACCAAAAAGCTGGCGATCAAGTTTCCGGGCAGCCACGCACTGTTGCCGAATGGCTTGTGTACTTTGCTTATCAGTTCTTGCAGGACGTAACGCGCCACGCGAGTGCCCGTGTCGATCGTGGTCAGGATAAAAAGGGCCTCGAACATGATGGCGTAGTGATACCAGTACCCCATCAAACGATTCATCCCCGGCATACCGCGGAAGATTTGTGCCATGCCGACAGCCAGCGAAACCGCGCCTCCGGTTCGCCCTACCAGCTTCTCACCGACTTCACGGGAAAACATATCCAGATTGACCGTGGTCAAGCCCAAGTGGCTGAAGACCTGGGGCGTGGTATTAATGGCAAAGTAGTCGCCTGGATTCAGCGAGCAGGCCGCAATTAGAGCCAGAATGCCCACCAGCGACTCCGCGATCATCGCGCCATATCCAATAAAGCGAGAGTCACTTTCTTTGTCCAGCATCTTCGGCGTAGTGCCGGAAGACACCAGCGCGTGAAAGCCCGAGATCGCTCCACAAGCAATGGTCACGAAGAGAAATGGGAAGAGGTTTCCTTTAATGATCGGTCCGCCACCATGAACGTATTGCGTGAAGTTTGGGAACTGGATGTTGGGATGAACCACGAAGACACCACTGACCAGCGCGGCAATCGTGCCCAGCTTAACGTAGGTCGAGAGGTAGTCGCGCGGTTCCAACACTAGCCAGACGGGAAGAACGGAAGCCACCAGGCCGTAGATGGCCATGAGGATCGTGATCTCGTGGGGCGTAAACGTTAGCATCGAGGCAACTCCGCTCTCAGCCACCCAATGCCCGGCGATCACGCTGCCGATCAAAAGGACGACGCCAAAGATACTAGGACCGGTGACCGTAATCTTTCCGGCGTGGCTCTTGAACATCCACAATCCCATGATGACGGCGATGGGAATGGTCATGCCGATAGTGAATACTCCCCACGGACTATTCGAAAGCGCGTTGACCACTACGATGCCGAGGCCGGCGAGCGCGACCAGAAGAATAAAGAGCACGGCGATCATTGACACCAGTCCGGCAAAAGGACTGATTTCGGTGCGGGCAATATCCGGTAGCGAGCGGCCGCGGTGACGTATCGAAGCCACCAGCACGGTGAAGTCCTGCACGCATCCAGCCAGGACGGCGCCAATCAGAATCCACAGGAAGCCTGGCGCAAACCCAAACTGTGCCGCTAAGGTTGGACCAACCAGCGGCCCTGCTCCGGCGATGGCCGCGAAGTGATGCCCGAAGAGCACCCATCGAGGCGAAGCGACGTAGTTATGCCCGTCCGGGCAAACGTGCGCGGGAGTGGTGCGGCGATCGTCGAGCGCCATGGCCTTTGCGGCAATAAATGAGCTGTAGTAACGGTAAGCAAGCGCGTACACGCATAACGCACCCAACAATACCGGGAAGGTATTCATCACTCGCTCCAGTTCCAGCACGTCGTGGCCGATCCTGCCAGCCCAATCGAGGCATCCTACACCAGTCGCGGAATCTGGCACAACGATGTCCGGGGATGTACGGGGATGTACGGTGCGAGGGCGACGGCGGTCGCAGCACGTCCGTAGGTTTCACTCACTGCGGATTGTTGATGTAAATGCGGGATATTTCGTCAACGGACTGAACCTGCCCTCAAGACGACGGGCTTTGTTTTTCACCCGACTCCGTGGTTCCTTGCTCCAATGGCTTGAAATACAACCAGCGCAGCAAGAAATATCCAAGTAGCAGAAGCGATAAGGACCTTACACTTCGAGGAGTGCCTCCTGAAGGTAGAAGGCTGTTGATGTGGTGGAGCAATTCGTCATTTCTCGATACTCTCGTCGCCGTAGCCAGTCCAAAAGTGGTGCACTGAACGCATACGCAAAGTGCAGAATACCTTGTGCAAATACCCAGCCGAGAGCGACGCCACCTACGAAACTCGTTACCATGGCCTTCTTCAATCGCTCAAGCATGCTGCCTCCTGGTTAGTTTGCTGCGGTAACTCATTAAGCAGCGGAGCGGACCCACACCACACACCCACCGCGACAGAAGCCACGCTGCAAAAAAGCTGATGATGGCACTGAAAAGATTGGAGAATGTGGTCATCAACGTGAACCGGTCCGCCACGGTAAGGGTGGGAGAGAAGTACGGAATATCGAAGATCGCTATGGCAGTGAACAAGAAACTGACAGCACGGAAAACCGGGGCCCACACAGCTCGGAACACCCCGTCGAGTGACCAGACGAGGAGCACTGCAATCGCGATGGCTGCAACGTGGGACTCAGCTAGAGTTTCCCGATTCCTGTCGTAAACAGCGATCTCGCCAGCTGAGAATCCCATATACCGCACATTCAGCTTCCTTTGCCCGCAACACGCGCTACAATGTCCGCCATATTCCGCCAAAGGCTCGGTAAAACCACGCAGGATGGTCTCTGCCGAACCGAAAGGATCGAGTATGCACATGCCACAAGAGAAGCACGCTGCAACTCAGGAACAACCCCTGGTCCGCTTTGGCCTTGGGCTCGCCAACTGGAGCGAGCGGTGGTATCCGGATCCACTGATTTTTGCGTTGCTGGGAATCGTAGTCGTGTTTGTCGTCGGCCTACTGCTTCATCAAAGCCCCAGTAAACTCGCCATCCAGGGCGGAAAGAGCTTCTGGACTCTGGTCCCATTCACCATGCAGATGGTGATGATCATCATCGGTGGATACGTCGTCGCCTCGACGCCGATCGTGTATCGCGCCATCCGCGCCTTGGCTGGAATTCCAAAGACGCCGCGAGGGGCGGTCGCCATGGTGGCTTTGTTTTCCATGCTGACGTCGCTGATCTCGTGGGGCTTGAGCCTGATTTTCAGCGGCCTCTTTGTTCGCGAGCTGGCTCATCGCGTGAAGGGATTGGACTACCGCGCTGCTGGGGGTGCGGCATATCTCGGGCTGGGAGCCGTCTGGGCGATGGGCCTGTCTTCTTCCGCCGCCATGCTGATGGCGACCATGTCCTCCATGCCGCCATCGTTGTTCAACATCAGTGGCCTGATCCCGCTTACTCAAACTCTTTTCTTGTGGCAAAGCATCGCGACGGCGCTGATCCTGATTGCGTTATCGGTGCTGATGGCCTGGTTGTCCACGCCATCGCCGGAGAACGCCAGAACCGCCGAATCCTACGGCATCCAATACGAGCCGATTCGCTCCAGTCTTCAGTTGGAGGAGAAGACCAAGCCCGGCGAGTGGCTGGAATACAGTCCACTGCTGACAATCCTGGTCGCCGCGCTGCTGTGCTGGTATCTGGTCGCTGTGTTCCGCACTTCGCCGCAAGGCGCGCTGGCGGCGCTCGACCTTAATACTTACAACCTCATGTTCATCACACTTGGGCTTCTATTGCACTGGCGCCCGAAGCGCTTTGTGCGTGCCGTAGCGGATTGCGTTCCCGCCACGGGTGGTGTGCTCATCCAGTTCCCGTTTTACGCGGTGATCTTTGGAATGATTGTGGGAACCGGGATCGCGGATGCGCTGGCGAAACTCTTCGCTTCCATCAGCACTCACAACACCTATCCCTTGCTGGTGGCCATGTATTCGGCGGTGCTCGGCATTTTCATTCCCTCCGGCGGAAGCAAGTGGGTCATCGAAGCCCCGTACGTGCTGCAGGCCGCAAATCTGCACCAGGTGCATCTAGGATGGGTAGTACAGATCTACAACGCATCAGAAGCGCTGCCCAATCTAGTCAATCCCTTCTGGATGCTGCCTCTGCTGGGAATATTGAAATTGAAGGCCCGCGACATTGTGGGATATGGAGTGCTCCAGTTGATCGTTCACATACCCGTTGTGTTCTTCCTATGCTGGTTGTTTGCTCGATACATTCCGTACTTGCCACCCATGAAATAGTGGCCTGCTGCGCAGGCCTCCGAGAACAACAGCCGATTACGTTGCAGTACGTGGCCGGACACGATAACCGTCTTGAGCCACATCTAGGAGGAAGTAATGAGCGAGCTGGAAGGTGGTCATCATTGGAGGGGGGTTTGGCGGGCTTTCTGTCGCTCAGCACTTGCACTCAGACTTGGTTGACGTGACGGTTATCGATCGGCGAAACTATCACCTTTTCCGACCACTACTCTATCAAGTCGCGAAGGGCTCGCTTTCGGCGCGAGAGATCGCCTCGCCCTTCGGAGCGTCCTAAGCCGGCAGAAAAATACCCGCGTTTGGTTGGGTACCGTCGTGGACATTGATCCTGATTCCAAACGCATCTTTCTGGCTGATGGGACCATCGTTCCTTACGATTCATTGATCGTTGTTCAGCAATGTGCGAGCCGGAGCTTCTGGAGTTCTCCGCCCGCCCTCCCAGTGCTTGATAGCGTCGAGGCTGAACCCAAACACGCCGGAAAATTTCGCTTGTGTCATACCCAGTCGATTGCGGATCGCTTTCACATCAACTTCCTGGGGCACATGTGCCTTGAATCCTTCTTGCTCGCCGGCAAGAAAAGCCTCAACGTCGTTAAGGCCATCCATCATCCGCTCGAATTGCGTTTTTATGCTACCTCCCGTAGGTCTCGAAAATACTGTCGGCAAGTTTCTTCAGCCCGGCCGACATTGTTAGAGATGGGGTTTTCCGCCAATTGCGAATGATCGAGGTTTCCCAAGCGCAGTGGTATCTTTTGACAGTGTTGCGGCGGCTCAATTTCGTTGAGACTTGCTCTCAGCGAGGACTATGGCACCAGCATCGCCGCGAGCCGCAGGCAAGGTTTCACCCAAGACACTCGCATCACGCGGCGAGAAACCAAACGTCGTCTATTTCCTCGTCGATAATCTTGGAATGGGCGAACTGAGTTGCTTCAACGGCGGTTCGCTGCGCGGAGCTACCACGGCGCGAATCGACGCGTTCGCTGCGGAAGGTATGACGCTCTGTAACTTCGCCCCGGAGACCCAGTGCACACCCTCTCGCTCGGCACTGATGACCGGGCGACACTCCATCCGCTCCGGAAATCAGACCGTCGCACTTGCCGGGTCGCATGGCGGACTGGTGCAGTGGGAGCGGACGCTAGGTGACATTTTTTCCGAGGCAGGTTACGCAACGTCGATCGTTGGTAAGTGGCATATCGGCGACAGCGAAGGCCGATGGCCGACCGATCACGGATTCGACGAGTGGTACGGCATCCCGCGTTCCTACGACGAATGTCTGTGGGCAGACGACCCCTGGTACGACCCGAAGCGTGATCCTGTCACGCGCGTGCTCGAAAGCGATAAGGGACAGCCCGTCCGTGAGCTTGAGCAACTAACGGTGGAGGTGAGGCGCAACATCGATGTCGAGTACATGAAACGCGCGAAAGACTTCCTTAAGCGCAGCACGGACGCAGGCAAACCGTTCCTCCTCTACTTCAACCACTCCATGTTGCATCTCCCGACGATTCCTCGCGCTGAGTTCAAGGGCAAAACAAGCCACGGGGACTGGGCCGACTCGCTGCTGGAAATGGACACCGACTTCGGCGAGTTGCTCGATTACCTCAAGTTACTCGGCGTTGATGGCAACACCATTGTCGTCTTTTCGGGGGACAACGGGCCGGAGGAAATGGCACCCTGGCGCGGCACAGCCGGATTCTTCGACGGCTCCTATTTCACCGGCATGGAAGGTTCTCTCCGAACTCCCGCACTGGTGCGCTATCCAGGTCACGTACCCCCAGATCAGAAGAGCAATGAGATCGTCCACATCACCGACCTCTACACCACTCTGGTCCTCTGGGCAGGCCTGGAGGTTCCGAAAGACCGAGTGATTGACGGCGTGGACCAGCGCGCCTTTTTCGAGGGAAAACAAGCCCACTCAAACCGTGACGGGTTCCTGTATTGGATGGGCGACACGCTATATGGAGTCAAATGGCGAAACTTCAAGATGGTTCTCGTGATGCAGAAAACGCTGAGCGATCCAGCCCTGCACCTAACAACCCCACATTTGATCAACCTCGACACCGATCCGAAGGAACGCGAGCCCTATGACTACCCCTACATTCACACGTGGGTCGGCGCTCACACAGCGCGACTTCTGATCGAGTATCAGAAAAGTCTGCAACAGGAACCTTTGATTCCGGTCGGCGCGCCGCTGGATCACATGCCGAAGCAGAAGGGTTGAGCCTCATGCACGGTTGGGAAGGAATTGTCGCCCGGTTAAACGGGCCGCGTCATTTTCGCTTGATCGGGCAGCCACTCATAGCCTCCGTCTTGGCCATTATTGTCTGCCATTGAAGAAACTGTAATGGCTGCAGTAAAGGCCTAGCCTGTGGCCGGGCTATCTGTTCAACGGGTCGCCTGAAGGTGTCGTCGGATGGCCGGATGTTCCCGTTCGTTCTGATTGCGGATCGTAAAATCGACTTGCCGGGGAGCAAAGCGTCACGGTTGAATCCGAGGTTAACGGTAGGTTTCATATCGCCACTTTAAGCAATTGCGTCTCCGCGCGGCGACTCCGAGAACTTCCGGCTGGCTTCTACCTTAGCTATAAGTTTTGACACTGTAAGTTTTGACAGTTGCTCCCTTGAACCTTACGGGCTAGCTTTCCGCACTACTACCTTCTCTAGTTGTGGCTCTTGGTTTCCGGAATAATCTGTCGTAAACCGATTACCGACAAGATCCCGGCAGGGAGAATCAATGAAAAAACATAAGGCAGTACGTGGGGTATTGGGCACTTTGTGTGCCCTGATGCTCACCGCGCCAATCGTGATCTCACAAGAAACGACCACCCAGGGCTCGACTCAAGTCCACCTGGTCATCACAAACGAGGCCGTCCGTGGTGACCGTGACGTGCCGACTCTCCAGACAGGTGATGTAAAAGTCAAACAGGGGAAGACTTTTCTCAAAGTAAACCAGTTGATCCCAGCTCAGGGAGACAACGCCGCGCTCCAACTGTTCATCTTGGTCGACGATACGCTCGGCTCTGATGTTGTTGGAAACAATCTCAACGACATTCGGGACTTCATAAACGCTCAGCCTGCATCAACCGCAATTGCCATCGGCTACATGTCCAACGCGGCCGTCAACGTCGTCCAGAATTTCACCTCCGACCATGAACTCGCCCTGAAGGCCCTGCGCCTACCTCGTGGGAGTTTGTCGACGATGGATAGTCCTTATCTGTCACTTATCAGCCTGGTAAAGGGATGGCCGCAGCAGAACGTCAGGCGCGAAGTTCTGATGGTGACGGACGGCATCGACCGTCTCCGCGGAGAGAAGCCCGTCGCTTCGCGCGTGGGCCCGAACCCAGGGATTCGAAACCCGCGTTTGGGCCCTGACTATGGTCCCGTGTATCACAGTATGCCCACCATGACCCCAGACGTGAACTCGGCCAGCGAGATCAGCCAGCGCTATAACGTTCTAGTTTACTCACTCTACGCAGTGGGCCTCGGACGAGCCGCCCGAAGTTCCTGGGACCTGCAAATCGGCCTTTCTGGACTCGATAAGCTTGGCGATGAAACCGGAGGCGCTTGTTTTTCTCTTGGCACGTCAAATGCGGTCAGTTTCAAACCCTACCTCGAACGTTTGCAGAAGATGTTCGATGATCAGTACTACGTAGTTTTCCAGCCCATTCCAGGAAAGAAAGCCGGGCTCCAGCGTGTCAATCTCACGACCGAGGCGTCGAATTCCGAGATAGCCGCTCCGGACAACGTCTGGGTTCCCGCAGGCAAATGAGCGGTCGTGAGGAGGAAAGACATGAGTACATCATTTTCGAATCCGGCAGCGTCCAGACGGCGATTCCTGCAAATGAGTGTTACAGGGGCAGGCGTTGGCTTGCTGACGGGCGGCCTAGAACTCGCATTCCTGCCGCAGGTGACGGCGGAGAGCACGCTCAATCCGGATGCTGCGCTCGCGGAACTGATGGCGGGTAATGAGCGCTTTGTGACGAGGCGCATCACGTCCGACGCCCAAGATCTCGCCATCTTGAAGCAAAACAACGCCGAAAAGCAGGAACCCTTCGCTTCGGTGCTTTCCTGTGCCGATTCCCGCGTTCCTGTGGAGTTGGTTTTCGATCAGACCATCGGCCACATCTTTGTAACCCGTGTCGCGGGCAATGTCGCCACCTCAGAGATTATCGCGAGCCTGGAGTATGGGGCGGCAGTTTTGGGCACGAAGGTGATCCTGGTCATGGGACATGCAGGCTGCGGCGCGGTCAAGGCGACTATCCAGGGCGCAGAAGTTCCTGGGCAGATAAGCGCCCTCTATCCCCATATTCAGCCGGCGGTCGATCAGGCCGGGAACAATCTGGAAGCGGCGACTAAGGCGAACGCCAAGATTCAGGCGGCCCTCCTAGCCGAATCGTCCACGGTCATCAAGGGATTGGTGAAAGAAGGTAAGCTGAAGGTCGCGGCAGGGTACTACGACATCGCCACTGGTAGCCTGATGCTGTTGAACTAGTCTGTAGATTCGCGGTCTCAAGGCCGTCGGAAGAAATCTAGTTTGCGGGTCGGACCGACGCCCATCTCAAGAGATGTAAGCTAGGCGATACGCCCGACAACGTCCATCCCATAGCAACACCTCAGGCGCGTTCACATCGTCCAAAATGTCTCCAGATGTTTATCATCTTGACCACATCCATGTGTCGTTTCATCTCTTCTATCTCCTATCCCCGCAACAGAATGTCCGGCGTGTCGTGCTGATGGTGACCGACGGAATTGATCGAGTGCGAGGGGAACAGCCTCAGGCCTCACGTCTCGGACCGAGTTACGGGCCGGTATACCACAGCATGCCCAGCATTAGCGTCGACGCGAGCTCGGCTAGTGAAATCAGTCAGCGTTACAACGTTCTTGTTTATTCCGTGTATGCGGTGGGCGTCGGTCGCGCCGGTCGAAGCTCCTGCGATCCACAGCTTGGTCTCTCTGGGCTTACCAAAATCGCCGACGAAACCGGAGGGGAGTGCTTTTCGCTCGGAACCTCGCAGCTCGTCAGCTTCAAGCCTTACCTGGAACGCTTCCAAAGGATGCTCAATAATCAGTACTACCTCTGCGATCCGCTTCCATTCTGGCGCGCCACTCTGGTATCTGTCGCAACGAGATGCTAAAGCTGATGAAAGACTGCGTTCGCCTCCATTCGGAGCAGGGTGCGGAGGGAAAACTTTGCGGAGAGCCCACTATCAAGCGCGGTCTGAAACGGCGAGCGCGAAAGCGCAAGCTGGTGATCGATCACGAAATGAAGGAAGTACTCAAACGGCTTCTGAAAGAGTCTCAATGCGAGTATGTTTTCACGAGCCCGCAAGATCCGACAAAGCCTCTCGGGCCTTGGGTACTGGAGGAGCAGATGGGCCAGATTCGGAAAAAGATCAAGACTCATCCCGATGCCGGCTTGCACGCTCTGCGTCATACTTTTCTTACTGAGGCCGGAGAGTACACCGACCCCTTTACGTTGCAGTATGTCGCTGGACACGCCCTGTAAACATTCTTCGCATCCGCATCCCACGAATTCGAGATGGCTTCTCCAAGGACTGTCGCAAAACTGCGGTATAGACTTCTTCCTAAGTGGTTTAAAACACTCAAGGAAATCTCAAATGTAAAGGACTTCTGATTTTTCATGCTACCCTGCGGTTTCTCGTGATTTCTTTTCCAATCGCGACCCCACAAGGTACCAACAATGGCAACCGATCTCATATATATCCCTCGGCGGGCATCCTCCCGAACTCAATATTGGGGTGCGCTCGGGGCAACGCTGACCGGATCTGGCAGTTAGAGGACGAAGCTTGGGGCGACGATCGTGGAGGTGACGTTCGGGTCTGCTATCAGGGCAACTGCTTTGCCGGCGACGAGTTCCATTCCGTGTTGGTGAGCCTCAGCGGCGAGTTTGGTCAGCAGCGAGCGCCCCAGTTTAGGATTCGCTTTCATAGTCAGCTCACCCAGCGCAAGACGAGCGTCGCATTCGAGGCTGTATTGTCCGAGCTTCCTGGCGGTTTCGATCGTGGATCGCAGCCTCAGCCGCGCAGCCTCTTGTGTGGAATCTGCGCCACCTTGTTTCGCTCTTGCGAGGTCCACCCGCGCATTCTGAACAGCAATCGACAGCTGCAATGGGAGATTGGGAAAAGTGCGGCTAAGTTCTCTAGCATGTTGAATTGCCGTACGGGCTTCTTCGTTCTTTCCTTGCATCAGCAGAGCGCGGCTGAGCTCGATGTAAGCGCTGGTTGCGTCTGGGTCGGACTTCTCCTTCTCGAACTCCGCAATTGCGGTGCGCAGCAGCGCTTCGGCTTGGTCGGCGTGGTCTTCATCCATGGCAACGTGGGCCAGCTCTTCCTGACTTTCTCCCACCATTTCGGCTACGCCCATTTTCTGTTGAATATCGAGGGCTCCTTGAAACTGCTGACGCGCGCCTAGCAAGTCACCCTCGGCCTCCAGCGCTTCTCCCAGGTTCGTCATGGCGCTCGTGAGGTGTTCGTAATCCCCTTGGGTGGGGCGGATCGCGTCAATTGCTTGTTGAGCAAACCGATGAGCGTCTTGCACTTTTCCTTGTTGCAGCGACACGTCGCTCAGCCTGGACAATGCGTAGCCCCGGTCACCATGGTCAAGCGAGGTTTGGATTTCCAGACCTTGCTGGTAAAGCTTGGCCGCTGCTGAGAGATCCCCACGCAGATAGGACAGGTCGGCAATGTCGGCAATCGCGCCGGCGGTATGGCGCTTATCTCCAGCTTGTTCGAAATGAGATTTCGCTTCACGATATAATTGCTCGCCACGATCGAGCTTGCCTTGATTGGTGAAGACAATCGCCATGTCGTTGAGTACCATTCCCGTCTTTCGATGCTCACCCAATCCTTGTAAGATAATCAGCGCCCGCTGGTACGTCGCTATCGCTTGTTCAGAATGTGCCTGGGATTCCTGAAATTGGCCGATCAGGCGCACCGAATCGGCTGCCTCCAGGCGGTTTCCCGCCGCCAGAAAGATTTTGTACGCGTCATCGCATGCGGCCGGGGCCTGCGCTGGATCATTTCCACCCATGAGAATCCCGCACTCTTCCAGTCTCGCTCGCGCATAAAGCAATTTCTTGCCTTGCGCTTCTGCTTTGTGCCCGGCATTGCGCACCAGAACTAGCGCGGCCGCTTTGTTAGGCTGTGCGTTTGACTCCGCAAGATCGATTCTCGGATCCTCGGTAGCCGCCGGCAAACGGCGGAGCTGAGCGAACGTCTCCAGAGCCTGACTTCCAAGATCGGCAGCATTCTGCGCCCCTCCGAGCAGCAAGCCGTACTCCACGTTATCTGGAAACAACTCGAACAACGCCCGGTAAGTGGAGGCGGCTTTCGCGTGGTCGGGAATGCTCTCATAGTAGTCGCCCTCAAGCTGCAGGCGCTCCGTGCGTGGGAGATCGATGGAGAGATCGAGCGCCTTTTTCGCTTCTTCCTTTCGCTTTTGCTCGTAGCCAAGCTGGCCCCAAGATCGGGAGAGCATCAGGTGTGCGAGCGAAAACTTCGGGTCCGCTTTCGTTGCTTGATCGAGCAAGTCTTTCGCGGCCAAAGCATCGAATTCACGCAACTTGGCGACTCCGAGCGCGTAAAGGCGCGCGCCGTCCCGGTCCAGAGGCAAGGAAGCGAGCACGCCCGCCTGTTCCGTGTCTTTAATCTCAGGAACTCCCAGCTGCTGGCGGAGCCGTGCGCCAATTTCTGAGGCGACTCGGAACAGATCGGTGCGGTTGCCTGTCTGCGCAACCTGGCTCAGAACTTCTCCAGTGCGGGCATCCTGAAGTCGAACGTCAAATCTTAGCTGTGAGCTATCAGCCTTGCCTATCGCCGTGTAGGAACCAAGCACGAGTACGTCGCTGTTCAGTGCCGCACCGACCCGCGCAGTCGTCTCGCGCCCTAATGTGATGGTCTGCGGCCATGGCGACGACAACCGCAGATTCGCGACTTCTTCGCCCGGAACCAACCGCAGTCTCTCACCGGCAGTCAGTTCCGTGCTCAACATTTCCGCCAGGGCCGTCGCCAGCCAATCATCTTCGCTCCGCGCCGACGCATTGCGAAATCCCAGGATCGCAACCGATCTGCGGACCGGAAGCGGCGCAGTGCTAGAAGAACGGAGGACTCCCGGCCGGGAGCGCAGGCGGAGTGAGTACCATCCAAGTCCGGCGAGCAGGGCAGCAATCAGGCACGCAGCGTAAAGCGGGTGTCTGCGCCAGAGCGTCGGTCCTAGCGGCGCTGCAGCCGCCGCAGGAGCGGAAGTTGGCGCAGGAACTTGTATCTCAGGGATGGGTTCTTTCGCCTCCGCCGTCGGCTGTTCGTTCTCGACCGCGACGGGAGCGAGGAACCGATATCCCCGTTTTGGAATCGTCTCAATGAAGATAGGATTTTCCGCGGAATCTCCCAGCGCCTCGCGCAAGCGCTTTAGCGCCGCTTTGAGGCTGCCGTCGAACTCCACAAAAGTGTCCGCTGGCCAGAGCCTCTCGCGCACCTCTTCTCTCGACACCACTTCGCCGGGGCGCTCCAGAAGAATCGTGAGCAAACGGAACGGCTGATCCTGCACACGAACGCGCACGCCCTGGCGTAGCAACTCGCCGCTGACCGGGACTGCCTCAAACAGCCCGAATCGGTAGCGCTTAGATTGCGCCGTTGTGCCCATTGCCGTCCCCACTTGGGCAGTTAATGGCGTGGTAAGTCAGCCCTGCTTGGCCGAAGAGTGTAGCACGAACCGCCGCTGGCTCAGTCACCAATTCGCGCAGCTGATTGATAAACAGTCAGTTATTGAGTCACCAAGCCATCACGATCTGGTCCTTTGACGAATCTGGATTTTTCGCGCACTCTCCCGCTCGCGAGAGGAGAAGAAAACTATGCAACTCGGAATCAGCAATGTCTCTAAGTCCGGCCCCATCGCTGTTCAGCGCCTGCGCTTAATCGGTGCCCTGTTTCTTGTGTTCACTGCTGCCCCGCTCCCCGCTCAGACGTATCAAGATCTTTACGACTTCAACTGCAGCACCGGTGGGTGCTTCGCCCAAGACTCCGGCCCGTTGACCCAGGGAGCCGACGGCAATCTCTACGGAACCACACAAGCGGGAGGCAATTCCGGCGTCGGTACCATCTTCATGTTCAATCCTTCCACGTCCACACACACCGATCTGGTGTCGTTCGATGGCGTCACTGCGGCGAACCCCGTTACCGGCCTGACCCTTGCATCCGACGGAAATTTCTACGGAACCACCTACTACACCACTTTTCAACACGGCGGTTTTGGAACAGTATTTCGCTTCAATCCACCTTCAGCCTCGCTGCCCAACGGCAAGCTCACCATACTGCACATCTTCAACGGCACGGATGGGATTCTTCCCAGTAATCCTCCAGTTCAAGGGAAGGACGGGAACCTCTATGGCGTGACCGAGTTAGGCACGACCTATCGGGTGGCACTCTCATCAGGGAAGTTCCACCAACTTCCCAACAACCCCGGTGAGTACGGAGCCCCACTCTATTTGGCTTCTGACGGAAATCTTTACGGGACCACCCCGTTCTGCGGAGAGTTCAGCGATGGATGCATTTTCCAAATGACGACCCCAGGCGGAGCGATAACCGTAATCCACAGCTTTAGCGGCGCGGATGGCAAGGACCCGGACGGCGGCGTAGTTCAGGAGAGAGACGGAAACTTGTATGGCAGCACGTATGCGGGGGGAACCAACGACAACGGAGTCGTTTTCCAGTACGTCATGACAGGACCGATGAAGGGGACTCTAAACGTCATACACAGCTTCGACCAGAGTTACGACGGAGCATACCCGGACGCCGGACTGCTGGCGGCTTCTGACGGATTTCTGTACGGAGTCAACATGGATGGCGGCGCTTACGGTAACGGCACACTCTTCCAGATAACGACGACAGGAGCTTTGAACAAGTACGTCGATTTTACGAATACCGGCGGGGCGGCACCGGGACAAGCCCCCACTGCCACACTCATGCAATCCACGGCTGGGGCTTTGTACGGAGTCACCTCCTTTGGCGGGGCCAACAATCGAGGCGTCCTCTACAGCTTCACGCCGCCGAATCCGTTGCTCCCCACTCTGATTATCGAAGGCCCTATCTTTGTCCTTCCAGGCGTGCCAGTCGTAATCCTCGGCAATAATCTGGGTGAGGCCGTCAACGTCACCTTCGGCGACGTTCCTGCCTCATTCACGCCGGGTTCCAACACCTACTTGACGGCGCTGGTGCCGAGCGCCGCCGTTGACGGTCCCATCACGGTAACCCTCACCAATCCGCTCGGCCAACAGGAAACGCTTCAGAGCCAGCAGAACCTGCACATCGTACCGATCATCACGAACCTCGACCCTACAAGTGGTCCGGTGGGTCAGGAGGTGGGGATTGTGGGCGGGGGATTTGTGGGGGCGACGAAGGTGACCTTTGGCGGGGTCAAGGCCACGAAGTTTACTGTCGGGAGTCCAAGTTTCATCCAGACCTATGTGCCGGTGGGCGCGAAGACGGGGAAGGTGAGTGTCACCACACCAAATGGGACCGTGGTCAGCAAACAGACTTTCACGGTGAACTAAAGGCGGAAGGTGCCCTCGATTCGCCAGCGACTGCCAGGGAGAGGATGATCGTGAAAAACACAATCAGGGTTCATCAAGACGTTCTAGAGCGGGCGGTTGTCAACTCAGCGGTCCGGCCCGCTGCCGGCATTCAAATTTGAAAGGAGAACAATTCCATGCGGCGTTTCTATTTTGTTGCTCGGGTGGTCCTTCCCTTTGACCTTTTTGCAAAGGGTAGGAATTGCAACTGGACGCAGTGAAAAAAAGGCTTGATCGATTTCTTGCAAGAAAGAAAAACGGAGGAGGAACCTATGCCGCAGCTGCCAACCCTCAACATCCTGCAATCGATTCGGAAGCCTTCGCCCCGCCTGGTGATCGCTTGTGCCGTGCTGATGGTCTTCGCCGCCGCTCCACTCCACGGCCAGTACGGCTACTTGGACATCTACAATTTCAATTGCAGCACAGATGGATGCAACGCTATCAACAAGGGCCAACTGACCGAAGGAAGCGACCTCTACCTGTACGGAACCACCGTAGATGGCGGAGCCAACAATATTGGCACGCTCTTCAAAGTGTCTGCGGACGGCACCACGTTCGTCAAGTTGTGGGACTTCGACGGCACGAATAGCGGCGCTAGTCCCGAGAATGCACTGACCCTGGCCAGCGACGGCTATTTCTACGGCGCCACTCCGGCGGGGGGGAATTTCGGAAATGGCACGCTGTTTCGCATCGGGTCTTCAGGTTCTGCGTCCCCGGGCCCTCCAACCGTCCTTCATCATTTCGACCCCTCGGAGAGCTTGGTGGGATCCTTGGCAATGCAGCCGACTCAGGCCAAGGACGGGAATCTCTACGGCGTGACTGGTAATGGGACCACCTACCGCTTCAACCTCCCAACTCAAACTTACCAACTGCTCACCAACAGCGTCCCAGGCCCGACGGTCACGCCCTTGCTTTTGGCATCCAATGGCTACTTGTATGGCGTCGGAACGAGCGACACAATCTTCAGCATCGCCACCCCCGGAGGAGTGGTCCACGTCGTTCATAATTTCACTGGCGGCGACGGCAGCCTGCCCGAGGGTCTCCTCACCGAGCTGCGAAATCCCCGATGCAAACCTTTCATGCGCTGTATCCTCCTGTACGGAACCACCACCCTAGGAGGCGCCAACGATACGGGTGACATCTTCGAAGTCTCGCCTTCCGGCGCGTTTAAGGTGCTACACAACTTCGCCGCCGTCTCTGGTACTGAGACGAACATCGACGGAGCCTCTCCCGAGGCCGGCCTGCTACTTGCACCGAATGGGCAGCTTCTGGGAGTGGCCGAGAATGGGGGCACCTTCGGCGAAGGTACGATTTTCGAGATTTCCACGGCGGGATCATTCACGAAGCTCTTCGATTTCGCCGGCAACGGGGGGCCAATCTACGGCGCATTTCCTCCGACAACTCTCGTGCAGCACACCAATGGGTGCCTCTACGGATTAACCAACGGCGGTGGGTTAGGTGTCGAAGGTGGCAATGTTTATTACCTGTGCCCCCCGAGCCCGCCAGATCCAATTCCCATTCTCATTGTCGAGGGCCCAATCTTCGTCGGGCCTGGGGTACCCGTGCAAATCATCGGCAGCGATATGGCTCAAGTCAGCACACTTACCTTCGGGGGCGTGAAGGCCCAATTTCAGCCTGTCTCTGACACACTTCTCAGTGCCACAGTTCCAATGAATGCTGTCGACGGCTTCGTCGTCGCCACCTTTCCCTCCGGCGCGCAGGTGCAAAGCGAGAAGCAGATGTACATACTGCCAACGATCACCAATCTCGATCCCACCAGCGGTCCGGTGGGCCAGGAGGTCGACATTGTTGGCGGCGGATTCGCAGGAGCAACCCGAGTCGCATTCGGCGGGGTAAAGGCGACCAGCTTCACCGTGCTGAGTCCGAGCCTCATCCAAACCACAGTACCGACAGGCGCGAAGACCGGCAAGGTGAGTGTCACCACACCAAATGGGACCGCGGTCAGCAAACAAACTTTCACGGTGAACTAAAGACGGAAGGTGCCCTCGATTCGCCAGCGACTGCCAGGGAGAGGATGATCGTGAAAACACAGTCAGGGTTCATCAAGAGGTTCTAGCGCGGGCCGTTGTCAACTCAGCGGTCCGGCCCACGGTCGGCATTCAAATTTGAAAGGAGAACAGTTCTATGCGGCGTTTCCAAGTTGTGCTCGTATTCCTGATGGTGGTTCTCGGCGGCCAGTCTGTTATGGCGGCTACCTACTATGTTGGCGACTGTCCGAAAGCAACTTATGGCAGCATCCAGGCTGCTGTGAATGGCGTTGCCGCGGGTTCCACGCTCAATATTTGCCCCGGAACCTATCCCGAGCAGATCACTATTTCCAAGGCGCTGACCCTGCAAGCCGTCTCTTATAACAACTCCTCGCAGGCGATCATCACCGTACCCAGCGGCGGGCTGACGACTACCACAAGCATTACTCCCCTGGGCACAATTGCGGCTCAAGTCGAGGTCACAGCAGGGCCCGTGAACATAACCGGCATCACGGTGGACGGGACTGCATTGGGCTCAAACTGCCCCAGTGTCGATATGGTCGGAATCTTCTACAACAGTGGTTCCTCGGGTGCTCTGAGCGACTCTCAGATTGTCAACCAGGATTGCAACTCAATTCCCATCATTGGCATAGGAATCTTGGCGGAGGATGGTCCGGGCGCCAGTAAGTCCGTCACGATTGAAAACAACAGTATATACAGCGCGGGTCTTCGCGGGGACGCAGTTGGTGTCTGGGTCGACAGCAACCAGGCGCCCTCTACGCTCACAGCTTTGATCAAGGGCAACCTGACAACGGGCGAAATAGTGGTGGGTTTTAATGTCATTGGTAGCGTATCCGGCAACACCATTGCCTTTAGCAATGTAGGTATAGTCAGTGTCTCTTCTTCGATGTCGATCACAGGGAACACCGTGGTGCAGGCTTTCCAATATGGGATCGACGTTCAGGCGCCCGGCGTCGTCTCATCCAATCACATCTTGGGCACAACTGAGTACGGTATTTACCTGGAGACTGAAGGCGCGACGATCGAAAACAACATCATCACGAATACAGGCTTAGTGGGGATCGAATTCAACTGCAACACCGCCACAGTGAAGGGTAATACGATCAACGGCGCTCCCACAGGACTCGACATGGTTCCATTAGGATTTACCGGCACCAATAAGTTTTACAGCGTCCCAGCCGTAAGCACCAGAGGATGCGAATGAGAGACCTGATGAGTTTCCGCGGCACACTACGGAATGCAAAGACTGCAGGAGTTCGTGGCAAAAAATCAAATTTGTATCTGCGAATATGTATGGAAGATGTTTCGTAAGGAACCCCTCTTCATTTTCTTCGCTGAAGGGCTGCACAGGCCACCAGCCCGGTCAGCAGTAAGTTCTTACCGGAAGAGTGGTAAGTCCATGGGGCGAATCTCTCTGGTAGTGACGATCACTTTATGCGCTTCCGTCGTGGCCGCCGACAAGGTAACGCCTTTAGATATAAAAGCTGGCCTCTGGGAAGTGACGACCACCAAGGCGGTCACCGAAGACACAATGCTGCCCGCCGCAGTGCTTGAAAAACTCACTCCCGAGCAGCGTGAGCGGATTGAAGACAGAGTGAAGGCGCGCAACGCAGACCCGCAGAAAACGATCATTGCAAGACAATGTCTCACAAGGCAGGAACTCGAACGCGGGACGCCTTTTCGTCCGCCTCAGATATCTTGTAAGTGGACCGTGCTGACCTCCACCAGCAGCAAGCTTGAAAAGCGAGGCAGGTGCGTCGATCACGGAACGAAAACCGAAGCAGCGCTGCGCATCCAAGCGCTCAGCCCCGAGGAGGCCGAAGGTTCGATACAGCTCTTCAAGGCGAGCGACAACGCTTCGGCCGCGATCCCGAGCTTCAAAGCGAAGTGGATCGGGCCATTTTGTAGGACTCCTTGATGATGCAACCCCGGCGGACGGCACGCCCTTGCGCGTGTTCTGCACCTGACTTATTCTGGGAGCCGATTTGATGACAAGTGCAAACGTGCGGGACCTTACCGACAAACAATGGCAAACTTTGAACGACCTCATTCCCGAACCGCCTCGCCGCGAAGACGGACGCGGACGACCATGGAAGCGATCGGCGTGCCGTCTTGAATGGCGTTTTTTGGGTGCTACGCACCGGCGCTCCTTGGGCGGACGTCCCAAAACGTTACCCGTCTTACCAGACGTGTCACAGACGCTTCCAACAGTGGGTCAGGGCCGGAGTGATGAGAGGAATTCTGGAGGCACTCGCTGCGGCTCTCAAAGTCCGCGGCCTGCTTGACGTAGAAGAAGCCTTCATCCGCGGCCACTCTTGTCCAGATGATTGTTCCAGAGGCCTGATCGGCGACAATGCGTACGATTCCGACAAATTGGACGCAGAACTCCAGCAATACGGGGTCGAACTGATCGCTCCCCACCGAGCCAACCGAAAAAACACCACAAAAGACCTGCGTCGGATGCGTCGATATCGTCGACGCTGGAAAATTGAGCGGCTTTTCGCATGGCTGCAAAACTTCCGCAGGTTAGTCGTCCGGTACGAGCGATATGCCGAGAATTTTCTTGGACTGCTCTATCTCGGATGCTGCTTAATCTTGTTGAGGCATTTATGAGATAGCTTGTAAGGCTACACGGACCCGGATCTCCTGGAAGCTCTGACGCAGCTTTTTCAGTGTTGGTGTATGTTGTAGTTTGAACGACTTACGTGACTCTGGGTGGCCGCCTAAGTGTTTGAAAAGTCGTTAGAGACATTGTGATCGTGGGTTGAAATCGCGGGTTCAAGAACTCGTCCGTTCGCGCACTCATTTACCAATCCCTTTGGGTTCGGTGTAATCAAAGTCTTTCACTTCGCGATTCTTTTTCTCCCGGCAGAATGAGCGTTTCGTCTTGTAACACCACGAGACACCTGAGGCTTTCTATGACGGCTGACGTGGACTGTGCTGGGCTTAGAAGAGCCGACAGCGGCAGCAAACGCAGCGGGATTCAGTGCAGTGAGCACAGCAGCGGGATTCTTATCGATCACAGTCAGCAAAGTGCGAGCCGGAGCCTCTGGGGTCCTGCGGCCTCCCTCCCAGTGCTTGATCGCGTCAAGGCTGAAGCCAAACGTGTCAGAGAATTTGGCTTGCGTCATGCCCAGTCGATTACGGATTGCCTTGACGTCAACTTCCTGGGGCACATATGCCTTGAATCCTTCTTGCTCTCCAGCAAGGAACGCCTCAACGTCGTTAAGGCCATCCATCATCTGCTCAAATTGCGTTTTCATGCTACCTCCCGTAGGTGTCGAAAATACTATCGGCACGTTTCTTAAGCGCGTTGCGTTCCGCCATCGATAGGTTTTCTTTCTCATTCTTCGGAAAAACTGTGATCAGAAAAACCGGAAACCTTTCGTTGCGCCAGATATACACAACCCGCGCCCCGCCACTTTTTCCCATTCCTTTACGCGCAACGCGGACCTTTCGAAACCCGCCCGTTCCGCGGATCACGTCTCCACATTCCGGGTCAGCCGCAAGGAGTGCCACGATGTCTGCACGCTCCTCCTCGCTAAAGAGCTTGTTGGCTATTGCGAGATAAGTAGGCGTCTCTACAACCGTCTGCACAATTCTCTTGTACTCCATTGGACACCATCCGGTCAAGCACAAAGTGTATGCCATTGGACACCAACGGGGAGGGCCTAATCAGCCTGCCAATCGACCATCGACAGCGTTAACGAACGTAATATCGACCGCTAATCCTCGTTGATCTAGCATTTAGGCATGGTGGCCTACCGACTGAAACGGCGAGCGCGCAAGCGCAAGCTGGTGATCGATTACGAAATGAAGGAAGTATTCGAGGGGCTTCTGAAAGATTCGAAGTGTGATTACGTCTTCACGAGCCCGCAAGATCCGACGAAGCCTCTCGGGCCTTGGGTGTTGGAAGAACAGATAGGTCAGATAAGGAAAAAGATCAAGACCCATCCCGATGCCGGCCTGCATGCCCTGCGGCACACTTTCCTCACCGAGGCTGGGGAGTATACCGATCCCTTTACATTGCAGTATGTCGCGGGACACGATAACATTAAAACCACGATGCGCTATGTGCACCCGCAGGAAGCTGCAGTACAGAAGTTGTTTGTGCGGCTGGCGGAGATGCAACGACCGGAAGAGCGTGTCGCGTGCAATAAGTCGGTGCAAAATCCGGTGCAGTTAGAAATGCCCTCACAGGACGAACTTGCTAGGCTGTTGATTACAGGTAGTTTACGAACTGCGGAAGTGGTGGAACTGGCAGACACACCATCTTGAGGGGGTGGCGCCGAAAGGCGTGGGGGTTCAAATCCCCCCTTCCGCACCATCGTTTTGAGCTTCGCGTGTTGGACTTCGCGACAGAGAGAGATTGTCGAATCCGAGCTTCGGTTCTATAGGAGTTTTGTGCATGTGGGTAAGCGTCCTGATCACCGTAGTTCACGTATTTGTTTGCTTTTTCCTGATTGCGGTCGTGTTGCTGCAGAGCGGAAAGAGCGGCGACCTGGCTGCAGCTTTCGGCGGTCAGGGTAGTCAGACAGCATTTGGGCCGCGCGGCGCGGCCTCGGTACTTTCCCGGGCGACGACCTGGTCCGCGATCATCTTCATGCTCACGTCGATCACGCTTTCGATTTTTGCGGCGCGGCGGACCGGACCCAGGTCCGTGCTTTCAGGAGTGAAAGCCTCGCAGACGAAGTCACAGCCGGCCACTCCTGTCCCGCCATCGGCGCCGCCGACTGTTCCGCAAAACCAGGCGCCGACACAGAAATAACTTGCTCAGTGGAGCGACGGATGCCTCGACTCGTCCAGCAGTTGCGCGGACGGGGGGCGCCCGGCTCTCCACCATCTAATTTCATCCCAAAGTCATGGCACCAGGAAGGGATTCTCTTCCCTTTCCTCGCCTATGGTTGTTCTCGGGCCGTGGCCCGGAATCACGAGGGTATCATCGGGCAGGGTGAGGACGCGTTCGTGCAGGGAGCGCATGATTTTCTCGAACGATCCTCCGGGGAGATCGGTGCGTCCGATGCTGCGGGCGAACAGCGTGTCGCCGGCGATCAACAATTTTTCCGCGGGAAAATAGAGGCAGACACTGCCCTCTGTGTGACCGGGAGTGTGGAGAATGTTTGCAGTCAGGTTACCCGTTTGCAACGATTCGCCATCTCCGATACTTGCTTCGATCTCGACGTCGCCCGGCGGCGCGACGCCGATCCACGAAGCCTGCACATCGAGGATTTTCAGCAGAGCATAGTCATTCTGATTGAGCAGGATGGGCGCGCCTGTCAGCGCGCGCAGCTTCATGGCTCCGCCTACGTGGTCGATGTGAGCGTGGGTGATGACGATCTGCTTCACTTCCAGCTTGTGCTGGCGAACGATGGCAAGAATGTCTTCAATCTCGTCGCCAGGGTCGATGACCATGGCTTCGTGCGTGACCTCATCGCCGATGACGGAGCAGTTACATTGCAGCGGGCCGACGGGAAGAATCTTGTGGATCATTCCCTCATTTTCGCTCACGCCGAGATAATTCACCACCAACCAGGTCAGAAGGCAATCGAGGTATTCGCACTAGCCGGCCGGACGTTTTAAGGGTTCATCCTCAGCAGCTCGGCGCCAAGGTATGCGAATTTCTTCGCCTTGACTTCTAACCTCTACGATGCCGCCGCGATCTGCCCGGTTCGCTGATCGGACCGGAAGCGCAGGAGCGCCGCGATGTTGCCGGCGCGATCTAGATCGCTGTGCTCCTTTAGATAGAACAATTCGATGTCACGACGGATGGCGATAGGGATGATAGCATCGCAGACGTCGGTGAGTTCACGAGTGGGCTTTCCGCAAGCGACGCACGATGGGGTCAGCCGGGCGTCGAGGTGGCCGCAGTTAGGGCACTCGACAGCTCGAGCAGAATAGTTTTCGCCGAGGAAGATGCTCTGCACTTCTCCGGCTTCCAGCGCCTGCAGGACGCGGCGGAGGCCGGTGACACCACGCCCGTTGGACTTGGCCAAGTCCACAGCTTCGTTGGCCTTCGTAGAGGCGCGCTCGGTGATCCATTGATTGACCAGAGCGCCGGCGCGATCGCGAATCTCCTCATTCGAAACGCTCGCCACGTCGGCTGAGAAGCGGCCGATCAGGCGCTGTTTGACGTAAGGGTGGAGGTTGGATTCGAACTCGGACCAATTGGCATCCTGGCACCCGACGACGAGCCGCTCCCAGACACCTCTCTCGCAGTCGGTCCGCAGCCGCTCGGAAACGGCTTTAAAGTGCTGGAGTGCTTCCTCGGACACACGGCGTTCGGCATGGCCGGCTTCGTAACCGTTGTAGCCGTAGCTTGAGGCGTTGCGCGAGAGCATGTGGACAATGGCTCCGCGCTCGCGCAGGTCGTCGAGACGAAGATCAAAGAAGCGGGCGCGCTGGCGGTCGACCACCGCGACCGAGAGGGCCGGCTGAGCTCCCAGCAAAGCGGCCAGCGGTTTCAGCTGAAAGCGCGGCTGGAGATAAATGTGGGTGGTCCCGAGATGCGGGGGCAGGTCGTACTCTCTCCAGAACTTTTCAGCGGAGCAGGCAAAGACTGCCCTTCCCCGATTACTGCCACGCAGGTTTGTCGCCAGATCGAGGACGCGATCAAGGTCGGCGTGAAGCGATCCGTTCTTGCCGCTGACTGCAGCGCTTTTCAAGGCCTGCTTCACGATATCTTTGGCGACGATTGCCTCGCGGCGATGCGAACGATCCTGCGGAGGGTAGGGTTGAAAGTAAAAGCTCAGGGCGCATGCCCCTTTGGTCTCGTCCGCTTGAAAAGCCGCCAACTCTTGGAGTTCGTCCCGGGTCATCATCTCGACTCTCCTTGTACTGAGTACTGAAATATTTAGATTCGAGTTTTGACTAACAGTTCATGATGGAATTCGCTGGCGATGGAAGGCGCGCTGCGAACGCAGTCGCGCGCCCGCTGCACGGATTCGCGCACCGCCTCCGCATGCCGGCCGGTGATGGCGGCAATTTCATTGAGGGAGAAACCCTCGACACCGTAGAGGAGAAAAGCTTCGCGGTCGGTGCGGTCGGCGCCGCGCAGTGCGGCTTGCACCAAGGCGATCACTTCGTCGGAATAGGCAGCCTGTTCAGGAGTCGACACGCGGCGATCGGGGATGGTACTTTCGCGTGTCCAGCGCTCGTCGGGCTGATGAAATTGCAGCCCCGCTTCATCGGATGCTTCCACATTTTGCCGGCGGCGACTGTCTTCGAGATGGACAGGTGATTCCAGCTCATGAAGGCGCGTCGTCATCTCGTTCATCGCTTGCAGAGCAAGGCGGTAAAGCCACGGTTCGAGCGACAGTTTTTCCGGACGGTCGTGGTCGCCGAGCGCGCGGGCGATGACTTCGTCTACGACTTCAGGGGTGGAAAGCGCGTCCTCTAGAATCTCCTCGTCGGCGCGACGGAAGTGCAGTTCGCGGTCCACGAAACGTTCGAGGCGGGAAAGATTCGCATTCACGTAGGTGCCAATATCATCGGCGGAGATTGTTGCCGGCAGTACTGCTGCCAGTGTCTGCTCGAAGGGAACGCCCGGTTCGGGAGATTCCCGTGGCCCTCCGCGCCACCGCCGCCATTTGTGTCGGGAACGGAGCAGTTCCTTGTGCCGGCCGATTTGCTGGATCAGTTCGTCAAAGGCAGCCTTGATGGCCACGGCTGAGCTGCCAGCTTTCTCCTGGGCGGTCAGCTGACCCGATGGCAAGCGGAGATTCAAGGAAACAACCGTTCCCTCGCGCGCCGAATTCTGATCGATGATGGCTTTCAGATGCACCAGTTCGGGCCGGAAGACCTGAAGCCGCTTTTGGATTTTTTCGATCTGGTGGCCGATCTCTTTTTCGACGTCGGGAGTTTTGTGGACCTTGTAACTGACGTGAACGTTCATCTCTAGCCTCGAACGCTGGGGTGGAACCCCGTGAAGCGGCGGTCCTAACGAAACAATTGTACACCAGGCGGGAAGAGCATTAACCACGTTTGCGGCGGCTCGGCCATTCCGATTTCAGCTGCCTACTTCATGTACACGGAATCTTTCTTTAATTCGTCTGGCAGCACGACCGGGAACGGCGGGAACTCGTGCGAGATACCTTTGAATAACGGAACCGTAACCTCAGAGCGCCGGGTGCCGTCGTGGACGGCGAACTGTGGTGGGTTCTTCGACGAGCCTTCCCAGAGAGAGACGCCGGCGTAGGCGCCGTCCTTGCGGAGCACGTAGTATTTCATGTCGATGAACTTGAGCTTGCTCATGTCGTTGTTGTAGTTGCGGGCGATGCGCCTGAGGGCATCCATGCCAGCGTCCAGGGGCGACAGGCCGCGTCTCATGTTCTCGACGATGGTGTGCGCTCCGGCAACCTTGATGTTCTCTTCTCCGCTCCCTGTGGCGCCAGCGGAGCCTACGTCCTGATCGGTATAGCAACCAGCGCCGATGATCGGCGAATCGCCACAGCGCCCTGGGAGCTTGAAGGCGAGGCCGCTGGTGGTGGTGCAGCCCGAGATTTCCCCCTTCCCGTTGAGAGCGGAACAGTGGATGGTGCCGGTCGGCGGAGAAAGAACGCGCCGGATGGCCGCCATGCGGAATTCCGGTTCAATGCCCAGACGCTCAGCGTGCTCTTCGAGTCGCTTTGTCCGCTCCTCCCAAAGTTCGGCTTGCGGGGATGTCGTTGGTAGTAACGACGGAGGCTTCCACTGCGGGTCAGCCAATCCCGGTCCCCACCAGTCGTCGGTCGAGTGATTCTCTTTCCACAGCAGCCAGATTTTGCGCGACCGCTCGGTGAGCAGGTTTTCGCGCGGAAAACCGAGGGCGACGGCAAATCGTTCAGCGCCTTCGCCCACCAGCATGACGTGGCCGGTGTGCTCCATGACGGCTTTAGACACGAGCGAAACATTCTTGATGTTACGCACGCCGCCGACAGATCCGGCACGGCGCGTGGGACCGTGCATACAGCACGCGTCGAGTTCGACAACTCCCTCCTCGTTTGGAAGGCCGCCTAGTCCGACGGTATCGTCGTTCGGATCGTCTTCCGGACCTTTTACAACACGAAGAGCAGCCTCCAGCGTGTCCCCGCCATTTTTCAAGAAAACAAAAGCATCGTCGAGGTAATTCACACCATTGTTGGCGCAGATGATGATCGGCCGCTTGCCAGTGCCAAACGGATTCACGGGACGCGAAGCATCGCCATTCGCTCTGTCTTGCGCGTTCAGATATTGCGCATCCAAGCCAGAGGCCAGCGACGCAGCAATTGCGGAACCTAGGAATCCACGACGGCTGAAGGACATGAATTCTCCGACCCTGGGAAACGGCGAGAAGGATAACACGAAAGTGGTCTGATCGAGCCACGGAGTTGCCGCCGGAGAGCCAAGCTCCCCGCCCAGTAGGACGAGCGAAACGCCTTTTACTCAACCAGCTGCAACAGCCGGTCGACGCCTTCGCGAAAGTCGGATGGTTCAGTGATCAAGCTCAGCACGAGATAGCCTTCGCTTGGAAAATCGTAGAAGTGGCCGGGATGGACGCTCACATTCCCTTTGCGCAGCAATCGAATCGTAAGGTCTTCGTCGCTCTCGATCGCGGGAACGCGCAAAACAACATACCATCCGCCCTCGACCAGCAGTCGCGCGCAGGAGGGACGGCTCGTGAGTCGGCCGTCAAGTTCCGCTAGGTTCACGCGTAAACGATCGAGAAGAAGGGGTTGGATCTGTTTCCGCTGATCGAGCAGCACCGAAGCCGCAAGCTGGACCGGAGCATTCATCGAGAGAAACGTATCGGCGATGATTTCGAGGCGCGCTCCCGCCTGGGCGACGATTTCTTTCGGGCCACTGGCGGCCACCCAGGCAAGCTTCATCTGGGGAAGCGCCGAAATCTTCGAGATTCCACTGAGCGTGAAGGTGAGCACGTCGGTGTTGGTCAGAAAGCTGTTGCGCAGCACACCGTCGTGCGCATAATCGAGAAAAACTTCATCCACAATCATAGCCACGCCGTAGTCACGGCAGAAAATGTTTAGCGCGGAGATTTCCGCCGCAGAAGCGTAGGAACCGGTTGGGTTGTTGGGATGGACGAGAATCACGGCGCGCGTCTGGGGTGTGGCTGCTTTGTACAAGGAATCGAAGTCAATTTGCCAACCCTGGTCGTAGAGGAGTGGATAAGAAACGAGTTTAACGTCCGCGAGATCGGCGAGAAACTCGAACAACGGGTAGCTCGGTTTGGGAACAAGGACTTCATCGCCGGGATTGCAGAGCAGGCGGAAGACGTACGAGTAGGCTTCGCTCGTGCTGGTGGTCAGAATCAGGCGTTCGGGATCGAGATCGAACACCTCGTGCGACTCGCGGTAGTACCGGCACACGGCTTCGCGCGCCCCCAGGAGACCGCGGGGCTGAGGATCGTAATGCATCGCCCCAGGATTCGCCAGTGCGGCGAGCACAATTTCAGGATCGGGGCGGACCCCAGCTTCGGTCGGGTTCGAGACCGTGAGATCCAGAATTCTTTGTCCCGAAGTGCGCGCTTCTACGATTGCGCGCGTGAGAGTGTTATGACTGAGCCGCCAATTTGTGCGCTGTGAGAACATAAATTTGTCGGTGGCGAGCCCGGCGTCCCGCCCGGCAGGACAGGCGAGGACGCCCGTCGCTCCAGCGCCATCCAGAGATCCCTATTTCAAGAAGAACCCCAACTGCTCGGGAGCAGGCAGCGTTTTAGTCGTCCAATACTGACGCTGAGCTGCCTCCACCGCGACGATCTTCGCTTGCACCTCGATCGCCAGATTGTCGTAGCGAACCAGAACGTTGCCTAGCCAGTAAGCCTGGTTTTCGCGCGCCCAACCTTCTGCGTACATCTTGCGCATCTCGGTGATCGCGTCACGCAGGCTCTGTAGTCTCCCGTTGATGTCAACGATTTCGTCAAGGTCGCCTTGCGCCCGCGTCTTGTCCGCCTGGTTCTGATAAGCGTCCCAGTAGTAGCGGCTGATTTCGGATGTGAACTGAATCTTCAAGCCCAGTGTGTCCAGATGCCAGGCCGCAAGCAGCATGTCGTCGAGGGTGTCGGGATGGAGGTGGGCTTTGCCTCGATTGAGCATGAGCGTCTCGGCGGCCTGCTCCGCGCTGATGCGCAGATCGTGGGTAACCGGCAGCGCCTTGGCGGCGGTATTCGCACCGGCTTCGCTGAATGGATCAGTCCAGAAGAGTTCGTGGCTCGCGTTGTCCAGTTTCACGCCGGCGAGCAGCGCGTGCGGCCGGTCAAGATTCTCGATCACGCCGGAAAACGTGTTGTCTTCATTACGATAAAAAGCCCAGTCGTAGCTACTTTTGAAGTCCTCGATGCTGGATTCGCCTGCTTGCCAGCTCGCCGCGGCTCCAAAAACCAGGCCAGGCCAGGTCATGTCGACGAGCGCCTCGCCGTCGTCGTTCCAAGTAGTGTTGAGAGCGCCCATGGCCTGATGTTTCTGGCCGTCGCGAACAAAATTTCGAATGTTTACGAAGGCGCTTTCGAGGTCAGGCCAGATGGCGCGCCAGTTCCCTGCTCCAGGGGCGACCACTACGCGCAGGCCGGCATTGGTGTAGGGCGTAATGATGTTTTCGTAGCTGGGCTTCGGGTCGTAGTCCCACGGAACCGCGATCATCCCTTTCGGAAGGATCGTGAGCAGCTCGGGATACTTGACCGCAATATCTCCCCAGAACATGAGTTGTTTGTGATAGGGCTGCATGATCTCGAAAACATTCTGGAGATGTTCGAGATAAACCCGGCCGAGGCCCTCCTGGGCAGCGAGCGCTTTCGTCTGGCCGAGCCCAAGTTCGAAGGTTTCGTCGGAGCCGATGTGAAAGAACGGCCCGGGAAACAGGGGAACAACCTCGCTGTAAACTTGGCGAATAAAATCGTAGGTCTTCGGATTGGTGGGCGTGAGTACGTGCCCGTGCGGCGTTTCGGCAAGATCGGAATAAATTTCATACTTCAGAAATTGATGGAGATGCCCGAAAGCTTGCTGCTCAGGCAGAAGCGTGATGTAGTATTTGCTGGCGTAGTCGACGAGTTCCTTGATCTCGGCCGGAGTGAACGCCGCTTCTCTCGGCGCGATTAGGGGCTGAGTCTGGAAGTCGAAAACGTGTTCCATGTTGAAGCCGAGCAGGTTGATCTTATACTCGGCCAAGATGCGGATCTGCATCTTCAAGTAGTCGAGCGTAGAAATCGGCCCGCGGCTGATGTCGTCTTGTACGCCTCGCCATTCCATGCTCGGCCAGTCGCGGATGGTAAGCGATCGGATGGCTAATTGCTCATGTGGCGCGGGCACTCCTGCCCGCAAAGCGAGGATGGCAGTGTTTGCACTCGTTCCTCCCTGTTCTCGAAGTAACTGGCGCAAGGTTTGCACTCCGTAGAAGAGTCCTTGCGCGCTGCGACCGGCGACGATCACGCCGGACCCGCTCACACGGATAATATAACCCTGGCTGCCAAGGTCGTCCCCGCTCTTAATTCCCTGCGCTTCGAGATAATCCCGCAATCCCCGGTCAGTCATTCGTCCAAGCGAAATGTTCCCCGTCGTTTTCGGGGCCGCAGTCACCAGTTCGATCGCCAGCTTGAGGCCGGCGCGGTCGCGAATCTCTTTCTGCAACGTTTCGGCAGCAGTCCGGTCTTCGGAATTGCTGATGAGAATGGTGGTCGAGGGCTTGATCACAATCTCGCCTTCGGCCATGCGTACCTCTTTCGGCGCGGGCAAAACCTTGAGTGCGTGGGAGGTGTCGTTGACTTGGGCATAGGAAGCGAGCGACAAACAGGAGAGGCAGGCAAGAATCCATTTAATAATTTTCATGGTGTGGATGAATGGCGAGAGTAGCAGGTGAGATCGGGCGACGACAAGTTTTACGCCCGGAATATTAGACATCAACGCGCCGAAAACTGCCGAGCTTCGCTGCGCTTGGACGGGCGAGGGCGCCCGTCCCCCCCCAAACAAAATCGCTACTTGGCAAAGGCTTCCTTGTTTACCATGTAAGGCATCTTGGCAATATCGCCGCCGTAGTTCCCTTCCAGCACGTCAATCAGTCCCTGAACGCAGCGTCCAGCCATGCCTCTGCTGGGATCGGAGGACAATCGCGTGATGCGCGCAGCGCTGGCAAAGTGCGGCAGCAATCGGCAGCGATCAGCGATCGCGGGGTCGCGCAGCGGCGAATCAGCGGGTAAAGGCTCCGTCATGTAGACATCGAGAGCAGCGCCGGCGATCCAGTTCTCGCGCAAAGCACGGGCCAGCGCGGTCTCATCCACCACCGGACCACGCGACGTGTTGACGATCAAGGCGGTGGGCTTCATCTTCCGCAGAGTGGTCTCGTTTATCAAGTGATAGGTGGGCGTGCTGCTCTCGCCCGCGCGCAGCAGCGGAACGTGTAGACTGATGAAGTCTGCAGTGCTCAACGCTTCGTGCAATGTGGTGTAGCGGATCGAAGTCTTCTCGCGGCAGATGCCTCGCTGGAAGCGGAGATTCATAGTCTCCTGGATGGCCGCGATGTAGTCGTGGTTCTCATAAGCCGGATCAAAGCACAGGATGTTCATGTCAAATCCCGAGCACTTCTTGATGAAGGCGAGGCCGATGCGTCCGGTGCCAATCACAGCGACGGTTTTTCCAGTGACTTCGTCGCCGAGAAATGGAAGGTAGGGATGCCAATAGATCCAACGGTTTTCCCGCGTCAGATGCTCGGCCGGCCAGAGTTTGCGGGCTAGCGCGCCCATCAGAAAGAAAGCAAACTCCGCCGTCGCTTCCGTCAGGACATCGGCAGTATTCGTGAATGGGACTTTGTACTTGTTGGCATCGGCGCGGCTGATGTTGTCAAATCCGACGGCGTATTGTGCGACCACCTTGAGGGTGCCTTCTCCCGCCACGAAAACCTCGGCGTCGATCTCATCACGCAGGGTGGTGATCAGGCCATCCACTCCGGACTTCACCTTTTCGACGATCAAGCTTTTCGCTGGAGCTTCGGGCTGGGGATAGACTTCCAGGTCGTATCCCTTGTGGCGAAGAATGTTGAGGGCATCGCCGATGTCGCAGGTGGCAAAAACGCGGATTCTCTGACTCATGCGGGAACAGTGTATCGCAGGGCGGAGTCTGTCGCAGAGAGAGTTGGGCGTCCCGCTCGACGGACGAACCGCGGGCGGGAGAGACGCCGTTGCGTTACCTACCTCCTTTACTGCTGTTCGTGTCTCTCCGGCCGTGGAGCGACCGACGCTGCCTGAGCATGATGACGCACATCGGCTCCCAACACCCAGAAGATGACGTCCTCGGCAATGTTCGTGGCGTGGTCAGCGACCCGTTCAAGATTGCGCGCCACCAGGAGCGCATCCAGTGCTTGCTGAGTCACTTGCGGCTCTTCGTTCATCTTTCGCACGAGCACGATAAAAGCTTCGTCGCGCATCCGGTCAACGACATGATCCATTTCCAACACAGCCTGGGCGAGTTCGGCCTTGCCTTCCACGAACGACTCCAGCGAGCGCCGCACCATGGCGCTGACAGCGGTAGCCATGCGAGCGATATCGACCGGCAGCTCGACCGCCGGTAATTCAATCAAGTCCATAACTCGCTCGGCAATGTTTACCGCCTGATCACCCACCCTCTCAAGATCCGCGTTGATCTTGGTTACCGCCAGAATGAAGCGCAAATCCGTCGCCGCCGGTTGCTGCGTGGCGAGGACATCGAAGGCCACTTCATCGATCTCGCGCTCCGCGGCGTTGATGTGGCTCTCGTTTTCAAGGACCAACTGGCAGCGCGTCAGATCGCGTTCGGTGTACGCCTGGCAGGCGCGATCAACCGCCAGTTCCGCCAGACCGCCCATGCGAAGCAGTCTTTCCCGGAGGTCCTCCATCTGCTGTTGAAAACGCGTGCGCATTATCCGAACCTTCCTGTGACGTAGTCTTCCGTCCGTTTGTCGGAAGGATTGGTGAATATCTTTTCCGTCTTCTCGAATTCGATCATTTTGCCGAGCAAGAAAAAGCCGGTAAACTCCGCCACGCGGGCGGCCTGTTGCATATTATGCGTCACAATCACGATTGTGTACTGCTCTTTTAATTGAAAAATCAATTCTTCGATCTTGCCGGTGGAGATCGGATCGAGCGCCGAGCAGGGTTCATCCATGAGCAGCACTTCCGGTTGGACGGCAAGCGCGCGGGCGATGCACAGACGCTGCTGCTGGCCGCCGGAGAGACTGGCGCCGGACTTCTTATGGAGATGATCTTTCACTTCGTCCCAGAGCGCGGCGCTCTGCAGGGATTTATGGACGACCTCTTCCAACTGTCTGCGATTGCGAAAGCCGTTGAGCTTGAGTCCGGCAGCCACGTTGTCATAGATGGACATGGTCGGGAACGGATTCGGCTTTTGAAACACCATGCCCACGCGGCGGCGCAGCTGCGTGGCCGAGGTTCCGTTGTAAACACTGAGCTCGCCAATATGTACCTTGCCCTCAACCCGCGCCTCGGGAATCGTTTCGTGCATGCGGTTGAGGCAGCGAATGAACGTGGATTTCCCGCAGCCGGACGGGCCGATGAGCGCAGTCGCGTGATTGGCGACCACGATGATGTTGACGTCGAACAGCGCCTGCGTCTTGCCGTAAAACGCGTTCAGGTGTTCGACTGTGATTCCGACTCCCATAGCTCCCTAAACTCCTGCTGGTTTATGCTCCTGCCAGCGTTCCGTGCCGCACAGCGATGCGAACCGCGGCGACCGCGGCGACAATGAGGACAATCAAAACCAGCGCACCCGCCCAAGCCTGCCTGTGCCACTCATCGAAGGGCGAGATGGCATAGGTAAAAATTTGCAACGATAGGGCCGCCGTCGGCTGGTCCGTCTTCCAATTCCAGAACTGGTTTCCAAATGCGGTAAATAGCAGCGGCGCAGTTTCTCCGGCAACACGGGCGAAGGCCAGCATGACGCCAGTGATGACTCCCGAGGTAGCCGTGCGCAATGTAATCGAGAGAGTGGTGCGCCAGCGGGAGACGCCGATACCGTAAGCGGCTTCGCGAATGGCCTGCGGCACCAGGAGCAACATCTGCTCGGTGGTGCGCGCAATGGTCGGAATCATCATGATTGCCAGCGCGACCCCGCCAGCCAGAGCCGAGAAGTGTTTCTGGCGCATCACGACGAGACCATAGGCCACTATGCCGATCACGATTGAGGGTACACCGTTCAGCACATCGGAGACAAAGCGCACGATATCGCCGTAACGGTTTCGCCCGTACTCGGAGAGAAAGATACCAGCGCCGATTCCGATCGGCACACCGAGCAGACTGGCGATAGAAAGAATGACCATCGAGCCCACGATAGCGTTCGCCATCCCGCCGCCGGGTTCGCCTACCGGCTTCGGCGTCTGGGTGAGGAAGGCAAGATTGATCGAGCCGATGCCCTTATAAACCAGATATGCAAAGATCGCGAAGAGGGGCAAGAGCACGAGGGCGACGGTAAGTACGGCGACGCCGGTCATTACGCGGTCCGTCACGCGCCGCCGTATGCTGATCAGCGGAACCAGAACGGCTGCCGAATTGGAGCTAGTATCAGGCAAGACTTCTCGCCGGTTGCCCTCGAGTAACGCTCCACACCATGAGTCGTGCCAGCGCGTTCACCACAATGGTTACAAAGAACAGCGCCAGACCGATTTCAATCAGCGCGGAAAGATAGAGATCGCCGGTCGCTTCCGTGAATTCGTTGGCGAGTACGCTGGCCATAGTGTATCCGGGCGCAAACAGCGACTTCGCAATTTCCGGACGGTTCCCGATCACCATGGTTACTGCCATGGTCTCGCCTAGCGCGCGCCCCAGGCCTAAAATGATGGCGCCCACGATTCCGGCCCGCGCATTGCGCAGCACGCCCACGCGGATCATCTCCCAGCGCGTCGCACCCAGCGCCAGCACCGCCTCGCGCTGGTGCTGCGGAACAACTGTAAGCACCTCGCGAGTGATGGACGAGATGATGGGAATGATCATGATCGCCAGGATCACGCCCGCGGCCAACATGCCGATGCCGTACGGAGGTCCAGTGAAGAGACCCGTCCAGCCGAGTGTTTTGCCGAGAAACGGCTGTACGTATTCGCGAAGTATCGGTACCAGAACAAAGATTGCCCAAAGCCCGTAGACCACGCTGGGGATCGCCGCCAGAAGTTCGGTTGTGAAGGAGAGAATTCCGCGCAGGCTGATCGGGCACATTTCGGTAATGAACACAGCCACACCGAGAGACAACGGCACGGCGATGACCAGCGAAAGCAACGAGGAGACGATCGTGCCGTAGATGAACGGCAGCGCGCCGTACGAGTCCTCAACCGGATTCCAGTCCGATTGCCCAAAGAACTTCCAGCCAAAGGCATGCCACGAGAGTTCGGATCCCACCACCAGTTGGTACACAATCAAGCCGAGCAAGGCGACTACCGCCAAGCCGCAAAGGCGCATGACCCAACCAAAAACCGCATCGGGAATCTTGCTGACCTTCCCTTGCAACAGCGGCGTCGTTCTGGCTTGGATTTTCAGGGCGCCCTTTGCTCCTTGCTCGGGTGGCCCGTGCTCCGGTTCGGGAGCGTTGAAACGCGGCCGGGGCAGGGCTTGATTAGACATTCCGTTTTGAAGCTACCAGAGGGTTGTTACAAATCGGTTAAAAAGCGGCTCATGGACCATCATCAGGTAGTAGGCTAATTCTCTCCTGGCGAAGCGAATAAGCTGCGAGCTAACGACTATGAACTGCGGTCATCCGCCTGCGCGGAGATGGTAGCTCGCGGCTGAACTTGCGCGACGCGGTCCGGTTGTGAGACTACTGATCGTTGTCAGTATCATTCGATCGTCGTATCCATGCCTACCCTTGCCGCCATCGACATCGGCTCGAACTCGGTCCGTCTGAAAATTTCGCGCCTGCAAGCCGGGCGGCTGAAAGAAATCCACGAAGACCGCGAAGTCACTCGATTGGGTGAAGGCGTCTTCAATGGCGGACTGCTTTCGCCCCAGGCGATGTCCGAGACGGTCCAAGTGTTGCGGCGCTTCCATCGCGCCCTGCAGGAATGCTGCACCGATTCAGTGAGGGTGGTGGCAACGGCGGCGCTGCGCGATGCCCGCAATTCGCGCATATTTCTCGAGTGGGTGCGCTCGACGACGGGCTGGACCACCGAAATCATTTCAGGGCTGGAGGAAGCTCGGCTGATTCACCTGGGTATTGTCTCCGCCAGTCGCTTGGGCGCTCACAGCGTTCTTTTGTTGGACCTGGGCGGTGGCAGCTGCGAGCTCACGCTTTCGCGCGAGGGACAAATCCGGGATACGGTGAGTTTGCCGCTCGGAGCCGTGCGCCTGACCGGCGAGTTTCTCCAGCACGATCCACCGCGCAAGAGCGAGCTGAAACGGCTGCAGGGATTCGTGGCGCGCGAGATTACCCGCATTCAAGATCGAATCAAGTCCGCGCGCGTGGGTGCAGTAATCGCCACTTCGGGCACAGCCGCTGCACTGGTGGGCGTCGCCAGCCACCTGGCGCGCCCCAGGAAGCGCCAGCCCGCGACTTATGCTACCCGCGAGACGATTCACCGCATTGCCAAACAGATTACGCGCTTGACGTTGGAACAGCGGCAGAAAGTTCCCGGGATCGGTCCGCGCCGCGCTGAAATCATTTGTGCCGGTGCGGTGGTGTATGCGGAATTACTGGAACGATGCCGACTCTCCGGTTTTCGCTACTCGGCGCTAGGGCTGCGCGACGGCATCCTCGCCCAGATGGCGGCGGAATACGATCGCAGCACCAGATCGGGACGAGCGATTGAGTCGGAACGGTGGGAGTCGATCAAGCGCGCCGTCGAACATTACCGCGTCGACCTGAATCATGCCTTGCATGTGCGCGATTCGACCTTGCTCCTGTTCCGCTCGTTGAAATCGGTACATCAGCTTCCGGCGGAGTATTGCGAGTGGCTTTCCGCCGCGGCCATGTTGTATGAGGTCGGCGACTACCTAAACCGCAACGGGCACCACCGGCACACTTACTACATCATTGCAAACTCGGAAATCCTGGGATTCACACCGCAGCAGCGGCGGATCATCGCCTCCATTGCGCGCTACCTTGGGAAATCACGCCCCACGCCCGGAGATGGCCCGATGAATGGCTTAAGCCCCGATGAGCAGGAGAATGTCGAGAAGGCGTCGATCTTGCTCCGCATCGCGCGAGCTCTGAATATGGGGAGAAGCCAATCCGTGGGAAAAGTTACCGTCTCGGCGCGCAGCGGCAGAGTCTCAATGAAACTGACTCCGCGGAGAAAGGCAAGCGTCGATCTGGAGGTATGGTCGATTGAGAAAGATCGATCCTATTTTCGCGAAGTCTTCGGGCGCGAGCTTTCTGTAGCCGCCGCGTGAAGCGCGCGCAAGATGCGAGGCGTGAAGCACCAGCTCAACGATCCGGAATTGCGCCGCATTTCGACTTTGGCAACGGCACCTTTCTTAAGCTCAACCACCGCTTCACATCCACCGTCGCTGATCACGCGTCCGAGAAATTCGCGGAGGTTGGGATTATGCCCCACCAGCAGTATCGAATCTTGGCGTGCGTATTTTTCCAGCATCTTCTGGAACTCCGAGAAGTTCGCTTCCGGCCGCAGCGCGTTCTCCATCACCAGCTTGCCTTCGTGCCCCATTTCGTTGCCCACCAGGGCAGCAGTCTGCGTCGATCGTTTCAGCGGGCTGGCGACAATGATTTCTACCTGCACGCCCAGCGCCGCAAGGGCGCGCCCGATGTATCCGCACTGCTCGACGCCGTCCTTATCGAGGCCGCGTTTTTCGTCCTTCTTCGCGGTACTCAACTGTTGCCCAGCGCTGGCGTGGCGTAAGAAATAGAGAAACATCTGGGGGTGACTATTCCTTTCCAATCACAGCTCGACCCATCGAAGCTCGGCCGACCAACGTCCGAGACGCGCGTCGCGGGACAGCCGCGGGAATATCCTCGGGCGTCTTGCTGCCCTCTGCAAGTCCAATGAGAAAATCCTGGGCGCTGAAGGCCGCAGGGCCCCGAGGCGGCCTCTTGCTGCGCCCGCGCGGCGATTGCCAGGGACGCAAGTAGCGGCCGTCGCTTTGCAAAAATCTTGCTTTCACATTGTCGGCGAGGTACGCCGCCAGAATCTCATGCACCACGCGATCACGCAGCAGCGGGTTCTTGAGCGGGAATAGAACTTCGACGCGCTCGTGCAGATTGCGATTCATCCAATCGGCGCTGCCGACGTAAACTTCAGGCTCGCCGCCGTTCTCGAAGTAAAATATGCGGCTGTGCTCCAGGAACCGGCCCAGGATGCTGCGCACGCGGATGCGGTCACTGAGGCCACGAACCGCCGGCCGCAGCGCGCACATGCCCCGCACGAGCAGCTCAATGTCCACTCCCGCCTGCGAAGCACGGTACAGAGCCTGCACAATATTCACGTCGAGAAGGGCGTTCATCTTGGCAGTGATGCCCGCCGGACGCCCCAAGCGGGCATGCTCGGCCTCCCGCTCAATCAGCCTCATGCACTTTTCGGCCAAATCCAGAGGCGCAACCAATAGCGGCCCGTAGCCGGGGTGCTCCGCGTAAGCGGTCAGAAAACTGAAAACATCGTGAACCGCGCTCGTAATCTCCGGGTCGGCCGTGAGGAGGCTGAGATCGGTGTAGATGCGCGCCGTGGTCGCATTATAGTTTCCGGTGCCCAGGTGTGCGTACTGGCGGGTTACGCCGTCGGGGTCGCGCCGCACCAGGAGACAAAGTTTGCAATGCGTCTTCAGGCCCACCAGTCCGTGGAAGACCTGCACGCCGGCGTCTTCCATATCGCGTGCCCAGCGGATGTTCGAGGCTTCATCGAAGCGCGCTTTCAGCTCCACCACGGCGGTCACTTCCTTGTGAGCCGCAGCCGCCATTAGAGATGGAACAATCAGAGAATGCTCGCTCGTCCGATAAAGAGTCTGCTTGATAGAGAGCACGCGCTCGTCTTCGGCGGCCGACTGAATGAACGATAGGACAGCATCGTAAGAATCGTAGGGATGGTGCAGCAAAACGTCGTGGCGGCGCAATTCTTCAAATAAATCGTGGGACTTAGCGGTCAGGCGCAACTCTCGCGGCACGTAGCTGTGAAACTTCAACTCCGGCCGCGCGGCTTCGTCGTATATGTTGAACAGGCGTGAAAGATTCACCGGGCCGTTAACCGGAAAGATTTGCCAGGGGTCAAGCTCGAACACGGTGCCCAGGCGCTCGATAATCTCGGGGTCAGCCTCGAACTCGATCTCCATGCGCACCGCGTCGCCCTTGCGACGGTTGTGCAACTCCGCGCGTACCGACTCCAGCAGATTGCGCGATTCTTCTTCCTGCAGGTAGAGGTTGCTGTTGCGCGTGACGCGGAACGCGGCGGAAGAAACGATGTCGTACCCCTGATACATCCGCGCGGCATGATGGACAACCAGGTCGGCAAGAAAAATGAAATCTATGGTCCCTTGAGACGGCAGACGGACCAGTCGCGGAAGCGACCGCGGAACGGTGACGACTCCGGTGTAGGTGAGCGAGGAGCGGCGCCGCCGCCGCAGCAACAGCGCGACGCACAGCGCCTTGTTGATCACGCGAGGAAATGGATGCGCCGGGTCGACCGTCACCGGCGTGAGCAGCGGGTCGAGTTCCCGTTGGCAGTAGTCGTCTGCGAACGCCAATGCCGCGTCATCGAGCTCTTCGATCCCGAGGACGCGAATTCCCTGCTCCGCCAGCTCCGGCCGCAGGCGTTCGTTCCAGCATGAATATTGTTCTTCGACGAACTCATGAGTTGCGTCTTTAATCAGTTCCCGTTCTTCGACCATGGTGAGGCCGTCGGGAGTCGTGGAATTGTGGCCGTCTTCAAGTTGCTGCAACAGCCCGCCAACCCGAACCTCAAAAAATTCGTCCAGATTGCTGGCCGAGATGGCCAAAAATTTAACCCGTTCGAGCAGCGGGTTGCGCAGATCCCCGGCCTCTTCGAGCACGCGCCAATTAAACTTCAGCCACGATGCTTCGCGGTTCAGAAGAGGGGCGCGATTGTTCAGAGCTTGTCGGACCATACTTGTTGAATCACATCTTCAAAGTGGAACGTCATTGCTGTTCGGGAGGCAACTTGGCGTGACGCGCAATTATGAACTAAACCTTATTGTTTCTTGCTCAGGCAGCGTACCGAGACCTGCAACGCATAAGGTCCTGAATAGTATACCAAGCTGGGCGCAGGCGGTCGCGCCAAGGGTCGTCGAGGCGAGATGCGGGCGGGCACACTTTTCCCATGGAGAACGCCAAGGTACTGCGGTCCCCGCGCTTTAGTGGATCTGCTTGATGGCTGCTTTGACCTTCTCCACCACGCTCTGGGGCAGCGGCGCATAACTGAGCTGATTCGTCATTTTCTGGCCGTCGCTGACCATCCAGACCAAAAAGTCGGCCATGATCTTGCCCTTCTTCGGATCCTTGGCCTGCTCTGGGATCAATAGCCAGGTGAAGCTTGAAATGGGATAGGCCGTCTTGCCAGGCGCATCCGTGATGGACACGCGGAAATCCGCGGGCATGGTTTTCACCGACGCCGCCGCTTCCGTCACACTGTCGAGTGAAGCCTTGACGAAATTGCCGGCGGCGTTCTTGACCGATCCGTACGTTATTTTGTTCTCCACGGCATAGATCAGTTCTACGTAGCCGATCGATCCTTCCAACTGCCGGATCTGTCCAGCCACCCCTTCGTTGCCCTTACCTCCCAAACCGACCGGCCACTTCGGTGAGGCTCCTTTCCCAACGGTCGATTCCCATTCCTTGCTCACCTTGGAGAGATAGTCTGTGAGGATGTAGGTTGTGCCGCTTCCATCCGAGCGGTGAACCACGATGATCGGCTGGTTGGGAAATTTGACGCCAGGATTTGCCTGCGTGATGGCGGCATCGTTCCAGTTCTGAATCTTCCCCAGAAAAATTCCAGCCAGAGCTTCGGGAGTGAACTTGACTTCGCCGCTGATTCCCGAAACTTTGTAAGCGGGGACAACCGCCCCCATCACGGTGGGAATGTGCAGGATCGAGGTTTTGGCCTCCTTCAATTGTTCGTCCGACATGGGGCCGTCGCTGGCTCCGAAATCAACCGTGCCGTTCAGAACCTGGCGAATACCGCCGCCGCTGCCGATCGACTGGTAGTTGATCTGTACGTCCGGGTGCAACTTGTTATATTCGCTGAACCATTTGGAGTACATGGGATACGGGAAGGTGGCGCCCGCTCCATTCAGAGTGGTCTGCCCCATGAGGGGCAACGCCAATGCGAGACCTGCCAACAGCAATGCGATGCGATTTATCACTAGCCGAGTCCTCCTCGTGCTCAATCATTCTAGGCGTGCAATCTTCTTTTATGGGCCAAGTGTTAAGGGAAGGTTACAACAGAGTGAATTTCTGATGAACCCACATTGTTTTCCAAGCACTTAGCGACTTCCATCTGAAGAAACGAGGGGGCGCCGTCTGTCCGTGCCGCGGCAAGAAAGATTGCGCTGGATGAGATGCGCCTTCCACGCGTTCGGCAGTAATCGAGCACAAAACCGCATCTTCTGGCAAACTGCTTGACGGTGAGGACGACCATTTGTGAGTGATGATCTTCGTTATGCGCCGGGATGGCCAGGAATCCCACCTCGCTGGACCTCGAGCGCGAAGACCGGAATAGGTACTGCGCTGAATCTCCACAGCAGGGTTTGGTTCACGCTGAGCCATGGCATTCTCAATGAGATTTATTTTCCTCGGGTGGACCAAGCCTGCACCCGAGACTTCGGCCTGATTGTTACTTGCGGCGGTGGGTCCTTCTCCGAAGAGAAGCGCCATTGTACCTTCCAGAACGCTCCCATCGAACCGGGTGTACCGGTCTACGAACTGACCAATACTGACACGCAAGGCAGGTACCGGATCGAAAAGGAAGTGCTGACTGACCCCTGGCGAAACGTGGTGTTGCAAAAGATTCGCTTTGTGCCGCTCCAAGGAGATCTGCGCACCTACCGCGTGTATGCGTTGTTGGCGTCGCACCTGGGTAATTTTGGATATGGCAACACCGGATGGTTGGGCGATTACAAAGGAAAGCCGATGCTTTTCGCCCGACGCGATTCCCTCGCGCTCGCCCTCGCCTGCTCTGCGCCGATGCCCAAACGTTCCGTCGGATTTGCCGGCACATCCGACGGTTGGCAAGATCTGTCACAACACTACCAGATGACGTGGGAATACGACCGCGCGGAAAACGGAAACATAGCCCTGACGGCCGAAATTGATTTGGCCGCCTGCAATGGTGAGTTCATCCTCGCACTCGGCTTTGGCGGAATCTGGGCACAAGCCGGTCAGCAAGTCGTCTCTTCCCTTCTCGCGGCCTATGAAACGACCCGTAGAGATTATGTCTTTCATTGGCAGCATTGGCAAAAGACCTTAAAAAAGCTCGACGAGAAGCCGCGGGAAAAAGACTTGTATAGGGCCAGCACGGCGGTTCTGCGGACGCATGAGTCCAAGGATTTCTTTGGAGGAATCATCGCCAGTCTTTCGATTCCCTGGGGCTTCAACAAGGGCGACGAAGACCTTGGGGGCTATCACTTAATCTGGCCACGCGATCTGGTCGAGAATGCCGGAGGACTCCTGGCCGCGGGCGCTCACGACGACGCTCTCCGCGTGTTGCACTATCTCGAGGCCACGCAAGAAGCCGATGGACACTGGGCACAGAACATGTGGCTGGATGGGCGTCCGTACTGGAGCGGCTCGCAGATGGATGAGACGGCTCTCCCGATTCTGCTGGTCGATCTGCTGCGCCGCGAATCGCCTCGCTGCTTCGGCGAAAGCGGTCGCTGGTGGCCAATGGTGCGCAAGGCCGCGAACTTCATTGTCGTCAACGGCCCGGTTACGCAGCAGGACCGATGGGAAGAGAATGGCGGCTATTCGCCATTCACCATGGCCGCTGAAATCGCTGCCCTGCTGATTGCCGCTGATATGGCGCAGTCGATGGGCCAGTCGCAGACTGCCGAATTTCTGCGCCACATGGCTGACACCTGGAACTCCAATATCGAGCGCCGGACGTACGCTGTGAACACCGATCTTGCCCGGCAGGTCGGTGTCGAAGGCTACTACGTCCGCATCACGCCGCCTCCCACCGGAGAGGGAGCCGCTTCGCCCTTGTTGGGATTCGTGCCCGTCAAGAATCGCGCCATCGGCCCTTCGGATGCACCAGCCGTGGAGATCGTCAGTCCCGATGCCCTGGCGCTAGTGCGCTTCGGCGTGCGCGCTCCCGACGATCCGCGAATGCTGAATACGATCAAGGTCATCGACGAACTGCTGCGCGTAAAACTTCCTCAAGGTCCTGCCTGGTACCGCTATAACGGCGACGGCTACGGGGAACATGAGGACGGCTCTCCCTTCGACGGCACCGGGATCGGCCGCCCCTGGCCGTTGCTGGCCGGCGAACGCGCTCACTACGAATTGGCGGCTGGACACTCCGATTCCGCCGAGGCCTTGTTGGGCGTGATGGAAAATTTGACGGGAACAACCCGCCTGATTCCCGAACAAGTCTGGGACACGGACGACATCCCGGAACGTGAGTTGTTCGTCGGCAAAGCGTCGGGGTCGGCGTGCCCGCTGGTGTGGGCTCACTCCGAATACATCAAGCTGCGACGTTCACTCATCGACGGCAGGATCTTTGATCAGCCGCCGCAGACCGTAGAACGTTACTTGGTAAAGAAGGTCTCCGCGACCTATTTCAACTGGCGCTCTAACAATAAGCCGCACACCGTGCCATGCGGAAGGAAGCTGCGAATCCTGATGATCGAGCCCGCCATGGTGCACTGGAGCTTTGACAACTGGCAAAGCAGTCAAGACAGCAACTCCAACGACAGCGGATGCAACCTTCAATACGTTGATCTGCCGACAGAAACTCTTGCCCCGAACCGCGAGATCATTTTCACGTTCTACTGGAAAAACTCCGCGCGCTGGGAGGGACGAGATTACAAGGCATCCATCGAATAGCTGTAAGGTATCCGCGTCTCTGCTCTTACTGCTTGGATTCGTAACCGCCCTACCCCTGCGCGAAAAACTTCTTCAGCGGTTCCCAATATCTCTCATACCATCCTGAGTCTAGAGACGCAAAAAGGCCTTCGGGAAAGCCCGTATGATCGAGCATAACTTTGGTTTGAGAGCCCTGCCCCTCGAGTTCGAATTTAACCACCGAATAGACGCCCGGGGCCCAATACTTGGGGCGCCAAGCCTGCACGATCCTTTGGTTTGAAAGCAACTCGATGTTGCGTCCGACAATAATCCCGCCGAACATGGAAAACGCACCGCCTGCTATGCGATCAATCTCAGCTGGCGCACCGGAAAACGCGCTAAATTGCTTGGCGTCCAGTAGCGCTTCATAAATCCGCTGCGGACCAACCTTGAGATCTATTTCTTGATGCAGAGAAGTGCGCGTCTTGTCTGCTGCTGCGCTCGGCGCTTCTTTTGGGCCCTGCTGCGGATTTCCCCAGAGGGTCGAGCCGGCGCCTAGAGCGCCAAACGTCATGGCTACACCGGAGATCATTTGCCGTCGCGTCGGCGCTTTTGCTGCTGCGATCAGATTCTTTCCTTCGCTCATCGTCCAACCGCAAACCCTAACCCTTGGATGACATCACAGAGCTGAAACGTGTTCAAGACCCAATTTCCGCCAGAGCAAATGGGGAGTCCGGTGTGCTGCTACACTTTTTCTAACGTCCCGTAACGACAGAGGCAGCCATGCGTGCGGTTTATTTCTGTTTGTGTTCTTGCCGGTTTGCTGTGGTCGTGCTGATACTGATGACGAGGAGTGCCCTCGCCAATCCCCAGACGCTGACCGCTCCTGATGCGATCACCGACCCCAGGCAAATCGCCTCCAAGCCCGACGCACGCGTGGAGAAGAATCTTTCCATCGAGAAGCTTTACATGACCCGCCAGGTGGGCGGGGCGACCTGGTCGCCGGACGGTAAGACGGTTGCCTTCGTCAGTAACCTGAGTGGCCGCAATAACATTTGGCTCGTGCCGTCCGAAGGCGGATGGCCGATGCAGCTCACGGTGAGCGACGAGCGCCAGACCAGCCCAACCTGGTCACCGGACGGCCAGTGGATCGCATACATCTCCGATTACGACGGCGATGAGCAATGGGATATCTTCCTGGTGTCGCCGAAAACCGGCCAAGTCCTAAACCTTACCAACACCCGCGAGATCGCAGAGGAAAGTCCCACCTGGTCACCCGATGGCCGCTACCTGGCTTACACCGTCAAGCCAAAGACGTCGTCGGTGTACGAGATTGACGTTTACGACACGGTCTTGCGCGACGTGATGCATCTGACCACCGGAACCGCCAAAGACCGAGTGAACGTTGGGCCGATCTGGTCGAAGGACGGTAAGTTCATCATCTACACGCAGGATCAGTCGAAAAGGACCGACTCCAATGTATTTCTTGTCGACGTTACCACCGCGCAAAGCACGCTGCTGACGCCGCATAATGGCGAGCATACCTACACCGCCGCTGACATTTCGTCCGACGGCAAGACCGTCCTCATTACCTCGAACGCCGTCAATGGCTATGACAATGTCGGAGTACTCGACATCGCGAGCAAGAAAATCCGCTGGCTCACGCAGGACAAGTGGGAGATTTGTGGTGAGGGATTTACTCCCGATGGCAAATTTCTGATCTACAGCGCGAACGTCGACGGCGACACCGATCTCTACCTGTATGAAATCGCAACCGGGAGGACGGGCGCGTTGCCAATTCCCAAAGGGATGAACTACCCTGCGGACAGGATTTCTCCTTTCACTCGCGACAGCTCGCGTCTGCTTTACAACCACACGGGACCAACCGCTCCCGGCGATTTGTGGGTCTATAGCATCGCCGATGCCAAGTCGCATCAAATTACACACTCGCTGGTCGCCGGCATGCGTGCCGAGGACATGATCGAACCGTACCTTATCCACTATCCCAGTAAAGATGGCAAATGGACGATCTCCGCGTTCGTCTACGTGCCTTACAACTTGCCGCGCAACGGCGAGCACCCGGCGATTGTCTTGGTTCACGGCGGTCCCTGGGCCCAGTCGAGGAATAGTTTCAATCGCTTTGTCCAGTACATGGCAAATCAGGGCTACATTGTGGTCGCCCCCAACTATCGCGGATCTACTGGATACGGAAAGGAATTCCAAGAAGCCGATTTTCTCGATATGGGTGGCGGCGATTTACAGGATGTGCTCGCGGCTGCCGACTGGATCCAGCAGACCGGCTACGTCGATCGCAAAAAACTCATCCTGATGGGCGCCAGCTACGGGGGGTACTTAACGATGCTGGGCGTCACCAAGGCTCCGGGGCTGTGGGCGGCGGGCGTTTCCATTGTTCCTTTCGTGAACTGGTTCACCGAGATTCAAAACGAAGACCCAGAGCTGCGCGAGAGCGACCTTGCGACTACGGGCGATCCCGTGAAGAACAAAGCTCTGTACGAAGATCGTTCGCCCATAAACTTCGTGGACCAGATAAAAGCGCCGCTGTATCTGTTGGCGGGTGGAAACGATCCGCGCTGCCCCAAGAGCGAAGCGCAGCAGGTGATCGATGCGGTTAAGAAGCGCGGCGGCGCGGTTGAATACAAAGTCTACGAGAAGGAAGGCCACGGCTTCGCAAGAGTCGAAGACCAGATTGACGCGTACAAGCGCGTGGCTGACTTTTTGAAAGCGCACGTTCCACCAGCGGATTGCGGGTGCTCGCTGAATGAGTAGAGTTACCGTTTCGGATTCCCGTTGTGCCCCTGTAACTTTTGACAGTTGCCGATATACCGAACACTTTCTAGGCTCTGACGGATCAACAGCTTTTTCCTCTCTTGTTCCCCGTCCAAGCTCACTCTCGGGCGGGGTGTTTTTTTGTTTTGTTTTGTTTTTTTTTTGCTCGAAGCGTTTATTGTCCGGATCTTGAGCGCCAACGTCCAATTTCGGCAGATGCCACCGCAAAAGCCACCTCAAACTCCCATGCCTGCTCTGCACATTCCAATTCGGTCGTCGCCTGCACAATGCTGTAAATTGGCCGGAGTAGGTTTAAAGTAGGCTACCGCATATGAATCAGATGATGAGATATCCCACCCTGATCTTGGCGCTCACTATCGCGGTACTTTGGCTCTCGGCACAGCTCGGCGCTGCTTTTGGCAGGAGACAAGCGAAGCTGGAAGGAGACGAGCGCGACGATTTCGGCCTTATCGTGACCGCTACCCTGACACTGCTCGGTCTCATCATCGGATTCAGCTTTTCGATGGCTAGCAGCCGGTACGATCTGCGCAAGACCTACGAAGAGGCAGAGGCCAACGCAATCGGTACGGAGTACGTCCGGGCAGACTTATTGCCCTCCCCTGACGCGGCCAGCGTGCGTGCCCTGCTGAGAAGCTATCTCGATCAGCGTGTTTTGTTCTATGAAACTCAGGATGACCGCCAGCTCCAGCAGATCAACGCCATCACGGCTCAACTGCAGACTGAACTGTGGTCCGCGGCACGGGGTCCCGCGGCGGCGCAACCAACACCGGTGGTCGCCCTCGCCGTGTCTGGCATGAACGATGTGTTGAACTCGCAGGGCTACACGCAAGCCGCGTGGTGGAACCATCTCCCAACGGGGGCATGGGTCCTGATGACGGCAATCGCTATCGGCTGCAACCTGTTGATCGGCTACGGTGTGCGTCGCACTCAGAAGGAAGGCATTCTGCTCTTCGTTCTACCGCTGGTGGTGTCTGTCTCGTTCTTCTTCATCGCCGACATTGATAGCCCGCGTTTAGGCCTGATTCGCGTGGAGCCGCAAAACCTGCTCAGCTTGTCGCAATCCCTGCATGCGCAGTGATCACAGCTCGCAAGGTGCGGTCGTCCCCTAGGATGACAGCCCGGATTCCGCCGAGTGTCGCGCGGCGAGGTGTTTCTTGGCTGCTTCCAGCCGCAGCATCACCATGTAAAGGACGATCCCAACGTTGATGGCGATGATCAGAAGTCGAATCCAGTCGGGGCGGCGCAACAGATCGGCCACCTCGAACGGGATGTAGATGGCGCCCGAGGCGATCGTCATCCACTCCGCCCACGGGCGGACGTACCACAGTCCGTAGGACTCGATGAAGCGAAGGATGACGTAGACGAAGGCCACCACAACGATCTTCCACAGGCGAACGTCACTGATCCGGTAGACCAAGTCGATGAAGATGCCAACGAAGTGATGGTGGGGATCGGCGTGAACAAACTCCAGGAAGCTTTCGGCTACGCCCCAGATGTCTTTGTGGCGCATGGAGAACACGCCCAGGCCGGCGAGAAGGACGACGAATCCCTTCGCAAACTCAACGGTGGCGACGGTGCGCACGCCTCTGATGTGTCCGGGATCAACGATTCTGGGGTGCGGGATTTTAGGATGCATGTGCTGAAAACTGATTTCCGGGATCCAGCGGTGGATCGCGAATCATTCTAATGCGTGGCCCCTAAAGGGGGGGCATGTTTCCCCTTGGCGTGCGCCTTGGAGTGTATTCTTGTGCGCTTCGCGGCTAAGCGCGCACGCGGGCGCGCAACTCCTCGACGATCTCCAAGGCGGCTTTACGGGCGGCTTCGCCCTGGGTGACATCGAACGAGATCGCCCCCACGCGTGCGTGGCCGCCGCCGCCATAGCGTTCGCATACCCGGGCAAGATTCACCGTCGGCTCGCGTTTCGACCACGGATTCGATCCGACCGAAACCTTCACCCGGAACGAGCTCTTGCTCAAGCCGACGCTGTAAATCGAATCGGGATGCAGATAGTACGGAATGAACTTGTTGTAGCCTTCCTGGTCAAGGTCGGTGATATCGAAGAAGATCGTGCCGTCTTTTTCTTCCGTTCGCCGGCGCAAAATCTCGACCGAAAGCCGGTGCCGTTCGAGTAGCGGCGGCAAGACGACAGCGACGAATGGCTCTTCTAAAATACTGGCCAGAGGATGGTACGCAAGCAGAGGAATCAATTGCTTGACGAAGTCGCGGTCGTTGGCGGCCTCGATGGCCATGGTCAGCTTCATGGCCGGAGCTTTCATCTCGACCGCCGACTGCGCGTCTTCGTACATAGCGCCGTCGACGATATCGGTCCAGTGGACTAATTCTGAGACTGGGCGTGGATCGAAGCCGAAGTGCTCTTCCGCGATCATCGCAATAAAACTGGTGCAAGACTTGAAAGCCGGATCGTAGAACTTGCGGTTGCTCTGATCCTGCTCGAAGTGGGCAGCGTCGGCCGGTGAAAGAAAAGCGCTTTCGTGGTGATCGAACCACCAGGTGATGTGGGGCGAACTGGAGTATTTGAAATCGACGATGGCATTCTCGTCGCCATCGAACTGCTGCTCGTCGAAAAGCGCGCCGGCACGATGCAGCAGGCCGGAGTAGACGAAACCCACATCGCTGCGGATTCGTTCCCGGTAGAAACGAGAAAACAGAGCGGCCGAGGAAGCGCCGTCAAAACACTTGTCGTGATAAAAGACCCGAACTCGCAAAATTGGCTTTCCTTACCGTTCTTAGGCGTGTAGTGAAAAACAAATAGAGTTGCTGGTTTGGAGGATTATGTCAAGGCGGATTTTAGCGGAGAGGCAAAGTTTGAAGATTTCAAGAAGCGAGAATATCTTGAAACTCAGCAACCTTGAAACTCTGAATCCTGTCCGTCATCACCTCTTCCGGCGCCGTATTTTGAAGACGAAACTGACTACTCCGTTCCAGTCGCGCAGTGCGACGATCGAAATGTTCCGCGTTATGTTGTACTCCGCCTGGATGATCTGTTGGTTAGAAACGGAGACGTTGGTGCTGTAGGTCAGTGTGACATTGTTCGCCACTTGCTGCTCGATCGTGACCTGGGGCCCCCGAACCACGTTGGTCTCACCGGCCAATCCCTGGGGATCGATCTTGACACGGCTCACTCCGAACAAGCGCTGCAAGCGGCTGTTGACGGTGCTGTTGAGTGCCTGATTGATGAGCAGATTGGAGGCGTCGCCGCCAAATCCAAAGGATCCGGTCGACCCCGCGGCCGCCGACTCTTCCTGCGTCCGGCCGAGAGCCAACAGGGCGATGACATCGGCTTCGGGAAGCTGCGGCTCGGATTGCCACGTAACCTTCAAGCCATTGCTAACACTGGCGTCACCACGGAATTGCACCGTGATGTCGTAATCGCGCACCCGCGTGGTCGCCCGCAGATCGATGATGGGCTGGGTCTTGGCCGGATTCGCGAACGTAACATCGCCGCGCTCAAGGTTGTACTTGGTCCCGTTGAAAGAGATTTCTCCTTCCAGGACTTCCACCCTTCCCAGAATTGCCGGACGCTCGGCAGTGCCGCGCACCCTGAGGTCCGCGTTGCCAGAGAGCCTGGCGATGGCCGTTTGCATCTGCAGTTCAGGAGTCGTCATCACGTGAACATCCAGCTTAAGGCGGCTCTGTAGAGTATCGCTCTCGCTCAGGACGGTTGCCTGTTTGCTCCTTTCGATATAGGCACCGAAGTCAAATCCGGGAGTGACGGCCAGCTTGGTGACCACCACATTCCCGCTCAGAAGAATGGCATTCGTGGTCCCGGTCAGGCGGAGATCCGCGTTTGCGGTGGAACTTACGCCCGGAGGATAACGCAGGCGCACCCCCTGCGCAGTCGCACCGAAATCGAGAAGAAACACGCCGCTTTGGTAGGTAGCGGAGCCAGTCAGCGCCACGGTACCACCACCCGTGGTGCCGCTAAGGGTCTGTATCTGGAGGTGGCTGCCATCAAACAGCAGGAGGCCATTCAGGTCGCTCAGGCCGCTGGGAAAATCGTTGTGACTGACGAAGGTGTTCTTCACTTCCAGACGACCTTGCAGCGCGGGTTCGGAAAGCGTACCGCTGGCGTTGAGGCTTACACCCAGGCTGCCACGAGCCAGGATTTTAGGGTTAAGCGACTGGAACAGCGCCATATTAACCGAGCCGTCCATACCGAGGTCGATCTCCTGGGCGCCGGTCAAGTGCGCTCGACCGTGTGCCGTGAAATCGGTTCCACTTCCGGCAAGGTGGAGGTTTGCAACCAGCAGGGCCTGATCCGCAATCTCGAGGCGAATGGGACCGACACTCTCTACTTGCACGTGCTGGACGTTTGCACTGAACGACTGCAACTCCGCGACCGCCTTCAAATCGCGTGGAGTGCGCAGCGGACCGCGAACCTGGATCGTTCCGCCGAGAGAAGAGTGTCCCGTCATATTTCCTGGCAGGTAAATGCGAAGCAGCGAGTCGGCATCGAAATGATGGAAGGTAAGATTCAGATCCGCGGGAAAGTCATGCTCTAATCCGACGTTGCCAAGAATGGTCAAATCAGCTTTCTCTTTTTTGTCTTGATCCAAATCAAAATCCGAGTGGGCATTGACATCAAGCTGGTGTTCGTGGGTGACAGCATCGACGTAGAAATCTCCGACGTGCTCCTTGTCCAGGGCGAGGTCCTTGAGGTGGACGTGTGCCTCGATCGAGGGCTGCTCGGCAGTGCCGCTAGCTCGGACCGTAAAATCGACGACGCCATCCGCTGTGAACCGGCCGCTTTGGAAGTGCGGTAAGCGTGCGAGATCGAGGTTGCGTCCGGAAAGATTGAGGTGAAACTCATTCTTCGACAAATCGAGGTTCGACGTGCTGACTGAGGCGCTCCCGGTAAGCGGAGCATTGTAGACACTGGCCTCGATGTTGTTGAACTGAAGTTCGCCCGCGGCGAGGCGGAAATCGCTTTTCAGCGAAGGAACACCCACTCCGTAGGCCATTCCGTTGTGCAGTTCGAAGTGTCCGTCCCCGTGGGGATCAGTGCGCGTGCCCGAGACGGTTGCGGACCCATCAAGCGTGCCAGCGAATGGCCGGTCAAGTCCGGCCAAGTGACCGAGTTCTGGCACGTCGGCGTGGCGAAGGTCCACGTGCAGAGTAAAAGGAGCATTCTCCGGCAGGGTCCACGCCGTCAGTGCGGCACTGGCATCGAAGTGCGCCGTGGTGTGGCCGTGAATGACGGACCCATTACGTGCGGCGAAGTGATTGCTGGAGAGCTGGACAGCCGTGGAGAGTGCGTCCCAGTGAACCACTTCAGAGGAAACTCGGTCGGTCGCTGGCAAGGTCGTGTCAAAGTCGTACACTTCCAGATTCCCGCTGACAGAAAATGCAGAGAGTCCACCGGTGGCATTGCCGGCAAGGCTCGCCCAGCCGTGGACGGCAAAAGGCAAATTCCTTGATCCAGAGTTCGGCGATCCGTGGGCCGCTTCGAGCAGCGGTGTCCACTCTCTCAGATTGTGGCTGGTGAACGAGAATCGCAGCGCTGACGTGGCGGACAAATCGCCGGTCGCCGTGATTTCAGAGCTCGTGGTTGTCAGGTGAAGTTGGCTTACTTCCAACTCGTCGCTCGATGCTCGATAGATGCCATTAATCTGGCCACGCACGGGGATTTCGTCCGGCGTCTCCTTTTGCGTAGGCTCAACATTGAGGCTGAGGCGAGTCTCCGCGTCACGGATGGAGCCCACCCAAAGCATATCCACATTGCCGCTCGCACTTCCAGAAAGGTTGAGGCGATCCAGTGGAAGGTCTTTAGAACTCAAAGTCTGCAACGCCGGGAGCAGTGGGAAGCGCGCCAATTGCAAGCGCACCGAGCCGCGCTGAAGACTTCCCGGCGGAATTCGTCCGATCACATGGCGTTGCCGCGGAGGCGGCGAAGCTTCAAGCGAATTCTGCCAGTTCGTCACATCGGCGTCGCCCAGCAGGTCACCGCCGAGCAGGTTTGCCTTGATCGAGGAAACGTGGAAGCGCTCCGGGGTGATAGAGAAACCCGCGTTGAAGCGGCCATTCCGCATCGACAGCTTTCCTTTCGACCATTCAATATCTTTGGCTTGCACGGTTCCCTGCGTCGAAAAATCCCGCTGGCTCCAGAAAACTTTGCCCTCGAATTGCGCCGTACCTTTGTGAACTTGTACCTGCCGCAGCAGCGACGCGAGTTCGCCGAGATCCGTCAGGCCATGATAATCACCGCTCACCTGGGGGTTGTGAAAGTCCTGCAGGCGGCCCGCGAAATGAATTTCAGATTTTCCGGATGTGATCGTCAAACTGCTGATGTCAGCCCGTCCGCGGGTCAGAACCAGCGCAGCATCCGCCCGCCAGTCAAATGAGGGATATTGCTCGACACGCGTGGTCACGCTGCCCGCGACTACATGAGCTTCATATTGCCGCCGCAGCAAAGAGTAGTTCAATAGCAGCGCCAGGTCGCGCGCGGCAAAATCGAACGGAGCTTTCTTGTCTTCCCATAGCAACTCACCCTGTTGCACTGCGATGTGCGAAACGGAAAGCGAAATCAGTTGCTCCACCGGGCCTTGCTGCGAAGCAAGGCTGGCCTGGGGAACGGGAGCGTTGGTGGTGCCATCGGGATAATCGATAATGTGAACGACGGGATGCTCGAGCACCAAAGAACGCAATCCGATTGTGGTGCTGAGAAGCGAAATGATTTTCATTTCCGCCTGCACCCGGTCAATCCGCACAAATGGGGCTTGATCCGAAGCTTCGCGGCCGTGGATGGTGAGGTTGCGAGCTTCCACGCGCAGACGGAAGGGGATGGTGTGAAGTTCCCCGAGTTCGACGCGGCCGCCGGTGAGTTTCTCGGCGGACGCAATCACGCGGTGGCGGACCATCTGCTGGAAGGAGTCCGTAGTGACGTACCAGGCGAGCAGGCCGAATGCGATCAGGGTGAAAACGCAGAAGAACAGGAACAGCTTCCACAGGATGCGCCGACGCTCGGGAGGAACAGGTTCGGTCGGCGGTTCGGTCAGCGGCTCGCTCACCGGTTCTGCTCTCCGGCCTTGGGATCGGGAGTCGCGATATGGCTCTCCGAGCGCAGACTGGCCAGCCACCCCGAGAGCAGTTCGCTCATTTTTTTCTCGGCCAGCAGATTCTTAATTCGGCCAAAAACTTCGGTCAACGGGGTTATACGACTGCCAGCCTGTTTCAATTCCGGCAACAATTGATCGTGGTAGTAGGTCTCCACCGCTCGTTCATCGATCTGGATCGAGGGCCGTAGCCGGTCCTCGGCGAGCTTCATGATCTGGATCTGGTCACCCAGACGTTTCTCAAGCGCGCTTTGGGTGAGCCCATAACGTTGCAGCGTGGCGTGCCATCCGTCGTCGGTGGCCCAATCGGGATGAAGCTTGCGGAAGTCGTTGCGCACTTCGGCAACGCGGGCCGCGACCTGATCGGTGGGAGCCGGTTGAGATGGCCGCACCTGTTCCCGCAGCAATTCCTGATCGATCAGGCGATCAAGGGCTGCCTTGCGTTCGTCCGAAGTAAACGATTCCGGATCGCGGGCATTCGTAAAGGCCTCGAAGGCCACTTCCTGTTCCCAATCGCTCTGCAGCACAACGTGACCGTTAACGTTGGCGACCACACGATCGATCACCTGACCCGCCTCTGATGAGACCGCCAGAACCAGGCTGACAGCCATCGCAAGCAAGAAATGTTTTCCGAATTTGAACATTGCGATTTCGGTCATTTTGAGTTGGCCATTTGGACTTTCATCAGAAAGACTGCCCAACGCTGAACGAAAAATTGAAATGCCCCGCGCGCTGGTACCCGAACTGTCCGACCTGCTCCCCAGTTCCCTTGTTGGTCGTGATGTTCGTGTAGCTGGGAAAGTAGGGCGGATTTAAATTGTATCCGAAGTCAAAGCGCAATGGTCCGATGGGCGTCTGATAGCGCACGCCCAAGCCAACCGCGTGCGAAGCATAATTGTAATTGCAGTTCAGGTGTGTGTCCTCGTGGAAACAAAAATATCGGTTGGGCTGGTTAAAACGCCCCAGGCTGGGTAGCATTTCCTGGGGTCGGGCAAATACATTGCCCATGTCTTCAAAGATTGTAAAACCGACGTTGTCATTGAGATAAGGCACCGTCACGCTTGGAAGGCGCATCTCCAGGCTGTTGAGGAACACGGCGCTGCCGCCGACAGGGTATCCGGTGAACGGGTCGCGCGGTCCTGCCTGATTTAACCCGAACCCGCGATTAGAGTTGCCTCCGCCGCTGTAAAAACGCTCCGGCAGAGGGATAAGGGTCTGGCCCGTTTGAGGCGTTTGCCCGGGATCCAGTAGGACCGTACTTCCAAAAGGGTTCTCCAGCCCGACAGTGGTAGAACGAGCGAAGACGAATCCCTGTCCTGTGCTGCGATTGCGAAAAAACGTGTGATAGGTGGAGTTCTTAGCCAGGAACCGGCTGAAGTCAGCCTCCGAGCCAAAAGTGCCGGCGGCAACGCCACCTTCAACCGTAGTGTAGCTGCCGCGCGTGCTTTCCAAATCGTTATCGCGCCGGTTGCGAACGTAGATAAAATTAGGCGTTCCTACCTGGGTTGGCTTCGACAGAAGCGGAATGAGGTTGCTGGTGACCTCAATATTGCTGGCCTCCACACGGCGATAACTGAAACGGTAGGCGAAGGTTGTCAGCTCGCGGTCTTGTCTCCTATGCAGCACTTGCAAAACCTGCAAAGTGCCCTCCAGACGTTTCGAGGTAAAGGTGGAGACGTCTACCGTGTTGTCGTAGAGCCCAGTCGCGGTGAAGCGAAACTTGTCCAGGTTGAGCAGTTTCGGGATGTCGTAACTGACGACTGCTCTTTGCTGCAAGCGGCCGAGATTACCCTTCATGGTGATGGTCTGTTGACGGCCGCCCACGTTGATGCGGCTGACCGCGAGAGAGACCATCGGGCTGACGCCGGTCGCTCCGAGAGGCTGGTTGGTTCCGTATGTGGGCTGTCCAGTCTGGAACTCGAAACCGACGCCGTAATCGAACGTATAGCGATCGGCTTCGCTCGTGGTGACCAGCACGTTCTTTCGCGACTCGGTGCCATCCGGGTTCTGGATGGCCGTATCGACCTGCTTGAAAAGACCGAGGTCGTACAGGCGACGCTGGCTCTCCAGTATCTCCTGCTGGCTCAGCGGCCCGCCCGGCCGCACGCGCAGCTCCCGGCGGGCGACTGCGGGGCGGGTGTGGTGCAAGCCGTCGAGAAAAACCTGATTGACAAAAAATTGCTCGCCTTCATGAATCGAGAAGGTCACACCAACACGCGGCAAATTGTCGGGCGACAGAACGGAAACATAGCCGACGTCGACGGTCGCATTGGGAAAACCACTGTCGAAATACTTACTCAGAATCCGGTCGCGGTCACCCGCCAGACTCGATTCGTCAAAGCCCTGTCTTTCCTCGGTCTGAGTTTCGGGAAGTTGTTCCTGCGGAAGCGTGAAATTGCCCTCGATGCGGACCCACGCCACGCGCGTTTGCAGGCCTTCTTTCACGACGATTTCGATGGCCAGCTGTGACGGCTTACCCTGATACCCGGTAACCAGTTTGCTGCCGACTTCAGCCTGCCGGTAACCACTCGCGCGATAGAGAGCCTTAATGCTCTGCACATCTTCTTCGAGCAGCGCTTCGCTATAGCGCCCGTGACTAAACAAGCGTCCAGCGGCTTGGTCCTGCATGTGTGAGCGAATCAGTTCGTCGGGAAAAAAGTGATTGCCGGAAATACGAATGGCAACGAGTTTGTGGCGGTCCCCGGGATTAACGGCGTAGACCACCTGCACATTCTTTCCGCCCGGCGAGGTGTGTTGGCTTACGCTGACGGCGGCCTCGAAGTAGCCGAGCGTCTGCAGTTGGTTTTGGATGTTGCGCCGGCCTTCGTTGAGCAGATCATCGTCGACCGCGCCCTCTTCGTAGATTGGCACCAGCCTCTTAAGCACGCGCTGGCTCAGTTTGAAACCCTCGGCAACAATCTCCACCACCGGGCCGCGGTCAATTTTAAAGGCGAAGTCGACGGCGTTGCGTTCCGAGTGGTAGGTGGGATTGGTGGTGGAGACCTGGGCCAGCAGGCGGTCCTGCTTCTGATAGCGACTGCGAATTCGTTGCAGAGCGCGGGTAATGTGATTCGAGATAACCGGATCGCCGGAATGGAGTTTGGCGATTACCCTGATCTCGGCTTCGGAGTAGCCCGCATCACCTTCGACCGTGATCTCTCCGACTACGGCACGTGGCCCCCGGACGACGTGGAAGGTCATGTTGACCTGGTGCTGCTGCTCGTCGCGCTGTTCGGAGATCGTCACCTTCGACTGGTGGAATCCATTCTCTTCCATTACTCGTTGGATGCCTGCCAAGGCGCGATCGAGTTTCTCCCGCGAATAGAGTTCGCCGAGCTGCAAGCGGGTGGCGCTTGCCAGTTGGTTGGCAGACGGATTGACGGAAACGCCTTCGATCCCCACCATGCCCAAGAAAAAATTGGCGGTCGTCAAAAAGCGCAGCCTGACGCCGGTGGTCACGGCGCGATCCGCTTCGGCCTGAATATCGGCGAAACGCCCGGTAGCGAACAGAGCCTGCATCGCGTCGTGCAGTCCTTCGCGCGTGAGGGGTTCGCCGATCTTGAGCGGCGTGGCCGCCAGCAGCGCGGCCGCTTCTTCCGGAGGAACCCCTGGCAACTCGATCTGGTCGATCGTTAAACCAAGATAGGGCGCGATGGTTCCGAATTGTGTCTCGGACTGCGTGGGTGATTCGGCGGGTTGCTGCGCGGCGGGCGGCGAATCAGCCGCCCAGCTCGTCCCATGCCCCAGCGCCACCACCAGCAGAATTGCCAGTACAACCCCCGCAGGCCCGCTTAGCCGCAAAACCGCCTCCCGAGATTCAGACTCGTCAACAACCAAGAAACCTTTCGGGTTCGATGAATCGCTAAAGGGCACACGTTGCTCGGACAGACAAAGTTTGAGGACCGGCGCCTCTATAATACTGGCTTGAAAGCTCGTGAAAGGTAATCGCTAAGGTTATTGCTTGGAAAATAGACGCTTTGGAGATCGACGCTTTTGAAGATCGAAGCATTGAAGATCGACGCTTTGAACATTAACAACATTGAAGACCGGTACTCGCGGCAGGTGCTGTTTAAGGAGATCGGAGCCGAGGGACAGCAACGGTTGTCGCAGTCCCGCGTGGTCATTGTGGGATGCGGCGCCACCGGTTCTGCGATGGCCTTGCTGCTGGCGCGTTCGGGCGTCGGGATGCTGCGGATTCTCGACCGCGACTACGTCGAGCCCAGCAATCTACAGCGGCAGTCGTTATTTGACGAGAATGACGCCCGCGAATCCGTGCCCAAGGCGATCGCGGCGGCACGGCAAATTGCGCGCTTCAACTCGCAGATCGCCCTCGAGCCCCATGTCGCCGACCTGATTCCGGCCAACGTCGATTCCCTGCTCGGCGGCTGCCACCTGATTCTGGATGGTACCGATAATTTCGAAACTCGCTATCTGATCAACGACTACGCGGTAAAAAACTCTGTGGCCTGGATCTACTCGGCAGCGGTTGGAAGCTATGCCGTGACCATGAATATTCTGCCCGGCGAAACAGCATGTCTGGCCTGTGTGTTCCCGGAATCTCCGCGCGGGACCGTCGAGACGTGTGAGACTGCGGGTATTTTGAATTCCGCGGTGAACCTGGTGTCGTCGATTGCGGCTACCGAGGCCTTGAAGCTTCTGGTGGGTGCCCGCGCAAAGATGCGGCGGGCGCTTCTTTCCTGGGATGTCTGGACGAACGAACGGGCGGAGTTGGCGGCGATGTCTCCCCGGACGGGATGCCGGGCCTGCCTGCGCGACTTTGTTCATCTGGCGGGCGAAGGGCGTCCTCACATTACGCTGTGCGGCAGGAATTCTGTACAGATCCACGAGCGGCGGCGCCCGGTTGACTTTGCCGAGTTGAGTACGCGGCTTCAGCCTTTCGGCAACGTTCGCTACAACGAGTTTGTATTGAAGTTCTGGCGCGAACCCTACGAAATGACGCTCTTTCCGGACGGCCGGGCGATCATCAAAGGGACGACCGACACGGCCATTGCGCGCAGTCTGTATACTCGGTACGTGGGTAGTTGAACTACGGCAGGGCTAATCTATTGCAGGTTGTGCGCACCGGTTTTCACCAGCTCGGACCCCACCCTCGACTCGAATTTCCGTTATTTAGCCGATAGCTCCGCGAATCTCCCAACATCCTGCCTGTTTTCGGCCCAGCGGCAACTGGCCAGCAAACTGCACGAGATGCATTGCTGTGTTAGCCCCACCGGAGGCAGTATGCGACCCTATTTGGTTCTGATGGCAGTGGTTTTGATGGCAGGATTCGCTCTTGCGCAACAACCCGTTCCGTACCCAGGCCTTTGCGTTGTTTATGGATGCGGCCCCTATGTCCCGCGCCTGACCACGCCAGAGATATCCCTGCAACAGTTCTCGCCGAATCCGGTGGGAGCGAGCAACGCCACCACCGGATTAATCGCCGGCGCGACCAACTCGACCCTTAGCGAGATCCAGGGATCAACCAGTTCGGTTTACACCGTGGCCGTGTGGTATCAGGGCGGCGACGCTTCGCTGATAACCCAGCAAATCCACCTGTGGCCGGAAACCGTTGGACGAGAAGGCCACGTTATGCACGACGCGATGCGCGGCCCAAGGCGCGAAGAGCGTTTTAATGAAGTGCGTTCGCGGGAAGAACGGCCTCGTGAAAGCCGAGAGCGTGAAGAGCATGGCGCACGCCAATACGAAGAAGCGCGCGGCGACTGGACTTACATCACCGGACCCGCCGCTGCAGCAAGTAGCTTCAAGAAGGCTGGTCGCACCTATAACAACGAAGACGTCAAGCGCCAGAATGATAAGAACGGCGCGGTGAAATACGACGGCAAGACGGAAAAGATCTAGCTCTCAGCCTTCAGTTCTCGGCTCTCGGTCACGGCTTTTCGCTGCGATCGAGAGCCGTTGTTTTTCTGGGGTCAGCGCGTCGCGTCGAGAACCGGATACTCTAGAATCCAAATCTGCTATCTTCGTGGTGATTCTTCGTTGGTTGATTCTCTCCACCCAAACCATGCACGCGCCAGTGGGCGCCAAGGATAAGTTGTCTTCATGCCTGAGCTTGCTCGCCCGGAACCATCCCGACTTTATCGCTGGACCGTGTTGCTGTTCGTGAGCGTGGCGATGGGCGCCAACTACTACATCTACGACAGCATCAATCCCCTGGAGCGCATTTTCATCGACAAGCTGGGTTTTTCCGCCACGGCCTTCGCGTGGTTGAACTCGTCCTATAGCGTAGCCGCGGTTCTGACCCTGCTCATCGGCGGCATCATCATTGACCGCATCGGCACCAAGAAGGCGATTACTTTCTTTGCCGCACTTTGCCTGCTGGGAGCCGCGCTTACCGCCGCGCGCGGTCGACCTGGCATGATGATCGCGGGGCGCACCGTGCTGGGTCTGGGCGCGGAATCCATGATCGTCTCGGTCGTCGCAGTGCTCGCCAAATGGTTTAAGGGCAAAGAGCTGAGCTTTGCTTTCGGGATCAACCTCTTAATTGCTCGCCTGGCCTCGGTTGCGGCTGATAACTCGCCGACTTGGGCGAATAAGGCGTTTTATCCCCATGGACCGGTCGGTGACCCGAGTTGGCAAGGGCCGTTATTGATCGCCGTCGGGGCTGGTGTGCTTGCCGTCGTCTGCTCGGGAATTTACTGGGCGCTCGAAAACCGGGCAGAAGGCCGCTACGAACTGGGACAGGCCGGTTCCATCGACAAGATCGAGTTCGGGCAGAGTTTTCGTGTCCGTGGACTGACGTTCCGGCAAGCTGCCATTAAGATTTGGCAAGCTCTTAAGGAGTTTTTTCGATTCAATCCCTCGTATTGGTTCGTGGTGGGGCTGTGCTTCACTTTTTATTCCGCGATCTTCCCTTTTCGTACGTTTGCCATCGATTTCTTCACCAATAAGATTCTGGCCGCCCACGCGGGCATGACCCTATCAGAGGCCACCCAGCAGGCGGGCTTCTGCAATAGCTTGCTTCCCATCACGGCAATGATTGCTACACCGCTCTTTGGCCTGATGGTGGACAAGGTCGCCAGGCGGGCGCTGTTAATGATGCTCGGGTCCGTATTGCTGATGCCAGTTTATTTGATGACAGCCTATCTTTCGGCGTCTAGAACGGTGACTCTCGCAGTCCCATGGATCAGCTCTTGGCATTTCATGTTGCTGCACTTGACCTTCCCTCTGCTCTTACTGGTCACGATGTCGATGATGGGGATGGCTTTCTCGCTGATCCCGGCGACCATGTGGCCTTCGGTCGCGTATATCGTGGACCAGAACCGGATTGGCACCGCTTACGCCTTGATGACGCTGATTCAGCAGATCGGATTCTTCATCCTTAACCTGCTCATCGGCAGAGCCAACGACTACGCTCATGCCGGCCTGGATAACCCGGGCGGATACGGGCTGGGCATGTGGATCTTCTCCGTCCTCGGGTTCGTTGGGCTGACCTTCGCCATTCTGTTGAGGATTCGCGAAATCGGGCCGCACGGGCATGGGCTGGAGACGATCACGGCCAAGGGCTAACTTGCTGGCAGCACCTCGCCTCTAAAGGACATATGATTTCCCGTAGAGGCGCGGCTTTCCGCGTCGCTGGCGCGAGGGCGATGGTGTAGGCAAGAGGGGGTAAGCGTCGTCTCTACAGATGAGAATGAGTTCGGGCGTCGCCGGAGCACTGAGGCCAGGTTACGAAAGTGATCTCTGGGCCGAGTTGGCCGGTACTTTAGCCGCATAGATCATTCCGCAAGCTACGGTTTTTGGTATTCTGACGACTTAGGAACGGTCGAGAGCGCTTCGGCGAATCTCTCGGCAAATTTGTACAACGAAAAGAGTTCGAAGCCGCATCTGAACCAGTGGCGGCCGGAAAAGGCGACTTGACCGACCCGAAGCAAGGCATCACTGAAGCAGAGGCAATTGAGCAGGCAAAGCGAGGCCACGAAGCTGCGTTCGAGGTTTTGTATCACCTGCACAAACGCCGCGTATACTCGCTATGTTTGCGCATGGTCTCCAATCCCGCGCAGGCCGAAGATCTGGCCCAGGAAGCGTTTCTACAGCTATTTCGCAAGATCAGTACCTTTCGCGGCGAGTCCGCCTTCTCTACCTGGCTGCACCGCATGACGGTCAACGTCGTCCTGATGCAACTGCGCAAGAAGGGACTTCCGGTGGTGTCGCTCGAAGAGACCCTGGAAGCCGAGGATGAAGCGCCCAGGAAGGAATTCGGCACCAGGGATGTGAAGCTGACGGGCTCCATCGATCGCCTGCAATTGCAGCGAGCGATCGACCGGCTGCCGCCGGGCTATAGAACGGTTTTTGTGTTGCACGATGTGGAAGGATTCGAGCACAACGAGATCGCCCAAATGGTGGGCTGTTCGATTGGCAACAGCAAGTCGCAGCTCCACAAGGCGCGATTGAAGCTGCGTGAATATCTGAAGTTCATGAGAGCCGAAAAGGCCAAGACTGGTTAGCGGAAGCTGCGGTATTGGGGAGAGAGTTGGCTATGACGTGTTCCGATGTAGAGAGAGTTCTGCCGGAGCTCTTCGACGATGCTTCGGACGATACGTTTCCGCCTGACCTTGATGCTCATGTGAAGTCCTGTCCGGCTTGTTCGGATCTGGTCTCGGACCTGAAGCTGATCGCGAGCGAGGCGCGGCAACTGGCGGCAACCGAAGGACCAGCGCCACGGGTGTGGGTGCGAATTGCGGCGGAATTGCGCGCCGAAGGACTGATCTCCGATTCGGCGACTCGTGAACCCAAGTCTGCGCCCCGGCCTACGCCGGTTCCAGCCTCAGGTTCTCCGCGATGGCGATGGAGAGCGTTGTGGCTGGCGCCAGCCGCGGCTGCGGTACTGGCGGCAGGGGCTTACGTCATAAGTTATAAGCAGGTCGTCCCGCAAGTGGCGCAGCAAGCTCCCACACCTCAGGCCCCGGCTCCAGTGATTCCCACGGCTACGCCGCCCTCGGTGCCTGCTACGGCTCCCCAACAGGTGGCGAAGAAGCCCGCTAATCCGACCGGCGTCAATGGTCGGGTGCCTGCGGTAGAAGCCGCGGTGGAACCCGAGCCGAGCGCGGAAGATCAACAGTTTTTGAGTGTGGTTTCCACGCTTGGCCCTTCGATGCGGGCCACGTATGAAAGTCAACTGAACGCGGTGAATGCCGACATACGGGAAACGCAGGCATACGTCGATCGGAATCCGGGGGATGCGGATGCCCGGCAACATCTGATGGATGCGTTTCAGCAGAAGGCACTTCTTTACCAGATCGCTTTAGATCGTATTCAATAGGGGAAAGGCGACCGGCGTTCGCGGTCGCAGGGGCGGGCATTCTATGGCGAGTTTTCGGAAGGCGAGTGTTCGACAGGCTGGGATTCAGCAAACGAGTATTCACAACACTGCGGCCGTAACTCTGGTGCTGGCAACCTGCCTGACTTCGGCGGCCTTCGCCGAAAGCAAGAAAGAATATCGTTTTGCGGTCGGCCCGAACGCGATTGTTTCCGTGGATACACAGTATGGAGCGATTTCGGTAAAGTCCGGCAGCGGCGACCGAGTCATAGTGACGGCCACCCTCAAGTCCGACAACGTGGAAGTCGACCAGCAGCAAAGTGGCAACCGCGTTGAAATTGCGTCCCACCTGCTGCAAGGCGCGAACGAGCAAACCGGCCGGGTTGACTACGAAGTGTTGATTCCGCCCGACGCTACCCTCAATCTCCACTCCTCGATTGGTCCGTTGTCGGTGGAGCAATTGCACGGAGACTTAACGCTTGAGGGGACGGATGCGGTGGTGAATATTAGCAACGTCGAGAATTGTCATGTTCACGTAAGGACGATGCGCGGACCGATCACGCTTGCTGGCGTTCGCAATGGCCATGTTGAGATTGCTACCATCAGCGGCGACATCCATTTGAAGTCGGTCACGGGCCCACTGGTGCTGGCGAGTTCGGGCGGGGGAAGGATTTTCTACGATGGCGATTTCGGCGCGGGTGGCGACTATAAGTTCACCACCCACACCGGCGATATCGAAGCGCTGGCACCGGCAGATGTCTCAGCCGAGTTCAGAGTGCACTCCGTGCTGGGCCGGGTGCATACGGATTTTCCTCTGCTACCCCATCACTCCCGGTATTCCATGAAGGCGGGAAGTTCCTTCGTAGGTACGGCCGGCAAGGCCGAATCGGCAGTCGTGCTGCGCTCTTTCAGTGGTAGAATCCGCCTCAAGCAACGCTAAATCAATAGAAGCAGATGGGCGCGGACCTTGGGCTGACAACACGCCTGACCACGTTGCCCCTTTTCGTGTCGTGGAGTGCCATGGGAGTGCGCGCGGTGTTTCTGGTGGGATTCATGGCTGCCGGCAAGACCACCGTGGGACAAGAGCTTGCCCGGCGGCTGGGCTGGGATTTTGTGGATCTGGATGCCCACATCGAGTCCCGTGAGCGACAAACCATTGCGGAGATGTTTCAGAGCCGAGGAGAGCGTGAGTTTCGGCTTGTCGAAACCGAAACTCTTCGCTATCTAACGGAATCGCTTAAGCGTGACACGGTGGTGGCGCTCGGGGGAGGAACGTTCGCGCAACCAAGAAACTTTGAGTTGCTGCGGCCTTGGCACTCCATATTCCTGGATACTCCATTGGACGAACTTTGGCGGCGCAGTCGGGAGGACGCGACGAAACGACCTTTGCGAAAAGATGACCGCGCCGAGTTCGAGAGTTTGTATTGGCAGCGACGGCCGTCCTACAACCAGGCAACCGTGACTGTCGTAACTTCAGGTAAGGATCTGGCCTCCCTTTGCGCCGAGATCGAGCGTACGTTGCAGTTTCGGGAGGGGACTGAGGCCGGCGGCTCATCTCAGATCTCCCCCGATCATTTCTAAAGAGGAGAATTACAGTGAAGTTGTCTCATCGGCTGGTCGGTTTCACGATGGCGCTGGTTTGGTGCATTGCGGCATGGGCCGTTCCCATGCCAAAAGAGAAGGAGAAGGAACATGAGGGCCAGAGGATTGACTCCGGCTCCTTTGGCATATTCCAGAATGGCCATCGGGTAGGAACCGAGACGTTTTCCATCTATCAGACCGGCAGCGGCAGCGTCATCGACTCCCAGTTCAAGACCGAGAATGCTCCCACCCCGGCCGTGCAATCTTCCGAGATGCAGCTCACCTCGAAGGGGGATATCCGGCGCTACGAGTGGAAGGAATTGAGCCCGGGGAATGCGCAATCCGTGGTGGTTCCGAATGATGATTTTCTGAATCAGAAATGGAGCGCCGGACCAGAAGATAAGGAACACGAACAGCCCTACCTGCTATCGCCGTCGACCAGCATTCTGGACGACTACTTCTTCATCCACCGCGAATTGCTGGCCTGGAAGGTTCTAACGATGTTCTGCAAACAGGACAAGGGGCAACTACAATGCCTTCCCAAACAGCACACCCAGCTCCCTACCCTGGACCCGCATCAGCATTCGTCAGCGGTGCTCAACGCGGAGTTTCTCGGCCGCGAGAAAGTGAACCTGAAGAACGGTCCGCCGCAGGATTTGCTCAAAGTGGAGCTGAAAAGCGACGCGGGAACCTGGCAACTCTGGCTCGACGATGAATTCAAGGTTATGAAGATGTTGGTGGTAGGAGAGAATACCGAAGTGGTCCGCGATTAGCCGGGCGCGCGGAACCACACCTCGCTGAAGGTCAGCCCCTTTCGGAAGTGGCTCGCACTGTGTTTCGGGACGTACTATATCGTGTCGGGCGCTTAGGAAGAAGTCGTTTTGCGTGCGGCACCGGAGCGGTTGGGATAACACTTGACGATTCTTGATTCACGCACCTCGCGCGTGCTGTTCACGGCTTTCTTATTCGCCGTGGGGCTGGGCTTTCTCTATGCCGCGCGGGGAACGCTGATTCTCTTCCTTTTCGCCATTTTTTTTGCCTACCTCATTAATCCCGCAGTGGTGCGCCTCGAAAAACTCCTCCATCGCCGCGCTTGGGCGATCGCTGTCATTTACCTTCTGCTCCTCGTTGCTCTGGGGATGTTTGGCTTACTTGTCGGCCCCAGGATTGCCCGGCAAAGTGCTCATTTGGGAGCGTCGCTGCCAGGGTTTATGGACAAGGCCAGCAGCGGTCAACTCTCCGGGCAGATCGGCCAACTTGCGGCACAGATCGGAAACGAGCACGGCTGGAGCCAGGACACCCAGAAACGGATTAAGAGTTTCTTGCTGAGTCACCGCGAAGACTTGTCTCACCTGGCGGAGCGCATCGGTGTTCGTGCGGCCCAAGCAGCGCAACAAGTGTGGTTGCTGTTTCTGGTGCCTATTCTTGCCATTTTCTTTCTGCGCGATGGTGGCAGCTTCCATGAAGTACTGCTGACGCTCGTGCAGTCGCGCACGCAGCGCGAGTTTCTGCAGGATGTGTTCCAGGATCTGAACCAGATGCTGGCTCAATTCATTCGTGCACAGTTGACTTTGGCGGCGCTGTCGCTGGTCGCATACGCCTCATTCTTGGGTGCGATGCGAGTTCCGTACGCGCTGATGCTTGGTACCGCAGGAGGCGCGCTCGAATTCGTCCCCCTGGCAGGCCCGCTGTTGGCGGGAGCTGTGATGATGAGCGTCGCGGTTCTGGCGGGATACCAGCATTGGCCGTTCCTTTTGCTGTTTTTGTTCGTCTGGCGATTGCTGCTGGATTACGTAATCTCTCCTCGCGTCATGGGAGTCAGCGTGGAGTTGCATCCGCTGGCGGCACTGTTCGGCATTCTCGCGGGCGGCGAAATCGCCGGAATACTCGGCGTCTATCTCTCCATTCCGGTGATGGCCAGTCTGCGCATCGTCTGGCGTCGCTGGCGCATCTATGCCGAAAAACGCAAGTTCGGCCCGCTCAACGAGTACTCGTTCCCGCATGAGTTGGGAAGATAGAGCGGCTAGAAAGAGCGCGGCCAGGCGCGCCGAATTCGTCTGAGGATCAGCGGCGGCATTCCCCGAAGAAATTTCACTGGTATAAAATCAGCACTTGTCTTGTTTGTCAGAACTTGTTTATCAAAATATGTCGAATAAACTCCCTGTTGGAATTCTCGGTGCCACGGGCATCGTCGGGCAGAGATTTATCCAAATGCTCGAGCGTCACCCCTGGTTTGAAGTGTCGTGGCTTGCCGCCTCAGATCGTTCGGAAGGTCGGCCCTATGCCGAAGCTGCGCGCTGGCGTTTGAAGACTGCCATACCCGCTGATGTTGCCAAGATGACGGTTGCGCCCGCCAAGCCGGAAGGCGCCCCAAAAATTATTTTCGCGGCGTTGGATGCCTCGATCGCCCGCGAACTGGAACCCCAATTCGCAGCTGCCGGTTGCGCTGTCGTCTCGAATTCGAGCGCGCTGCGCATGCAGTCCGACGTTCCGCTGGTGGTTCCTGAGGTCAATGGCGATCATATCCAGCTAATCGAAAAGCAATTATGGCGCAGCAAGTTGGGAGGCTATGTCGTCACCAATCCCAACTGCTCGGCGATCGGTCTGGTTTTGCCGCTCGCTCCATTGCATCGCGCATTCACTCTTGAGACGGTGATGGCAGTGACCATGCAAGCGGTCAGCGGCGCCGGATATCCCGGAGTCGCTTCGCTCGACATTCTCGGCAACGTGATTCCCTACATCGCCAAAGAAGAAGAGAAGATGGAAGAGGAAACGCAGAAATTACTGGGGACGCTGAATGGTTCGCACGTCGACCCTGCTCCCTTTGCCATGAGCGCGCAATGCAATCGCGTGGCCGTGGAAGATGGTCATACCGAGTCGGTCGCGGTCCGATTGAAAAAGAAGGCCGCGCCGGAAGAGGTGATCGCCGCCTGGAACGATTTTCGCGCCGAGCCGCAGCAGTTGCGCTTGCCCAGCGCGCCCGAGCAACCGGTCGTGTACATGACTGCTCCGGACCGTCCGCAACCGCGTTTCGACGTTGACCTGGGAGCAGGCATGACCACGGTGGTCGGCCGCTTGCGTAAGTGCAACGTCCTCGACTGGAAGTTCACCGTGCTGTCGCACAACACCATTCGTGGCGCGGCCGGCGCCGCCCTGCTCAACGCCGAACTTCTCAAGGCGAAGGGGTACCTCGGGTGATGGGAATACCTACCACGGAGGCACGGAGACAGGGAGAAAACCGGAACCAAGGAATTTCGTTCGTGACAGTCGCTGACCGATGGAAGCACCCACGGTCTCAACCGTTCCCACGGCTCGCTCTCAAAACGCGGAACTTCGCAGACATGATTCGGCTGTCTTCCGTGTCTCCGTGCCTCCGTGGTGGATGTTCTGCTGACTGCAAGGAGCACCCCCGCCCATGATCGTGATGAAATTCGGCGGGACTTCCGTACAAGACGCGAAGGCAATTGATCGCGTCGCACATATCGTCCAAGGCCGGTTGGCCGACCGCCCCGTGGTGGTGGTCAGCGCCATGGCCAAGGTCACCGACTCGCTGCTGGCCATGGGCAAGGCTGCCGGTGGCGGCGATCGCAAGACCGCTCTCAAAATGGCGCGCGCCTTGCGCGAGCACCACTACGAGACCGCCGGAGAACTGCTGGGCACCGCCCTATTCACGGAATTTCACGGCGACTTGGGCGCCGACTTCGAAGACTTGGACGAATTGCTGCGCGGCATCGGAGCGGTCGGTGAAATTACTCCCCGCACCTACGACTACGTGGCCTCTTTCGGTGAAGTGCTTTCAAGCAAGATCGTGGCGGCCGCTTTCACCGCCCGCGGATTGCCCGGCGCTCACGTGGATTCGCGCCAATGCCTGCTGACCGACAGCGGCTATACCCGCGCGGTTCCTCAGATGGACGAAACCAACGAGCGCCTGCGCAAGCGCGTGCAGCCTCTGGTCGAGGCCGGCAAGGTTCCGGTGATGGGCGGCTTCATTGGTTCGAATCGCGCCGGAATCACCACCACCATCGGCCGCGGAGGATCGGATTTCTCAGCAGCCATTTTTGGCGCGGCCCTCAATGCCGAGCGCATCGAAATCTGGACCGACGTCGATGGCATGATGACCACCGACCCACGCCTTACTCGCGAAGCGCGGCGCATCAAGGTCATCAGCTTTGACGAAGCCGCCGAACTTGCCTACTTCGGCGCCAAGGTTCTGCATCCGGCGACCGTGCTGCCCGCGATTCAGCAAAATATTCCCGTCTATGTTCTGAATTCGCTGAACCCGACCTGCGAAGGGACGAAGATCACGGCGCGCGCCCCACGCTGCGCGAACATTTTCAAAGCGATTGCGCTCAAGAAAAAGATCACGCTGGTGGAGGTTGCTTCACCTCGCCGTCTGCTGGTACATGGATATTTGAAGTCCATCTTTGAGGCCTTCGACCAGCACGGCGTCGCGGTGGACGTGGTTTCCACCTCCGAAGTCAGCGTCTCGGTGACGGCTGAGACCAACGAAGCTATCCCGGCGCTGGCGGCCGATCTGGCGAAGATCGCGGATGTGAAATACGAGGGGCGGAAGGCGATCGTTTGCTTAGTGGGCGAAAATTTGCGTGAGACACCAGGAATCGCCGCCAAGGTTTTCGGCATCCTTGAGGATGTGAAGATCCGCATGATCTCGCAGGGCGCTTCCGAAATTAATTTGACCTTCGTGATCGAAGAGGACGACGCGGCCGAGGTGGTTCGGCGCCTGCACCACGCATTTTTCGCGGAAGCGGATCCGGAAGTGTTTGCTTAGCTACTCTCGGTGGCGAAAAAAGTCTTAACCACAGGGAGCACAGAGAAACAGAGGGGAAAAGCAGATGCGATAAGGTTCGCCTGTGCTGGTTTTCCCCGTGGCCTTCTGTGCACCTTGTGGTTGGCTCTAAGGTTTCCGCATGAATCTTCTAATACTAGGCCAAGGCAAGACGGGATCGCTGGTGGCGGAAGTCGCACGCTCCCGACGGCATCATGTGCGGGTTCTCTCATCCGCTGAAAACGCCGGAGCCAGAGCGCTAACACCGGATGCGCTCGCCGCTATCGACGCCACGATTGACTTCACCACGCCCGCGGCGGCTGTCGCCAATGCTGAAGCCTGCATCCGCGCGAAAAAGAACGTCGTGATCGGAACCACCGGCTGGTACGACCAAGTGCGGCGTTTGCGCGAGATGGTGTTGTCCGCCAAAACCGGATTCCTCTATGGCTCGAATTTTTCCATCGGCGTAAATCTGTTCTTCGAAATTGCCGCGACTGCGGGATGCGCCCTGAAATACGATTACTCAGGTCAGATTTTCGAACGTCATCACGCCGAGAAAAAAGATGCTCCCTCGGGAACCGCGCTCACGATCCAGAAGATTGTGCGCGAGTCCGGAGGCGCCGAAAAGGAAGTTGAGATTGTCTCCTTTCGCGAAGGGGACGCAGTCGGGATGCATGAGTTGGTCTTCAATTCCGCTGGCGATCGCATCTACCTGTGCCACGATGCCAAATCCCGCCAGGGATACGCCGAAGGCGCGGTGCGGGCAGCCGAGTGGCTCGCCGGGAAGACAGGGTTCTTCGAGTTCCGCAACGTCTGGCGCGGGCTTTAGGCAATGCTGGGTCGGGTTGCATACCGATTAGGGGCACTCCCAGACGAAAATCATTGCGCAATGTTGCGACCCGGCGAGATCGCGCAAGATCACCTATCCCTAGCCGCTAAAGGAACACCGTACATCGTCAACGCTGGAATCTACAGCGACACGGCAACCGTCAAGGAACCGTCAAAACTGAGCGGCATGAAGTAAACGTCGGCCCAGTTCGCCACGCCCATCAGCCTCGCAAAAATGCGCTTCCTGCCGCGTAAGGAGGAAGGGCATCCCCAATTCAATGGCCCGCTCGTCCTTCACTCCACCGGCGTCGCGGTGGGCAAATGCAAGCGCGTGCGAGAAGAGTTATTCTTAACTCATGCAACTGCGAGGCTGTGGTACCGCATTGGTCACACCGTTCTCTCAGGACGGTGCAGTCGACGAAAACGCATTGCGCAATCTGGTCGCTTGGCAGGTCGAATCGGGCATCGATTTCCTGGTTCCCTGTGGCACCACGGGAGAAACTCCCACGCTTAACCACGATGAGTGGCTGCGCGTGATCGACGTAACCATCGAGGTTGTTGCCGGACGCGTGCCGATCGTCGCCGGCGCCACTTCGAACTCGACGCAGGAGGCTGTCGCGAAAGCAAGGGAAGTGGCGGCGCGGCCGGGCGTCAACGCCATCCTCACCGCATCGCCCTACTACAATAAACCGACGCAGGAGGGCCAATACCGGCACTTCCGTGCGATCGCCGAAGCCGTCGACAAGCCGATCATCCTCTATAACGTGCCCGGCCGCACCTCCGCCAACCTTGAGCCCGCAACCCTGACACGGCTGTCAGAAGTTCCAAATATCGCTGGAGTGAAGGAAGCCAGCGGCAACATGACACAGATTGCCGAAGTGCTGAACTCGGTGCCAGAAAGCTTTCTCGTGCTCTCTGGCGACGATGCTGTCACGTTGCCGGTGATCGCGCTCGGCGGAGTGGGCGTGATCTCGGTCGCATCCAACGAAATTCCGCGCGAAATGGCAGAGATGACTCGCACCGCCCTCAACAACGACTGGCACACGGCACGCGCCCTGCACCGCAAATATCTTCCGCTGATGCTGGCCAACTTCATCGAGTCGAGCCCGCTGCCCGTAAAAGCCGCCCTCGCGATGATGGGCAAGATCGAAGAGGTCTATCGTCTGCCCTTGCTTCCCATGCGCCGCGATACGCGGTCGAAACTGCAGAAGATCGCGACCGACGCCGGGTTGATTACGCGCCCTGTGGCTGCACCTGCCAATGTGACCGAATTCTATGTTTACGAAAATTGGGCGGCGGGCCCGCACAAAGCGATTCTGCACCGCGCATCCTGTGGACAGTGCAGTTCCGGCAAAGGACGTCCCACCGGGCACGATCCCAACCATTCCCGCTGGCACGGACCATACGGCAATCTCGCGGAAGCGCGCGACGCGACGCATCAAATGCCGGGTGTTCTGATCCGCAGCGAATGCAAGTGTGTGGCGTAAGAGCAGCGGTTAGCAATTAGCACCTAGCGGTTAGCTTTGCCTCTTGTCTTCCTATGTCAGACTCGATCTCCACCCTGAAGTCGGCCATTCAATGCCTGTCGACGGGCGGAACGATCGGCAACGCCAGCGAGGCGCGCCAAATGTTTTTCGACTTCCGCGCTGCTCTCACTCGCGGCGAGGTTCGCGCCGCGGAAAAAGTCGGCGGACGCTGGATCGTCAATGCTTGGGTCAAACAAGGAATACTGTTTGGCTTCCGTCTCGGCGAGCTTAAAGAAATGTCGGACGGCGACGTGCTCTCTTTCGTCGACAAAGACACCTTCCCTTCCCGCCGTCTGACCGTCGCGGATCGCGTTCGTCTGGTGCCGGGCGGATCGTCCATCCGGGAAGGCGCCTATGTTGCGCCGTCGGTCATCTGCATGCCCCCGATGTTTATCAACGTCGGCGCCTACGTGGATGAAGGCTCGATGATCGACTCGCATGCCCTGGTCGGATCCTGCGCGCAGATCGGCAAGCGCGTGCATCTAAGCGCCGCCGCGCAGATCGGAGGCGTGCTGGAACCCATTAACGCCGCTCCCGTGATCCTTGAAGACGACGTGTTGGTCGGTGGCAATTGCGGAGTGTACGAAGGCACGCTGGTCGGCGCTCGCGCCGTCTTAGGGGCGGGAACAATTCTGACCCGATCCACGCCGCTCTACGATCTGGTGCGTGGCGAAGTCTATCGCGCGACCGCCGAGCATCCGCTGAAAGTCCCCGAAAACGCTGTCGCCGTCCCCGGTTCGCGCGCCGTGAAAAAAGGCAAAGGCAAATCCGACGACTGGAACCTTTCGCTCTACACACCGGTCATCGTGAAGTATCGCGACGAAAAAACCGAACGCGGCATTGAACTGGAAGAATGGCTCAGGTAGAAGACTGCGCCTCACCGTGTTCCTCTGTGGTTAGGAAGTTTGTCGGGGCGCACCCGGAAGTTGCATTTGTTCTGCCGCCAACTGGTGCCGCAATTCAAGATGCTTGGCGCGGAAGTGCGCCCGCGCCCGCTCGCCCCACGCCCGCACGAAATAATAGTTCAGCGCGCATCCGATGGCCGAGCTGGTAAGAGGAATCAAGCGCCCCGCCCACTTCTCCGCCACCTCGGCGCCGGCCTTGGCAGCAATTCGCTGAATCACGCGCGGCACAAAGCGATTGATCACTTCTTTTTCCAGCAAATCGCGGCTGATGTCGACACCGGCGGCACTGGCCGCAGCAATCCATAACTCGGCGATTTCGTCATCGGTATTCAACTCGAACCCATAAATCAGGCTGAGCTTCTGAATCATACGCATCGTAATAGCGGAAAGCATGCCAAGATCCGGAACAATGGTAAGGAACCCGCCCAGACCAAACCCGGCGCCCTCCACCGCAGCCATCTTCATGCCGGCGCGGATCACCGACTCCGCCGCATGGTCGAGACGGTCCATCTCCAGGGTATAAACGCCATGAAAGCTGGCCAGCGGTAGCCCGTGCGCCACGCGCAACTGCATCAGGAAGCGCCCCGGATCAACCCTGATGGTCTCGTAGGCGTGGGTCAGGCCCCCGCGGATCGCGCCTTCGACGCGCCGACGCATCCACGATTTCCTTTCGCCGGACATTTTCAATTACGAGTTTATCAGCCAACCGCAACCCCGGCTCACCCTGTGCTAGCATCGAGTTTACTAATGTCAAAAGGAAAACTGCATATAGTTCCGCTAGGCGGGATGGGCGAGTTTGGTATGAACTGCATGGCCATCCGCTATGGCGATGACATCGTCGTGGTTGATGCCGGTCTGATGTTTCCCGAGGCCGAGTTGCTGGGCGTCGACATCGTCGTCCCGGACATTTCTTACCTGCTCGAAAATCGCAAGCATGTGCGCGGTATCGTGCTTACCCACGGCCACGAAGACCATATCGGGGCCCTGCCTTGGATTCTCAGCGAACTGAATGTTCCCGTCTGGGGCACAGAGTTCACGCTGGCTTACGTCGAAGACAAACTTGACGAACACCAACTCCTCGAGGATGCCGATCTGCGGGAGATTCGTCCCGGAGAACGCTTCAAGGTGGGGCCTTTCACCATACATCCGCTCCAGGTAACACACAGCCTGGTCGATTGTGTAGCGCTGGCCATCCACACGCCGCTCGGCGTGGTGCTGCATACCGGCGACTTCAAAGTCGATCCGACGCCCACCGACAACCGCCTCTTCGACCTGCACGGTTTCGCCGAGTACGGCAAAGAAGGAGTGCTGGCGCTCTTGCAGGATTCGACCAACGTCGAGCGCAAGGGCTACACTCCGAGCGAGCGCGCTGTCCGCCGCAAGTTCGAGGAGGTGTTTGCCCGTACCCAGCGGCGTCTGTTTATCTCTTGCTTTTCGTCCTCGATTCACCGCATCAAGCTGACCGTCGACATGGCGCGCGAGCACGGCCGCAAAATCTGTTTCATCGGTCGTTCCATGGAGAATTCTTCGGAAATCGCCGAAGACCTCGGCTATGTCCAGATTCCCGAGGGTATGCTGATTCATCCCGGCGAGATGAAAAACTTCGCTCCCGAGAAAGTTTGCGTGCTCATCAGCGGCACGCAGGGCGAACCCTTGTCGGCGCTGTCCCGCGCTGCCGTGGATAACCACAAGCACGCCAAAATCGAAAAAGGAGATACGGTCGTCCTATCGTCGCGCATCATTCCAGGCAACGAAAAGGCCATCTACCGCGTGGTGGATCATCTGTTCCGCCGCGAAGCGTTCGTCATCTATGACGACGGTTCTTACCCGCCGATTCACGTCAGCGGACACGCCAGCCAGGAAGAATTGAAGCTCATCATCAACCTGGTGCGGCCCAAATATTTTGTTCCGATCCACGGCGAATACCGGCAGCTCAAGTTACATGCCGATCTGGCCGCGTCCATGCACGGCTCGGTCGGCAGCGTGGTGCTGATCGAAAGTGGAGACGTCCTCGAAATCGACGAACTCGGCGCTCGCAAGGCGGGACGCGTCAACGTAGGCCGCGTCTGTATCGATTCCGGCTCGCGCACCGACGTGGTCGAAGACCTCGTCATCAAAGATCGACGCCACCTCAGCGAAGACGGCTTTGTGATGCCGATCATTGCCATCAACAAGCTCACCGGCCTCGTCGAAACCGCGCCGGAGATTGTCACCCGCGGATTCGCGCTTGGCGAAAACGGCGTGATCGAGCGAGCGCGCGAGATCGTGATGGAAACCCTCGATGCCTCGAGCGCGGAAGAGAAAGCCGACTATGGCGTAATCAAAGAGAAAATCCGCACCGACCTGAAGCGCTACATCTCACGGCAAACGCAGCGTCGGCCGCTGATTATGCCGGTGATACTGGAGATCTGAGAACCTTTTCACAGCTGAGACGCCGAGAGCACGGAGGAAATTCTGTATCGTCACCCTAGCCGATTTTCAGCAAGCCCGCACGCTGCTCGACGGTATCGCCGTCCGCACGCCCTTATTGGAATGGACTGGCGCCACCGATCCGCGCAAGCTTTTCCTGAAGCTCGAGAACCTCCAGCCCATGGGCGCTTTCAAACTGCGCGGGGCTTACAACAAAGTTGCATCGCTTAGCGAAGAAGAGCGCCGCCGCGGAGTGATCTCGTATTCCAGCGGCAATCACGCGCAAGGCGTTGCCTATGCGGCGCAGGCGCTAGGCGTGAGGGCCATCATCGCTATGCCCGGCAATGCTCCGAAGAACAAGCTCGACGCCACCGCCAAGCTGGGAGCGGAGATCGTCCTCGTCGGACCGGGCAGTGAAGAGCGCCGCCTGCGCGCCGAAGAACTTGCCGCTGCGCACGGCTACGCGATCGTGCCTCCTTATAACGACGAGAAGATCATCGCCGGTCAGGGAACGGTTGGGACGGAAATCCTTGAGGACCTTCCCAACCTTGAAGCCGTGCTCGTCCCCGTCGGCGGAGGCGGGTTGATCAGCGGCGTCTCGGCGGCCATTAAGCTCAGCAATCCCCAAGTAAAAGTCATTGGCGTCGAGCCCGAACTTGCCGCCGACGCGCGAGCCAGCCTGCGCGCCGGCCGCATCCTCTCTTTTCCGGCGGAGCAGGTCTCGCAGACGCTGGCCGACGGTCTTCGCACTCAGAGCATCGGCGCGATCAATTTCGAACACATCCGCGCCTATGTTGACGACATCGTCAGCGTGACCGAAGACGAGATTCGCGAGGCCATGCGCGTGTTAAGCACGAATCCGAAAACACTGGCCGAACCGAGCGGAGCTGTTGCCGTCGCCGCATTTCTTTTCCACGCCGACGAATTGCCCGACACCAACATCAACGTCGCCGTGATCAGCGGCGGCAACATCGACCCCAAACTGCTTGCCGAGTTGCGTAGTCGCTGAACGCTGGCACTCGAGGGCTTCCTCTGTGCCACTCTGTGTTCCCTGTGGTTGCGCTCTTGACGCTGCGAACCAAGGGCAACCGCAGAGGATACGGAGGAACACAGAGACACACAGGGAAACCCTCCAGGCTCGATTCGTACTCCGACCGTGGCGAATGTACAATCCTGAGTTTGCACGCGAGGGCAAATTGAATCGCCGGCTCGATCAGTTCTTCGAACTCTCTCACCACCAGACAACCGTCCGCCGCGAAATTGTCGCCGGACTCACCACTTTTTTCACCATGGTCTATATCGTGGTCGTCAATCCTGCCATCCTGACGGTTGCCGGCATGCCGGCTGGTGCCTCGCTCACCGCCACCATTCTCGCCGCCATTTTCGGAACGCTGCTGATGGGCTTTTATGCCAACCGGCCTTTCGCCATCGCTCCTTACATGGGCGAAAATGCTTTCGTCGCGTTCACGGTGGTTCACGTGCTCGGCTATTCGTGGCAGAGCGCTCTGGGCGCCGTGTTCCTGGCCGGTGTTCTCTTTATTCTGATGACGCTGTTCCGCCTCCGCCAGTGGATGGTCGACGCCATTCCTCCCACGCTCCGGTACAGCTACGCGGTCGGCATCGGATTGTTCCTCACCTTCATCGGACTCAATCAGGCCGGCATCGTTACCGTGGGATTCCCCGGGGCGCCGGTCCGGCTCGGCCATCTGACCTCGCTTTCGGTGCTGCTTTCCATCTTAGGGTTCCTGCTCATAACAGTACTGACAATTCGCCGTTTCCCGGCCGCAATTCTGAGCGGAGTTCTGGTTACCGCGCTGCTGTGTTTTGTGACGCGGGTGGCTCCGGCGCCGATAGGCTGGGTCAGTCGTCCACGCAGCCTGCAGCCCGTTTTTTTTCAGTTCGATCTGCGCAGCCTGTTCACATGGGGATTTTTCCCTGTTGTCCTGACGATTTTTGTCATGGCATTCGTGGACACCATGGGCACGCTCATTGGTGTGTCGGCGCGCGCGGGCTTCCTCGATAAAGACGGCAACCTGCCACAGATCGAGCGCCCGATGATGGCCGACGCGCTGGCGACGACCTTCGCCGCCCTGATTGGGACCACTACGTCCGGTGCCTATATTGAGTCTGCCACCGGAGTCGAGGCCGGTGGCCGAACTGGCCTGACCGCAGTCATCACCGCGCTCTGCTTTGTCGGGACTTTATTCTTCGCCCCCTTTATCTCCGCTATCCCGCCACAAGCGTACGGACCGGCGCTCATCTTCGTTGGGTTGCTGATGCTAACACCGATTACCCGGATCCCCTTCGACGACCTCACTGAACTGGTTCCAGCCTTCGGCGTTATTGCCTTGATGGCTTTCACCTACAACATTGGAATTGGCATGACAGCGGGCTTTGTCTTGTATCCTTTTTGCAAGCTGGTTTCGGGGCGCTTGCGCGATGTTCGCCCGGCGCTGTGGGCGTTGACAGCGTTGTCGCTGCTGTTTTTCGTCTTTTACCCTTACACCTAATACCCGTTATATCTAGTGTGTGCGTGCGTAGCCGATGACCTAGAAAAACCGGTGAAACGAACATGATTCGCTTTGGCATAGCAGGTTTTGGGCTCCACGCCGTGCGGCGGCTGATGCCGGGTTTCGCTCTGGCTCAGAATTGCGAAGTGGTCGCGCTATCGCGTCGGGATTCCCACAAAGCACACGAGGCCGCCAGGAAGTATGGCATCCCGCGTGTCTTCTTCTCCGCGGAAGAACTCAGCCGCTGCCGTGAGGTTGACGCCGTCCTGGTCACCACTCCCAACGCCTGCCACCTGCAGGACGTTGTCACCGCGGTTGCTGCCCGTAAGCCGGTGCTGTGCGAGAAGCCGATGGGAATGGACGCGGACGAATGCCGCCAGATGGTCGAAGCGGCGCGTAAGGCCGGAGTTCTGCTCGGCGTCGCCCAAGTCTTTCGCTTCGAAGAAAGCACGGCGCGATTTCGCGACCGCGTCGCCGCAGGTGATATTGGCCGCCCGATTTTTGCGCGGGCGGAGTTCTCGTATCCCGGCATACACCATGCCCGCACCTGGCTCTACAACCGCTCCATCGCAGGCGGCGGCCCTATTGCCGACGTGGGTGTCCATTGCATCGATGCCCTGCGTTATATCCTGCAGGATGAGCCGCGGCGAGTGACCGCAGTTGGACGCTCCGATGAACAATCGGGCGACGTCGAAGCGGCGGCCGTGCTGACGCTCGAGTTTCAGCGCAGCACGTTGGCCACGGTAGTGGTCTCGACTCGCGCCGAATATCGCACTCCGCTCGAGATTGTCGGCGATGCTGGCTTTCTGCGGGCCGATGACGCACTGAATGTTGAACGGCCGATTAAGCTGGAACTGTGGCGCGCGGGACGACGGGTCGCCGAAGACATCGTTTCCAACCAACTCGCCTACGCGCGGCAGGTGGACGCCTTCGCCGCCGCGGTCGAAGGTCGGGAGGTGTTTCCAGTGCCTGGACAAGAAGGCTGGCAGAACCAGCTCATTCTGGACGCTGCCTATCACAGCCTGCTCTCGGGAAAAACTGAAACGGTGCCGATGTTCTCAGACGTCCTTGGCAGGTGATCCTGAAAACCACCGCGATGGTGCGGGAATCTAGGAATCCTGAGCCGGACTTCATCACGAGCCCGCTTCACTTCAAATAAGAAGCGCCCCGGATCCAAAGGATCACGGGACGCCCGAACAGCCCTCCCCCAGAACTGCTCACCCTCAAGATAAGGCACCTGTTTCTGGAGCGGAATCCCACTCCCGAGCGAGTGGCTGGCACTGAAGAGCCATTGCTGGACGCCGGGTCCGCGGTAACATAGGTTACCTTGCGATTGGTTACTCTCGGTCGCGCCAGGCTTTGGAATCGGTCCCTCGAGGTTGAGGTTCTCTCGTGTCCGGTGAGATTCCTCCCGATTCTGAACCCCCAGTTGTTCCATTCTGCGGTCGGCGTCGCCGCTTTGCGGAATTGAGCCTCTGGACGATCCCGGGGAAAGCAAACTGTTGCTAGTGTGCAGCGGATTGCAACCGAGAATGTGGGAATAGTACGGAAGATGCTCGTAAGTTATTGATAAACAATAGCAACCAGCCTTCCGTGGGTTTGGACCGACAAGTGCTCTACTAGCTAGGGGCGACCTATACCTTGGAGGCAAGAGTTCAAGGCGAAACGTGGAAAAAGGGAAAACTGGGAGGGAATTAACATGAGGCGAGTGGTAGTTTTGGCGTTACTGGCATTGGCATTGCCAATTGCCGCTTCGGCGGGCACGATCGATATTCTGAACCAGTTCGGTTCGATTTCGGTTTCAGCCGCTACAGGTATTATGTCGACGCAGTCGCATCTGGAGATGTTCGATGGCATCACACCGGCTTTGCCAGGGCACAGTCTCGGCTTTGTCAACTTCTTCACCGGCGGCTCTCTGACCAGCGGTACGCTCTTGGGCGGCGGAGTCTTTACCCCGGGCGCTCCTGGCCCGACAACAAATTATTTTGACGTTTTAGGCATCGGCGTATGGGCAAAAACATTAACGGGATGCCCAAGCTGCACAAACCCGGTATCGCTCTTTGTCGGCAGCTTCGTCGGTCCGGTCGATTGGACGCTGACTAGCGTGAGTCACGGGATCCGGTACTACGCTCTTACTGGCGAGATCGCAGGGATGCTGTATGGCGGTCGTTATGTAACAGGAATCACTACTCAGGATTTCTGGACAACCGGTGCCCAGCTCAACCAGGGTATCGGGCACATCAGTATCGGTGTTACAGGGGTCACCGTCCCGGAACCGGGAACTTTGGGTCTTTTGGGAACAGGGCTGGTGGGTATCGCTGGTCTGTTCCGTCGCAAGCTGATCGCGTCATAACTTAAACATAACTTAAATCTGTCGGTTCGCCGAGACACTCAACTCATGGCCCCGCCTCTCAGGCGGGGCTTTTGATTTTGCTCACAAGCCAGAGGACCACCTGACAGTCCTCGCGATAAGAAATTCGCTGTTGAGCCTCCTTCTTCCGGACTGTCTCGACTCGCCGGTCTTAATGGCCTAGCTGGCCCCAACACTGCCTTTGCAGTCCGCGCCTGTTCTCCTCTTCTTCTCCGTCGGTTACTGCCGTAACGGCCCACGATGCCTTTGGCGTTGACCTTACCTTCGTCCAAACCTACAGTCAGGCGCAGGGGGATGTATGAAGGATATCCATGAGGTTTTGCGCCGCAAGCAGGCGCAGTACACGCAGTTGGGTAAGCAGATTGAGATGTTGCAGCAGGCTGCCGAGAAACTGCGCGAAGTAGCGCCCTTGCTCGCCGAAACCGATGTCGAGGACGATAGCGCAGTGCTCGCGGAAGTGGACGACGAAAACGCCAACGCGATGGCTGCCAAGGCCAGCGCTCAATCCGCACCTGCCGCAGCCAAACCGGCGCGTAGTGCAACTCCGCGTTGGCCGTAGAAGCCTGACGGTACAGGCAGAAAACGGGAGGTTGGAGGTTCGGTCGCATGATATTGCAGACACTACTGGTGTCAAAGGATGACCCGACTGCGGAAACGCTGATTCAGGTCCTGGCGCAGTTTGGCGTCGCGGTTGATCGTTCAAACGCAGCCGATGTCGCGGTGACGCGCCTGGCAGAGGAGCGCTTCGATCAGGTCATCGTCGACTTCGATGATCCCGAGGCGGCTTCCCTGGTTCTGGAAGCCTGCCGTCGCCTTACCGGCACCGACCGTCACTCGCCCGTCACCGTGGCCTTGCTGCACGATGCCTCGCAGATCCGCGCCATACTCGGCGCGGGCGCTCATTTCATCCTTACCAAGCCCATCACCCACGAGCAGGCTCAAACCACCTTGCGCGCCGCCACGGCCCTGCTGAAGCGCGAAAGGCGGCAATCCCAGCGGATCGCGGTTCAGGCGGCGGCTTCGATTCAGATCGACGACAGCAATATCGTGGAAGGCATCCTGCTTGACCTGAGCACCGGCGGTATGGACGTGCTGGCGGCCAAGCCACTTCCGTCCACGTCCATGGTTCGCGTCTCCTTTCAGCTTCCAGACGGCGGCCCCGGCATCGAAGGTGACGCTGCAGTTGCCTGGAGTACCGGCAACGGTCAAACCGGCCTGCGCTTTCTCCAGATGGACCCCAAGATGCGCGACGAAATGGGCGAGTGGCTGGCGACCCGTTCGCACGATGCTTTACCCGAAGAACCTGACGCGGCCAGCCAATGCACACTGACCGACCTTAGTCTGGGTGGATGCTACGTGCAGACTGAATCTCCCTTCCCTCAGTCTTCAGCTGTTGACCTGTGCCTGCGCGCCGCGGGGATGGAGATTCACACCGAAGGTTTGGTCCGGGTCATGCATCCCGGACGCGGGATGGGCATTGAATTCCCTGCCCGCACCGAGGAGCAGCGCAAAAGCGTGGGTGAGTTCATCGAGTTCCTCACCGGCCAGCCTGGCACTACTCCACAACTGGAAACCTCGCCCCGGGCTCTTGTCGCCAACGCGGTCGACCTGAGCCAGACCAGCAGCGGCGCGACCGACGCCGAGGACCCACTTCTGGAATTGTTACGAAACGGCAATTCTCTCGGTGAAGAAAAGTTTCTCGCCGAATTGCACCGTCAGCGAAATCCAGAGAGCGTCAGCCAATAAACAGCAATCAATAACGCCCCGATCCGACACAATAACCGGAGGCCAGTTCGTCACCCCGTCTCTGGTGTCAACCCAGCCCCCGGCGGTCTGTTCCACCTCTTTGCTCGCAGACTGCCTCGACTTCCCCTCCGGAGTGATTTCGCTGGGGTTAATTTTCCGAGAAATTTTCTGATGCAATAGAATTGCCCTGCCCGTAGAGGCGGGCTTGTCGCGGCTACACGGGAAATCAGCTGTTGCTTTTTTTATTTTCGTAACCCTCCCGTTCAGGTTGAAGGCGAAATGTTCAAAAGTCCGATCTCGCGTTCCGTGCTGCTAGCTGGCGTCTGTCTGCTGGCCATCACACCGTTTTTCTGGTGGGGCAATCCCTCCGGACATGATTTCGAGTTCCACATGTTTTCCTGGATGGAAGTCCTCGGCCAGTGGAAGCACGGCATCGTATATCCGCGCTGGGCGGCGCTGGCGCACTGGGGATACGGCGAGGCTCGCTTCCTGTTTTATCCGCCCGCCTCCTGGGCTCTGGGTGCCGCGCTTGGCGCTGTTCTGCCCTGGAAGATGGTGCCTGGCGTGTATTGCTGGATCGTGCTCACGCTCGCCGGGGCGGCCATGTACCGTCTCGCCCGTGAGTGGCTTCCAGCCCAGGACGCGTTGTTTGCGGCCGTGTTCTATGCGCTGAATCCCTATCACCTGCTGATCGTTTACTGGCGGAGCGCCTACGCCGAACTGCTGGCTGCGGCGCTGCTGCCGCTTCTGGCGCTTTGTCTTCTCCGCCTTTTTTTGCCGGAATCCGATCCTAGCGTTCGCCCCACGCTCTGGCTGAGCCTCGCGCTGGCTGCGGCGTGGCTGACGAATGCTCCCGCAGCGGTAATGATCCATTACTCAACGGCCGGGCTGGCGCTGGTCTTGGCTGCGATGGGCGCTGTGCGCCGGACCGTGCGGGAGCGATCGTCGGATCCCCAGGCCCGGGGCCGGCAAATCTGGAGTCCGCAGATCTGGCGGCCCAGAGCTCGCACTTTGGTGCGGACCCTAGGCCTGACGGCGCTGGCGATCCTTCTCGGAGCCGGCCTTGCTTCGTTTTATCTGCTTCCTGCAATCCACGAACAAGGATGGGTCAACCTCAGCGAGGTGCTGTCCCCGGGAGTCCGCCCGCAGGACAACTTTCTCTTCACCACCGTTGCCGATCCCGATCACAACCGCTTCAATCTTCTGGTTTCGACCGCGGCGATTACCGAAATCGGCGTCTTCGCTTTCGCGACCTGCTTCTCCCGGCGGAAGAAACGGGTAGAGACAGCCGCCCCTTCGACAAGGTCAGGGCAGGCTCTCGGCTGTCCCGTCGCGCACAACGCGACCGGGTTGGAAACTCCCTGGCTGCCGCTTTCCGCCTGGGGCGCGGGCAGCGCGTTCCTCATGCTTTCGGTGAGCAATTTGCTCTGGCAGCACCTGCCCAAGCTCCGCTTCGTGCAACTTCCCTTCCGTTGGCTGCTGTGCATGAACGCCGCTTTGGCGATGCTCCTGACCATGGCCGCCAAACGCTGGACCTCGCGCGTGCTGGCGTCCGCCGTTCTGCTGGCCGCGGTTATCTTCGCCGGCTATCGTAACCAGCCCCCTTGGTGGGAGATCGCCAGCGATATCCGCGATATGAGCGACGCCGTCGCCGACGGCACCGGCTACGAGGGTATCGATGAATACGTACCCGTCGGAGCCGACCCCTACGAGTTGAACAAGAATCTGCCTCGCGTCAGCACCGACACGGGAGCACCGGTTCAGAGCAAGATCATGGCGTGGGGACAGACGGAAAAACACTTCACTATCCACGCGGCCGCGCCGCAAAATATAACCGTGCGCCTTTTCAACTACCCTGCCTGGGACGTAGTCGTAAACGGCAAACTCACCCAAACACAGACGACCGATGTCACTCGACTGATCGTCATTCCCGTTGCCGCCGGAGACAGCGATGTACACATCCACTTCCGCCGGACGATCGATCGCGTAATCGGCAACATCGTCTCGCTGATCAGCCTGGTTTTGCTGGTTGTCGCCTGGATTGAAACGCGGCCATCACACATAGGACCAGCGAACATCGCGAGCCCCGCTGCATGACTTCCCGCCAAATTCTGGTGGCGACCTCGAACTCCGGTAAACTCCGAGATTTCGCCGGAGCCTCCGCGCCCCTCGGCATCGAGATCGCAAACATTCCAAACTTTTCTTCACTGCCCGAGGTTGTCGAAGACGGGACGACCTTCGAGGCGAATGCGCGCAAGAAAGCAGAGTCCTACAGTCTGGCCGTTCCCGGCGAACTGGTTCTAGCCGACGACTCCGGCCTGGAGATTGATGCCCTGAGTGGGGCGCCCGGCGTCCATTCGGCGCGCTACGCCTGCGACGAACCGCATGCGGCAGAGTGCAACGCAGATGACGATGCCAACAACGCGCGTGTGCTGGGCGAACTAGAAGGGATTCCGGAACAAAAGCGCACGGCGCGATTCGTATGCGTTCTGGCCGTCGCCCGCGACGGCCACACGCTGCATACCTTTCGCGGCACCGCCGAAGGCATTATCCTGGACGCGCCCCGGGGCATGAACGGATTCGGGTACGACCCGCTGTTCTTCTTTCCCGCTATTCAGAGGACATTCGCTGAATTAGACGCAGAGGAAAAGTCCCGCCACAGCCATCGTGGCGCCGCATTCCGCGCGTTTCTCGCGTGGTACCGAGTGGCCGACAATCAGAAACTCTAACCGCAGAGTACGCAAAGATCGCAGAGGAAATTCAAGGATGGCTACGTATGCGATAACTTTGCAGGTTGTCTCGATAGGTGACGTAACGTTGATTGTGTAAAAAGCGAGAGGGTGTAAGTTGGCTTTGCCTAGCAAGCAAAAGCCGTTCCGAAAAGGAGACCTACACCCAATGGCGAAGATAACCTCGATTGACGAGCATTTCCAACATTTTCTAGCCGAGCTGAAAGAGAGTTTCTGGGGAGATCTATATGGGCAGACGCGCCAGGCGTGGCAACAGTTTTTCGAACTGCAGTCGGAGCGGCAGCGGGATCGCTTCTCGGGCTGGGGACGGTATGAGCGCAGGCGGGGGAAGCGGCGCCACTACCGCAACGGCTACTACGAGCGGGAT
>DATDGS010000003.1:0-43457 GCA_036521955.1 Terriglobales bacterium
TGCGTCGAATAGAGATTGTTGAAGCCGACAAAATTGGGGTTGACGCCGGCAGTGCTGGCAGTCCCGGTGTTGGCCAGTCCGAACACAACGTAGTCATTGGTGCAATCGGGCGCAGCGCCGGGATTGAAAGAAAATTTGGCCGGAAACGTATCTCTGAGAACGCGGCCCGACAAATTGACGGCCCAATCGCGGTCCACTGCCGGTTTGTTTACGGGAGCCGGCAAAGGATCGGCGACCTGGAAGACACCAAAATTTGGCAGCGGCCAACGCTGCATCGCCTGATTCAGAATGCGCGGTTCCCGGTAGATCAGATCCGGGTTCTCGGCGAGCGCATCGCGGCTGAAGACGATGTGGTGCTGTGACCAGTCTTGCGGAAATCCGGTGTGCTGGGGAGCAGTCGTTTCCTGAGCGCACATACTCGGCACGATAGCTAAGAAGATCGCAACCAACGCTGCAGCCGCAATACAAGGATGGATTGGCTTCACGACTACCTCCGATGACGATTGGATTGCGGCCATTGTAGCCGTTTTTCGGTCCACAGGGGGAATAACTGTAAACGGGATTTTCTTTTTGACCCCAAGAACGGCCCACTTTTGCAACAGCTCTCGTTACTCCGACTCGCTGTCGACAGACTCGCTGCCGACCTGGCCACCGTCGATTCTGACTAGCGGCTCGAATCGCTGGCGGCGAAACGTTGGCCGGGGAGCCCGGCCTCGTCACTCGACGTGTCCGGCACAGGATGTCGGGCACATCAACGTGGGGCCCACACAGCTCACCGTCCCGGACCCGTGAACTTTGGGTCTTATCGAAACCGGGCTGGTGAGGATTGCTGGGATGTTCCGTCGCAAGTGGATCGGGTCCCAACTTAGATTTGCCGGTTCGCCCAGACACTCAACTCATGACCCGCCACCATGCGGGGCTCTTTTTGCGTGCCGATGATCTTCATAGCGTTTCTGGGTTTCCCTTCTAATCGTAATCGAGGCCCAAGCGGAGCTGCTGACCAGCCCAAACGACCCCGCCAGAATCCACGTCCAAGCCGAGTACCTCGCCCGGTTGCGGATGACCCTAAGCGGACAACCGCTTCAAAGGTCGGGTTCAGAATGCTGGTTTGACGACTCCGTCGCCCGCACCGAGCGGAATCGCTTCAGAAAACCTCATTTCCGCGAACGAAAGTAATTAGCGCGGGATGTAATTGTCGAGCAGCGGAAGGAACTTCGACCCCAGCTTCATCATGCGGTCCTCGGCGGCATCGGGAGATTCGCCGTCGAGCATCGGGGTCATCAGGCGCACCAGCGCGCCGTCGCTGCGATTCATGCGGATCGAGTCGGACACCAGATAATACTTGGCCCAGTACTCGCTCGCTACCACGCGACCATGCGCCTGAAACCAGTACAACACCAGCTTCCGGTCGCCGAGTTTTGAAATCACGTAGCGGTTGACGGGGAACCAAGATCCGTCAGGACGGGCAATATGAACCACCTCGCGCGAAATGGGGACCCATCCCGCGCCCGGCAGGCAGTGGTCGGGCGAATGGATGGTATCGCCCGCCTTTTGCGACGGGAAGTAGGCGATGTAGAGATTGATCCAAGGTTGCGGCTGGCGTGCGTTATCGTAGTCGCGCAGCAGAAACTCACCCGGCCCGAGGATGTCGAGGGTCTGCTGGTCGAGGGCGTCATCGGTTCCCCTCCAACCATCAATCTCGGAGGGCAGGGAACTGAGGGGCGTGCGCGGCGGAGAATACTCGCGACCCTTATGGGCCTGGAGCACGAGCGCGGTCGCCAGCATGAGCGCCGCCGCGATCCCGAAGCGAACGGATCCGGCCCTCATACGGATTTCACCTCCCTACCACATTCGGGATCAGCGAGACGACACCCGGCACAGAGAACAGCATGATCCGTGCCTCCACCGAGATTAGCCACCCCGAAAGGGGCGGAAAAGCCCTCTGCTTTGTCGGGATCCCAGTCCGGCGCCAGTAACCCGGTTCCAAAAATGCGAAAGCTGTTGGCTGCCACCGCGATCGGCACCGCCCACCCCTGCCAGCGGGGCAAGCGGTTCGAGCCATGAGGTTCCCGCGCGGACGCGGTGGTGCCGAGGTGTCCATAGGGCGCACACTTGCCTTTTGAGGATATGCGAAAGTCGCCGGCGCGCCAAGCGAAACCAGCAACCGGGGTTCAGCACTTCGGGTCATCTATCGATTTACCGCCCAGAAGGGAAGTAAGCTTCAAGCGGCGATGGGCCACTCGGCGCGAAGACGGTGGAGGGAATATGGCGCAAGAAGCGGAGAAGCAATTTCCTACGCCCCGGCATATCGCAAGCGGCCTTCCTCCCTTCGCCACGTCAATTTGCTCAGTGCCGCCAGAGAGTTGGGACTTTCATCTCCCACTAGAAGTGGAAAGTCATCCCCAAGATTACCTGGAGATGTGGGTAATTATTTTCCCATTTGTCCGCAATATGATAACGTGCTAGCCACGTCGCCATAGAGGTATCAAGCGCAAGTTATTGAAACATCAGCATCTATTGTTGTGTGGATGCGCCGCCATTTTTGCGAGATTGGCAGCGAGTGTGCTCTAGAGGGTAATAGGCCTATTGTCCAGGACGTCCCCCCATGGTCCTGGCCTCGAAAATAATGAAGCGGAATAGAAATAAAATGGACCTGAACGCTGCCGAAATTCCGGCAACTGCCGCAAAATCGTGGAACGGCGGCGTTCGCGTCTGGGTGGAGAGCGTCAGCGCAGGCATGCGCACCGTCGAAGCCGTGATCCGCGAGTTGTCGCAGAATGACCTTCCCGTACTGGTGGTGGCTGAGCACGGTTCCGGTAAGGCGGCGGCGGCGGCGCGCATTCATGCTCTTTCCGCCCGCGCTGCGGAGCTGTTTCAGGTTTATCAGGGTCGTGAAGCCAGTGAGGGGATGCTGGCGGCTGGTGACGGTCAAGGCGGTACGGTTTATCTTCAGGAAGTGGGCGACCTAACGGCGGCGGTTCAGAAGGAACTGGTTCGCCAGATTGGTTTGAACGGCGCCGAGCAGCGACGTGTGCCTCGCTTCATTTGTGGAACTTCGCGCGAGTTGGAGCCCGAGGTCAAGGCGGGCAAGTTCCGCGAGGACCTCTATTATGGAATCAGCGGAGTCTGTTTGCGGCTGCCTCCTTTGCGGCAGCGGAAAGAAGATGTTCCCGTCCTCCGGGATTGGTTTCTTTCGATCGCAGCCCGCGATTTTTGCCGGGCCGTGCCGGTGCTCAGCCGCGAAACCCAAAGTTTTTTCCTGGAATACAACTGGCCAGGAAACATTCGCGAATTAAAAGATGCCGCTCGAGCCATTGTCGCGCTGGGCGATGAAACGCTCGCCATGGGAGGATTGCGCTCGCTGTTGCGGCGCGTCGATCGCGGCGGCAACGGCGAGAGAATTTCACTGAAGGATGCCGCCCGCGCCGCCTCCCGCGAAGCGGAGAGAGAGATCATTTTGCAGGTGTTGACACGTACCCGCTGGAACCGGCGGCGGGCCGCGCAGGAATTGCAGATCAGCTACAAAGCGCTTCTTTACAAGCTCAAGCAGATCGGATACCGGGAGTACTCGGCCTGATGGCAAAGTTTCAAGTTGCGGATTTTCAACGTTTCCCTGGCAAGAGGATCACCATGGCGTGCAACCGAGCGATTAGGCCTTGAGACCTGGGAGAATAGGAGAAGACATGAGATCAATATGGAAAGCGGCGGTTGCGGCGTCGGTCGTGATCAGCAGCATGGCGTTGGCGCAGAATGCGCTTGCCCAGTCCTCCGCTGCGCGTTCCCCCGCCACTCCGGGCTCGGACATGAGCGCTTCCGACAAGCCCACGACTGCCGTTCCCGCCAGCTCCAGCCAAGAGGGGGCAGCGTATGTCATCGGCCCCGAGGACGTGCTCCACATCCAGGTGTGGAAAGAGGCCGACCTCACCGCAACTTTGCCGGTGCGTCCCGATGGCAAGATCTCTCTTCCGCTGCTTAACGATGTGCAAGCCGCGGGCCTGACGCCCGAGAACTTGGCCGAGACGCTCACGGAGAGGCTGAAGAAGTATATTGCCGATCCGCGCGTCACCGTGGTGGTCACTCAGATCAACAGCAAGCGCATTTACCTGACTGGCGAGGTGATCAAGTCCGGGGCCATGCCGATGTTGCCGAACATGACCGTTTTGCAAGCGCTCTCCAGCGCCGGATTGAACCAGTTTGCCAGGACCAAGGGCATTTACATCCTGCGGGTCGAGAACGGCAAACAGGAGAAACTGCCGGTGAACTACCGCAAGCTAGTCAAGGGGCAGGATATCGAACAGAATTATCGATTGCAGCCTGGGGATACGATTGTCGTCCCATAGGGGAATCGGCGCGTGAAAAGTATGGTAACAATGCAAAAAATCCGGTTGGCGCTGCTGGTCTTCGGCATGAGCATCGGCGTAACTGCCCAGACTCCTCCGGCCCAGACCAACTCCCAGGCTCCGACCGACACTGCTCCGGCGCCGGCGTTCGGCCAGAACGCGCCGGTGTTGAACCCGGAGAATCCTCCAGTAACGGGCCTGGACGAGCCCGGACTCGAGCTGCGCACCGCCAGCAGGAGCTTCGTCGCGCCAGCTTTGCAGGTTAGCGAATCAGCAGACACCAACGGCGCCAACGTGCTCGGCGGAAGCGGTTTGGAAGGGGTCACTCGCGTTCTTGGAGCGTTCGATCTGCAGAAGTTTTGGCCCCAGAGCGATCTTTTTCTCGAGTATCTCGGGGGTGGAGAGTTCTACAGCAGTCCTTACGAGGCGGCTCAATTGCAAGCCGTGGGTATGGAAGCGGTGACCCGCTGGCGCACCGGCGAGGTGAAGCTGCGCGACACCTTCAGTTACATGCCCGACGGCACCTTCGTCATCGGCTATGGTGGTGTCCCGGGTTTGGGTATTGCCAACGGAAATTTCGGCGGACTGCCGGGTGGAAGTTTGCCGGGCATGAACAATCCGAATGGTCAGTTGGCTCCGGTCGGGAACATTCCCCGGCTTGCGAACACGGCGATTCTCGAGGCCGTTCAAGCCCTCAACCCGGTTTCGGCGATCACCCTGGTGGGCGGATTTGGCAACTCTCATTTCTACGATTCCACGAATTGCTCAATTTCACCGAATTCATGCCTGATCAACAGCGACCAGGTCACCGTTGAGGGCGGGTACAGTCATCTGCTTTCCCGTCGCGACCAGATCGGTGCCGTCTACGCTTTTCAGCTGTTTCAATTTCCGCAAGCAACCGGCGGCCAGATTTATCTCCACATCGTCAATCTGCGCTATAGCCATACCATCAGCGGCAGGTTGAGCCTGATTGTCGGAGCCGGTCCACAGTACACTGACGTCGAGTACGGGGGCAACGCCCCGCGTTGGACGCTGAGCGCGCGGGTTATGTTGCGCTACAAGTTTTCCCATTCGTCGGTGTTTGCGACCTACGAAAAATACACTTCGGCAGGAGCGGGCATCTTCGCCGGCGCCAATGTCCAGTCGGCGGGGCTCGGATTCCAACGCCCGCTGGGGCGCACATGGTCCTTCTATGGCGATCTGGGTTACTCCCATGACACGCAAGTCCAGACCGTGCTGGATGTTTCTGGCGCGTCCAGCTTCAACACTGGTTGGGCGGGCGCCGTTCTCCGCAAACACCTGGGACGTACTTACGAAGTTTTTGCCGCGTATCACTTCGGCGAGTCGAGTTTCTCGAATGCGGTTCCCTTCAGCGGCGCCTATGGCACTGGCAATGTTGCGCAGCGGCAGATCGGCACGGTTGGGGTGGAATGGCACCCCAGTCCGACTCGTATCGAATAATTTGTTGGCCGCCTCGCGCGGCCGGATTGGTGAACAGCATGAGTGAAAATCGAGAACTGACGATGGACGATTATCTGGCGATGCTACGGCGGCGCCTTAATGTCATTTTGATCCCGGCACTGCTCGCCCCGCTCGTCGGCTACCTGGTCTCCTATGTCTTCCCGTCGAAATTTACCTCCACATCTACCGTGCTGGTGGAGGGGCAGAAGGTGCCCGAGAACTATGTCGCGCCGGTCATCACTTCCGATTTTTCCGAGCGCGTCTCGGACCTGCAAGAGCGTGTCATTGGCTCCAAAAAGCTCCGTGACATGATTGAGGCTCCCACGCACGAGACCCCCCCCAAACTTCCGCTCGTCAGGCCCGAGGAAGAGGACGCGATCATCTTAAACATCCAGCAAAATATGCGGGTCGAGCCGGTCATCACCACCATGAGCCTGGCTGTGGCAAATTCTCCGGCCGCTAAGAAAAAGCCCTCCGCCAGCAACGAGCCGGTGCCCGGATTCAACGTCGCTTACACCGACAGCGACGCCATCCGCGCCCAAAGAATCTGCAATGCATTGACCTCGCTGATTGTGACGGAAAACCTGAAGGAGCGCGGGGAGATCGCCAAGAGCACCACCGACTTTCTCGACCGCCAATTGAAAGAAGCCAAGAGTGAGATTGACCAGAATGACGAGGAACTCGCCAACTTCAAAAAGCGATACATGGGTCAGCTGCCCACCGACGTCGACAACAACATGCGCATGCTGATGTCCCTGAACTTGCAACTCGACACCGCGACCCAGACACTGGCCCGGGCCCGACAAGATAACGCCTACGCCGAAAACATGTTGGCAGAGCAAATTGCCGCCTGGAAGGGCTCGCAGTCCAGCACCAATCTGCAGACCCTCGAACAGGAATTGAGCCAGCTGCAGGCACAATTGCTGCAACTGCAGGCGCGCTATACCGCTGATCACCCCGACGTGATTAAAACCCAGGCCGACATTGCCGAGGTCCAGAACAAGATGAAACAGATCAACGCCGCCACCGGCACCACTGGCGGCAGCGACAAAGCCAACTCCGCCGAACCGCTTGAAATTAAACAGCTTCGTCTGCAGGTTCACCAGTACCACGACGTGATCGGGCAGACGACCCTCGACCAGAAGAGGCTGCAAAGCCAGATCAACGTGTATCAGAGCCGTACCGCCATGAGCCCAAACGTCGAGGAGCAATACAAGGCGCTCACCCGCGGCTACGATAACGCTCAGGCCTTTTACAGGGATCTGTTGGCCAAGAAAAGCGCCGCCGAGCTGGGCACCAGCATGGAGACCGCTCAGCAGGGCGAGCAGATGAGTATTTTGGCCCAGGCTAGCCTGCCGGATGACCCCAGTTTCCCCAATCGCCCAATGTTTGCCGCGGGCGGTTTAGGAGCTGGTCTGGCGCTCGGCCTCCTCATTACCATCTGGCTGGAGTTTAGTGACAAGTCGATCCGCACTGAAAAAGATGCTGCCGCCGTCATGGATCTGCCCCTCCTGATTTCCGTGCCCTGGCTCGGTGAGGACGACGACCATGCCACCGCCAACGGCAACGGAACCCGCCGTTTCTGGGGCCGACGGCGGCACCCGTCGCCCAAAGAACACGAACACGTCGAGGTCTAGGGTAAGCTTATGTACAAAGACTTTTTTGGACTTCGCGCCAACCCGTTCAACGTCAATCCGGACCCGCGTTACCTGTTCCTCACGCGGCACACCGAAGAGGCGTTAGCCTGCCTGACCTACGGCATACAAAGCCGCAAAGGTTTCGTGTTGCTTACCGGCGAGGTCGGCACCGGCAAAACGACGCTGATCAATAAGTTGATGGAATGGCTGCGCCTGCAGCAGGTCGCTACGGCTTTCATTTTTAACTCACGCATGGACGTGCCGCAGCTGCTCGATTTCATGATGGCCGATTTCGGCATTCCCTGCGATACCAAGTCGAAGAGCCAGATCCTGCAGCGCCTCTATAACTGGCTGCTCGATCGCTATCGCGCCGGGGAAACCGCTGTGCTGGTGATCGACGAAGCCCAGAATCTCTCCGACGAAGTGCTCGAAGAGATCCGCATGCTCACCAATCTCGAGACCTTCACGGAAAAGCTCCTGCAGATCGTTCTGGTCGGACAGCCGGAACTCGAGCAACGCTTGAAGCAGCCCCAGTTACGTCAGTTGCGTCAGCGCTTGACGCTGCGTGCCAAAACCCATCCGCTCAATCTTGAGGAAACCAAGTCTTATATCCACCAGCGCCTCCGCATCGCGGGTTCGAACGGCGACGCCATCTTCGATTCCAATGCCACGGTCGCCATTTTCCGTTACTCGCTGGGGATTCCGCGCGTCGTCAACCTGCTCTGCGAGCACTGCCTGGTGAGCGCTTTCGTCGATCAGAAAAAGACGGTCGGTGCCGAAATGGTCGATTCGGTCGCCCGCGATTTCGATTTAACCGACGGCAACGCCGCCGCAGCCATGAGCGCACCGGTGCCGCCGGCCGAAAAGTTTGATCTGGTCGAAGCCTTACGCACGTTGGCAACACTGGCCGACCGGTTGCGCCAATCAGAACAACAGGATCTCCCCAAGGAAGGGAAACTATGAGTCGCATCCATGACGCTTTAAAACGCGCCGAGCAGGAAAGAGCAACTTCCGCGGGGACGCACGTCGAGCCCGCCTTCGACCAACCCGAATTGCGAGACCGATCGCCGCACGAAGGCATGCCTTCGCTCCACCCCTCGGGAGCCACCGTGATGCCAACCACCGCCTCGGGCTTGAATTACGAAACGCTCGTCGCCCGCTGCCCCCAGAGCGAATGGAAACCTGATCCCCGCACCATGCTCTTCTTCCAGGAAGAAGAGACGCGCGTCGGCGCGGAAGAGTTCCGCACCCTGCGCTCCCGCCTCTACCAGATCCGCGAGAAGATGCCGCTGAAACGCCTCTTGGTCACCAGTGCCCTACCCAAGGAAGGGAAGTCTTTGGTGGCCGCCAACCTGGCCCAGGTCGTGGTGCGGCAGCACGGGCGCCGCGCGCTTGTCATCGACGCCGATCTGCGCAACCCCGGCATGCACCGCCATTTCGGAGCGCCCCCGTCGCCCGGACTGACCGACTACCTGTTGGGCGAATGCGACGATTTCTCCGCCGTGCACCGCGGTCCTATGGAAAACCTGTTCTTCATGCCGGCCGGCCGGGCCGTTACGAACGCCCCCGAACTGCTCTCCAACGGCCGGCTGAAATTGTTCCTGCAGCGCGTCGAGCCCTTCTTTGATTGGATCATTTTCGACTCGTCGCCGGTGATTCCCGTATCGGATGCCACACTGGTCGCCAGTGCCTGCGACGGCATTCTCATGGTCGTGCGTTCCAATGTGACGCCTTCCGATTTGGCCCGCCGTGCCCGCGAAGAATTCCCGGACAAGCTGCTGCTGGGGGTTGTGCTCAACGGAACCTCCACTGCAGATTTGGCACGTTCGAGGTACTACTACGGCGAGGCCTTGAACAGCCGCGCCTGAGATGAAGCGAGGCCACGTTGATCCGGCTCTTCAATGTCTATTACCCAGTTCGCACGTTGGTCCTGCTGATCGGAGAAGCTCTGATCGTCTGGACTTCCTTTCTGCTGGGTGCAGTGTTGGTTCTCCGAGAAGACAGCTACATTGAGCTCCACTATGACGCCGGTTTCTACAAGATCTTCGGGGTGACACTGCTGGTATTGCTGTGCTCACACTGGCTCGACCTTTACGACACCGCGCGCCTCAATACAAAAGGTGAGCTTTATTTCCGCTTGCTCATGGTGCCTGGCCTGCTGGCCTTCATTCTGGCGGGTGTCGCCTGGGTGCGGCCCAATTACCTGCTGGGGAGCGGTTCTTCGGCGGTGGGCCTCATCATTCTCACCGTCGCTCTGTTCGGATGGCGGCTCGGCTTCGCCTGGCTGGTCCAGTTGCCAATTCTGGTCGAACGCGTCTACGTCCTCGGCACCGGCGAGCGCGCGCAGCGCTTGGTCCAGGGCCTGCGCCAGAATCCTGAAATCGGCGTCGAGGTTGCCAGTTGGACGGGCAAGATGGAAAACGTGGTAACCCGCGACTCCGTGGCGGCGCACCTGATGGAAGTTGTCCACAAACGAAAAGTCCATCGCGTGATCGTCGCCATGCCCGATCGCCGTGGCACGATCCCCATGCAGGAACTGCTTGATCTGCGCCTGCAGGGAGTCAAGATCGAGGAAGCCACCTTCTGGCTGGAAAAAATGTCGGGCAAGATCGAGGTCGAGAATCTCTATCCCAGCTGGCTGGTGTTTGGTGAGGGCTTTCGCCGCAGCACCGCCTTCATCCTAGTTCGCCGCTTGGTCTCCATCGTCATCTCGCTGATTGGTCTCATCCTCGCTCTGCCATTCCTTCCATTGATCATGCTCGCCATCCGCCTCGATTCGAAAGGACCCGTGTTTTACAAACAGGCGCGAGTGGGCAAGGGCGGGCATGTATTCAACCTCCTGAAGTTTCGCACCATGCGCCAGGACGCCGAGGCCGCCAACGGTCCGCAGTGGGCGAGCAATGACGATCCCCGCGTTACCCGCGTCGGCCGGTTTCTGCGCTCTTCACGCCTCGATGAGATTCCCCAGTTGTGGTGCGTGCTCAAAGGCGATATGGCGTTCGTCGGCCCGCGTCCCGAGCGCCCGGAATTCATCGAGTGGCTCTCCAAAGAAATCCGCTATTACGGCGTGCGCCACATGGTGCGGCCCGGAGTCACCGGATGGGCGCAGATCAAGTACCGGTACGGCAGCACGGTCGAAGATGCGCGCGAAAAACTTCAGTACGACCTGTTCTACATCAAGAACGCTTCCATTGGCCTTGATCTGCTGATCATGTTTCAGACCGTTAAGACGGTGTTGTTGCTCCGGGGCGCGCAATGAAAATGAAATGGATTTTCTGGATTGCGGCTAGGGTGCAACCGGGCTGGCTGAACGGTGATGGGAATCGTAGGGAGCAGGGGGGAGGGGCGAGCGGTCCGGCGACATGCGGTGGCGTCGGAGTACGAGCTCGTGTTAGGGAAAGAGGGTATGGTGGCGATCGGCGATAACATGACGGCTGCGGAGATACCAGGCGGGCGCAAGTCTGACCAGCTCGCGGACTCGACGAAGTTCGCTTTTTTCTGGCTGAGTGCATTCTTCGTGGTTTACTGCGCCCGCCCGGAAGACTGGGTTCCCCTGCTCAACTATTTGCCCTGCGCCAAGATCACCGCCATCCTGGCGATGTGGGGTATGTTCACCGCGCTGGGTAGAACCAAACGCACTTTTAAAGATGTACCCAAGGAAGGAAAACTCCTTCTGCTCCTGATCGGGCTTTTGTTCGTGAGCGGCTTTCTGTCGCCGATCTGGAAAGGCGGCGCCCTGAATCACACCATCGATTTTGCCAAGGTGTGGGTGGCGTGGATGCTCACCTTCCTGCTGATCACCAGCTTCGACCGTCTACGCCAAATCATCCAAATCCAAGCCGCTTCGGTGGCTGTGATTTGCGCCATCTCCATCATCAAGGGTCACAACCGGCCGCGGCTGGAGGGTGTGATCGGTGGCATCTATTCGAATCCCAATGACCTTGCCTTCGCGGTTGTACTGACGCTGCCCTTCGCACTCGCCTTTCTGGTCACGAGCAAGGGCGCCGTCAAGAAGGTACTGTGGGTGCTGGCGATGCTCATCATGATGGCGGCGCTGTTTCTCACCGCTTCGCGAGCTGGCTTTATTACCTTGCTCATCTCGGGTACGGTGACCTTGTGGCATTTTGGCATCAAGGGCAAGCGCCCTTGGCTCATCTGGGGGGTCGTGGTTTCCGGCGCCATCCTGTTGGCCACGGCGGGTGGAAAACTGAGCGCCCGCTTCGAAGCCCTGTCGGGCGACAGCGCTACGGACGCGTCGGCCTATGGATCGTATCGGGACCGCATGTACCTGATGAGGCGGGCGCTCGAGGGCATCGAGAATTATCCTCTGTTCGGCATCGGCAACAACAATTTCATGACCTACTCGCGGAACTGGCATGAAGTGCACATGACGTATTTGCAGATTGCCGTGGAAGGCGGCATCCCGTGCCTGATTGTTTATCTGATGTTCTTCCGCTGCGGTTTTAAGAACCTGAAAATTATGCGAAAGGCTACGAATCTCGACGAGCACACAATTCTGTTTGTGGGCGCGCTGCACAGTTCGCTGATTGGCTTCGTCGTGGGCGCATGTTTCGCGCCCGAGGCTTATCAGTTCTTTCCGTACTTCGCGGTGGCGTTTACTTCGACTTTATTTCAGACCCTGAAAGAGAGAGAGCCGGGACCCGAAGCGCCACTACCGGCCCCGAGGAAGGGGCGACATTTCCTGGAGACTTATGCCGATTACGGAAGAACAAGCGCGGTCACCCCTGTCCGCTGAGGTGCAGGCAATTTTGCGTTGCCTGCGTTGCGGAGGAAACCTCGATGCGGATCAATCCGGAGGCTTCTTGTGTCCGGCCTGCAAGCACGCGTATCCCAACGTCAACGGGATTGCCCGTTTTGTGGACACGCAGCATTATGCCGCCAGTTTCGGTTTTCAGTGGCACCGGTATCAAAAAACGCAGCTCGATCACGATGAGGTGCGGGAGGCAGACCGGAATTTTCGGGTCAAGACAGGGCTTCGGCCGGAGGAGCTGAAAGGAAAGCTCGTTCTGGATGTGGGCTGCGGCATGGGGCGCTTCGCGGAAGTGGCCACGCGCTGGGGAGCGCGCGTGGTGGGAATCGACCTGAGCGCCGCGGCTGAGGTCGCGGCCAAGAATCTTCTGGAGCGTGAATTTGTCGCCTTCCAGGCGGACGTGTTCGCGCTGCCGTTTGCTCCGGAAAGCTTCGACATCGTCTACAGCGTGGGAGTCCTGCACCACACACCGGATTGCGAGGCCGCCGTCAAAACGCTCGATCAGTACCTGAAGCCGGGCGGGATTCTAGCAGTCTGGCTGTACAGCGGATACAACAAGTGGTATCGCTTCAGCGATTTCTGGCGGAGCTACACCCATAAGATGAGGCCCGAGACGCTGCACGGCATCCTGAAAGTTGTCGTCCCCGTTTTTTATCATCTGGAGCGTGGACTCGAGCGGGTGCCCCTGGTGGGGAGGCCAGCGGCGGGGGCGATTCACCACGTGTTCCCGGTGAATCGGCAGAAGGACCCCGAAGCCCGCCTGCTGGACACCTTCGACTGGTACTCTCCCCAATACCAGTCGAAGCATACCTATGAGCAGGTATTCCGCTGGTATGAGGCGATGGGGATGGAAGACATGCGGGTTGGTGAGTGCTCGATCGCTGTGCGGGGACGTAAGCCTGCCGGGCGGGCTTAGCTCTTGCTTCGCGCCACCGAGGGTGGGACTAGGTGATACCCAAGATGAGTCTCCGGAAGAAGCTTGTACATGGCAGTAAAGTGCCAGCCGCTGTGATTTGGCGAGCGCTGGGCGCGCCCGTGTGCGGGCCGGTGCACCTGATGATCGCGCTGGCCGATCATTTCGAACCGGCCATCGATCCGGCGGATGGTCACAAGCGCGTTCCGCGCTCCGAGCAGGAACGACGCCTGGAGTGGTGGGGCCGCGAGTATCCGCAAGCGGTGGAACGCTGGCGGGACCATGACGGCCGCCCGTTTGTGCACACCTATTTTTATCCGGCGGAGCAGTACGACGAGGGCTTGCTCGAAATCATAGCCGAGCATTGCCACTCGGGCTGGGGAGAGACCGAGATCCATCTGCACCATGGAATCCCACACCCCGATTCGGCCGAGAACACGCGGCTCCTTCTGACCGATTTCCGTGATCGTCTGGCGTTTCGTCATCGCTGCCTGGCTGCCGAAGAAGGTTCAGGCCAGCCCCGCTACTGTTTCGTGCACGGGAATTTCGCGCTCGCCAACTCTGCCGGGGGGCGCTGGTGCGGCGTCGACTCAGAGATGAAGGTTCTTGCCGAAACGGGGTGCTACGCAGATTTCACGTTGCCGACACCGGTCCCGCATCCAGCGCAGACGGCAAAGATCAACTCGCTGTACGAGTGTGGTTTGCCGCTGGAGCAAGCGGCGCCGCACAAAAAGGGAACCGATCTAAGCGCAGGCCGCACACCGCACATTTTTCCGCTGGTAGTCGAGGGTCCTCTGTTGGCGGACTTCGGCCGCAGCTGGCGTGCTCTTCGGCCGCAGCTCGAAACGGGCGCGATCACGCAGCCGAATCCCATGAGCCTCGACCGGCTCGCCTTATGGAAACGGGCACGAATCCGCGTGGCGGGGCGTCCGGATTGGCTGTTCATCAAGCTCCACTGTCACAGTATGGATCCGACCCAGAGGGACGTGGTTGTCGGCAATCCATTTCGAAAGTTTCTCGAGCAATTGGTGGGGGGGGCGGAGGAGAGGAAAGAAACCTTGCATTTTGTGACCGCCCGGGAAATGGCCAACATCATCCTCGCGGCTTGCGACGGCAAAGATGGGAATCCCGGTAGGTACCGCGACTATCGCTTCAAGCTCTTCCGGGATCTGCCGGCAGCCGCGGGAAAGTCTGATTCTCTTCCGGTCAGCGTGAAAGGGTAGAAGAACAAGCATGTGTGGAATTGCGGGAGTGGTGAGCGCAACGCGGGAGAGCGACATTGCAGAAGCTCTGGTGCACCACATGTGCGAGCAGATCGTCCACCGTGGTCCGGACGACGAGGGACTCTATGTCGCCGATGGCGCCGGGCTGGGAATGCGCCGCCTCAGCATCATCGATCTTTCCGGCGGTCACCAGCCGGTGTTCAACGAAGACCGCAGCGCGTGGATCGTGTTCAACGGTGAGATCTACAATTTTCCCGAGCTTCGCCCCGAACTGGAAAAGCGCGGCCATCGCTTCTACACCAAGACCGACACCGAAGTCATCATTCATCTCTACGAGGAGATGGGGTCCGAATGCGTGCAAAAACTGCGCGGCATGTTCAGTCTCGCGATTTATGATCGGACCAAGCGCAAGCTCGTCCTCGCGCGCGACCGGTTGGGCAAGAAGCCGCTGCACTACGCCCTGCTGAAAGACAAGCTCTACTTCGGCTCTGAGATCAAGTCGATCCTGGCGGTCGCCCCCGAACTGGCGGAAGTCAATGCGCAGGGGCTTCTCGAATACCTGTATTACGGCTACGTTCCCGATCCCATCACGGCCTTTACCGGAATCCGGAAGCTGCCACCGGGACACCTGCTGGAATTCGAGAAGGGCAAGATTCAGATTCGCCAGTACTGGGATTTGCCGGAATACAACACGCACGTACCCAAGAGCGAAGAAGAGTGTCTGGAGGAACTGGAGCATCGCCTGTTGGAAGCGACTCGCATCCGTTTGATTTCCGACGTGCCGCTGGGAGCGTTTCTCAGCGGCGGCATCGATTCTTCTACCGTAGTGGCCCTGATGGCGCGCGCCAGTTCCGGGCCGGTGAAGACCTTCTCGATCGGTTTCACCAAAGACGATTTCAACGAGGCTGAATACGCCCGCATGGTGGCGCGCAAGTTTGGCACCGATCATCACGAGATGATCCTGGAGCCAAATGTCGTCGAAACCGTGGAGTATCTGACCAGTTCGCTGGAAGAGCCTTTCGGCGACTCCTCCATGCTGCCTACCTACTACGTTTCCCAGATGGCGCGGCAGCATGTCACCGTGGCGCTCTCCGGCGACGGCGGCGACGAAATTTTTGCCGGCTACGACCGCTACCGTATTCATTCCAACCGCCGTTTCTTCGAGCTTGTTCCGCAGTGGGCACGCAAGTTCTACCGCGACCAGGTCTTCCCCCGTCTGCCGAACGGCATGCAGGGCCGCGGATTCAGCTACAACGTCACCTTGCCCTGGCAGGAACGATATGTGGATGGACTCTGTTTTGTGCCCGCGTTCGAGAGGACCGCACCACTGTTGTCCGATGACTTTCGCCAGATATTGCGCCGCAGCGATGATCCCCAGAACGTATTGCTGCGCTATTTCGCGAACGCTCCCGCCCGCGACCCGGTCAGCGAGCTTCTTTATGTTGACACCAAGACTTATATGGTCGGCGACATCCTTACCAAAGTGGACCGGATGAGCATGCTGAACTCGCTCGAAGTTCGCGTCCCGATGCTGGATCACAAGTTCATCGAGTGGGTGACGGGGCTGCCGCCGGAGTGGAAGCTGCGCGGAAGTACGCAGAAATATATCCTGCGAAAACTGGCGGAACGTGTCGGCGTGCCCCGCGAAGCGATCCGTCGCCCGAAGCAGGGGTTCGCCCTGCCGCTCGTGCACTGGATGCGCAACGAGCTGAAAGACGTGCTCATGATCCTGCTCGAGCCACGCACCTTGCAGCGCGGATACTTCGAGGCCGAAGGCATTCGCAAGCTGATGAACGATCACCTCTACAAAGGCCGGGAACTGACCGGGCGCATCTGGCGGTTGCTCATGTTCGAGCTGTGGCACAGAAATTTCCTGGAGAGGATCATCAAACCCGCGGGACTCTTCTCAGTTCCCGTCGTGGCGGATTCGCGAGCGAATACCGCGGTTTCACCTTCTACGATGGCCGCCGCACCCGCCGGAGAATGACCGGGAGAATGACTTGGTGAAATTGCGCGCCGTGGACAGCTCCGAACCGAGTCCTTCCCATGATTCTCGAGGTCATAACTCTCGAGTCCGCCTGTTTCTGATGACCAATAGCTTCGAGACAGGGGGATCGGAACGCCAGTTTGCCGTGCTGGCACAGAACTTGCGCCCCGAACAATTCCAGCTTCACCTGGGCTGCATCCGGAAAATAGGTCCGTTCGCCAATGATTTCGGGGACGTCCCGGAGTTCTGGCTAGGGAGCAGCCTGTACGGATGGAAGTCGTGGCGCACGCGCTTGCGCTTGAGAGGGCGTCTGCGGCAGCAGCATATCCAGATTGCGCACGCCTTTGATTTTTATACCAACCTCACATTGATTCCGGCGGCCCGCATTGCCCGCGTCCCCGTCGTGATCGGCAGCCAGCGTCAGCTTGGGGATCTGCTGACGCCGAGGCAGTTTCGTGCGCAGGTGGCCGCCTTTCGCTGGTCGGATGCTGTGGTCTGCAACTCGCGAGCAGCAGCGGATCGTCTGGCAGCGGATGGATTGTCAAGCGACAAGCTCTTCGTAATTGGTAACGCTCTTCCGCCAGCGGCTTTTGTCTCCGTTCCCGCAGCGTTGCCGCGAAGACCGGGGAGCTTGCGCGTCGGCATGGTGGCGCGGATGAATGCACGCTACAAGAACCACTCCGGATTCTTGCGCATCGCCAAGCGCATCAGCCAGCGGATGCCGGATGTCGAATTCCTGTTGGCGGGAGACGGTCCGCTGCGTAACGAAATCGAACGGGAGGCACAGACTTTGGGTATCGGGGACCGCGTGGTCTTCCTAGGAGAGCGACATGATATCCCGGCTGTGATGGCGTCGCTGGACGTTGCCGTGCTCACCTCCGACTCCGAAAGCCTCTCCAACGTTATTCTGGAGGCCATGGCGGCAGGATTGCCCGTAGTGGCGTATCGCGTCGGCGGCAACGCAGAGCTGGTCAACCGGCAGCACGGAGAACTCATCTCCGCTGGAGACGAAGAAGGATTCGTGGCGGCCGTCGAACGCCTGCTGTCTACGCCTTCCCTGCGCGCCCAACTCGGCTGCAGCGCTCAGCGATTTGCAGAGGACAATTTCGGTCTCGAAAACGTCCGTGCCCGATACGAACACTGTTACCAGACTCTGCTCGAACGAAAAGGTGTGAGGACCCCGCTAGGGACATGGCAGCCGACAACCGAAGCGCAAAGAAACGGCTGAAGGTCGCGATCGTAGGGCCCAGCCTGAACTACGTCGGCGGACAGGCGGTCCAGGCCGACCTACTGCTGCGCCTCTGGCAGGACGACCCCGACGTGGAGATGAGCTTCATCGCCGTGGACCCTCCGCTGCTCCCGGGTTTCGCCTGGGCCGAGCGGGTTCCAGGCCTGCGGACGATCCTGCGAGAGCCGCTCTACTTTCTCGATCTATGGCGCGGGCTGCAGGACGTGGACGTCGCCCATATTTTTTCCGCTTCGTATTGGTCATTCCTGCTTGCTCCCGCGCCCGCCTCTTTCTTCGCCAAGATCCGCGCCAGGAAAGCACTCGTTCATTACCATAGTGGGGAAGCACGCGACCACTTGCAGCGCTTCCCGTCAGGGCCATTTGTGCTGTCCCGGGTAGATCAAATCGTCGTTCCATCGGGCTACCTGGTGGACGTATTCCAGGAATTTGGTCTGCCGGCGGTCGCGGTTCCTAATCTGGTAGATCTTTCGCAGTTCCGCTATCGGCAGCGCGACCCGCTTCGCCCGCACCTGGTGTGTACACGAGGATTTTCCCGGTATTACAGCGTGGATGTGGTGGTGCGAGCGTTTGCCGAGGTGAGGAAAGCGTATCCGGAAGCACGGCTTGATCTGGTCGGAGACGGACCGCTGGCGGCGGAGATCCACAGACTGGTGCAAGATCTGGAACTGGACGGAATAGATTTCCCCGGCGTGGCTTCTCGCGGAGAGATCGGGAAGTACTACGACCAGGCGGATATATTCATCAATGCCTCATGGCTCGACAATATGCCGGTTTCGGTCATGGAAGCGTTCGGAGCGGGCACGCCGGTGGTGACGACTTCGCCCGAGTGCATGCCATACCTGGTGCAACACGAGCGCACCGGATTGCTCTCGCCCGTCGGCGACGAGAAGGCACTCGCCGCGAACGTGATCCGAGTGCTGCGCGATCCGGAACTGGCTGCTCGGCTGGCGCAGAACGCTTACCAGGAATCGCAAAAGTACACCTGGGAAGTCGTGCGCCAACTGTGGTTGAGGGTTTACCGGGAACTGATGGATCGACAGTAAACAGCACATGCGGGTGACCAGCCAAGCACGGCGCTCGGCGCTGCCGCCGGAGCGGCTGGTTGATTTTCGGTGAGGGCGTCCTCCCTAAACCTGGAATGAACGACGATGCTCAGGACCGGACCGACTCCGCCGCCTGCAACGGTTCCTCTTCGAGTTCGAGCACAGACAGCCTGGCAAACCGGCCGAGGGGTGTGCTCATCTTCAGCCACTGTTTAGTGTCGAGATAGGCGGGATAGATTGCGCGCATCGACGAGAGACGCAAGCTGCAGCGGCGCTCGGTGGCGGGCAGCGACAGTTCGTAGCCATTTTCGCGCAGGCTCTCACCCACCGTCGCTTCTATGGCGGCGATATCGGCGTGCGTCAGGCGTTGCTTCCATCGGCCCAGCGGATTGATTTCGCTATTCCCGCCTTCTTCGCGAAACGAAGAGTTCGTTTCCGACAGACGGCCCAGGCCGGCGCGCTGAATGCGGTCATAGTCCAAGTCGTGATCGATAAAGCTGGCGAGTCTGCCGAGCGTCTCGCGCCGGTTGGCGATCAGGTCTTCGTAGCGGATCTCGATGTAGTCGGCAGGGAACTTGCGGCCACTGGTGCGGCCTCGATCCACCATCCACTCCCAATACAGCGCGGTGGCCACCAGGCTTTCGGTTTGGCTGCGGTCCCAGGGCAGGGGAGTGAAGCCACCCATTTTCTTGAGCGAGAGCGCAATATCGCGTCCGTCGCGGATAATGTGCACAAACAACGCATTGGGGAGGTCGCGCTTTGCGTCCTCGACGTGCAGCACGCTGTCGGGATCGTACATTGCCCAGCGCTGCAGTTGCTGGCTCCGGGCCACCGCCTCCATGACCACGCGAATGAAGTCTCCCCCAGTGCGGCATTCGTTTAGGATCTGCGCCGATAACTGCCCGGCACCAAGGCCGGTGCGCCGAAAGCCAAAGCTACGGAGAAAGGTCTGGACGATCTTCTCGCGATTCGCGCGGCTGTGCATCGAGCCGAAGCGGGGAATCAGAGTCTCATAAATCGGCAGAATGCCGCGGTAGATGGCAAACCCTCCGGAAGACAACAACATGTCGTAAAGCAGGTTCGTCCCAGAGCGGTGGCACCCCATCACGAAAACGGGAGAGTGTTTGCGATCGCTGAGGCTGGACGTGACCACCTAAAAAATATTATCACGCAAGGCGGATCGGTTTGTTTGAAACCATTGTTAAAACAGGGGTTACCCCAGTCACGAGAGGCCTCGACTTGGCTTCGCCCACAGCCCACTCCAGCGGCGGGGTTGGGCGGCAGCGTCGCCGGTCCACGGCGTGAGATTTCGCCAGCCTCGAACTGGTGCCCCATCAAGAAGCCGCAACCTTTTCACCACCGCTTGAGGCCCGAGTTTACAACCGCCGTTGTGCGCTGCCGGTTTGTCAAACGGACATCATGATGACCAAGACGGGCAGAACCAAGCTGCCCGGGGAAACCGGCGCGTGATGGTTATTCCACGCCCGCAATGGCCGCTTCGACGGCGTCAACATCGGCGCCCACGTCACGGCCATCGGAAGCTGCGCCTGCGCCGGGGGAGGCCTTAGCACACCCCGCCTGCTTTGCGTGGCAGAGCCTGGGATCTTTGCTCACCGTGTCTTTGAGGTCGCGGATGGCGGCCGCTTCGGGAGACCCAACAACGATGGTTCCTTTGGGAAAGGATCCGCGCGCGTTGACGATCAAGTTCTTTTCGAACTTGTAGTTGACAAAACAGGCGATGAGCACCGCCTCCGCACCCGCGCGCTGCGCCCGGTCCCCGCAGTGGGGTATGGGGCCCCCGATGGAGGCAAGATCCGGCAGTTTCCCTCCAAGCCTAAACAGGCTATTGGTGACGCTGAAATTAGGTATCTTTTCTGCCGTGTGATTTCCTATGTAAAAAAGTGGGCCGGCCACAAATGCCGTCACGTGATCGAAAGCGACGTCATGCAGCAATTCAGCATTGGAGCCCACGACCGCAAACTCGCCCCGGCCTTTCCAGTCCTGGTCGTGGACCGAATCAACCAGCAAATCGTGAATGCTGTATCGGCCTCCGTCGGCGGCGGACGCGCGGTTCAGCCCGAAAGGATTCGCGACCTCCATCACGCCCGCAACGTTCCGTATCCGGTCGTAACGGAGCGTGACATCTGTAACCGCGCACTTCGGGCACTTGCCGCTCTGATTCACCGGCATGAGCAGGATCGAGAACCCGGTCTGCGAGAAACCGCCCCAGCTGTTCTCCAGCAGATTCGCCTCGAAGAGCACGCGAATCCCGCTTTTCAACTCGAAATGATTTTTGACGATCGGAGGGTTGCCGGAGGCGTCTGGAGTGTATCCCGGTTCGCCTTCTTTCCAGATCATGGGCTTGAACAAATGATTGCGGCGGATCTCGATGTCGGTGGGATTAACCTCGGACCTGGCGCCCCCAAACAGAATGCTCTGTCCTGAGGCTTCGAGGAAGTTGTTGTAAATCTTCAGGGTTCGAATGGGGTCGTCGCCATATCCGCCGCCGACGGCCGAGGCGTCGGTGCAGGCGCCCGTACGCGCTACGCAATGGAACCCGCTGAGATAGGAATTGATAACGGCGATGAATCGGGTACCCGGAATCATCCCGATCCCCTTGCCCACCTCAGCGCCCTCGGCAGGATGGAGCCAGTTGCGGTCGAAAATTACGTGGTCTGCCCCCTTGGTCGTAACCATGCGGCCATCACGAATGCCCGGTTCGGAGACCCACTCCACGCCGATAAAGCGATAGTGGTCTCCGATGTTGACCCAGGAGGGCCCTTTGACGACCAGCGTCGGCATCAGCTTGGCCGCTCCGCCGGGTGGTTGCGCATAAGCGGGCCTGCCCGGTAGGGTTGCGACTCCGGCCCAAGCCGGCGAAATGCGTGTTCCATCCGGAGGCAGTTTCGAATCGGGTGTGTCAGTCCGAATGGTGATGTAGTGCTGGTCGTCGCACTTCTTCGCCGGCAACTCTTTGATCTCGAACGAGGCGCCTGCGGCCAGCAGAAGCGTGTCTCCACACTTTGCCAATTCCACCGCAGCATGCAGGTCGGAATTGGCTCCGACCCGGATCTGCTTTCCGGGAGAGGGAGTGCCATCCATCCCGGTGTAGTAGCACGACTGCGGAAGGTGCGCCGGACCGTCGTTCTCTCCGAACCTCGGCACGTCACCCTTCCCGCAATAGGCGTTTTCTCCGATCGGAGGCGCGTTTGCGGCCACGGACGACTGGGGGTGGACAAGCGCAAAAAAGGCGAGCGCAAAAACAAAAGCTAGCCCAAGCAGCGAACGAACCACGAGTTTGTGCAGCCAGCAAGGGAGACCGGAAGGTAAGGACACGATGTCGGCTTCTCCTAACCGCAGACCCCGTGGGGTTTGACTGAAGGCGGCTCTCACCGAATGAATCGCCAAATGGTAACACGCTGGAGCCGAGTTCCTCCTGGGCCAGAGTTTAGAGATTCCTGCCGCAGCGCCCAGGGAGACACGAGAAAGATGGCACTTTGAGATGAGCTCGTTTTTGGGACAACGGTGTGAGACACCGTTTTAGCCAAGGGTATTCTCGCGCCGCCGCCTACAACAATCCGAACACCACCAGGCTGTTGTTCGTCCCGACATACACCTTGCCATTCACCACGACCAGATTCGCAAAGTGGGGAGCCGGGGGAAGGATGCTGCTAAACAGTCTCACCAGGGTGGTTGCATCAAACGCACTCAGAGAGGAGCCGGTCAGCTGCCAGAGAATGCCCGCGGTACTTCCATTGGCCGAGATCACTGGCGAATGTCCGGAATCTACCTGCTCCGATTGCGCTGACGGCGTTGATGACAGCGTCCCTTTCGATAGCGGCAGGGCGCTGATCGGCGCTCCGGTGGGAGAAGTATAGATGGTGTTGTTCCAGTAAACCAGCGCTCCGCCCTCCGGGGCGATTGAGGTCAACTCCTCTACAATCTGTGTGTCCGTCTTGGTGCACGAGCCACAGAAATGCCCCATATTGTTGCGGTTCAGAATGTAGATCGTGCCTTCCTTCCCCACCGCAGCCAACAGATACGGATGCTTGCCGAGCTGATTCGGCAGCACCAGTACGGGTTCGCTCAAATCCAGATCTTGATGGTCCAGATAGTTCTCGTTGAACGGCGTAAACCAGTCCGCCAGTTCCAGTTCGCTGCCAGACTGCGACAGCTTGAACACCGACTGTCCGAAGTTTGTGCCCGCTACGAAAGGTCCATCCGCGGTCGCGCCGTAGATGTTGCCGGCGTTGTCGGCTGAAAGTCCTCCACCCCGCATCCACACGGCAGCCGCCGATTTCCCCGGTTCATCGTCAAACGCGCCCGCCGGTTGCAGCGACGAAGCATTGTAGGCAACCACCCACCCCTCTTCTTTGCCACTGCGGCACCCGTTCGATCCAAAGGCAATGTACAGGGAGCCGTTCTCCAGCAGGAGCGCCGGGCGGTTGACCTGCATGGCGTCCACGAAAACGTCGTTCTTGCCACCGAGCTCGTAACTCGCCGCGATCACGACCGGGCTGCCCGGTTGTTCCAGCCCGGTCGTAACATTAAGCGCGTGCAGGCGATGCACAAACGTCGAGTTCTCGTAGGTCTTCGCCACCACATAAAGCGTCCCCGCCACGGGATCGATCACCGGCGTCGAAACGATTCCCACTTCTTTCCAAAATGTGACTGCCCCGCATCCTTGTAGTGCGACGGGAACCGTGGTCGCGCCATTGGTCAGCAAACTGGTATGCCACAGCGGACTCGCGTTGCTCCCGGCAGAGCTATCGGCGTCAAACGCATAGACACTGTCATGCATGGTTGCTACATAGACAACGTTATGCACCCCCGCTCCTGGAATCGTGATCTGCGGCAGATAAAGCGCCTGACCAATCACCTGCCCATCCACCGGCTGGGTGAAAAGATTTCCAAATTGCCTGCTGTTCACGTTTTGTGGGGTGAGAATCGCTTCATCCGAATTCGTCCCGGAACGCGCGTTGTCGTAGTGCCACGTCGTCACCGCCACCTGCGCCCAGCCGGCCGCCATGCCGATCAGAACGAGAAACACGGCACAAACACCGACCGCCCGAGCGCGCAAAATTGCAGCCATCATTAAGACCTCCCCAAGATTCGTTAGAACCGACGGTCGTTGAAAAGCCCCGTGGGCGCAAGCCGCGTGTGGTCTGAGTGGCAACTGCCACAGCGCCGTAACCTGATTGTGCGAAAGGATATCGGGAGATTCCGGAGCCGTCAAACTCACTTCGGCTCGCTGGAAGTGCAAATGATTGCAGCCGGAGCCTGGTTCGCGGCATGACACACAACAGCCATCGTAGCACCTGAAGCTGGTGGCGTCCCAGCGGCGTTGGCCACGCGGGGCCGGCCGCGGCGAGAGGAACAACCAGTATGTTCTTGATCAGCTTGCTTTTGTAATCTTGTCGGGGTAGGTAGGTGCCAGAAATACGCGTTCAAATGCACGGTGACTGGCGACACTACGACAAGGAGAGACCATCGCGCGACGGATGCATCGGGGGATGTCGGAGAAACAGCCCATAAATTAAATTAAGGAGCGAACCAAGAACGAGTTTGTGTGCCCAGCCAGAGCGACCGGTAAACCGATGTCAGCTTCTCCCAACCACACGCCCCGTGGGGTTTGACTGCCGGCGGTTCTCGCCGAAATAACAGCCAAATACGAACACGCTGGCGCCAAATTCCGTCTGGGGCTTAATCCGCACTTTGCGATGTGAGGCTGGCATAGTGAGAGGCGAGCTCCCTCACTTTGGCGCGACTCAGGCGCCACGTCTGGTGGCGCACCCGGCAAGCGTTTTTGGTGATCAGGAAACGAGCGAAGATCTCTGCCCGTCCGAGCGCCGACAGATTCTCCGGCTTCCAGGCTTCCGCGTACTCGGCCAACAGAGGCTCGGCCGACAGCCTTCCCAGAGTTTCCAGTAGCACCAGGTTCAACCAGTGATAGCTAGGCGGGCACAGGTAGTGTCGGGATGAGTACCAACTCCATCGCTTCCGGTAGTCCCAGGTGGGGAGCATGGTTTTCAGCCCTTCGATACCGTCGGTGAATAACTTCCCGACCGCCGGTTCGCCTGTTTCCACAAACCAATCGTACAACCCGAGCAGGGAGCTCATGAACCCGTCGAGAATCCCCGGAATTGGCTCCCCGGGAAGTTCACTGTAAAGGGCGCCGGAAGCCAACGCCTCTCGCACCCCACCCTCCTGGACGGCGAGCTCAAAAATGCGAGTCGTCCCTTGCAGCAAGTCGAGAAGTCGTGGCCGCTTCGTAAGGCGATAGCCGCGGACCAGCGCGCTCATCACCAGGCCCTGATCGCAGGCTGAGATCCACGGAGCCTTCAGAAAGGTCTTGGCCTGAATGCAATCAAAATAGTTCGGCCAGACAACGCATCGGTCGGCGCGGACCACCGCGTTTGCCTCCAGCCAGTCCACTTGCTTCAGGAAAGCTACCCGGCTGGCCTCATCGTGATGACGTAAGAAGTGACCCAAGTTGACCAGTCCCCACCACGCTATGTAGGCAGGTTTATAGATCAGGCCGGCAAGCCGGTTCCGTGCCCGGGGGACGCCGGTCGGGTCCATGCGCATCACGCTCCACGTGAGCTTCTCGCTATAAATATAGTAATAAAGGGATTTTTTTGGACCGGCTTCGGAAACAATATCGAGCGGGTAATCGAAGCGGAACGCCAATATCTCGCGGTACAGCGCGCGGAGAGCGAAGCCCAGAGACTCGAAAGACTCGATAGTTTCGTTCTTGGAACCGTTATCAGGCATATCACTGGTGGGCCAGGATTCTACCCTGTCGTTTGGACTCTTGTATACCCTCATAATCGGGTTGATCGGCTTACTTTTGTAATCGTTATCGAGCCCTGGAAGTGGCAAATAGATGCTTTCCAATCCACGTTATCTGGGCGATACTAAGGGGGAATCGGTCGCGATTGATACATCGGGGAATGTCGGAGAAACAGCCCATAAATGTGGTGTCGGTGGACGTGGAAGACTATTTCCACGCCGAAAGCTTTTCCGATGTGGTCGATCGCGCCCGCTGGGATAGCTATACGAGCCGAGTGGAGCCGAACACCCGCCGCCTCCTGGAATTGCTGGCAAGGCTCAATGTCCACGCTACGTTCTTCGTTCTGGGATGGGTCGCCGAACGCTTTCCGGCGCTGGTGCGCGAGATCGCAGCCGGTGGGCATGAGTTGGGCTGCCATTCCTATTGGCATCGCTTGATCTATAAGCTGGAGCCCGCGGAATTCAGGGAAGACACCCGGCGCGCCAAGAACATCATCGAACAAATCGCAGGCCAGGCAGTAACCGGATATCGCGCACCCACTTATTCTGTGATTGATCGTTCCATATGGGCGCTTGCTATCCTGACCGAGCTGGGATTCACGTACGATTCCAGTATTTTCCCCATCCGTCATGACCGCTACGGAATGCCCGGTGCGCCGCGCGCGCCGTTTCGTTTTCAAACGCCTTCCGGCCCCATGACGGAGTTTCCCATCACCACCTTTCGCCTGGCGGGACACAACCTGCCGGTGGGTGGAGGCGGCTATCTTCGGCTGCTGCCGCGACTGTACACGCGACTCGGACTGCGACGGGTGCAAAAAGAGGGTCTGCCCATCGTGATCTACATCCATCCCTGGGAGGTGGATCCCGAACAGCCGCGCTTGCCGGGGCGTTGGAGTTCCCGTCTCCGTCACTACACCAATCTGTCGCAGACGCTTGACCGTTTTGAGAGCGTGCTGCAAGCAGGAAATTACACCAGTTTCCGCGAAAGCGGACTCGCCAATACGGCCAAGGATTTCGAGTTCTATGAGTGGAACCAACACAAAAACTGATGAAACCCAGCAGATAGCGAAATATTGGAACGATATCGCGAACCAGTTCGATGCCATCTACACGGGCAACAAAGGCCCGATTGGCCGCGGGCTGGACCGCTGGCTGCGCCGCGATATCTACCAGCGTTTCGAATGGGTCATGCGCGAAGCGGGCCCATCCCCCGACTTGCGCGGAATGAAAATCTGCGATATCGGATGCGGATCCGGACGCTTTGTTGCCAGCCTTGCCAAACGTGGCGCACAGGTTACCGGCGTCGACTTTGCGCCGGAGATGCTGAAGCTGGGCGCACGGCTTGCCGAAAAGGAGGGGGTCGCGGATCGGTGCAAGTTCGTGCTCAGCGACGTGCTGGACTGGAAGACGAACGAACAGTTTGATTTGGTGATTGCCATCGGATTCTGGGACTACGTCGCCGACCCCTTACCGAGATTGCAGGTCATCCGCGGCCTGACCAAGACGACCTTCCTCTCGGCGTGGCCCCGTGCCGCAACCCTGCGGGCCTCAATTCGCAAAGTGCGGCTGAAAGCAGACGGCTGCCCCGTCTATTTCTTCAACCGGGCACAGGTGGAAGACTATTTGAAACGCGCCGGCTTCCGCGAGGAGTCGCACGAAATACTGGGGCAACTGCACTGCGTCCGGTCTACGGCAATCTAAGGCGATGGCTAGGCTCCTGTTCTGGATCTCAGCCGGGTTTGCAGTTTACGTCTACGTCGGTTACCCCGTCCTTCTGTGGGGGCTGCAAGCGGTCTTTCGCGCTTTGCCTCGCCAGCAGCCCATTGAGCCTTCCGTCTCGCTGCTCGTGGCGGCGTACAACGAAGCCGCAGTCATCGCGGACAAAATCCGCAATAGTCTTGCGCTCGATTACCCGGTTGACAAACTGGAGATCGTCGTCGCATCGGACGGGTCAAACGACGCCACCGCGGAGATCGTCCGCTCTTTTCCCGAAGACGAAACAGCCGGCCGAGTTCGTCTTCTCAACTACAAGGAAAATCGCGGCAAGATGGCCGTTCTGAATGACGCCGTACGGGAATTGCGTGGAGATATCGTGGCTTTTTCCGACGCTTCCAGTATGTTGGCGGCCGACTCCCTCCGCACCCTCGTGCAGAGCTTCAACGACGCTCGTGTGGGCGCGGCCAGTGGTGTTTACCGCTTGTTGAAGAAGGATCAAGCCCAACTCGGATCGCAAGAGGATCTCTACTGGAAGTACGAAACGTTCCTCAAAGTACAAGAGGCCAGACTCGGTGCCTTCACGGGTGCGCATGGATCTCTGTACGCCATCCGCCGTGCGCTGTATCCATTTCCCCCCGTAGCCACAATTAACGACGACTTCACGATCCCCATGCGCATCCTCGAGCGCGGCTACCGTGTGGCATACGAACCTGCGGCGGTGGCCTTTGAGGAGGCTCATGAGATGGAAGGATTCTCCCGCCGCGTGCGCATCACCGCCGGAAACATCGAGCAACTGCGCGAGATCAAAGGCCTCATCTGGCCGCTCCGGCCGTTTGTCCTGTTCTGTTTGCTCTCCCACAAGACCGGGCGACTGCTGGTGCCCGTGTTCATGCTCCTTGCACTCGGAGCGAATATCGCCCTCCGCGGGCAATTCCCCTACAACTGGTTGCTTCTGGGGCAGATGATCTTCTACGGTCTTGCGGTACTGGGCGCCATGGTCAGCCTCAAGCCGAAAGTTCTCCGGCTCCCCTACTACTTCTGCATGATCAACTCGGCGTTGTTTGCATGGGTCTACCAGGCGGTGCGGCACGGCCGCGCGATTCCGTCGCGGGTAGAGCTTGATCAGTTCGGGAACCGGCCGCCCCTCGGTTAGACGGATCACGATGTTCGTAGACCCCAAGGATCGCAAGGTATAGACCGCGAGATCTCCCAAAGGCTTCAGAAAACCCGTTCCAAATCCGCCGCGGGCTGTCAGGTAGAGCTAGGCGGTGTGAGCAGCGACCAATGGTCTGTCACCTTCCGTTGCTGCCACAACAAACCTTTCGCGGTTTGAGCCTTGCCCGGCTGAATACAAGATTGACGAATCCAGCGCGATTTCGTGCCAGGTGGCAAGTTGGCGGCACACAGATAAAGAGGTCCGCGGCGGGCCGCGGACCTCAGTATTCAAATCGGGACCTAAAATTTACTCGACGCCCGCAAGCGCCGCATTGAGTCCTACGATGTCCGCCCCGAGATCCTTGCCGTCGCTCCCCGCGTTCTTATAGGGACTATTCGGCTGGAGTTCGTAGTTTCCGCTATTGCCGTTATCAAATTCAATGAAAACGGCGTTACTCGGACTCGGCCCAAACAGGTTGCTTGTCGGCCACATTGACGGCCCAAAATGGGGAGACGCCCCAAGCAGAGCATTATGGTTGAATGAGTACGTCAGGAAGCACTTGTTCAAGAGGGTGACAGGGACGTCGGAGGCGGCGCAGCTATCACCGCGCAATGCATCCCACATCGGGTGCAAGCCGGTTATGACAATGTTGTTGGTGAAGACGAATCCGTACATCTGATTCGCACTGTTGTTGCCCACGAACATAAAGCCGCCGGTCGCATCCGGAAAGCCGGTGATGTGATTGATCGTTACGTTATTCAACGGGTTTGTCGGCCAGGTATTTGACATGCCAAACAGCCTGCCGGTGCCCTTGTATTTTTTCTCGCTGATATCATCCAGGACTACGTCGTGAATGCTCCAGCGAGCTCCTGCCTTGGCGGCAGCTCCGTGGTCGGCCAGTCCATGTCCCGAAATGTCGGTCGACAACGCCATACCCCCTCCGGCGTGGATGATGTGCGTGTATCGGATCGTCACGTCCGTGACCACACAGATCGGACAGACGTCGCGGACCGGCTGTGTTTGAGTGGTCTGGTTGCTCGGATTCAGGAGTATGCCAAAGCCTCTCTGGCTGAAACCTCCCCAGACGTTTTCGAGCAGGTTGGCTTCCGCCAGCACGCGGGAAGCATTCTTGAATTCGAAGTGGTTCTTGACAATGAACGGATTGCCCGAATCTCCACCCTGGAAAGGCTCGGACCCTGGCATCCACTGCCACGGTTTGAAGAAGTGATTGAAACTGATGGTGATGTCGGCCGGAGTAGTCGTTGCGGCGGCGCCGCCGAACAGGATGCCTTCGCCCGAGGCCTCCAGGAAGTTGTCCTGTATCCCGTAAGGACCATCCTGGTGTTCCCCGGTACCGCCGCTCACCGCGTGCGCGTCCGTACACTGGCCGGTCATAGCCGTGCAGTGGAAGTCAGTGAAGTAGGAGTCGACGACGGCTACGTAATTCGAGCCCGCGAGGTTGAAACCTGTCTTGGTCTCATCTTGCGTCGTCCCGTGCAACCAGCTGCGATCGAGAACGATGTATTCAGCGTTGCCTTGTTGCTCTACCGACATCAGTGTCGGTGATGCCTTGACCCCGGTCGGTCGCGTTATTTCCAATCCGACCAGCCGATAATGATTCGCTCCCGACTCGAAGATTACGGGACCGTCGCCGGGTCCTGAAACAACGAGTTTGGCCAGCACATTCTGTGGATTGTTGCAGGCATACTGCGGGCGTCCCGGCAGGGAAGCCACTCCTGCATAGCAAGGCGTAAGGCGCTGCCCTTCGGCAGGCAGACTGGTGTCGGGAGCGCTGGTGCGAACGATGATCCAGTGGCCGCTATCGCAATTCTGGGCTGGGAACTTGAAGACTCCCGAGAAGGTTGCCCCCGCCTGCAGGGCGATCGTGTTGCCGCACTGCGCATTGTTCAAGGCCGATTGCAGATCGCCGCCCGACTTAACGCTGATGGTGGGTCCTGGCGCGGGCGTGTTGGTCATCGCGCTGGAGACCGTTACTCTCGGCAGTTCCGCGGGACCATCGAAATTGCCGCCGGCAACGACAGTGACGCTGAAATTGCCGCTTGCCGTTTTGTTGGTGGCATCGGTGACCGTGACCGTAAAGCTTGACGTCCCGGCTGCGGTCGGCACGCCGGTGAATTGCCCGTTCGTATTCATCGCGATTCCTGCAGGAGGGGTGCCTGCGGAAATGTTCCAACTGTAGGGCGCGGTTCCGCCAGTCGCAATGAAGACTTCGCTATAAACGTCCCCCTGCTGGCCTTGGGGAAGATTGCCGGTTGTGATTTGCAGCGCCTGGCTGTTCGCCGGGTCGATGGTGATTGCGGCACTGGCGAACTTTGAGGAGTCGACAACACTGGTCGCGGCGACGACCACGTTGGTTTTCGCGGTTACGGTCGGTGCACTGTAGAGACCGCCGGAATTGACCGAGCCCAACGTCGCCGACCATGTCACCCCGGTATTGGAAGTTCCGCTGACCGTGGCGGTGAACTGCTGGTTTTGATTCGAAGATAAGCTTGTGCTGGTGGGAGACACATGGACATCGACAGTTTCGCTGCCACTACCCACGACGATACCGAATGCATGGCGCCCCGTTTCGCCACGGGAGTCGGTCACCCTCACATAGAAAGAGAAAGTGCCCGTGGTCGAAGGCTTCCCGGAGAGTGTCCCCGTGGCTGGGTTCAAAGTGATGCCCGGGGGCAGGACGCCGTCCCTCAGCGAGAAATCGTACGGGGACTTTCCGCCAGCAACCGCGAGCACAGAGTTGTAAGACTCATTGACCGAGCCGGCGGGAAGATTTCCTGACAGTTTCAGGACGTTCCATGTCCAGTCGCTGTGCGGGTCAATGGTTTGCGCTTGCACGCAAGGAGGGGTCATCAACGCGACCACCAGGAGGGTTATCAAGACGCTCAGACCCTTTGCGTGCGCAGGGAAAAATTTGGAATGACGGTCTAGAAAAGAATTTCTCTCTTCAAACATTTGCGAGCCCTCGACCTTACAAAATGGGGGACTAGTCGATTGTCCTCAAGCTGAATCTATCCAGACGAGGCGATTGTTCCTAGATACCGGAAGGGCATCGGGAACCCATTAGTACATGCGTTTGCGGCATGTACAGATTCGCGCGCGCCAGTGACCGCTAGTGTTTTCGTGCGAATGTGCGAAAACCGGCACGGGACAGCCGGTATGGGGGATCTGGTTCTTGCGGTCAGGCTTGGACACTGAGGCGGATCGCCCCTGACCAACCGTGGGGTTACTGCCGGTATCCCCCCGTGTAAAACCGCGCGCAGGTAATCATAGGCGTGGTTTCCGAGCCCGCGCCGCAGGCTGCGGCGGACCTGATTCTGCAGGCGTTTCTTCCCCAACCCGCTGCCCTGGCAGGTGGCGATGAACTCGGTCGATGGTGAGGTCACACAGCATCGCCACGCGGCCGAGCTCGTAAGGGCTGGCGCCGGACGAGTTCGCACAAAACTGGCTGTTGGCAACAGTTGCAAACCCGGCCTGACGCGCCATCTGGAGCGTGCGTTGGTTGTAGCGTCCTCCGGGACAGGAAAAGTGCTCGATGGGATGTCCAACCATACTTTCAATGTGCAGTTTCGCATTCACGATTTCGTGCTGCAGTTCCAGTTCCGGGAGATCGGAGAGATAAGGGTGCGTCATCGAATGGCAGCCGATCTGAAAACCCTGGGCGTCCAGATCGCGCACCTGGTTGGCATTGAGGTAACCCGGCGTGCCCAGGAATCCAGCGGTGAGGTAGAAAGTTGCGTTGAAGCCGAACTCGCGAAGCACCGGCACGACTGCGATAAGGTCGGTCTCGTAGCCATGGTCGAAGGTGATACAAACGCTCGGCGCAGGAGGATAGCGAAGCGCTTCGCCGACGTTCAGCCGGCGCGGGCCGGATTTTCTTAGCCAGACCACCTGGCTGCGGAAAGTGTCGACCGGAAGAATGTAGCGCACGTAACCGGGCTCGGACTGGCAGAGCTACGGCCAGCGACCTCAAGCTCGTGGTACATCAGGAACACCATGCGCGAGGCAGCCATGATGTTTTCCGACTTTAGGATTGCTTGTCGGCGCCGATCGTCTGCGAGTGCCTGTCGAGCATGGCGAGCAGCGGATCGCGTAGAAACGGGCCTCCTGCGAGCAGGCCGGAGATGAGAGGATTTTTTTGGTTGCAGCGCAGTGGAGAATTGTCGAGCTTCAGTACCCAGCCTCCGGCGCTTTCGACCAGCGCCGCCCCGGCGGCAACGTCCCACTCATTTTTCGGAACCAGAGTGAAGGTAAGATCGGCGCGACCGGCGGCGACCAATCCGAGTTTGTAAGCGACCGATCCCATGGGGCGAATCTCGAACTCGGCGGCCTCGAACTGTTTCCACTCGCCGCGCTTCACCTCGCTGCGGCTGGCGAGCAGCAGCGCGCCAGGCAGATCCTTGCGCTGGCTCGGTTGGGCGGGCTTGCCGTTGTAGGTCACGCCCGTGTCGCGCGATCCGAGGATCAATTCGTCCGTGGCCGGATTGCAGATCCCGCCCGCGACGGGAATTCCATTTTCCACCATGGCGATCGAAACACAGAACTCGGGGATGCCTCCGACGAACTCGCGCGTGCCGTCGAGCGGATCGACGACCCAGACGCGCTGTTTGTCGAGACGAGTGAAGTCGTCCACGGTTTCTTCCGAGAGCCAGCCCTCCCCGTCGCGGAGAAGCGTCTTGCGTAGAATGTCGTCAACGGCGCGGTCGGCCTCGGTGACGGGATCGTGTCCAACTTTGTATTCGGTTGCAATGGCGCCGGGAGTGAAGCGGTTGAGCACGGTCCGCGCTGCTTCCAGGGCGGTATGAATGCGTTCGACGGTTTCTATGGATGAGGATGAGTAGGAGGTCATTCAGTAATATTCCGTTTCCTTAGTTCTCCGTTTGCCGGTCGCAGGTTCTCTGAGACCTGAGACCTGAGAACTGGGAACTATTCTTTCACGCCCACAGCATTCTTGCTCCAGTCATCAGCAGAACCGCGCAGAGGATTCTCCGCAGCCAGAGGACGGGGACGCGCGTGCTTAGATACGAGCCAAGTATGCCGCCGGGGATCGAGCCGATCAGTATGGCGCCGACCAAATGCCCCTCGACATTGCCCGCCCGGAAGTGCAGCAAACCGGTGACGCCAGTCAGAATCACGGCGTGGGCAATGTCGGTCCCGACCATGATCTTGGGAGAGAAGGAATAAAACAATAGAAGCAACATGATGATGATGCTGCCCGACCCAACCGAGGTGATGCCCACCAGAAATCCGCCGACTAATCCGATGGCGCTCATACCGGCAAAAGACCGCATCGTGGGTTGGCGCCCAATCAGATGGTCTTCGATCCGCCTTTGGAACAGGAGCAGTGCGGGCACCACGACCAGCAGCAATCCCACGGCGGACTTGATGAAATCGTTGACGCCGGCGCCATGCACCTGGCGCAGATGCACCAGAAGAGACACACCGAGGTAAGAACCGGGAATGCTGCCGACCGCCAACGCCACAACGACTTTCATGCGCACCGTGCCCTTGCGAAAGTGCACGATGCTGGCGGGAATCTTGGTGAAGAAGTTGCACAATGCATCGCTGCCGACGGCAATGATGGCGGGCACGTGCAGGCCGAAAATCAGCATGGGCAGGAGCAATACTCCGCCGCCCACCCCCGTGAGTCCGATCAGGGTTCCGACGACCAAGCCGATCACTACTTTCAGCAGCAAGAATTCCATGGCGTCTTTCGAATAGTTCTCAGTTCCCGATTCTCAGCAGAGCAAAGCCGTGTTTAGCAGAACCATGTTAAGGGAGTGAGAACGCGTTACCGATACGATGACCCCACGTCATTATGGCATAAAGTCCATCGTAGTGATGGACTTTATTGACATTACTCGCTGTTCCCGTTGGCCCCGACAAAACCCTCGCGCTCAAGGTGCAGAATGATGCTCTGCGCCGCTTCCTCCGCGCTCAGTTTGGCGGTGTCGATCACGACTTCGGCATCGGTGGGCGCCTCGTACGGATCCGAAATGCCGGTGAACTCCTTGACGATGCCAGCGCGAGCCTTGGCATACAGGCCTTTGCGGTCGCGCTGTTCACACACTTCGATCGAAGTCGCTGCGTGCACCAGAATGAATCCGCCGAACGGCTCGATCATCTGCCGCACCGCTTTGCGCGTCGCCTCATAGGGAGCGATGGGGGCGCACACCGCGATGCCGCCGTTCTTGGTGATCTCGGAAGCGACATAGCCGATGCGGCGAATGTTGATGTCGCGATGCTCCTTGGAGAATCCGAGTTCGCTCGACAAGTGCTTGCGCACCAAGTCGCCATCGAGCAGCGTGACCGGACGTCCGCCCATCTCCAGAAACTTGGTGATGAGAGCATTGGCGATGGTCGATTTTCCCGAACCCGAAAGTCCGGTGAAGAAAATGGTGACCCCCTGCTTGTGCCGTGGCGGATAGCTGCGGCGCAATTCCCGCACGACTTCCGGATACGTGAACCACGCCGGGATATCGCGCCCTTCATTGAGGCGCTTGCGCAATTCCGTGCCAGAGATGTCGAGCACCTTGGCGCCCGGCGGCACTTCATCGGACGGAACGTAGCGGTCTTCATTCTGCAGATACACCATCATCTGGAACGGAACCATTTTGACGCCCATTTCCGCTGCATGCTTCTGGAACAGTTCCTGGGCGTCGTAAGGGCCGTAGAAAGGCTTGCCGTCGGTATCTTTCCCGGGGCCGGCATGATCGCGGCCGACAATGAAGTGGGTGCACCCGTGGTTTTTTCGTATCAGGCCGTGCCAGATCGCTTCGCGCGGTCCGCCCAATCGCATGGCCAGCGGCAGCATCGACAGCTTGACCGTACCATGCGGGTACTTCGCGAGCAGCAACTGGTAGCACCGGGTGCGAACGAAATAATCCACGTCGCCCGGCTTGGTCATACCGACCGAGGGATGAATCAGCAGATTCGCCTCGACCTGCTTGGCGGCGCGCATGGTCAGTTCGACGTGAGCGCGATGCATGGGATTGCGCGTCTGGAAAGCCACGACCTTAGTCCAGCCCAGCCGGCCGAATTCAGCGCGCAGATCGGCGGGAGTCAAGCGCAGCGAACGGAAATCGTAGTGGGCCGGATCCTGTAACTGTTCGACTCCTCCGCCCACGTACCAGGGATGGGATTTGTTGATGGCGTAGTCGGCGCCCGGATGCGCGGCGCTGGTGGAACCAAAAACCGACTGGGCTTCGGCCTGGCGGTCCGGCTGCCAGACATCCTCGACATGGAGCACGGCGAGCATCACGCCTTCGGGATCACGCAATGCAATCTTGCCGCTGCCCGGCGTCAATTTCTTGGCGAATTCCTCGCTGATGTCGAGCGTGATGGGCATGGGCCACAGGGTGCCGTCGGCCAGTCGCATGTTGTGGCAGACACCCTCGTAATCGGCGCGGTTCATGAACCCACGGAGCGGTGAGAAGCCTCCGCTCATCAGCAGTTCCAGATCGCAAAGCTGCCGGGCGGTCAGGTCCCATGAGGGCCAATCCTGCGATTGCGCTTTGAGCTCCGCCGCGCGCGCGGCCGGCACTTGCAGCTGAACAAGTTCTCCCCCGTGTGGGGCAATCAGATGGCTGGTCGAAGTGGTCAAGTCCTTAATCCTCCCGAGGTTCACTTCAAATTTGTGCTTAGTGTCAATATCGCCGGCGTTCATCCCAAGGTCCCTTTCTTGTTTCATGGACCCGCGGGGGCGGCGAGGGGATGGTCCAATGGGCAGACACTCTTTAAGTTGTATAACAAGAAGTTTGATAACAAGTTTGCGAAATCAGCGTCGCTTGATGAATCAGCAATTACGCTTCCGTATAGTGCCCCATCTCCGACTGTAAACCGTTGAAAATGTAATGTGATCCGAAGGGCTGGGCTTGCCGGGGCGCTACGGCCTCGACCGATGTGAAAAAAAATGCGATATTCCATCCGTGCCGAAGGAAGGAAACCTGCCAATGCGCAACCGCAGCCTTCGAAATCACCGCCATCCGCCAACGCCAAGCAATGATTTTGGCGCTGTGCGGTTGGGCGGCAGCAACCCTCCGGCTGAACAACCCTATCGTATGTAACTTGTTGCTAGGCTGACTTACCCCGGAAAGATTTGGCCCGAAACCCTGAGCATCGGTACTTCACCGCCCGGGCAAATTTCTGTGGAAGCAGCGCATTCAGGACATTTTCTTTCGTCAGCCGGGTCGCCCCGCCGGCATCACCCCAACTGTGTCTTCTGCATGCGTGAGCGGTGATGAGAGTTTTTCGCGTCTCCGAGCCAGGTACTGCGAATGAACGTCGACGAGCGGCGATCCAGATGGAAGGGAAGCGGAGGCCGGTTGCAGGATGCCCGCAGGTTACTTCCGGTTATTTCTGGAACGCAAAAAAGGCAAAAACCATGTGCTACAATTCAGGGACTCCTCCAACGATTTTTCGGAAATTTAGCACACCGTCGCCCGATGTCCGAATTTGGAGATGCTGGCCCCCATGGAGTCAATGCTGGATCTTTCAATGGGGTGAATCCTGCCGGTTCGCCGCATCGGAAGTCCGGCCAATCCCACGAATAAAATCTATGGCGAGCAAGAAGATTGTCATTATCGGAGCGGGACCGACCGGACTGGGTGCGGCCTACCGTCTCCAGGAACTGGGCTACGACAACTGGGTACTTTACGAGAAATCCGGCGACGTCGGTGGCCACGCCACTTCCCACGTTGATCAACACGGATTTGTGTGGGATGAGGGCGGCCACGTCATTTTTTCGCACTATCCCTACTTCGACAAGCTGATCGACAAGGTCCTCGGCAAGGAGGTCCACGAGCGGATTCGCGAGAGCTGGATCGTACAAGGCGACAATTCCTGGGTCCCTTATCCGTTCCAGAGCAATTTGCGGTACCTGCCGAAGGAGATTCAGGTCAGTTGCTTGTTGGGAGCGGCCAAAGCCGCAGCCAATGGTGGCGGCCGTGAAGCGGGCAACTTTCGCGACTGGATCCTGGCCACTTTTGGCGAGGGCATCGCGGAAGCCTTCATGTTCCCCTACAACTCAAAGGTCTGGACCACGCCTCTGGAGCAGATGTCCAAACACTGGATCGCCGACCGCGTCGCGGTGGTGGATTTCAAGAGGCTCCTCGAAAACGTTCTTTACGAGCGTGACGATGTGGCATGGGGTCCGAACAGCAAATTCAAGTTCCCGCTGCACGGCGGAACCGGCGAGATCTACCGCCGCATTGCTGCCCACTTCGCGGAGAAAATTCAGACCGGAAAACAACTCGCAGAGGTAGACGTGGCGCAACGCCGGGTTTCTTTCGCGGACGGCACCGGTGACACCTACGATGTACTGCTCTCGACCGCGCCCCTGGATCTGCTCGCGCACATGCTCAAGCCGGTCGACAAGCGGCTCCGGGACGCTGCCCAAAATCTCGAGCATAACAATCTGCTCGTGGTCGGCCTCGGTTTGAAGAAGAAGATCGAAACCGGACGGTGCTGGATCTACTTCACCGATTCGGAAATGCCCTGCTATCGCGCCACTTATTTCTCACACTACTCGCCGTTCAACGTTCCGAACGGCGATACCGAGCATTACAGTTCATTGATGTGCGAAATGTCGTTCCGAGTGGGAGAGTCGCCCAACCCGGAAAAAGTGCTTGATCAGGTAACGACGGGACTGATCCGAGCCAACATGCTCGAAGCGTCGGACCGGGACCGCGTCGTTTCCCGATATCACCGGATCGTTGGTTACTCCTATCCGATCCCGACGCTCGGCCGCGACCGGGCGCTCGATATCTTGCAGCCGGCATTGCTCGAAAAGGGAATCTATTCCCGCGGGCGTTTTGGCGCCTGGCGGTATGAAATCGGAAACATGGACCACTCCGTGTTGATGGGTGTGGAAGCGGTCAATCACATCGTTGCCGGGGAGAAGGAACTGGTTTTTCACAGTTCGTAAACATGGTTTCTCAACCTGAGTTCTTACGCAGAGGAACGTGGCGTTTCCTCTCCGTTCCTTTCTCGGCGTGCGCTGCGGCGGAACTAGGGCTGGATGACAAGCCAAAGGCACTAGCGCGTCGCCGACTGCCGTTTTTCGACCAGCGTTGCGGCCGCGCCGATGTTCTTCATCTGCTCGATATCTTCAGGTTCGAGTTGCACGCCGAACTTTTCTTCAAGAGCAAGAGTCAGATTCAGATGCTGCACGGAATCCCACCTCTCAATCGTTTCGGGCGAAGATTCCGCCGTGATCTTGTCCGCCGGAATTCCGAAAATGTCACTGGCGACGCTTCGCACCTGCTCCAACACGTTGGCTGTCAATTCTTTCCTCCCGGTTTACTTTCCGTTGTCACCTGCAGCTTAATCCAATCGGGACAGCGCAGCGTTAAACGTTTCAGATCCAGCGTCCACAGCGACCCTGTGCCATTGATCTCCTGCCGCTCGAAGCCGTGCTGCGGGTAGAAATCGCGTGCCGGAACGTTTTTCTTGGTCGGTAGAAACCAGCCCACCAGCCGCTTCCGGCCGCGCTGGGCAGCGCTTTCCGCGAGCTGCGCGAGAAGCGCGGTCTCGACCGTTCTTCCGATGACGCGGCAGCTCAGCAGAAAAGTATCGATTTCGCATTGTTCGCCCTCGTCGTGAGCGATGGCGACGCCGACCAACCCGTGGTCGCCGAAACGATCGCGCACGCGGATCGAAGAGATGCGCCACTCTGGCTGTCTCGCCATCTCCGCGATCTGTGCCTCGCTGTAGCGCCGCGTGGTCAGGTTGAACTGGTTGGTCTTCTGCGTCAATTGTGCAACTCGCGCCAGCGTCAGATCCGACACTGGTTCCAGTTCCGCCTCCTGCTCGAGGAAGCGGAAGAAATCCTCCTTCGACGGAAAGCTCTGCTTGGCGTCGGCGAGTCGCTTCTGTGCCGCATACATTTCGGTGCGCTGCAGGTCTTCGGACGAAAGAGTCAGCCGCTCGAATGCTGCACAATCCCTGAGGGCAGAGGCATACTCCAGCGGGCTCTTCGGCAAATCGATAACCGTAACCTCCGGAAGCGCGGCACGAACCTGCTCGCGCTCGAAAGGATTGTCGTCGAGGAAGGCGAGCCCATCGATGCCGACGTTCAGTTCCTGCGCGATCTCGCGGAGATTCTGTGCCTTGTCCGTCCAGTTAACACGCAGCGCCGCGAAGTGCTTCGCGCGCAGCAACATTCCCGGATGCTTCTCCATCGCCTGCATGGCATCGTCGAGATTGTTCTTGCTGCACACGGCGAGCAGAATTCCCTTGCGCGACAGATCGAGCAAGGCTCGCTGCAATGTTTGATACGCCGCGCCCGGATATTCGGAGCCAACTCGAATGCCGCCCATTCCGTCTTCGCCAATCACGCCGCCCCACAGGGTATTGTCGAGGTCGACGACCAGCACTTTGGCGGTGCGTCCGCTGAGCGGCACGATAAAACGCATCCACTCCCGCGCCATCGGAAGAAGATAACCGGCCGCGATGGGCAGCCGCGCCGTCAGCCATTTGCGTTGGTCGTGCCAATGCTCGCTGCCATGGCGCGCCACCAGCGCTTCGTAGTCGAGGCTGTACACCCCGTGGAATTCTCCCTCGATGCGCCGCAGTTCACGATTGATCTGGCGCAGTAGTCCGAACTGGCCCGCTTCCGATTGGCTGTCGAGGACGCCGAGGTTTGGAGATGCCGGGCGCTCCAGGGAATGAACGATCAGCGCCGCCCGGCTGTGTTGGCGAAATGCGCCGATCCACTGCTCATATCCGCGAACCACGCGCTCGGCGGCTTGCCGCGCCGCCTCCGGCGTCAGATCGGCGAAGTCCCGCCACAGCTCGGGCGCGGCCTGGTCGGCACGCACCGCCAGCACCACTGCGTCGGGCGCGAAACGATAGAGCGAACTCTGGCTGTCGAGCATCTCTTGCACGTAGGTATTGAAATCGCCGACATGGACTTCGAGATCGATACCGTACGCGAATGCTTCGGAGCGCAGTAGCGGCACGATGGGCTCGACGGTGAACGAGCGCAGAATCGCTAGCCTGAATTTGGTGAGTGCGAGTTTGTCGCGCAACTCGTCCAGCCGCGAAGTCACGAAGCTGGCTGTGGCCGAAGCGGCATCGCGCCGCCAAAGTTCGGCCAGCCGTCGCGCGGCAAGATCGAAAGTTCTTTGAGCGATCAGCCCATCGACCTCGGCCCGCAGCGCTGAAGGATTGTGCTTAGCGGGAGTCGAATTGGAAGCCGAATCATTCATCAGCGTTCCAGATATTCGATCAGCAGACGGTTCCGGGTGTAGATCCAGGCGATGCGCCGGCCGCCGAACGCTACTGCCGGCATTGGTTGCCGCGTGATGAGCGCTCCCAGCGAGCGGGCGGCGGCGAGGGCCTGCTCCAGATGGTCCACGACATAACTAACGTGGTGCAGGCCGCCTCCCTTGGCGGCGAAGGAGTATACCGGCGATTGCTCGTCGGCCGGTTCCACCAGTTCCCAGAGCGGATCGCACGCGTGGCGGCTCTTCAGGAACGTGACGCGAACGCCCTGGTTGGGATCATGAAAAACATGCTCGTCCCAATCCGCATGCAGCATGCTGGCGAAACCCGGCACGGAATTCGGAATCGATGCCACGACGAATCCGACGTGGTGAAACGCACCTTCGGGCTGCCAGGTTAGGGAAATCGCATCCATCGTCAGAATTCGTTCGTGGTGGCGCGCAACTACGTAGCCTCGGGTTTGGCATCGGAGTGGGGCGATGCCCTGCGATGATAACATGCAAAAAAAAGTCTACCACGCAAAGCGGCCAGGGCAGTTTGAAACCCTTGAGCTTTCAGGGCTGAAAGCGAGGCTCTGCCTGAAACATTTGTGAGGATGCCGGATCTGCCGGGAGCGACGGGGACAGTTATGCGGACCATATAGACTCTTTATTCAGAGCGTGGCAAAACGATGGCATTCGAATTTGTGCCGATACTGGCATCAGAGCAACAAGATCTTACCCAATTCCTGGTGAAGTCGTTCCGGACGGACCCGACCCTCAACTCTTTTCGTCCGGAGGTCATCGATTGGAAATACTTTGCCAATCATCCTGAATGGACGGGTCCCCGCAGCTTAGCGGTCAAACAAGCGGGCGAGATCGTGGCTCATGGGGGAGTGTGGCCGGTTAACTTGGTGACGCTCAAGACTGAGGCCAAAGCCATACACCTGATCGACTGGACAGCCAGCCGGTCAGCTGTCGGGGCCGGTGTGCACCTGCTGAGAAAAGTGGCGGGGCTTGCCGACATGCTCCTGACCATCGGAGGTTCACAGGATACGAGGAACCTTCTTCCGAAACTGGGCTACCAACGTTGCGGCGAACTGCGGCGGTATGCCCGCGTGGTTCGGCCCTGGTTGCAGTTTCGAACCACGCCGGAGAAGAATTGGAAGACGCCCATAAAATTCATGAGAAATTCGGCCCGGGCCCTGACGGGAATTCCGTCGGCCCCGAAGGGATGGCAGGCGTCGAAGGTCACGAGTTTCACAGAATCAATTGACGGCGGCGCCATCGGGCAGACGACAAGTTCTACGTCGCCGCGGAGAACCGCTGCGGGATTGAATTATCTGCTGCGCTGCCCGGCTGCCCGTTTTTCCGGGTTTCTAGTTAGCCAGGCACAGCAATTGCGGGGATACTTTTTGCTCACCCGGGTTGGCAGGCAAGTGAGGATCGTCGACATTCGGATGAACCGTGAAGATCGAGAGTCCTGGCAGGCAATTTGTGCTCTTGCCACCCGCACAGCCGCCGAGGATCCGGAAACTTGCGAGATCGTAGCTGCGTCTTCAATCGAAGTGACCAGGGAAGCGTGGTTGCAGGCCGGGTTCGTGCACCGCCAAACGGACCCGATCTTCTGCTACGATCCGCGGAATCTGGTGAGTTCCGGACCTCCCTTGGACTTGAATTTGGCAGATGGCGACGCGTGTATCTTGAGCGCGCCTCGCTCTCCGTATCTTTCCTGATTCTAGTTTGGGTAAAAACAACCGCACACAGAGATATCGGCGATGAGTTACGGAGGGCAGCTCTCAGCCTCCCGCTGCGGTTCAGCGGCTGTCATGATACGCTATGATTTCACATAGCAAAAGCACGCTGGTCACCGGAAGGTGCAGCGCGGGAGCCGGTTTGCTTCAGTTCAAACCCAAGCTGTGGGGGAAGAATGCGGCGGTGCACGGCAGGGTTCTAAGAGCTGCGGCTTGGTTTGCCCGACCACGCGCTGGAGTCCTGATGTACCACTCGGTGGTCGAAGATCCCGAGCAGACCGCAAACACCATCCGCATCTCCCAGTCCCGGGCCAGTTTCGAATCGCAGATGAGCGCTTTGTCGCGACGCTTCAACCCCGTCACCATCGAGCAGGTTATGGAATTTGCCGCCGATGGTCGGCGGCTCCCCCCGTGGTCGGTGGCCGTGACGTTTGACGATGGCTTCGCCGATAATTACGAGGTCGTGCTGCCGATTCTGAGTCGGTATGGTATTCCTGCGACTTTTTACATTATGGTGAACGCGGTGGAGACGGGAACGCCTCCGTGGTATGTCCGGCTCAATTTTGCCTTCAGCACCACGACCGTGACCGCATGGAAACACCCGGAGAACGCGCAACCCTTCGAGATCGCTAGTGCCGACGGCAAGAAGGCGGCGTTGCGTATGGCCTGGGACTTGGGTGCTGCGCGATCGGGCACCGCACAAGAACAACTGCTACACCAGATTGAAGAATCGCTCGGGGTTGAACCCCTCGATGCCCGTAGTGGATTGATGATGAACTGGGACCAGGTTCGCGCCCTGAAAAGAGCCGGCCATATCATCGGAGCTCATACACTTTCGCATCCCAATCTGGCCCACGTCACCGAGGGGGAGGCGCGGTCGGAAATTCGGGGCTGTAAGGAGCGACTGGAAGAGATGCTGAGCGAGCCCATCGAGCATTTTTCTTACCCGCACCCGGCACTCGATCCTCATTGGAGCGCGCAAACGTTCCAAATCACCCGTGAAGCAGGATTCAGATCCGCAATGTTGACCACGTTCGGTTCGGTTCTGCCGGGAGACCAGCCACTCAGCCTCAAACGCATTCCCGCCGTCAAGAACTTTGACTTGTGGATTTGGAACCTCGAGTATGCGTTGCTGGGAGGAATCCGTTGACGGCTGCCGCCCGTATGGCGACGGCGTCAGAGAGTGGTGAAGCG
>DATDGS010000004.1:0-32124 GCA_036521955.1 Terriglobales bacterium
AGCTTGCCTGCCGAGGTCACGGAATAGAACGTTTCCGGGTTGGTAGCCGTCAGGCCGTAGAAATCGCCGTTACTGCCCACCACGAGTGCGTTCACGGGACCCGCTCCGTCCCCAGTATTGGTAAAGTTGTGCAGCGCCGTGTAGGTTCCGCTCGTGGTGATCTTGAAAGTGACGCCATCGTTGGAAGTACCGCCTTGGGATGTGTCCCCATACAATTCCCCGTCGCTGGGACCGAGCGTTAGGCCACCCATCGCTGCCGCGCCTGAGGTTCCATCGAAGTCGAAGATCGAGGTGACGGTACCGCTCGGCGAAACATTGAACACCGTCCCTTGGCCCGAACCTCCCGCTTGCGATTCCGCGTAGAAATTTCCGTCCCGCGCCTGCGCCAGCCGGCCCGAGTTGAAGTTCGTCGGATCCCCAGCGCTGGCGTTGAAATCGTGCAGGTCGGTATAGGTCTGCGCCTGGGCCGGAACGGCCACCATCACCGCCGCTGCCAGTGCCAGGCAAAACGTTGACGTGACAACCAGACGGGCAAAGTAGCCTTCAGACATCGAGAATCCTCCTAAACTGTTGAATTGCAGATGCTTATGAATTCGCCGAAATGGCCTGTATTTCCCATAAAAAGGCCCTTTGGTGGGGGGAACAACACGCCCAAAACCGCGATATACTATTGCGGCCTTCCCCCCCGAGGCACGAGACAAGTCGGGCCAGTTCGGGCCATGACATGTCATTTCCCTTTATGGCAGCTAATCCCGATCCTGTTTTGGGCAAACGTCTGGATTCATGGAAGGAAATCGCTCACTTCCTGGGACGGGCCGAGCGCACTGTCAAGCGATGGGAAGCCGAGCGTGGACTTCCCGTTCATCGCGTGCCGGGAGGGGGACGTAGCGCCGTCTTCGCCTACAACGGCGAGTTAGCGAACTGGTTGAAAGGGCGTACCGAGGAGCTGGACGCCGACGACACGGCATCGGGCGAAACCGCCGAACTCCCACGAAGCGTACCCGAAGCCGTACCAATTGCCCCGACTGTCCCTGCAAAACCCTTTGCTTTCAATGTCGGGGTTGCGGCCTGGATGGTTCCGTTGGTGCTCACAGCAGGGCTGGTGATCTATTTTTCCATCGGCCATCGCGACTCTCGCTTCAAGGCCATGGCCAGCCGCCGCGCACCCAACCAGGAAGCACAGGACCTCTACCTTAAAGGGCGCTACTTCTGGGACCGGCGTACGCCCGACGATTTGAACAAAGCCATCGATTACTTTACCCAGGCCATCGTAAAAGATCCGAGCGACGCTCAAGCCTACGTTGGCCTGGCGGACTGCTATAACCTGTTGCGCGAATTCGGCTCCATGCCTCCCGGTGAAGCCTACCCACGCGCCATCTCCGCCGCCGAGCGCGCCGTCGAACTCGACGACACCTCGGCCGAGGCCCATATCTCTTTGGCCTTCGGCACTTACTGGTGGTCGTGGAAGGGGGTCACGGCCGAACGGGAATTCAAACGAGCCCTCGAGTTAGATCCCAAATCCGTGCGCGCCCATCATTGGTACGCTACCTATCTGTTCGGCATGAACCGCTTCCCCGAAGCCATCGATGAAATGGAACAAGCTCGGCGCCTCGATCCTTCGTCCAACGCAATCCTGGCCGATAAAGGATTCCTTCTCTGGCAGGCCGGACACAAAAGCGAAGGCTTGACGCTGCTGACGCAATTGGAAGTCACGGAGCCCTCGCTTTCTTCCACGCATGCCTATTTGGGAAGGGTCTACTGGGATCAGAAGAACTACGCCAAGTCACTGGCAGAAAGCAGACGTGCGGCCGAACTCCGCCACGACGAGAACGGACTAAGGCTCGCCAACGCGCGAGAGAAGGGTTTCGCCGTCGGCGGACTAAAAGGCTTATATGAGAACGAGCTGCCGATGGACCAGGATCTTGTTGAGCGGGGTTCGGGCTCTGCCTATGCCCTCGCTACCGCATACGCCGCATTGGGAAAGAAGCAGGAAGCATTCGCCAGCCTGCAGACTTCCCTTGATCGGCACGAAGCAGCCATGCTCATTGGCGACGACATCCCCGAACTGATGAACCACCCTCAGTACCAGAAGTTCCGAGCCCAGGTAGCCCAGCTCCTCGCTCGTTGATCCGCCCCGCGAGTCATTATCCCGGCGACAACAACTCGTCTCATAAATGGCGGTTGAACCTACTTAGCTATTTTCCGCGCTTACGAACGCAGGCAGACGGAGGCCATGCGTAGCCGATGGGAACTCAGCTGTGCCAAGTGTAAGTTGATCGAACCGATCAATTTTATGATGGGGCTACTCGCACCGCAGCGCCAGCAGAGGGTCAACTTTCGCCGCGCGGCGGGCCGGGAGAAGCCCCGAAACGAACACGGTAAGCAGCAACAAGGCTGTTGCTGCAAAATAGGTGGCCGGATCGAACGGTGCAACTCCGAACAGCGTGGAACGCAACAATCACACTACGGCTATTGAGCCCAGGCCGCCTACCACTCCCCCCAGAACGGCTACACCGGCGGTTCCGCGCAGGACCAAACGCATAATACTTTCGCGCGTTGAGCCGAGTGCAACGCGGAGCGAGAACTCGCGATGGCGTTCGATGACCGAATGGGCCATTACTGCATATAGACCCAGTATCGCAACGATGAGGCTAGCTATGGCATAGACACCGAGCAACTCGGCTGGCACACGATAGCTCTGGTATTGCTCGTCGGTAACGTCTTTAAGAGTCGGCACATCTTCGAGGGCTAACGTTCGGTCGAGCGCTGCCACGCCTTGACTTAGTTGCGTAGTCACCGCAGCCGCGGCCGTCCGCGATCGGACCGTCAAAATGGCATACCCGTAACCGGTTGCGCCCTGCAGGTACGGCAGAAACACCACCGGGCTGGGAGCGGTGTCATTCGGCGGTTGGTAGGCGAAGTTCGGCACTATGCCGATGATCTCCCGCTCGATACCATCGACAGAAATACGGCTACCGAAGGCGTTGCCCCTCCGCGGCTAATACAGGATCTGTCGATCCCCAAGTTTTTCCGCGTCGAGGCGCGGGCAGGAGACGCGGCAAGCCGCGTCTCTACAACTAGTGACGTTACTAATTGACCCAGCCTGATTTCGATCCGCCGTTTGGTTTGTCGTTGTCGTCGGGAGGGATGTAGTTCCCGTGCTCGTCGAAGGTGACTTTACGATCGTGACCTTTCATGTAGACCTCGAATTTTCTCGCGGCACGCCGCCGTTTCCAACGGTAGTGAGAATTCCGCAAGCCGTAATAGCGCTCGGAGAGATCGAAACCGCGGAATCCTCGCGGCACAAACTTCACATACACGTAGCCGAACAACAGTCCGCCCAGATGGGCGACGTAGGCCACGCTACCACCGCCGCTCATGGCGAACGCCAACTCCACTACGACCAAAATCGCTATGAAGTATTTTGCCTTGATGAGAAACGGGAACGGGATCATCATGATCTCGTTTTCCGCAAATACAATTCCAAAGGCCATCAGAATCGCGAAGACCCCACCGGAAGCCCCGATTGTCATTGTGTTCGGGCTGCCGAGCACATGTCCGTACGATATGAGGATGGTGGTGATGGCCGCGCCAATTACCCCGAAGAAATACAAATCCAAAAAACGACGCGAACCCCATGCGCCCTCAAGCGCCGACCCAAACATCCAAATCCCCAGCATGTTGCCGAACCAATGCCAAAAACCGGCATGAAGGAAGCTGTACGTCACAATCTGCCAGATCCAGCCATGGGTCACTTGAGTTGGGATGAGGCCGAAATACTCTAATATCGACCGATCGATGCCCGGCACGGCCATGCTAAACAACTCCATGAGGAGGAAAATGGCGGTGTTGAGTCCGAGCAGCCAGATCACGGCGCGCGTGAACGGCGGCAGGCTGAGCGTCATTTCGCGGCTTCGAACCAAGTGGCACTCCTCTTCTGTTCTGGTCGCCTGCAGCGGCCAAAGCCGTCAATCATGGTGAGCCAGTTATCGTAGCGGTGAACCGCTGCGCCAACCAAAATCAACCGCAGCATGAAGCAACTTCAGCAAACCGCTAATCAGTTACCAGTACGCCCTATCTTTCCGGCTCCGGCACAACCGGCAGACTGCGATGTCCTGCCGCATCGACCGCCCGCACACCGAATATCTCATTATCCTTCGAAACCTTCAGGGTTGCACGCGTACCGGTGCTGATCGCTTGGGCGTACTCCCAGTCGGAGGCGCTAGTTGAACGCCAGACCACCTCATAGGCGGCCGCGCCGGACGAAGGTTCCCACGTCAAAGTCGTGTCATTTTCGAGGTTTTTGGTCAGCATTTTTACGTTCGCCGGCGGGGCGGGAGCCGACGCCAACGAGGCCAGGGTCGCCGCGTTCAGCCGTGCGACGTGCGCCACATAGTCAAAGTCAACGAACTTCGGCAGGTCTCCGTATTCGATGCCATTCTCGTTGCGAGGAGTTTGATGCTGATGATTGAAATCTTCGCGGAATTCCGTGAAGCGCACGGCGGCGAAGCCCTGCTGGTTGAAAGAATAGTGGTCGCCTCCGCGCAGGAAGCGGTCGAGCCGGAAGATCAGAAGCGGCTTGACACCGGCATCGTACGAGCGTCCGACATCGACGATGTAGCGGGCAAGTTCGCGCGAAGGTGAGTCGCTTTCTCCGCCGAGCATTCGTATTCGCTTGATTTCACCGTCGCTGGCCGCCGCTGGCAGACCTTCAGAAAACACACGTACCAGGCTCGAATCCTGTCCCGGACCGAGGTTGCCTCCGACAATGTCATTGTTCAAGACGGCTTCGATTTTCCATCTCTCTTGCTGGGCCATCTGGGCGAAGTGCCTGCTGCCGTTCAGACCCTGCTCTTCTCCAGCGACCGTGAGAAAAATAACAGTTGCCGGGAACTTAAGCTCGGCGGCAGCTTGGCTGAGGACGCGGGCGCATTCCAGGCTCACCGCCGTGCCGCTGCCGTCGTCATTCGCCCCCGGTGCGGGGTCAGTTCCGTTGAACGTGTCGCTGTTGCGCGAGTCATAGTGGCCGGTTACCAGCACGATGCGATCCGCTTGTTTAGGGTCGGAACCGGGCAGAACCGCATAAACATTCGTTATTTCGGTAGGCTGGGGAATGCGCTCGGCGGGCTTTTCGGTGAAGGCATCGGTTTTCACCTTGAGGCAGCCGCCGCATTCTTTGGAGTAGCGCTCAAACTCCCGCTTGATCCATTCGCGTGCTGCTCCGATTCCCTTGCCCGCTTCGATGGATTCGTCGTCCTGGGCGGAGATCGTGGATCGGTTCTGGAAGCTGACCAGCTTCTCGATCGTCTGGCGGATGTGGTCGGCTGAAACTTGCCGGATCCGTTCGGCGATATGGGCGTCGGTGTGCCGATCGGACGCCAAGCGAGGCGGTTCCTGGGCCACTTCTTGCGCCAGGCACGGAGAAGCGCACGACAATGCAGCGAGGGCAACCACGGCAACCGCCGCAAGACTTGCGGAGGGATATCCGAAACGGGAAGAATTAGCGATTTCAGAATTTTCTTGGTAAGCCACTTGACCTTTTCCTCGCGAAGAAACTAAATATAACAGGGTACCCCGAACGTGGAGGAAATCATGGTGTACTGTCCTGAATGCGAGACTGATCTCGACATCGACGAGGATGAGGTCGATGAAGGCGCGGTCGTCTCGTGCCCGGAGTGCGGAACGGACTTCGAGGTGGTTACGGTGAATCCCGTTGAACTCAAGGTAGTCGGCGAGGACGAGATCGAAGAAGACGAGGACGAAGAAGACGTCGTCAAAGAAGAGTCAGAGGACGAGGATTCCTGAAGAATACGGCACATTTCCGAGTTTTCCGGCGCTGGGTTGCAATCAATTCTTCGGTCGTGCTCTTGTTCTTGTTCTTGGCGTCTCTGCTTGCCCCGGTGAGCGCGCGGGGCAGCGAGCGTGAGAAGCCGAAACCTTACGCTCTAGTCTTCGGGACGGTTTGGGACCCGAACGGGCACCCGTTGTACGGGGTCAAGGTGAAGATTCGGCGGGCCGACGAGAAAAAAGTCCGCTGGGAACTCTATTCCGATCACAGTGGCGAGTTCGCCCAACGATTGCCCGTCGGCAAGGCCGACTATATCGTCTGGGCGGACGTGAAGGACTACCGGCTGCCCTCCGGCAGAAAGTTTAAGCCGAGTCCCGAAGTAGCGGTGCATATCGACGATGACGAGCGTTCTGACATCGGTCTTCATTTAGACTGGTAGGGGCCGCCAGGTTTGAGAATCGGCGGAACTGAGAAATTCATGAAGAATGCGAACGTCACGAATGCGATCGTCGGCACTTCATTGACGATCATGTTGTCGCTGGTTATGTGGTCGGCGTCGATCTACTACATGTACATGTCGACACCGGTTCTGGCGGCTCCAGCGCAGTTATTTGGCCGCGATTCGAAGAAAGACAAGACTCGCCTGCTCACCGGCAAGGTTCTGGATGGCGGGGACAATCCTTTGCCAAACGCAGTCGTGTACTTGACCAACACTCACACTCGCTCCGTGAAAACCTATATCGTTGGTCCGGAGGGCACTTACCGTTTCCCGGCGCTTGAGCCCACCATCGATTACGAAGTGTATGCGCAGTACAACAACCGCAAGAGCGGAACCAAGACGGTGAGCCAATTTGACGATCGTTCGCAAGTTTACATCAGTTTGAAAGTCGATATCAAAGTCGATTCCAAGTAGGTGCTTTGGCCTTAATCCGGCGACGCATTGTTCACTCCAGCACTGTTCAGTCCAGCACATTCAAGATTGAGGGTTGGCATTGGGCGGCGCATCACCCGGGGGTAACTTGTCTGTTTCAGATACCTCCGCTACATTCGAGTCTGTTTCACGCAAAAACACTCATGCCGGTTCTTACCGCCGCCGCGTTGGTCCTGTTATTCACCGGTGCCGCGATATACGCGGTCATCGTGTACAACGGGCTGGTGCATCTGCAGAACGAAATTGGCCGCGCCTGGGCCAATATCGATGTGTTGCTCAAGCAGCGCCATGATGAGGTTCCCAACCTGGTGGCCTGCGTCAAGGGCTACATGGACTACGAGCGGCAGACGCAAGAGGCGGTGACGCAGGCGCGCGCGGCTTCGATGGACGCGGACAGCATTCCGCAGAAGGCTCAGGCTGACATGCTGCTGACGGGCGCTCTGCGATCTTTTTTTGTGGTGGCGGAGCGCTATCCGCAGCTTAAGGCCGACCAGAATTTTCTGGCGCTGCAGAATCGCATCTCCGAATTGGAGAAGCGAATCGCTGACCGCCGCGAATTCTTCAACGATGACGTCAACACCTACAACACGCATATCGCGCAGTTCCCCGAAGTCTTCCTGGCGCGGTCGATGAAGCTGCAGCCGCGGCAGATGTTCCGGGTGAACGAGCAGGAGCGGCAACAAGTGGAAGTAAAACCCTTATTGGCTCGGGGACAGGGGACCGCGTAGCTCGTCGACTGGCTGCTCAGAGAATAGAGCGGACGACTCCACCATGGGCTCTAAGAGCAGCGCCGTTCGTCGCAGAGGAGAGCGGGCTGCAGACGAACGCCACCAGCGCCGCCACTTCGTCGGGACGCGCGAAGCGGGCGCAGCAAGGAACTCGGGCGAATGTTGCGGAAGAATTCTGTCTCAAGTTGCTCCCTTGTCTGGTTTGAAGATACCGCCATGCGATCGACAAATTCATTCACACCCTTCGGAGGCGGTGGGGCCGGCAGCACGGAATTCACGGTGACGCCGGTGCCGGCGGTTGTCTCCGCCAGGCCGCGGGCAATCGCGAGCTGCGCAGTTTTCCTCATGCCCTAGTGAATCATCTCGGCCGGAATCTGTACCGCGGATTCACTCGAAATGAAAACGATGCGTCCCCACTTGCGCTTCTTCAAGCGGGCAGGTAGGTTCGGGACAAGCGAACACCGCTCCTGGCATTGACTTCAAAGAAACGAAAGCAGTCTTCGTCAGGAATTTGCTCAAACGGCTTAGGCTCGAAGATGCCCGGGTGTTGACGAGGATGTCGACATCGAGAAGGCGCTGAACAGCGGCACGCACTCCATCGGCCTTCCCAAGATCGGCAGCGAGACCTTCCACCTTGGCCTGCGGATGAGAAATCCAAATGGACTGTATCGCTTGTTTGACCCGTTCTTCCGTCCGCCCGTTCACAATAACGTCGGCGCCCTCGCGAGCCAGAGCTTCGGCGATCGCGTATCCGATTCCCGCGGTTGATCCTGTTACCAGCGCGCGTTTTCCATCCAGTTCCAGATTCATGCTCAGTTTGGATGAGACAGGTTTGAATCTGGACTCAATCCGGCAGACTTACCGAACGTCGTACAATTCCTCAGCTGAACGATTGCGCATCGAAAAGCGCGGCGATTTCGTTTATTTGTTTCTGGGAAACCCTGGTAAGGATTTGCACTACTCTACTACTCTGGCGCTTCGATGCGGGTTTCCGCTCGAGGGTGCTTACTATGTGGGGATTGGGGTCTGCTCGCACGATAAAGATGCAGCGGAGGAGGCATTGTTTGCAAACGTCGATCCGGCGGGCGATCTGGCTCCGGTGGGGAAAACGACTCTCTACAGTACGCTTGAAAGAATCCGGAGAGCAAGCACCTGATGCTGCGGATTATGGCGCTGGCTAAGGAGAAAGCGAGCGACCAGAAAATCAGCGTGCTGGCGAGGCTCTTTGGCAGCCAAGGGACAATCAACGTGCCCTCGTGGTCGCCCGACAGTAAAGACGTTGCTTTCGTCAGCTACGCGCTGGTGCCGGACGAGAGTACGGGCAAGAAATGACGGGTTGGTGCGATTGTGTGGTTGCGACTCTGCCCCGCGGGACGGGGCGAAGCACCGTCACCAGACGAGCGAGGGAAAACACCCAGGAAAGTCGGGCGAGGCGCCCGTCCCTCCACCATATGACCGCTGCTAGTTGCTGTCGCCGCCGGCGCGCTTCCACGAGATCAGGTCGCCGATGGTGGTGCTGGTCGAAGACGAGGATGCCGGGTGCTTGTAAGACTCGACTTCCTGGCGCGACGCTTCTTCACCGACGGCCTTGATGCTCAGGCCGACTTTCTTCTCTTCCTGATTCATCTTGATGATCTTGAAATCGAACTCACTGCCGGGTTCCAGGTGCATCGGTTGTCCGTTCCCATCGACGGCTTCTGAGTTGTGACACAGACCTTCGATGCCCTCGGCGATCTCGACAAACGCGCCGAAGTTGGCCACCCGCAGGATCTTGCCATGCACGATGTCGCCGATGCGGTGCCGCGCGAAGAACGAATCCCAAACGTCGGGCTGCATCTGCTTCACGCCGAGTGAAAGACGGCGCTTATCCGGTTCAATGGCCAGGATGACGGCCTTCACCTTGTCGCCCTTCTTCAACACTTCGGAAGGATGCTTGACGCGCGTGGTCCAGCTCAGGTTGCTGACATGCACCAGGCCGTCGATTCCGTCTTCGATTTCAATAAAAGCGCCAAACTCGGTCAGATTGCGGACACGGCCTTCGACCGTCGCGCCTACAGGATATTTGTCGTGTAGAGTATCCCAAGGGTTGGAGGCAAGTTGCCGCATGCCGAGAGAGATACGGCGTTCGGTCGGGTTCACGCTCAAGACGACGCAATCCACTTCGTCGTTCACGTTGACCAGTTTCGAGGGATGCTTCATCCGCTTCGACCAGGTCATTTCGCTGACGTGGACGAGACCTTCAATGCCCTGCTCGAGTTCTACAAAGGCTCCGTAGTCGGTGACGCTGATGACGCGGCCGTGGACGTGCGCGCCCACGGGATAGCGGTGTTCCGCATCCAGCCACGGATCGGGCGTGAGCTGCTTGAAGCCCAGCGAGACGCGCTGCTTGTCTTTGTCGTATTTAAGCACTTTCACTTGAATCTGATCGCCGACATTCACCAGATCGCGCGGGTGCGTCAGACGTCCCCACGACATGTCGGTGATGTGCAACAGCCCGTCAATGCCGCCCATATCCACAAAAGCGCCATACTCGGTGAGGTTCTTGACGATGCCGGTGAGTACGCTGCCTTCCTCGAGATGCTCCAACGTCTTGCCGCGCTTTTCCGCCTGTTCTCCCTCCAGCAGCTGTTTTCGCGAGACCACGATGTTGCCGCGCTTTTTGTTGAGCTTGATGATGGCGACTTCCATGGTCTGGCCCTTCATGCCATCCAGATTCCGGATGGGACGCAGGTCCACTTGTGAGCCCGGCAGGAAAGCGCGCGCCCCCTGAATGTCGAGGGTCAGGCCGCCCTTGATACGTTCCACGACGACGCCCTTGATGGGCTTCTTTTCGTTGTAAGCGCGTTCAATCTCATCCCACGACCGCAGGCGTTGCGCCTTCAGGTGCGAGAGGTTAACGTAGCCCTCTTCGGTTTCACCTTTGTCGCGCATGACGTCGATCTCGTCGCCGGGCTGGAACTTTGGCTTGCCCTCGTGATCGAGAATTTCCGCAATCGGCGCCATGCCTTCGGACTTCGCCCCGATATCTACGACGACGTGGGTCTCGGTCAGTTTCACCACGGTACCCTTGATTACGTGGTCGTCGCCAACCGATTCCTCGGTTTCGCTCTCGAAGCTGTGGAGCGCGGCGGCGAAGTCGTCGCTGGCAGCTGCGGTGTTTTCAGAGGCGGAACTATCGGGAGCGCCGTTTTGAGAAGCGCCGATTTCATGAGTGCCATTTTCATGAGCGTCGTGTTCATGAACGTCAGGGGCGGAAGCCATTGGTTCCGCAGCGGAGGGTTGTGCGTGCTCGGGAGCATCTAATACGGCCGAGCCGCCGGTATGGGTATCGTGAGCAGTTGTCATGGTTTCAAGACTGGAGTCAAGGTTGCGGGCGGTGCTGTCGTCGAACAAGTTCATAGCCTCTGTGTCGTCGCGTGTTTGTGCACGACTAAACGGGACGTGGTCGAGCGGACTGCTGGCGTGGTCATTAGGTTACGTTGAGGCCGCCCTGGCGGACGACCCTGGGACAATTCCAGCTGGTTCGAAACCGCGTCCAATAAGGGACTCCTCGACTATAGCAACCGCTTTGGAGGGGTGTCAAACGCGAAAGAGACCAAGGCCACCAATGTTCTTATTCTGTTCACATGGGAATTCGCCTGGAGTTCCGCTGGCGGGCCGCACGTAGCCGTGCGCATGCCTGCGCCTGGACTGAAATCTTGCGTCTCAACCATCTTCCAGCGCCTTGGCGGTAAATCTATCGACTGTATTGATTCCGTTTCTTGTCTTCGTGGCGTTCGATGCCGAGCCGGATCAGGCGATCAATCAGTTCGGGATACGACAGGCCCGATGCCGTCCACATCTTCGGATACATGCTGATTGCGGTGAAGCCGGGCATGGTGTTGATCTCGTTGACGAAAATCCGCCTCGATTTTGGGTCCATCAGAAAATCGACTCGCGCCAGACCTGAGCAATCGACCGCTCGAAACGCAGCGATTGCCAGCTTCTGCACCGTTTTCATCTCGGCTTTCGTGATCTTCGCGGGGATCACCGCTTCCGAGCCTTCCACCAGGTACTTCGCGTCGTAGTCGTAGAACTCCTTGCTGGGAATGATTTCGCCCGCAATGGAAGCCTTAGGATCGTCGTTCCCGAGGACGGCGCACTCGATTTCGCGCGCCTTGTTCTTTTTCCCGCCGACGCCTTCTTCAATTACGATCTTGCGATCGAATTTTGCCGCCTCCGCGATCGCCGGACAAAGTTCCTTCGCATCGTGCGCCTTCGAAATTCCCACCGACGATCCCAGGTTCGCCGGCTTCACGAAGACGGGATACTTTAGCTTGTTTTCCAACAGCTTTCGCACTTTTCCAGGCGTGCCCTCGAACTGGCTGCGCAACACGGTCACATGTTTCACGATGGGCAATCCCGCCGCGCGAAACAAAGACTTCATGACGTCTTTATCCATGCCCGCGGAAGAGCCGAGCACGCCAGCGCCAACATAAGCCATGTCGGCAAGTTCGAGCAGCCCCTGAATCGTCCCGTCTTCGCCGAAGGTTCCGTGTAACACGGGGAAAATGACATCCACGTTAATGGCGCGGTCGGATGCGCGACGGAACGTTTCTGCATCGGTCTGAAATGGCGCGAGTCCAGTTTCGCGCCGCGCCGGTTCCGGAGGAACAACGACCGACTCACCTGAAGCCAACACCGCCGCCCCCGGAGTCGCCTCGGGATCGCCCGCCCGCAAACGCTTCTCAAGCAATGGGGAGCCGGTCTTCTCCGCGTGCTTCTCGCCGCGCAACAGTCTCTCGGCGTGTTCCGCTGTGAGCCAGCGGCCATCTTTTGTGATGCCGATGGGGACCACTTCGTATTTCGTCTTATCAATTGCATTCAGAACCGACGCCGCCGACAGCAACGACACTTCGTGCTCGCCGCTACGTCCGCCAAAGAGGATGCCAACCCGAAGCTTTGCCATAACCCTGCCAGTCTGGCGCTCGGCGCGTTTCCCGTCAATCGCAGCTTTGGTTCACCACGGCCTGACGCGACGATTCATTCGCTTGATCCTCGCCAAGTTCGCCATCCAAATTCGCCATCAGAGAGACGACGCTGCGCTCGCAACGGACATGTGCGCCGCAATTTTCGAGTTCGTCGAGATGTTCGGGGTGACAAATGTAAATTTTGGGAGATCGCTTGACACCGTAATGAAACGGGTGTGAAATTGTCGCTACTTCGAAGGCCGGTGCCGGTACTCCCCCCATGGCACTCGGACCCAGAGGCTCTCGTCGAAGATGCCAGGAGCGGGACTGCAGGTTGGATTGAAGGGTTTGTCTGGGCGCTTATGTCCCCGCTGGTGGAGTGTGGACTTATGAGGAAAGAGCTTCGCATCTGACAGGAGTGACTATGAAATTGAACAACCGAGGAAAAAACGTCAGGCCGAAATGGTCTGTATTGTTGCTTCTTTTCGCAATGACCGTAGTGGCTTCGGCGCAAAAAAAGACGAGTGCGCCTGCCCCCAAGGCCGCCCCCGCTCCGAAGGCGGCGAGTGCGCCGCACCAAGCCCCAGCGCAGCACACAGCCCCAGCGCAGCACACAGCCCCAGCGCAACACACAGCCCCGGCGCAGCACACAGCCCCAGCACAACACACAGCCCCGGCGCAGCACTCAGCCGGCGCGGCCAATCGCGGACCGGGTTCGTCGGCCAGCCACACCACAACGCCTCCCAGCCATGCGACGACGGCGGGACATACGACCACCACGCCGAGCCACACAACGACAGCCGGGCATTCGACGACGACGGGCGGCGCGAATGGAAACAAGGGTGGTACAAACAACGCCAGCAAGGGCAGTGCAGCGGGCGGCAACACGGGTGGCAATAAAGGTAGTGCACCCAAGGCAAATAACACCGCTACGCGTACCAATGCACACACCGTTGCAGGAACCAAGACGGTTGCCATGAAAGGCGGCGGAAGTGCAACGTTCAGCAAGAATGGACAAGTTCGTTCTATCAACCGCAACGGCTTGCACGTTGAGAATGGGATCCACGGCGGACGGGTCGCTGTGAGTGAGCGCAACGGAGCGCGCATTGTGACGACAGGGCATGGCGGATACGTGCAGCGCGCCTATGTGACGCGGGGCGGCCACGCCTATTATTCGCGCACTTACTATTACCACGGGGCCTACCGGACCGGCGTGTATCGCGGCTACTACTACGGCGGCTATCACTACTACGGCTACTATCCGGGCTATTGGTATCACCCGGGATTTTATGCATGGGGCTACCAGCCGTGGGGTGCGCCGGTTTACTGGGGAGTGGGAGCCTGGGGTTGGGGAGGAGCACCGTGGTATGGCTTCTACGGTGGGTTCTTCGCACCTTATCCCTATTATGCTTCGCCAGCGTTCTGGCTGACCGATTATCTGATTGCGGCGAATTTGCAAGCGGCGTATGCCGCCCAGGCAGAGGCAAATGCGAGCGCGGCGGAGTCGTATGCGGCGCCTGGCAACGGAGGCGGCGGAGATCCAGCGCCAACAGCTTCGGGTCCGGTGGCACTGACGCCCGAGGTCAAGCAGGCCATCGCCGACGAAGTGAAGGCGCAGTTGGCCGCGCAGCAGGCACAAGCGGCACAGAATGGCGCGTCCGGCGGTCAAGCAGCGGCAGCACCGGCGCCCGCCAGCGGCGAGGTTCCACCGGCACTGGATCCGGCAAGACGCACGTTTGTGGTGGCCAGCGATCTGACCGTGCTGTCGAACGGGCAGGAATGTGGGCTGACGGCGGGGGACGTGATCATGCGGCTCACCGACACTCCGGATGCAGATCAGATGGTGAACGCCAGCGTCGCGGCGAGCAAGAAGTCGGATTGCGCGGCCGGACAAACCGTGGCCGTTAAGGTGGACGACTTGCAGGAGATGCAAAACCAGTTTGCGGAACAGCTTAATAATGGTCTAGGCGATCTGGCGAAGAAGCAGGGCACCGGCGGTATTCCGAAAGCGCCGGACACAGGCACCACAGCCTCGGATGTGCCGCCTCCGCCGCCAGATAAGTCGGCGTCGACGGCCGTGGATGATCAAATTGCGGCGGCCAATCAGGCGGAGGCAGAGGCCAAGCAGGAAGCCGCGGGATCTGGCGGCGGGCAGCAGTAGAACACACGCTCGTGACAGCAGTTTCACCGATCAATCAAGCACAGGGAGCATCGGACGACGATGCTCCCTTCTGCAAGGATGGGCGGGATCATTCCCGACTCTGCGCTCGCTGTTCGTCGCACCGCTCGGAGTCGAACTTTGGGACAGACTGAACCGGAGGGCTTAAAGATGTCGCATAAACTCGACGCTCTGCTTTCAGGAATTGTGCTGCTGGCTGTCACGATTTTGCCAGTGTCGCTGGCCAGTGCCCAGGCGGTTTCTCTGCAGGAGCAACTGGTCGCGCAATACAAACTGGTAAAGATGGGGTCGGACACGAGCGGACCTTCGGTGGTGGAGGCGGGCACGCTCTTGGCCATCCAAAAGGGCGGAATCCTCGGGGTGCCTTATACCGATAAAACAGTTCTGACCACCAAGTATGAAGGCGGAACCGTTCATACTCCGAGCAGCGTTGCGGTGCAAGCGCGAAAGGCCCTCTTCGGACATTTTTCGCAGACGGCGTCAGAGGGGCAGACTACACACTTATTCGCGAAGGGGGACAAGGTATATCCCACGAAGATCGACGTTAACCTGTCTAAAGACAATGTGACTTTGAACATCGTCGCTTGCGATACCTGCAACAAGACCGATCCTCCGACGTACAACAAGGCGCAAGTGGTCTTCCAGCTTCCGACGGGCACCTTGGCAAGCGCGAGCGCGGGTCAGGTGGAAGATATCATCGGGCAGCTTCTGGCCATCAGCAGTGACGATGCGCAGCAGGGAGGCGATCAGGGTGGCGGGCAGCAGGGTGGCGGCGATCAAGGGAACAACCAGCAAGGCGGCGGCGACCAGGGTGGAGCACAAGCGCAACAACAAGCGCCTCCGGCGGAGCCTGCGCAGATAGAAAAAGGGCAAACGCCTGATCAAGTGAAAGCCGCGCTCGGCAACCCGGACAAGATCATTAATCTTGGCACGAAGCTGATTTATGTTTACAAGGATATTAAGGTTACGTTTCTGAACGGAAAAGTATCTGACGTGCAGTGAGCGGATTTCTTAGGCCATTCATTGTTACTGTCGTTCTGAAGCGGGTGCTATTGGGGACCAAACAGCCCTCGATTCTTCCGCAGCCCTTAGAGGATCTTCTTCCCAAATGCCGAGAGGGCCAGTTCGACGGCTAAGTCTGCGGTCTGGTTGTGCTCGTCGATGACCGGATTCACTTCCACAATTTCGAAGCTCAGCATGCGTCCATGGTCGGAGATAATTTCCATGGCTAAATGCGCTTCGCGATAGGTGGCGCCGCCCCAGACTGGAGTGCCGACGCCGGGCGCGTCTTCGGGATCGATCCAATCCATGTCGAGCGAAACGTGATAGCCGACGGTGTCATGTCCGGCCAGGCGGAGCGCGTCTTCCATCACGGCGCGCATGCCACGTTCATCGATGTCACGCATGGTGAAGACTTCGACTCCGGATTTGCGGATGTTTTCTTTTTCGAAGTTGTCGACGTCGCGGATGCCGACGAGCACGCAATTTTCCGGTTGCACCTTGGGCGAGAAATCGTAGATCTTGCCCAGCTCGAACGGCGGAAGCCCCATAATCGCGGCAAGCGGCATGCCGTGCACGTTGCCACTGGGCGAAGAGTCCGGCGTGTTCATATCGGTGTGCGCGTCGATCCAGAGAAGACCAATTTTCTGATTCTTGCGGCGGTAGAATTCAGCCACGCCTGACACCGTACCAACAGCTACAGAATGATCGCCGCCGAGGATGAGAGGAACTTTGCCGGCTTCGAGCGTCTTCAAGACAAGCTCGGCGCTCTTGGTGCAGGTGGCCGTGATTTCCTTGAGATATTTGGAGTTGGCGGCGCCTTCTTTTTTTTGCTCGGGGATAGCGACGGTGATGTTGCCCGCGTCTTCCACAATATGGCCGATGGCTTCGAGGCGGGCTTCGAGTCCGGCGACGCGGACGGCGGAAGGACCCATGTCAACGCCGCGGCGGGATTGACCGAGGTCAAGCGGCACGCCGATCACTCGGATCTGGCGCGGGGTGATGCTGCTGTACATCGTGGTTCGTTGTGGCATATGCTTCCTGTTCACCGCCGAGACGCAGAGCGCGCCGAGAAAACCCTTTTCTTGATTTATTCGGATTGTGGCGCTTGTCTTTTCGCCGACTCGGCGTCTGGGAATTCATTCATATTCGTTTCACACCACTTTTTAGAACTGGGACGTGGAAGTTCATCAGAAGGCCTACTCTCTTCTTCGCACGCCTGAAATACGATACGAGGTGGGCATCGTGAATTGGAAGTAGCTTTTCGATTGCCTTGATTTCGACGATGATCTCGTGTTCCACTACGATGTCAAGATGATAACCACAATCGAGTTTCACTTCTTTATATACAACTGGCAGCGGTTTTTGCTCTTCCAGCTTCAGATCCAGTCGCTTCAATTCAAAGGCTAAACATGATTGATAGGCGGATTCCAGCAAGCCCGGTCCGAGATGTCTGTGAACCTCGATAGCTGCGCCGATGATGCGGTGCGAAATCTCATCAAGCCTATCGTTTTCTCGCATTTCTCGGCGCTCTCTGCGTTTCGGCGGTGAAAAACTACGGATACAGCCGATGCAACATGCGCGGGAAGGGGATCGTCTCCCGCACGTGCTCTAGTCCGCAGATCCAGGCTACGGCCCGCTCTATGCCCATGCCGAAGCCGGAGTGGGGGACGCTGCCGTACTGGCGCAGATCAAGATACCACTGGAAGGCTTCTTCGGGCAGATTGTGCTCGTGAATGCGCTGCAGAAGCCGGTCGTGCGAGGCCATGCGCTGCGATCCGCCGATGATTTCGCCGTAGCCTTCGGGGGCTAGCACATCGACGCAGAGGGCGAGGTCGGGGCGCTGGGGGTCGGGTTCCATGTAGAACGCTTTCACTTTGGCCGGGTATCGATGGATCATGACGGGGCGGTCGTAGAGCGATGAGAGATAGGTTTCATCGGGCGACCCGAGGTCGCCGCCCCACTCGAATTTGGTCTCGAGCTTGCCCTGAGAGTGGCCTTCCTGCAATTTTTGGACGGCATCATCGTAGGTGATGCGCGGAAACGGGGCATCGATCTTCTCGAGCTTGGTGAGGTCGCGGCCGATCGTCACGAGGTCGGGACGGCGACGGTCTAGGCATCGCTTAACCAAAAAGGTCAGCAAACCCTCGGCGAGTTCCATCAGGTCGTCGAGCGTGGCGTAGGCGACTTCAGGTTCGACCATCCAGAATTCGGTGAGATGACGGCGCGTCTTCGATTTTTCCGCGCGGAAAGTGGGGCCGAACGAATAAACCTTGCCGAGCGCCATAGCGGTCGCTTCGATGTAGAGCTGACCCGACTGCGTGAGGTAGGCCTGCTCTTCGAAGTAGTCCACGGGGAAGAGGGTCGAGGTTCCTTCGCACGCAGCGGGCGTCAGGATCGGCGGATCGGTGAGGGTGAATCCGTTGGAGTCGAAAAAGTCGCGGGCGGCGCGAATGATTTCGGCGCGCACACGCAGAATGGATGCCTGACGCTGCGAGCGCAGCCAAAGATGGCGGTGCTCCATCAAGAAATCGACGCCGTGTTCCTTGGGAGTGATGGGGTAGGGAGTGGACTCGGACACGCGCTGCACGATCTGGACGTTCGAGACGTCGAGTTCATAACCGCCGGGAGCGCGCTTATCGGCGCGGACCTTACCTTCTACGATGACGCTGGATTCCTGGGTGAGGCCTTTGATGGCGTCGAAAACCTCGGGCGGGACGGCGTTCTTCGGGACTACGCCCTGGATAACGCCGGAGCCGTCGCGGAATTGCGGGAAGAGGAGCTTGCCGCTTTCGCGGAGGTTGTAGAGCCATCCGCGGATGGTGACGGACTGGCCTTCGTGCTTGCCTATTTCTGCGATTGTGCTGATGGGTGAGGGCATAGGTCAAAACCTTTAACCGCTGAGGGCGCTGAGGACGCAGAGAAACAATGGCCAGAATCCCTTCTAGCGCTGCGCCACTTCAAAGTCTTCACCACCGGAAGCACAGAGGAACACAGGGGAAACATGATTACCCGAGAAACTTTGCGCTCTTCTACGGTTGAATTACGGGTCTTCCAGCTTTTGGAAGGTTGCTCTTACTTCTTCGCTGGGGTTCTTTTTTTCCTCGCCGTCGATTTCGAGAAGCAGGGGCGGCGTTTGCGGTGCGGTCCGAAGCAGCTCCATGGTCTGTTTCCAGTCGATCGATCCATTGCCGGGCCAAAGGTGCGAGTCTTTGTCTTTATTGTTGTCGTGCACGTGGGTCGAACAGATGTGGTTCTTCAGGACGGCGAAGCCTTCGGGAATGCCTTCCATCATGTGGGCATGACCACAATCGAAACAGACGCCGATGTCGTCGAAATGCATGGTTTTGATGAACTCGACCAGGCGATCGGGCGTCGAAAGTTCGTTGGGAATATTTTCAATGAGCACTCTTACGCCGAGCGGTTTGGCGAAGGCGCGCAGGTGTTCGACGCAGGTCATTGCCGCTTCGAACTTTTTGTCGTCGAAGGCGTCGTTGGGGCTGCCGATGTGCTGCACCAGAAAGCGGAAGGGGATGTGCTCGGCGACTTCGAGGGCGCGCTTGATCTCGTCCATGGCATCGATCCGGTGGGCGCGATCGGTGGAGGCGATATTGACCGGCGGCGAACCGGTGCGTCCCCACTCATAGTCGGAATACAACGGCGCGTGCACGGAATTCAGGGGAATGCCGGTGGACTTGAACCAGTCGGAAATTTCGCGCACATGCTGCTTGCGATTGGCGTAGTCGAAGTGCTGGCGGGCGGCGAAAATTTCTATCGATTGAGCGCCCGCCTTGACCAGTTCATCGAGCAAGCCCGGATGGAGCCGCTCCTTCACATAGACGTATGTCGATACCGCCCTCAGCATCAGTAACCTACCGCCTTCCCGTTGTTCCGTGCGTCGCTGGCTCCGAGGCGCTCACCGGTCTTGGGGTCGACCATGATGCACTCGCCGTCTCCCCAGAAATGCTCAACCTTGAGCTTGTGGCCCTTGGAACGTAGAACATTCATTGTATCGGGAGATATGCGGTCTTCGACGAGAATTCCATCGGGGAGCCACTGATGATGAAACCGGGGCGCGTTGACCGCTTCCTGAATGTCAAGCGCGAAATCGACAACGCCGATGAGGATGTTGGCAACGGTAGTTATGATGGTGGGGCCGCCGGGCGAGCCGAGAACGAGGAAAAGCTTGCCGTCTTTGAGCACGACGGTCGGCGTCATGGCGGAGAGCGGGCGCTTGCCCGGGCCGATAGCGTTGGCGAGGCCTTGAATGAGTCCGTAGGTGTTAGGGACGCCTTGCTTGGCGGTGAAGTCGTCCATTTCGTCATTGAGCAGGAAACCCAGACCTTCCGCGGTGACGCGAGAGCCGAAGGAATCGTTGAGCGTAGTGGTGACAGCAACAGCGTTGCCTTCAGCATCGACGGTGGAATAGTGCGTTGTGTCTTCGGGCTCGCGAACGGGCTGGTGCGACTGAGCTACGCGCTCCAGTTCACCGAATGACGGGCGCTTCAGCTGCTTGCTGGGGCTGGCATGGTTGGGATCGATCGAATCGCGCCAGGCGGCGGCATACTTCTTGTCGATAAGCTGCGCCACGGGAACTTTGGCGAAGTCGGGATCGCCCATGAAGTCGGCGCGATCGAAAAAGGCGCGGCGGAATGCTTCGGCTTCAAGGTGGATGGCGTCGCCGGAACGGTTGCTGAGTTTCGTGAGGTCGAAGCCTTCGAGGATATTGAGAATTTCGACGAGCGCCACTCCTCCGGAGGATGGCGGCGGAGCGCTGATAATGTCATAGCCGCGATAGGAGCCGCGTATGGGCTCGCGTTCTTTCACTTCGTAGGCGGCGAGGTCGTCGGCGGTGATCAGGCCTCCGCCTTTGTGGATGGCCGCGGCCAGTTCGCGGGCCATCTCGCCGTGGTAGAAGTCGTCGGGGTCCTTGGCGATGCGTTCCAGGGTGCGGGCGAGTTCGGGCTGCTTGAACAGTTCACCGGGCTGGTAGTATTTTCCATCGCGCTGGAAAATGCGTTTCGATTCAGGAAACTGCGCGAGGTACTCATCTCTTCTTAGATCCTGCGTGTCTTCGTAGGCGAGGGGGAAGCCGTCGCGCGCGAGCTTGATGGCGGGAGCTATTACTTTTTCTAGCGACAGCTTGCCGTATTTTTTCTCCGCGTAGACGAGGCCGGCTACGGAGCCGGGGACGCCGATCGACCTGTATCCGACGACGCTCGAGTCTTTGCTGGACTCTGGAATGACGTTGCCTTGGGCATCGAGATACATGTTTTCGGTAGCAGCAGCGGGTGCTTTTTCGCGGTAGTCGAGGAAGTGAGTTTCGCCGTTGGCGTTGCGGAGAAGGAGGAAACCGCCGCCGCCGAGATTTCCGGCCTGGGGATGGACGACCGCCAGCGCAAAGCCGGTGGCGACGGCGGCGTCGACGGCATTGCCTCCGTCGCGGAGCATCTCGACGCCCGCTCCAGAAGCCAACTCGTGGACGCTGGCAACCATGGCGTGCGGGGCGTGCGTGGGACGCAGAGGCGCGGCCGCGACGGTCGCGGCGAGTAGAGCGGCCAGAACGCAGAGGATCAAGAAACTATGTTGAATGCGCATGGATTCGGCAGCGAACCTACGAGGCTAGTCTACGCGGTTGCGGGGAGTCAAACCGGGCCGAGACGACGAGGGCGCCGAGAAAAAATCTTCGCCACAGGGGACACTGAGCTGCAGAGAGGAAACCGTTTACTTCTTGTTCGGCTTGCTGGGCGTCTTCTTGCGTCCGGCTATTTTCTTTGGCGCTTTCGTTGCGACCAAGCCGTACGACTGGCGAATGAGGGCTTCGAGTTCGGCGGCGGGCACGACGTTCGAGGTTGCCAGAAGAATCCATTTGTAGCGGCCGACATACGGGGCCTGGGAAATGCCTTCGATTTCGAGGAGTGCGTGGAATGTTTCCGGAGAGGATTTGAGGACGATGGGGGCGAGTTTACCTTCAGAGAGGTGCACGGTAGCGAATAGCTTGCCGCGCACTTTGAAGCACAGGGTTTCGCCCCACTGAAGATTCTCGGTGGCGTCGGGTAGAGAAAGGCAGAGCTTGCGAATCCAATCGACGTCGGCCATTTGGGAGATCATAACGCGCGAGCGTTGCGATATGAATCGGGCAAGTGCACGCGGGCAAGAGTGCCCGCGCCACACGAGCTACACCTGGTCCCTCGCTTCGCCTAGCACGACGGGTACTTCCATCCGCTTCTTGCCTCGGAAGATCGTCACTTTCACGGTGTCGCCCGCCCGATGCTTGTTCATGATTTGGGCGAGGATTTGCTGGCTATCGATTTTTTCTCCGTCGATGGCGACGATTAAATCGCCTCCGATCATGATGAGCGTGTTGCCGAGTTGAGCACGTTCGGAGCCGCCGCGTAATCCGGCGCGGTCGGCGGAGCCTCCGGCAACGGCTTGAACGATGAGGAGCCCGTAGTCTGCCGCCAAGCTGAGTTCGTCGGCGAGTTCAGGATCAATGGGGATGGTGCGGATTCCAAGCGCGGGACGCCGCACACGACCCAACGTGACCAGATCGTTGAGCACCGCTTTGGCGGTGTTGATGGGGATGGCAAATCCGATGCCCGCACTCTGGCCTACGTTGGAGGCGATGATGGTGTTGATGCCGATGACTTCGCCGTGCCAGTTGAGGAGTGGACCGCCGGAGTTGCCGGGGTTGATGGCGGCGTCGGTCTGGATGGCTTCATCGATGACCAGACCGTCCGGCTCTTGCACCTGGCGGATGGAACTGACGATGCCCTGCGTGAGCGTGCCGGCGAGGCCGAAGGGGTTGCCGATTGCGTAAACCCTCTGTCCGACTTGGAGATTGGCCGAGTCGCCTAGAATGATTGGCTGCAGGTCGGGCGCTTTGATCTGGACGATGGCCAAGTCGTGAGACTTGTCGGTGCCGACAATGGTGGCCTTATATTTCTTGCGGTTGTGAAGCGTGACTTCGACTTGCCGAGCCTCGGCGATCACGTGATAGTTGGTGAGGATGTGCCCTTCTTTGTCGATCACAAAGCCGGAGCCTTGGCCTTCCTGCGAGTACAAGCCGTAGAAGAAGTCATAGGCCTGTACGCGGGAGGTGATATTGACGACGGCTCCGATGTTCTTGCGGTAAACGTTGATGTTGTTTTGTTCTTCGGGGTCTCGCGCTTCGCTCCCGGCGGCTTCGGTGATCCCAACGTGCTGGGGACGGCTGATCCAGTTGGCGGGATGGAGAGGTCCGCGGTAGGTGGTGAAGTAGAAGAAAGCGGACGCCAGAACCATCGCGAAAACAAGAGTGCGCAAGAATCTCATCGTGGTTAATCCTTCGAAAGCCTCGCTCTTTGATTCTAGCGAAAAAGCGGGATTTACCGCAGAGTACGCCGAGTGCACCGAGACAGTTCTTTACCACAGGGGGAACGGAGGAACAGAGGGGAAGTTCACAGGGGAACCCATTTACAAGACTCTCTGCGTGCTCTGCGGTTTAGCGGTTGGGTCTGCCCCAGCCACCGCCGCCTGGGGATTCTATGCGGACTCTTTCTCCTGCACGCAGTCGGACGCTAGTCTTGCCGGGGAGTTCCTCCTCGGACCCGTCACGCCGGATGATCGTGGTGCGGCCGGGAGCACCGTCGGCTCCGCCGGCCAGGCCATAGGGTCCGCGGGAACGGCGGTCGGCGAGCAGCGTGACCTGGGCGTCGGTCAACACCTCGATCTCACGGACGATTCCGTCGCCACCGGTGTGGAGGCCGGCGCCTCCACTACGGGAGCGGAAAGAATACTGTCGGAGGCGAACTGGGTAGGCATATTCGAGGGCCTCGGCGGGAGTGTTTAGCGAGTTGGTCATGTGGGTGTGGACGCCCGAGACTCCGTCTTTGGTCGGACGCGCGCCCATGCCGCCGGCGATGGTTTCATAGTACGCAAACGGCTCGCCGGTGCGAGGGTCGCCCAAACGCGGATCGCCCATACGAAGATCGATGCCGCCGATGGTGAGGTTATTCATGGTGCCGGACGCGGCGGCTGGGATGCGGTCGGGAATCGCCTGCGCCAGCGCTTTCAGCAGTACGTCGACAATCCGCTGCGAAGTCTCCACGTTGCCACCAGCAACGGCAGCAGGAGGCTTGGCGTTGACCACGGTTCCCAATGGGGCGATGACACGGATAGGCCGCATGAGGCCAGATGTGGCGGGCACGTCTTCGTGAAGCAGGCAGCGGAAAACGTAGAAGCAGGCCGAGTAAGTGATCGCCTCGACCGCATTGACTGCGCCTCGGACTTGCGGGTCGCTGCCGGTGAAGTCGATGGTGACGTCGACCTCGGACTTCTGCTTCGCTGCTCGCGGAGACGCGGTGAGCCGCGTCTCTACAGGGAATTTGTTTTTGGATGCTTCGACTTCTATGGCCACGGCTATGCGCACCGGCTTTTCTTCCACGCCATCGTTGTCAAGAAAGTCTTCGGCTTGGTAATGGCCGGGCGGAATGGAACGCAGGAAGGCTCGCATCAGTTCTTCGGAATAAATGAGCAGACCGGCGGCGGCTCGCTTGGCGCGGGCGATTCCGTAGCGCTCGCAGATTCCACGGAGGCGCCGGGCTCCCGTCTGGCAGGCGGCGATCTGAGCGCCTACGTCGCCTTCGCGTTCTTCCGGCGTGCGAACGTTGTTGAGCAGAAGGGCCAGCACATCGGCGACAAGTTTTCCGTCGCGCATGATCTTCACGGGCGGAATGCGGAGGCCTTCCTGGTAGATTTCGCGGCAGGGGCCCATGGAGCCGGGATAAGTTCCGCCGACATCCGCGTGGTGGGCGCGGGAAGCGACGTAAAAGTCGGGGTGGGACTGGCGAGGGTGCGCTTTGCGGCGGAGGTTCTTGTTCTTTCGATAGGCCGGCTTCCGTTCCACATAGACCGGCATCACCAACGTGATATCGGGGAGATGAGTGCCGCCGCGGAAGGGGTCGTTGAGCATGACCATGTCGCCGGGTTCGAGTTCGCATTGCTCCACAGCCGCAGCGACCGACATGGGCATGGAGCCCAAGTGCACCGGCATGTGGTCACCCATGGCGATGACCTGGCCCGCGGAATCGAAGACGGCGCAGGAGTAGTCGCGGCGCTCCTTGATGTTGGGAGAGAAGGACGTGCGACGCAGGGCGGCTCCCATTTCTTCGGCAATGGAGTGATAGAGGTTCTTGAAGACTTCGAGTTCGATGGGGTCACGCATGTGCGGGATGAGTGTACGTCAAGACAGGACTGTTGTGGACTATACTGGTGAGCTTCCCAGATCGGGGAATGCTGAGCGGAGATTTTCGATGCGATCGTTTTCGATGCGACACTTCGCGGTGCTGATTGCCTTGGGGGCCATGCCATCGGTTAGCGTGGCGAAAGATGAATTTCAAGCCGGTGATTTCGTGAAGCAGCACTTGAATTCCATCGGAACCGAGCAGGCGCGGGCGGCAGTGAAGAATCAATTGGTTCTCGGGAGCTTGACTTTCCAGTATTTGAACGTTGCGGGAATCGTGAATGGCACGCTCCAGTTCGTCTCGGAAGGCGATAAGTTCGTCTCCGTGCTCAAAATACCAAGCCCCGATTACCGCGGGGAGCAGTTTGCGACCGACGGCAAAAAGACCGCTGTCAGCCAGCCGAAACCCGGCATCTATTCCGCCATGGGCGGATTTGTGCACCTGCACGACGAGATTCTTACCGAAGGTCTATGGGGCGGTACCCTGTCGACCGCGTGGGCTCTTTCACATTTGGACGAGCGTCGTGGCAAGCTGCAGGATCAAGGCCTGAAGAAAGTGGACGGCCGTGAGCTTCATCGGGTGGACTACCTGCCCAAGAAAAGCAGTGACTTGCTAATCGAACTCTATTTTGAGCCCGACACTTTTCGGCATGTCATGACCGCTTACTCATACTCGGTGACTAACCCGGGTGGTGGTGGTCCCACCGCATCGGCGGGGCAGCAACGAGGGTATTTCCGGCTCGAAGAACGCTTTGCGGATTTCAAGACCATCGACAATCTCACATTACCGACGCGGTGGACCATAACGTACAGCGGAAACGCTTCGTTAGGAAGTAGCCGAAACACGGGCTCCAGGTCGACATCTTCGATCAGTCAGTTTGAGGCAACCGAGACGAAAATATCCCATAACATATCTGTCGATCCGAGGAACTTTGAAATTAAGTAAGACCCCCGCTCCACAGGATTGATTCGGCGGGTGCTACACTGCTGTGATTATGGCTGAAGGGCGTTCGCGTATCTGGATATGGTTGTTGGTGGGCGGCGGGCTGTTTGCGCTGTTCGTGGTGGCGGTGTTTACGCTGGCGTACTTGAGTTTTGGCGGCCGGAATGAAGAAGCGTTTACCGGCTTCGGCTCCAAGATCGCGGTGGTTGAACTCGATGGCGTAATCTTCTCTCCCAAGCAGATCGTCCCCCAGCTTAAAAAATTTGCCGATGACGATTCCGTCAAGGCCATCATCATTCATGTGAATTCGCCCGGAGGCGGCGTGGCGGCGTCGGAGGAGATCTACCGCGAAGTGAAGCGGATTCGCGACGAAAAGAAAAAACGGATCGTGTCTTCGATTGAGACCGTGGGCGCGAGCGGAGCATATTACGTATCCTCGGCCAGCAACAAGATTTACGCGGATAAAGGCAGCGTGGTGGGATCGATCGGGGTGATTGCCGAGTGGGTGAACTACGGCGAGCTTCTGAAGTGGGCGAAGCTGAACGCGATCACGATGAAGGCGGGCGAATTCAAGGATACGGGCAGTCCGACGCGAGAAATGACGCCGGCGGAACGCGAGTACATGCAGGGTCTGATTGACAACATGCATACCCAGTTCATCCAGGCAGTCGCCGATGGCAGGCATGCGAAGGAAGAGGACATCCGCGCCATCGCGAATGGGAAAGTCTGGACCGGCGAACAGGCGTTGTCGCTGAAGCTCGTAGATCAGATCGCAGATTTCGAAGGCGCGGTGAAGGATACAGCCCAGGCGGTGAATATCTCCGGCGAACCGACACTGGTCTGGCCGCCGAAAGAGCGCCGGTCGGGGCTGGATCTGCTGTTTGGCGATGTTTCCGATTATTTGCCCACCCGGGAAAAGCTCCTGGAACAACAGGTCGGCTTTTACTACCTCTGGAAGTAGCTGGTCCCCAGTTCTAAGAGAAAGCGACCGTTTCCTCATACTGAGCGTTAGGAACCGGGAACTGTACTTGCACAGAACCCCTTAAATTTGAGAAGGTTATAGGCAGGCGCAGGGTAGCGTCGGGGCGTAAGAACCCCAGGGCAGACGGAACCCCACAAGGGAACCGGCCCGAAAGGGAGCAAAGAGGCTTATGACGAAGGCTGACCTGATCGAAGAAGTTTCGCGGCTGGCGGAACTCACGCGCAAAGACAGCGAAGTGATTGTGGATACGATCTTTGACAGCGTAGTGCGCTCGCTGCGGGTGGGCGATAAAATCGAAATACGTGGGTTTGGCAGCTTCCGCACCCGCCAGCGCAAGCCACGCGTGGGCCGCAACCCGAAAACCGGCGACCGTGTAGAGGTTCCGGCAAAGAAGATCCCATTCTTCAAGCCCAGCAAGGAATTGAAAGACCTGGTGAACAACAGTCCGGCAGCAGAGGTTGCCCCCGCGCCGCCACCGCCCACGCTACCCAGCGCGCACTAGGATCGTTCCCGCATTCAGGTTAGCGGGATCCGGCGCCCGCCGCTGATTGTTGCCCGAGGGCTTCGATGGCGGGAATGGACCCGGCGGTCGTGAATGTGCATTCCGGCGGCAGCGCGCCGGTGGCAATGGATTTCACCATCATCTCAATCGCCAGATCTGCATTCGGCGGAATGAAAATGGTAGCGGTCAGCAGCCTGCGGCGCACCCATTCTTGCCCGGTCTTGGGAAGTCCATCGCAACCGAGAAACGGCATCTTCTGCAACTGCTCACTCAGGTCGCTGCATTCTTCGAACGCTTTGCGGGCTCCCCGGGCCATGGAATCGTCCTGCGCACAGACGGCCTCAATCTTCGCCTGGCGCGAAGTGGGAAGACGGAGCCACGAACTGACTGTTTTGTAGGCACTGGCTTCGGTCCATTGGGCCTTCACGACACGAAGTTGCACGCCGCTGGACTTGGTTTCGAGCAAACCGGCATAGCGTTGCCGGGCGGCCGAACTCTCGGAAGGGCCCTGAACGTAAAGAGCGATCCCGCCAGCGGGCATCAGGGCGTTCAGTTGCTGTCCCTGGATACGGCCAATCTCTTCATGGTTCGAGGTGATGGCAAATGCAGGCACATGGAAAAGGCGGCGAAGTTCGGCCATGTAGTCGCCTCCGTGATTCAGCAGCACCACTCCAATTCCAGCGGTGACGGCGGCGCGGGCAATCTGAGGATGCGCGGTAGATCCGGCCGGTTCGAAGATGATGGCGTCGGGTCGCGCAGCGGTAGTGGACTGTATGCTGCCGAGCAACTGCTGGCTCTGCACGATGCCGTCGTTATTGGCATAGATGATATCGAGGTCAACACCAAGTTTGCGGGCGGCATGGCGGGCGGCGGCGGTCTGCTCAACCTGGTAATCGTTGTCGTCGTTGGTAAGCGAGAGCAGAAAATGCAACTTTTTCATGCGTTGATGTTTCTGGCGCAATCATACCTCGACGCCGGCATGAGTGAGCGTAACCATGGTAACGGTGCGTTGCGCGCTCCCGCAGTTTTTGCGGTGAACTGTGACTGCACGACACCTTTGGCGCAATGTGTAAGATAAGGGAGCGTGGGCCCATAGCTCAACGGTTAGAGCAGCCGACTCATGAGCCCACGGGCCCTTTTTGCATCCGTCCCGGATTCACTCATTTCTAGAATTTAGCTTTCATGCGGCGGACGTTGAGTGAGGTTTGGTGAAGGCGTGTTTGGACGTGACAGACACACTTCAGACACAGCGCAGGCTCGATTCATTCTTCGTACCAATCATCTGGTGGGAGAGATAGACCCCAAATGTTCTCTGGTTGCACAAGTCCGATTCCGCAAATTCGGGGCTGGTCAGGATCGACATAGACAACATCGGCAAATGCACGCTTATCCGTCAGAGTGACACGAATCTCGATTTTCATTCCCACCCGGAGCATAACGGTAGTCGAGATCAGTGCTCCGTGACGGTTGACGACGATTGTCTCGCCTTCGCAGGACGTAGGTTCACGAGTACCTTTTGCCTCGAGGCTATGGGCCTAAGTGGAGAATTGTCCATTTTTTGGGGCCGGGGGAGGGCCTATCCCACGTTCAAGTCTGGCACCACAATCCGGCCCTCCAACTTGAATGTGTCAATCGACGCCACGAAATAAAGACGCTTCAGCCGGGGGCATCCGAACTGAAGCCGAAAAGCATCGCTTTGATCTTGAAAGAGGACTCTAGCTCTGAGGCATGAGGCTGTCAACAGTCTGACAGCAAGCGCTCCTTTGGGTTGAGTTGCATAGCGGACGGAGCAAACGTGCCGTAAACCGGTTATACTGATGATCCTCGAAGCTGCCCGGATTCAGAGCGTCCAAGTAAGCCCACTAGTCGCAAAGCGTCGGAGATTGGGCCAGGCCCCAACAGATGCAACATCAGTTGGGTCCGCTGAAAGGCTTGACAAGCAAGGCTTTGAGAGCGGCTGTGATTGAACTGTGTCTGTCGCCCTGAGCTGGTTTCGACAGTTGCCTTCAACTGCATCGCCGAAACAGCCAACGGGCGGGGATAGTTTGCTAGGGTTTGGCGGGCGGTGTCTTTGGAACTTTCAAGGTCCAGGAAAAACCGAATACGATCGTGCGTCCCTGTGGACGAGCCTTGGCCGCATATTCGTCGTAGTACTTGAAGAAACCTACCAGATCCTTCGCGGTAAGAATGTAGTTGGCCTGAACGCCAATTCCCTGAACCGAATAGTACGGAACTCTGCTCGCCGCGACGGGAGTTCCCGCGATCAGGTAATTGCCGCCGTTATTCGAAACCTGCCATTGGTCATATCCAACCAGGCCGAGTTGGGCGAGTTGGCTCATATTTTTTTTCAGAGGAAGAACCTGGCCAAAACCCCACTCCATGGTGAAAGCCTGGCCGGGCGTTATTCTGCTGAGTTGACCCAACACCGGGCTGGCGACCGTTTTTTGCCCGTGGATTTCCCAGACGGTGCACAGGTTTGCGCTCGTCCCCTTGTTCTTGGTGATGTAGAACGTGGTGCCCGCGGTCAGGTCGTTGCCCACATATCCCGAACCCACATTATTGCTCGCCCCCGCACTGTATCGGCCGGTTGGGGCGGTGAAAGCGTATCCCGCATTGACATCGGCTCGTTTCAAATGCCAGCCGATATTCAATGGCTCGACAAAAGTATCGGCAAGACCGGATCCGCCGGCGCTGAGACTGATTCCCGATGTACTCCCGGGTAAAAGAGGGGGTAGTGCTGCCACCACCGAGCCGCTCGCATAATTCAATGTCATATAAGGCATGAAATAGCCGCCAAGAATTTTGTGCGCCGGGACGTAGTAGAAAATGTTCTCATCCACCCAGAACGAATAGGTCCCCGTAACGTTCTGAATAATCCGGTTTCCGTTTGCGCCATTCAATTGGCTGGCGGAGTAACTCAATGCCAGGTTGGCGTAGGTGATGCCAGGATCGGGAATCACCCCCGCGTTGAGGCCAAACTGTCCCGGCACCCATTGCCCCTTCTGTTGCGCCAGGCCTGTGGCGGTATAGCAAAGAACGATGGCAGTCAGAATTACGAAGGTACGTTTGCAGCGCATATGTCTAACCTTTCCTGGCGCGTCGGCGAATGTGCGAAATAGGGACATGCAGTCTGTGTTCATGGTTTCTGCTTCGGCAGGTAATCTAACGGCGCACCAAAAGGAATCAAAGGCTCGCGAATCAAGCTTTTCTGGTAGTCCACCACGAGCTTTGCAGTATGAGCGAGAACCCAGGTGTGAACGTAGGGGTTATTATAAGGCTCGCGCTCCCTGGGATCAGTATCGCAAGGGTCGGCTGCCCATAGACATTCGTCATGGGAGCGGGGGATGCCATACCACTCGTCGAATCCGTGATTGGTCGGCCAGCGTCCCTTGGAATCGCCAATCTGCCACTTGCCGACGATTGATGTGGCGTAGCCCGCTTCGGAAAAGATGTCCCCGAGCGTCCGTTCCCACCGCACGAGGCCACAATGGGCGCCCGTGGGTGAGACTGACTGATTACCAGAGCGGACGGAGTGCCGCCCGGTCATCAGCGCCGAGCCGATCGGTGTGCATTGAGTCTCCGGGGCGAAGTTAAGCAGCATCATGCCTTCTTTGTGCGAAGGCATCGATCCGCGCCGTAGTTACGCCACGCAGAGGACCGCCGCTGTGCGAACTGAGTTCGCCCATGCCGAGATTGTCCACGAGAAAATAGACCACGTTTGGTCTGTTGCGTTGTGGGATGGCAGTCTTTAGTCCGGGTGGCATCGGCGGCATTTCATTCCAACCTTTCGAGCAGTATTAGGCGCATCTATCCCGTACAACACTGTCAAAATTGCCAGCCGACCGGATAGTTGTTGGAAAATCCCGCAACGCCGGCCATTAGATGGCTTTACTTGGCGGAAGGACATCTGACCCGGCGGCGATTCGGGGCGATGCTGGGGCGGATCGCGCTCCTGCCGGTACCGGCGGGGTAGCGGATACTGGTCAAGCTCGTATCGGAATCGTTCTATAGCGAATGGAGTCGGGGGTAAGCGGAGGTGTTGTCAAAGTGGGTCCGAACAGGGGGCAATTTGTGCCGTCTGGGGTTCGGATCGCAGGTCAAATCCGTGCACTTCAGATGACAATCTTGTCCCACTACGTGAGCAGGCAAAACGGGTGTACAATTGCTGCCGTTTTTGAAGTCAAACAGGAGATTCCGGCTTACCTATTTTTTGGGAAAAAGGCCGGCCTAGGATCATGGCACAAACCCAGGAGAAGAGACCGAACATCCTGATCATTTGGGGAGACGACATTGGGATGTGGAATATCAGTGCCTACCACCGAGGCATGATGGGTGGCTCAACCCCAAACATCGATCGCATCGCCAAAGAGGGAATGATCTTCATGGACCACTATGGGCAGGCTTCGTGCACAGCCGGGCGAGCTCTATCACCTGAATGCCGGTGAGTACCCGGAAGAGTACGACTTTCCTAAAGACCCCGCGGTCGCCAAGAGATTTGCGACACGTGGCATCATCCATTCTTGGGCGAATCCAGACGGGACACAAAAAATCGAGGACATGGGTCCGTTTGGCAGAGAGCGTCAGCAAACGCTGATGCCGATATTCTGGTGGAGTCGAAGCGATTATAATCCTGCTGGGAACGTGCCTCCGCTGGGTTACTGGATGGGATAAAAGAGCGCAGTCGGGAATTGCCGCTCTGGTTCCTGTTGGGTCAGCGCCAGAGCTTTCTCGGTAATTCCTCTTGATGGGTATCTGCTTGACTCAGGTAGCCCCAATATGTAGTGTTCGGGTATGGCGGAAGAGTACCCCCGGAATTTGACTGAGTTAGAGGCGAATTTCGGCACCGAGGAGGCATGTCGGGCATACTTGACGCGTCTCCGCTGGCCGGCGGGGTTCCGCT
>DATDGS010000005.1:0-18248 GCA_036521955.1 Terriglobales bacterium
CATCGGCTTTTCGAAGCTCAATAGCCCGGCCCACTGGTACCTCTGGTCTACGCTTCAAGCGACACCTCGCGATGCCGTCTGCAAGACTCGAGGCCAGGATGGGTTCGCTGTTCCCCTTTCCTGTAGGGATCTTGCATCCCCTACAACATGCCGGTTTATCCCGGCGCACTCCTGTTTGCCGACGACCCGCCCAAGACCGGATCTGTCGTCTTCCCAACTAAAGCTCAGCTTGTCTTCGCGGAGAGCCACGCGGCCGCAATCAGGCACATTTGTAATCAGAGTTGAAAAAACGATGGGGGCGGTGAAGACGTATCTCCAGCTCAAAGCTGTGAGTGCGACGAAGCAAATGGCGAGCGCCCACGCCATGTTGCGCTCGCGTGCCAAAGTCTCTGCCGGAAGTCCCCCCAGGCTGCCGCGCTAACACCGCCGCGAACAAAAGAAACACGGAGAAAAAAAGCCCGAACGTGCTGAAGAAGTCCCAATAAGTCCGGCTAAACCCTTGCCCGTCAAAGTGGATGGACCGCATTAACCCAAGAACGGCGTCCGCCTCCCATTCCGGATTGCTCTGGCGAAACCCAAACGTATGTCCGGCGGCAAAAAGCAGCAGAAGAATAGCAGAGATTCGATAAAGGATTGGCGCTTTCACGTACTCCCCCCGAACGTTTGCCGCGCGGCAGTTTACCACATCAGTCAACCTGGTTTGGCGCTTGCTGCCGTTTCGTCCGTTTCGGGTGGTTTACGGCAACCCGGAGGTTAGGTCGAAAAGCCCACTTTTCGGCACAGACCCCGCTTTATCTTTGTAGGGCTTCCATGTGATTCAGGACCAAGGGGCCTTGTCCCGAGTGGCCTGAGTAGAATGCAGCGCTCTGTGTTCGCGCGCGCAAGATCATCCATCAGCGGAAACCCAGCTCAGGCTATTATTCTGAAATGTGACTGCGATCACGAACACATCCACCAAGACCCCGCTTCGGACCGGCTTCCTCCGATCCTTTATTCGATGGCTTGTCATCGGCGTGGTGCTTCTTTGGTCGCTTGCCGCGCTGATCCTTGTGGCCGCCCGGTGGATCGACCCACCAACAACCGCGGTGCACATCCAGCGCCGCTTGCAGGCCTGGATTCACCACACGCCGTATCGCGAACGCTACAAATTCATTCCGCTCAGCCAAATCTCGCCCGATCTCCAGCACGCTGTAATCGCCGCGGAGGACGCGCACTTCTACCAGCACCATGGATTCGATTGGCACGAGATCCAAATCGCTGCCGAAGAGGATATGGAAGGCGAGCGCACTCGCGGAGCTTCCACCATTACTCAGCAACTCGTAAAAAACCTATTCTTCGGAACAGGCCGCTCTATCCTCCGCAAGGGCGCAGAGGTCACACTGGTACCGGTGGCCGAATTCATTCTTGGCAAACATCGCATTCTGGAGATATACCTGAACGTGGTCGAATGGGGCGCTGGTATTTATGGTGCAGAGTCGGCGAGTCGTTACTACGACGAAACCGCAGCCCGGAGTATCGGCCGGCAACAGGCGGCACGGCTCGCTGCAATTCTGCCGGCTCCCCTGAAGCGGAGACCCGAGCGCATGAATAACTACAGCGCGATTATCCTTAGACGAATGGGCCAAATGGGCTGGTAATCGTGGCTAACATTTTACCAATGCGGCGGCTTTTATTGCTCTCGCGCTGGCTCCTGGTCGGATGGTCGCCGATTCGGAAATTACTTTCTCCACAACAAAGCATATGGCAGGAACCGACGCGGCACTATTCTTGAGCTACTTTGGAAGATTCGTATCGCTAAACGCCCATGATCCCCACAGCCCACCGCCAAAACAAACCAGCCCAAATGCGATCGTAGCCAGGGCCAGCGGAAATTCGAATCCGCCAGTGCCCGTCAGCCCGTTCTTGAAATGCACCTTCCAGATGGCTACGCCCATCTCGAGCAAAAATGCGAGTGAGAAGAACCGGGTAAACAATCCCAGCACAATCCCAATTCCCCCGAAGAATTCCGTGCCCGCGGAAAGATATGCCATCCAGTGCGGAAGACCGAGCGAGCCCACAAAATCCATGTGGCGATGAAACCCGCCAAACACCTTGTGATAGCCATGCGCAATCATGATCACTCCCAGCGCGAGCCGCATCACAAGCAGCGCGAAAGGCTGCAGCCGATTGAGAAAATCCACGTCCACCCCCAGAATCGTGAAAGATAAGGTACTAGAGCAGAAGGTCCCAGGTGTCAGGTCTCACGAAAATCTGAACCGTAGAGGAACTAGCGCCCTCGCCCGTCCTGCATGCTACCATGTCGAGTACGCCGTGCCGTCGCTGCCCACCTGATTGGAACCACTGTGGACGCCTATGATTCCATCTGTGTCCGTTTGATCCAGCGATAAAATCGCGTCCGCCGGCTCCGTCACCCAGGTAGCGCTGCCCGTGATGTCGTCCGGAATCCTCTCGATGTAGCCCGCCGACCTCAGATCATCCAGCGACTGCGGCGCTTTTTGCTTGTCTTGTGAGTACTGGTAAATCATCTGATTCAGTGTTTCCAGGTTGTGTCGTAGATCTTCTTCCCGCGCCCGAGTGATGCTGTGGCTGTAGATGGGCATCGCCATTCCCAACAGGATCAGAATGATGCTGATCACCACCATCATCTCGATCAGCGTGAATCCCTTGTTTCGTCGGGAAGCGTTCCGCCCCCAATCATTCCGTCCTGTCGCTCTGCTGTTCATCTCCTGCCCTAGTGCGTCCAACTCGAATAGGGAGTGCCTTCGCTCGAGATCTCATTGGAAGCGCTGTGGACACCCTTAATACCGCTTTGATTCGGATCAAACTGATCTTCGGAATCTTCCTGGTCCGGGACCCAGTCGTTGCTGCCGGTGATGTCATCCGGAATGAACTTGATGTATCCCGGCACCAGCTGGTCAAGCGACTGCGGCGCGTGCTTCTTGTCGAGCGAATACTCCTGGATCACTTTATTGAGCGTTGTCAGATTTTGATGAAGTTTGGCTTCCTTGGCGCGAAGGATAGCATTACTGTACATCGGCACTGCGACCGCCACCAGGATCAGGATCAGGGTGATGACCACCGCCATCTCCATCAGCGTAAAACCCCGACTGTGCGCTTTGGGATTGCGGAGTTTTGCACTGCCGGCTTTGGACCTGAATTTCATCTACCAGTCCTTGTATTTCGTGTCGTCCAAAGCCGTCTGGTCCGACTTCGTGTAAACATCGAAGACGTTCTGTCCACCCCAGGAAGTCGAGTCTTTCTCGTCCTGCATGGAGCGCATTCCCCATTCGGCCTTGCCAGTCATCGGATCAACCGGGATCCGGCGAAGAAATTTCAGTTTCTTGCCGGCCACATCCACGCCGGTGACCAGTGTATCGAGATCCGGCGGATAGTTTTGGCTGTCCACTTTGGTCTGGAACGCTCCCTTATCGGCGGCGTCTTTGTAACGATCGATGGCGTCGCGCATCATCCACAGGTCCTGCCGGAGCTCGTGCTCGCGCTCCCGGGCAATGGCTTTTCTTGCGGTAGGAACCGCCATCCCCACCAGAATGGCTAGGATAGCGGTCGCAACGATCAACTCGATCAGCGTGAATCCGCTTTGGCGGCGCGTCAGGAACCTAGCCCTTCGAATGTTGATCGACTGCATAAATCAGTTCCCGGGGTGCCGGTTTTCAGAAAACCCATTCCCGGTTCTCACTGAGAACTGAGAACCGGGAACTGAGAGCTTGTCATTGAATCGTAACCGCCGCCTGTGCCCCATTCATCGCGATCGGCTGCATGGCCGGGTCCCGCGCCCCGCCCCGAGTGATGGTCAGCGCCGACTGGCCCTGCCCCTTCGCCATAAATGTGAGCGTCACCACCGCGCCTTGTCCCGAGACGCCTCCGGCCCCCGGCGGCCGCGTGGCTGTGACCTGCAGCGTGCCCGTCAGCGGATCGTCGCGATGCACCAACGCCACCGCTTGTCCATCCTGCGACAGGAATCCGCCGTTCGATACGTTAACCACCTGCAATTGATTCGGATCGTAATTGAGCTGCACCGGTACGGAGTGCACGTTCTGCCCGCCCGAAAGCATGACATTCACCGTGAACGTCGCTCCCTTAGTCTGGTTCAAAGTTGGCGGATCAAACATGAACGTTCCCGCCGTGGCGCCAGCCTGATTCGGAGGAACCGGATTCGGCGGCGGCGCGACCGGGCGCTGCCCCAACTGGCCCTGCTGCGTTGGACTCTGAGAAATTGGCGTCTGCGGCATCGCCGACTGCGGCTGCTGCGGAGCGGCTACCGGCGCCGCGGCGGGTGTGACCGGACTCGCTGGCGATGGCGCTTGGCTGCTCGATCGTCTCAGTTCCAGCGCGTTGGCCGTACCTACGTCGATCATGTCCAGAGTGCCATGAGAGGTTTCGGGCAGACGGATAACGTGCGGGACCAGGACGAATACGATTTCGTTCGTCGAGTGGTCCGAAGTATCTTGCGCAAAAAGATATTTCAGGATCGGAATTGACGCCAGACCAGGGATCCCGGTTAGGGCCTTCGTCTTCGAGTCCTCCATCATGCCGCCCAGCAAGCTCACTTCGCCATCTTTCAGCCGGATCTCGTTCTCGATTTTGCGCTGCCCGATCACCGGTTGGCTGATGCCTCCAATGCTCACATACGAGTCTACGTCCGAGACATCCATCGCCAACTTCAAGGAAATTTCTCCGCTGGCATGCACCCGCGGCGTGATGTCGATGTTCACGCCCACGTCGAGGTACTGAAATTGCGTGTTCACCAGTGGGTTGATACCGACTCCGCCAATTCCCGGCTGGAATGATCCCGTCGCCACCGGCACGCGATCGCCGATCTTCAATGTAGCCTTTTGCCCATCCAAGGCGCGGATCTGAGGGTTCTGGATGACCTTCGTATCGCTGTCGCTCATCAAAGCCGTCGCCGTAGCCTGCGGAATGGTCACCTGGAAGTCGGTGGCATTCAGGTTGGCGAGCGTATTCAGGTTGATGCTGTTCGACCCGCTGCTTTGCGTGATCGTCCCCGTCGTGCCACTCCCGGTTGTGCCGGTGGTTGTGGAGGTACTGATGTTGGGTTGTAAGGCGACCGAAATGTTGGTCGGAGGGTTGATGCCAAGCGTGTGCGACTTGTCACGGCTCACCTGCATCACCGCTACATCGATCAGCACCTCAGGTTTCGCCTTGTCGAGATCGTCCACCAGTTTCTGCGCCAGCGCCACCTGATCCGGCGTGCCCCGCACTACGATCGATCCCTGTGAGGGCACCTGCTGAATTTTGCTGATCTCAAGAAGCGTACGGAGCACGTTCACTACATCCTGCAATTCGGAGGTCTGGGAGAGGTTGGAAAGATAAAAAGTTTTGATGACGTTTTGTTCCAGTTCCTTCCGCTTGGCGGGATTGTCTTGCGCGACAAAAATCGTGTTCGGCGTCACCGGACGCCAGAAGGTTTTGGTCTCAATGGAAATGATTCTCAACGCCTCTTCGAGGGTCACGCCGTTCAATTCGATGTGCACCTGGCGCGGCGTGTAATCGGGGTCGAAGAGCACGTTGATGCCGGCCAGCCGGCCCACGGTCTCGTAAGCTACGTTGGATTTCTCCGTCATTTTGAGCGTGATGGGCACGTTCGAGAGGGGAGCCAGATCCACCGGACCCTGCGCCGTTGCCAAACGCTTGCGCAAAGGCGTCGGAGCCAACGCCTGCGGTTGCGGATTCTGCTCCTCCCGAATCATCTGCTGCGTGCGCTTCAGTTCCTGCTGCGCGATGAACGAGGAAGGATCAATCTCCAATCCCTTCTGAAACTCCACCGCCGCCTCTTCGAGCTTGCCGGCCTCGCGCAGAATCTGTCCGCGATGCACATGCGATGAGGCCGCAAAGAAGCGCGTCCGTTCGAAAGCAGTGCGATATCTCAAGTCCTTCGGTTTAAGATTGTAGGCTTGCTTGAAATAGTCGAAGGCCTGCTCGTAGTTCTGCCGCGCCTCGGCATCGGCGCCCTTCTGGTAGGCCACCTTCGCAGAATCAACTTTCTTGGCAACTACAGGAAGCCCCAAGCAAAGCAGGAATAGAACAAACAGAGCCGGAAGGATCAGGCGTCTCATCAAGCGGTCCTCATGAAAATCTCTCTCGCCGGCGACACCGGCCAGCAATCGTCCAAACCAGACTCATCCGACTACCCGAAAAAAGCCAAGCGTCTAGCATCCCAGGGGCCGTCACACGCAAAAAGTACCGGAAATTTGGATTATAGCATCGCATCGACTTCCACCCGAAGTGATTGGTACGTAGGTGTTTACACTCATTAGTACCTGTACCCAAGGTCTCAAGTGCCAGGTCCCAGTTTCCGGAAAAACAAAACACAGTTCCCAGAGATCGAGGCTTTTCCTGAGACCTGCGACCTGACACCTGAGACCTGCCGTGTTACTTTGTTTTCAGTACCATGGCCCGGCAGACTACCCACCAGACCCAGCCCAATCGGGAGAAGAACCCTCGCCGCCAGCCCACCGCTTCCGGTGAAAAGGACGCCGCTGTAAACAGGAACGCGAGTCACAACTACTTCTTGCTCGAAAAATTCGAGACTGGTGTCGTTCTCACCGGAACCGAAGTAAAGTCCGTCCGTGGCGGCACGACCAATCTCAAGGACGCCTACGGCCTTATCAAAGACGGCGAACTGTGGCTCCTCAACTGCCACATCGGCCCCTATGACCACGGCAACTCTGCCAATCACGCCGCTCTGCGCACCCGCAAGCTTCTAGTCCACAAGGAAGAAATTCGCAAGCTCATCGGCAAGACCCAGCAGAAGGGACTCACCCTGATCCCCACCCGCATGTATTTCAAGAATGGCAAAATCAAACTCGAACTAGCACTGGCAAAAGGTAAACAGCGATGGGACAAACGTGAGACCGAGCGCCGTCGCACCGCCGACAAAGAAGCCCGCGAGGCCGTCTCGAGGGCCAGAAAAGCCTAGGTTTTGGTCGGCATTTCGTGGTGTCAAAAGGCGGATTGATAGTGGAACGGCCAAATTCTCCCCAACATCTCTCCCGCAGATAATGTGCAAATGATTGCAGCGTCTGCGCCATACTTGGACGATCCTGCTGTTTTCTAAGCGACGGAATTTGGAATCCGGCGTGCACTTTCAAAACGGGGATTCCGGCACACAACCCGCGCAATCTCAACAAAACCGGATATACTACGTCAATTCGTAAACTTCCCCCGCCGCGCCATCATTCGGCTTATGCCTCGCACTCTGCCACGACGGTTCGCCTCGACTTTCTATCCAGCCGCGATGTTGTCGATCCTTTTCTTCGCCTCCTCCACTTTTGCGCAGGAAGAAAGCCTGGCTCGCGTAATCCGCGAAGAGAAGCACGATGTCTCTGCCACGCTCGCCGAGCTTCATCGCATGACTCCCGCCCAGCCTCACCGCTTCTCGCCCCGCTCGCTGAAAATCCTCCCCACTGCGCCTGCCAACAACGAGCCCGAATACCTCGTGCCTGACCTAGCCTTGCAGGCGACCGCTCTGCCTCCGGTAGCCGCCATCGTCGGCCTAAATATCGACGGTCTCGGTCAAGGACAATACGGATTTCTTCTCGACTACACTCCGCCCGATACCAATGGCGCCGTCGGCGACACGCAATACGTGCAGTGGGTCAACGCCGAATTTGCCGTCTTCGATAAAGCCACCGGCTCGCTCGTGGCCGGACCCACCGAAGGCAACGCCCTCTGGGCCGGCTTCGGCGGAGGATGCGAAACCAACAACGATGGCGATCCCATCGTGCAATACGACAAGATGGCCCAGCGTTGGATCCTCACCCAGTTCTCCATCAGCACGCTTCCCTACACGCAGTGCGTAGCCGTCTCCACCTCGAGCGATGCCACCGGCACCTACAACCGCTACGCTTTTTCTTTTGGCAACAGCGATTACTCCGACTATCCAAAATTAGGCGTCTGGCCCGACGCCTACTACATGTCATTCAACACTTTCCTGGACGGCAGCGCCTTCATAGGCGCCGATGCCTGCGCTCTCGATCGTAACGCCATGCTCGCTGGCAACAGCGCCACCATCATCTGTTTCCAACAGCCGACCACCGTCGCCAGCCTGTTGCCTTCCGACATGGACGGAACCATCGAGCCCGTCGCAGGCGAACCCGCCTTCTACATGAACTTCGGCAAGAACGTCATCCAGTTGTGGAGCTTTCACGTGGATTTCACCAGCCCGACGAACTCCACCTTCACCGGCCCCACCGTTCTTCCCGTCGCGTCCTTCACCGCAAGATGCCTTCACTCCTGCGTGAAGCAACCCGGAACCACTCAACTCCTAGATGCTCTGGGCGACCGCCCCATGTACCGCCTCGCCTATCGCCAGTTCCCCGACGGAGTTGAGTCCCTGACCTTCAATCATTCCATCTTCACCGGCGTGCGCTGGTATGAAGTTCGCAGTCCGAACGAAACCCCCACCCTCTACCAGCAAGGCACCTTCAACCCCGACTCCAGTACGCGCTGGATGGGCAGCATGGCCATGGACCAGTCCGGTGACATGGCGCTCGGTTACAGCCTCTCCAGCACATCCGTCTACCCCTCGATTTACTTTGCGGGACGCGTCGCCACCGACACGCTAGGCACCATGGAGGGCGAACAACTGATCATGGCCGGATCCGGCTCCCAGACCGGGGGCCAGAACCGCTGGGGCGACTACAGTGCCATGAGTGTCGATCCCGCCGACGACTGCACTTTCTGGTACACGCAGGAGTACATCCCATCCACCGGCAGCTTCAACTGGAATACGCGTATCTCCAATTTCATCTTCCCCAACTGCGGCAATGCTAGCGGTGCAACCGCGGCACTTTCGGTCACCAAGCTGGCCTTCGCGAAAACCCTCGTTGGTCAAACCAGTTCCCTGCCCGTGTCCGTGACTAACAATGGAACCGCCGCCCTCAACGTTTCGAACGTTTCCATCACTGGAGATTACGCGGTGCAATCAAATACTTGCGGAACAAAACTAATCGCCGGCGGCAATTGCACAATCACCGTGGGATTTACGCCGGCTGTAGAAGGTTCCCTCACCGGCACATTGCAGCTTACCGACAACGCGCCCAACAATCCGCAGCGCGTAACTCTGTCCGGAACGGGTATTTCAATCGCGCTCTCGCCCGCCGCACTAAACTTCGGCTCGGAAACCGTTGGCCAAACGACCGCGCCGCAAACCTTGACTATCTCGAACATCAGCGCCCTCTCCGTGAATCTCACCAGTATCACCATCGGGGGTGAGCCCGCCGACTACACCATCTCCGCCAACACCTGCGGCAGTTCGCTCGCCGCGGGGACCAACTGCTCGCTCAACATTTCATTCAATCCCACCGAAAAAGGCAAACGCAGCGCCAAACTCAACGTAGCCAACAACGGCGGCGGCACAGCCCCCGTAATCCTAACCGGCACCGGCACCGTGAATTAAAGGCTTGCGGTCGAAGTAGATGTGGAAATTATCTTTAGAGACGGGGATTGCGCCGTCTCCGTGCGCGATCACGAAATCAGTACCGGAAAGAGGTTCTCCTCGCGCGCAATAAGCGTGAGTCGATTCCGCTGGTCGTGGTGCACACGCACGAGCACTCCGACCACACCGCCGGCGACAGCCGAGGTACAGGCGTTGCACGATCCCGCCATGCCCGTCACCTTCGTCCCCGCCGAAGTGGAAGCAACCAAGCACTTTTACGGACATCTCAAATTGGCCCGACGAGATCGGCCACGTCGATCTCGGCGGCATCCTCGATATGATTCCCACCCCCGGGCCACAGTATAGTCAGCATCTCTCTTTACGACCGCCAGACGCCATTCGTTTTCTCCGGAGACAGTCTCTATCCTGGCCGCCTTTACCTCCTCGATTTCGCCGGCTTCCACTCAAGCATCGAGCGTCTGATTCGCTTCACTGCCGACCAGCCGGTTGCTCATATTATTGGCAACCACGTCGAGCAGACCTCGACGCCATTTCTCGCCTATCCTGTGGGCACAATCTTCGAACCTGATGAGCATGAACTTCCGCTCTCGCGCGGATCGTTGCTAGAATTTGAAGACGCGCTGGTTTCCATGCACAGTGCCCCGCGGCGCGTGTCCCTGCGCGACTTCTCTCTCTGGCCTTCCAACCCCGGTCCGCACATCTACACGCCCGACGAGATCACACGAATCAAGGCCTATATTGAAGAACAGCAGCGCGCGATGTGGGAGCAGGGGGAACAGCTCGCCAAACCATAACCGGGGCACCGGGTACCACACTCTTGCGCGTTCTGTGCGCAAGGGTGGGATTCCACTACTGTGTCCCGCTAAGGGTTTTCGCCCGCAGAGTTGCGCGCTCCCCCTCCCACCGTGGATACTGGACACACTCCGTCATGAATACAAATCTCTCTTCCTCCGTTCCGTCTCAACTGGAAACCGATTGCCTGGCCGTGGTCGTTCTCGACGCAGGCGAAAAAGACAAGTCTTCGTCATCCGTCGAGTGTACTGATGCCGCCGTGCGCGAAGCCGCCACGGATGTGATCGCCAGCGGTGAAGTCACCGGCAAGCTGTTCGAAACCACCCTGTTGCATCGCCCCGCAGGCTTGAAAGCAAAACGCTTGCTCCTCATCGGCGGTGGCAAAGCCAAAGATTTTTCAGTCGCGGAATTACGCAAACTAGCCGGTGCGGCAGTGCGCACACTCAAAGGGAAAGGCATCCGAAGTTTTGCCTTTGCTCTGCCCGCGAGCGGAGTCGCTGCCAATGAAGGCGTGCGCGCCGTCGTGGAAGGAGCCTTCGTAGGCAACTTCGATCCCGGCTACTACAAGAGCGATCGCAAGGATAACAACCAGAAGATCGACGACGTCACCATCGTAGTGCCAGGCGATACCAATCCCTTGGAAGGCGCCCTGCAGGCCGGACGAATCATCGCCGAGTCGCAGAACTTCACTCGCGATCTGGTCAATGAACCCTCCAATCGCATGACGCCAACCATTTTGGCTGAGCGCGCCAAGACCATGGCCGCGGAAGTCGGCTTGAAGTGCGAAGTCTACGGCGCCGACAAAATCAGACAGCTCAAGATGGGCGCCTTCTGGGGAGTCGCCCAGGGATCCGACGAACCTCCCGCGCTAATCGTCCTGGGCTTCGAACCTGAGGGCGCGGCAAAAGATGTACACCTCGGCTTGGTCGGCAAGGGCGTCACCTTCGACACCGGAGGCATTTCCATCAAGCCCGCCGACGGAATGGAGAAAATGAAGTACGACATGGCCGGAGCCGCCACCATGATCGGCACCATGCGCGCACTTGCTCTGCTCAAGCCGAAAGTGAAGGTCACGGCGATTATCTGCGCCACCGAAAACATGCCCTCCGGCAAGGCGCAAAAGCCGGGAGACGTGCAGATCGCTATGTCCGGCAAATCGATCGAAATTATCAACACCGACGCCGAAGGCCGCCTCATTCTCGCCGACGGCCTCAGCTACGCCCGCCAACTCGGCTGCACGCACCTGGTAGACGCCGCCACCCTGACCGGCGCGGTAGTCGTAGCCCTCGGTTACGTGAACGCCGGAATCTTCGCCAGCACCGACGAGATGTATGAGCGCTTCGAAAACGCTACCAAACAAGCCGGCGAAAAAATGTGGCGCCTGCCGCTCGATGACGAATACAAGGAAACTCTCAAATCCAACATAGCGGATATGGTCAATGCTGGCAGCCGTTACGGCGGCGCGATTTTCGCCGCCATGTTCCTCAAAGAATTTGCCGAAGACACTCCCTGGATCCACCTCGACATAGCCGGCACCGCCTGGATGGAAGAAAACAAACCGTGGATAGCCAAAGGCCCGTCGGGAATCGCCCTGCGCAGTCTGGTTGAGTTCGTGAAGGGATGGAGCGTGTAGAAACGACGGTAGAGAGGCTCGTGTGGTGACGGGTTCCGCCTCGTGTGGTGACGGGCGCCTCGCCCGTCCAAGCCGAGCGCAGCTCAGCTACCGCTCGGCTGGCAGCATCTGCCTGCTGCGAGATTTCTTCGCCGACTTGACCTGAGCCTTTTCCTCGACGACATTCTCCACAACAACCCGAGAAAAACTTCCCGCAGCGAAGACAAATCCGCCGGCCCCCGTATCGATCCTGCGTACTTCATGAATCCTGGAACGGATCTTTTTCGCTTGGTCGTGACCTGAATCCTTTGCCTCTCAGGCTCTATCATAGTCCGTAGCCCAATGGATCTCCCCGAGAAAATCCGCTCCCTGCCCACCACCCCCGGCGTCTATCTCTACAAAAACGCCGAAGGCGAAGTTATTTACGTAGGCAAGGCGAAGAACCTGCGCTCGCGTGTGTCTTCTTACTTCCACGAAGGCCGCTGGGAAGACGCGAAAACCGGTACCCTAGTGCGCGAGGCCGTCGACGTCGACTACATAGTAGTAGCCAATAACAAAGAAGCGCTCGCCCTCGAGAACCACCTGATCAAGCAGAAGAAGCCCCGCTTCAACATCCTGCTGCGCGACGACAAAACCTATCCCTACGTAAAGCTAACCTTGGCCGAGCGCTTCCCAAGAGTCTATGTAACTCGCCGCCTGCGCAAGGACGGAAGCGCCTACTACGGCCCGTACTTCCCTGCCAACCTCGCCTATCGCATCGTGGACCTCATTCATCGTCACTTCCTGATCCCGTCCTGCAAAGTAGACCTCACGCGCTACCATCCGCGTCCCTGCCTGCAGTACTACATCAAGCGTTGCCTCGGTCCGTGCGTGAAAGAACTGACGACACCCGAGATCTACGCGGAAGCCGTGCGCGACGTAAAGCTTTTTCTCGAAGGCCGTCAAACCGATCTGGTGAAATCGCTGCGCGAGCGCATGTCCGAAGCCGCCGAAGCGCAGGAGTTCGAACGCGCCGCCCGCTATCGCGACTTAATCTCCACCGTCGAGCAACTACAGGAGAAGCAGCGCATCGCCGCCGCCGAAGGCGACGACGCCGACGTCTTCGGCTATCACTACGAGAATCAAATGCTAGCCGTCAACCTCTTCCACATGCGCGGCGGAAAAGTTCTAGACCGTAGAGAGTTTTTCTGGGAAGACCTCCCAGAATTTGACACGGGCCACGTGGGGACGGACGCATTCGTCCGTCCCGGCGAGCACAGCTCGCTACCGCCTTCCTTCCATCCAGCAGAATTCTTCTCCGCCTTGCTCAAGCAGCTCTATCTGGCCCAGACTTACATCCCAAGAAACATCTACATCCCCGTAGATTTCGAAGACCGCGAAGAACTGCAAGAGGCCCTTAGCGAGCATCTAGCCGGAGAACCCGGACGCGCGTCGCGAGTCCACATCACGGTCCCGCAGCGTGGGGACAAGCGCGAGCTCATCGCTCTCGCTGGCACCAACGCCAAGCAATCCTACGACCAGCGCTTCCGAGTCCTGAAGCCAAACGCGCGCGCCATTCAAGAAGCCCTGCAAGAAGCCCTGGCTCTGCCCGAACTCCCCAAGCGCATTGAGTGTTTCGATATTTCTCATATTCAAGGAGCCGAAACCGTAGCTTCCATGGTCGTATGCGAAGACGGTAGCATGAAGAAACCCGACTATCGCAAGTTCATCATCAAAACCGTAGCCGGCGTGGACGATTTCGCCAGCATGCGCGAAGTGATCACGCGCCGCTATCAGCGCCTCCACCAAGAAAAACACTCCATGCCAAGCCTCGTCCTGATCGACGGCGGCCTGGGACAACTTCACGCTGCCGCCCAGGCGCTCGAAGCCCTCGAAATCATCAATCAGCCGTTAGCCTCCATAGCCAAGAGAGAAGAAATCATTTACGTCTACGGCCAGGAAGATGATCCTGTCGTTCTCGACCATCATTCTCCCGTCCTGCATCTCGTGCAGCAGATTCGCGATGAAGCGCACCGCTTCGCCATAACCTTCCATCGCAAGCGCCGCCAGATCCGCGACCGCGCCACCGAGTTGAGAGAAATCCCCGGCGTAGGCGAATCCACCACCCGGCGTCTGCTGGAACATTTCGGCAGCCTGCAAGCCGTGAAGCAAGCCGACGTAGCCGCGCTGGCGTCGGTCGTGACCACATCTCAAGCCGAAGCAATTCTCGAACATTTCAGGAAGGCGAGTACTGTGACCACCTGATACGTCATGCGGTGGAGAGACGGGCGCCTCGCCCGCCCCCGTCGGGACTGCGACGCTGCCGCGCGCGACTTTCACGAGAAGATCACAGTCCGTGTCGAGGCCTCTCCCCCCCGTTTCGGCGTGCTCTCCGCCAAAAGTACACGACCGAGCCCAGACTCTGCGTGCCGGAACTGATCTGTGACGCTTTGAAACAACAAGTTGCGCGGTCGATGCCGACCGCCAGCCAAATGCAACGCTTGGGTGGAGTGAGCTGTCTTCTCCTCTTTCAGGTTCATCTGAAATCGAATGCGCATTCTGACTATACCCGTGCCCTTGAAAACGAAATTCTTCCGTTACTGCGCAAGCAGAAGGGCTTTAAGGAAGAAATCACATTGTCAAATCCTGGCAGCCAGGATGCGATTGCGATCAGCCCGTGGGAAAACAAGGCCTCCGCCGATGCTTACAACACCAACCTTTACCCGGAAGTGCTGCGAACATTTGCAAAAATGCTCGATGGAACGCCCGAGGTTCAGACCTTTGACGCTGTCACCTCGACCTTCCATAACGCCCTGGTGGCGGCGTAAGCAAGATTGTCGCAATCAAGACCGTACTGCCCGGTGCCCCACTCATTCGCGCATTTTACGAATGAGTGGGATTCCACCTCAGTCTCCCGAATGATCTCTCAGCGCCCGCCCTCACGTTTCGTAGCCAGAAACGACTTCACCACAATCTGATTCGGCTGCATGCCGACCGGAATAATGGTGAGCAAGGAATATTCCGAAGGCTCAAACGTTTTCTTGGGCTGGCGTTTCTGAATGACGGCCAGGTCCCCGGAACCGGAGTCGAGCACCAGCAGATAATTTTGATTCTGCGAAAGCGCCAGCGCATCCGGATGAGTTCCTACCGGCAAATACGCGATGACCTTGCCGAGGTCGATGTCATAAACCGCAATGTTATTCGATCCGAAGTTAGAGACATACAAGCGCGAGTTATCCATCGAAACCACGCCGCGAGTAGGTCCATCGCCGACAAGATAGCTGCCCGAAACTTCGTTGCCCGTAGTCTCAATGATGGAGATACTGCCGGCATCAAAATTGAAAGCAACCATCTCACCGCCATCAGGTTTCAAAGTCAGACTGACCGGAGATTTCCCCACGTCAAGCAACGCCAGCAGTTTGTCGTTCTGGGTTTCCTTCTTGAGAGCGATGCTAGCCACCTGCCCGGATCCGGAACAAGAAACGAAAGCCTTGCTGGAATCAGGAAGAATAGCAATGTCTTCCGGATGAATGCAGATGTTGATCGCCGAGCGCACCGCCATCCGAGCCGTATCGATGATCGAAACCGAATTGTCAGCACGATTGGAAACCACCACCGCGGATCCGTCGGGAGTAACGCGAGCCAGGCCGGGACTTGCGCCCACGTGAAGCGTAGCCGCAACCAAGCGCCGATCCAGATCAAGCACAGAAACATTGTCAGACCCGGAATTCGCAACGTAAGCCCGGCGGCCGTCGGGAGAAACGTCGATGAAGTAAGGCCCTCCGTAGACGCCGATGGTGGCGACGACTTTATTCTGCTCGGCGTCAATCACGCTGACGTTCGAGGAGCCGCTGTTAACCACGTAAACTTCGTTCCGCTTCGGATTACCCGCAATCCCCGTAGGATCGGTGCCGACCTGTAACGTTCTCACCGGACGAAAAGAACGCAGATCAATGACCGTAACTGTGTTGCTCTTGCCATTAGAAATATAAGCATATTCGCGGTAAAGCGGCCCGTAGGCGGGAAGAGCGCGCTCGTGAAAGTAATACCAGCCGGCAGCTAGAACGAGCGGGACGAAAACGGCGAGTAACAGGAATTTTCTCAAGGACGAGTTGGCCTCGCTGAAGTGAGAGATTATCAGATGTGACTCATGATCAGTAGAGTTTGAACTCTACATCCACGCTAATCAGTCCCGCGACCGGTCTGCCGTCCTTAGTTGCGGGAGAACATTTCCACTTTTTCACAGCATCAATAGCTGCTTGGTCGAAACCCGGGCTATGGCTGCGTGTGACGTTGACGTCGCGCGGCAAACCATCGCTGCCCACGACAAACCTAAGCACAACCGTTCCACCATTCTTGCCATCGGGCCCTTTTCGGAAATTTGAGTTCCGGTGAGTAAGTGACGCGAGGCAGCCTGACTTTGTCTTTTTGGGCCGTAGATGTGCTCGGCGGAATCTTCATGAGACGCAGCAGAGTTCCGCGAGTTTTGGTGTCACAGGGACCTGACTTAGTGCGACAGCTATAGCCAGGACGAGTAAAAAGACAAGCAGGACGACACACTGTATCATGTTGTCCCTTTCCGCGCGAAAATCCTCAATCGTGCGTCACCGTGGCTGCTTCGGCGGCATTAGCGTTTCGAACAGTTCTCCCCAGCACCCCAGCGATCTGCCGCACCTGCACCATCAGCGCGTCGAACTGGTCCGGAAACAGCGACTGCATGCCATCCGACAACGCGCGGTCGGGATCGTGGTGAACTTCAACGATCAGCCCATCGGCTCCGACAGCAACGGCAGCCCGAGAGAGCGGAATCACTTTATTGCGCTTGCCGGTCCCATGGCTGGGATCGACAACGATGGGCAAGTGGCTCAGGCGCTGCACGGCCGGCACGATGCTGAGATCAAGCGTGTTGCGCGTGTGATCGGCGAACGTACGCACTCCGCGCTCGCACAACACGATGTTATAGTTTCCCTCGCTCATGATGTACTCGGCAGCCATAAGGAATTCTTCGAGCGTCGCCGAAATGCCGCGCTTCAGCAGGACGGGCCTGCGGGCGCGTCCGGCGCGCTTGAGCAGAGAGAAATTCTGCATGTTACGGGCGCCGATCTGGATCACATCGGCATACTGGTCGACAAGATCGAGCGATTCGTAATCGACCGCTTCGGTGATGATGAGCAGGCCGAAGCGCTCGCGGACTTCGGCCATGATCTTCAGCCCTTCTTCGCCCAGCCCTTGGAAAGAATATGGAGAGGTGCGAGGTTTGTACGCTCCGCCCCGGAAGAACTGGGCTCCGGCTCTGGCGACGCGCTCGGCAATGGTAAACGCCTGTTCGCGAGACTCAATGCCGCAGGGGCCGGCGATGATGGCAAGGTCGGGGCCTCCAATCGTAACCGCCGAATCATTCGCGTGAGCTTTGGGAAACTTGATGACCGTGTTGTCGGGCTTGGTGTCGCGGCTAACCAGCTTGTAAGGCTTGGTAACGCGGATGACTTCCTGCACTCCCGGCATTTCTTCCAGTGACCCAGCTTCGACTTCGCCCTTGTTACCGGTGACGCCGATGGCTGTTCGCTGCGCCCCGGGCATGGAGTGGGCGCGATATCCGAGCGTCTCGATTTTCTGGCAAACGGCGCGGACCTGCTCTTCCGTGGCCTGCGCCTGCATGACTACGAGCATATGGCTTTACCCCGAACCAATAAGTTTAGCGTCCCGGGTGGAACTGGGCAAACGGTGGCCGACGGGGGATTGGCTCAGTTTCAAATTTGTTTTGAAAGGGCACGACTTCAGTCGTGCCGTAACTGGCGCATAATCAGTAGCGGCTTTAGCCCCTGAGGGAATGCGTCTTGCAAACTGGGACACTACGCGGAAGGGGCAAAGATGTTCGACTGCCTGCCCTGGGGTGCGCTCTCAAATTCTTCGCTCATCCACTGTTGGAAGGCAGTCGTGTTGTGCGGACGGCCGAGGAAGTTCTTCACCAGATCATTGGCAGACATGGATCCGCCCGGCTGGAGCACCGCGCGCCGGTAGCGCATGGGAGCGTCGCCGGCAAGCAGATTGTTTTGGTCAAACTGCTGAAAGAAATCCTCGGCTATGACCTTGTCCCACATGTAGGTGTAGACCATGGAAGAATAGCCCGACAGGTGGGTAAAAGACGCGTACAGGTAAGCGTCGGCAGTGATAGGAGTAAATAAGCGGACAGTGAGAACGTGCTGCAGGCGTCCATGTTTGGGTTCAGGTCAATGCGCATGACCCGGCTCCGGAGTCTCGGCATCCATCACTTCCCGCATCTTGGCGACGAGCGCCGATAACGAGAAGGGCTTGGGCAGAAACCACAGTCCGGCATCGAGCACCCCGTAGTGCACGATGGCGTTGTTGGTGTAGCCGGAAATGTACAGGACTCGTGTATGCGGCGAGATTTTCTGCACTTGCTCG
>DATDGS010000006.1:0-2745 GCA_036521955.1 Terriglobales bacterium
GGCGTTCAATCCAGGAATCGCCCCAAGTTTCTTTTCAAGATTGTACAGCCCGACCACCGGGCCTGTTTTATCCGGCTTGTCCGCGCCGACGCTGCTCAGCACCACTTCGCGGTTTCAACCTGTCTCAAAAACAGGCCGCGGCGTCAACGCGCAACCCGTTGATTCTGCGGCCTGCCAATGGCTGGATTTTGCTGTCACAAAAACATTACCTTATGTGACTGACTGCAAAGTATTTAGTCTCTGCAGGTTATCCGCAATCCATACCCTGCGGAGATTGTCAAAAAGCACCCGAAGTGGACTGCGCCCCTAAATTGAGACAATCGGAATTTGGACACTCTTCAGCGAACGGAGAACGAGATGTCCGAAGAACCGAGACGAAAATGGGATCGATGGCCGGCAGAGTTCCGGCGACGGGCTTTAGAACGGATGAAGACGTGCCAGAACGTGAAGGTTCTGTCGAAGGAACTCGGGGTAGCACGGCAGCAGTTGTACATGTGGAGGCAACAAGCTGACGGGCGCAAGAAGGCGAGTGACCCTGGCGCAAGCGAGGATCCGCGCGACCGACGGATACGGGACTTGGAGAAGAAGGTCGGGGAGTTGCAGGGGTGCATCGGTCAGAAGACGCTGGAGCTGGATTTTTTCGCCGGTGCCTTGCGAAGGATCGAGGAGTCACGCCAGAGGAAAGGCAAGACTGGCGCGACAGCATCTACACCGAAATCCGCGGGTGGATGCAATCGCAAGGTGGATTGAGCATCCAGCGGATGTGTGAGATGGCGACGGTGAGTCGGGCCAGCTTCTATCGACACTGGGAAGAGAAGGCTCCCACGGAGGCAGAGATCACTCTGCGCGATGTCATCCAGCGGCTGGCCGTCGGCCATCGTTTCTATGGATACCGCCGCATCGCGATCCTGGTGCAACGGGACGGCTATGAGGTGAGCACCAAGAAAGTGCGCCGGTTGATGAAGGAAGACAATCTGCTGGCGGTACGGAGGAGGAAGTTTGTTGCCACCACGGATTCAGACCACGACTTTGTGGTGTATCCGAATCTGGCGGAGCAATTGATCGTGAGCGACGTGAATCAGCTCTGGGTGGCCGACCTCACCTACGTTCGCCTGCTGGCAGAGTTCGTGTATTTGGCGGTGGTGCTGGATGCATTTTCACGGCGGGCCGTGGGCTGGGCGTTGGGGCGGAGTTTGCAGGCATCTCTGCCGCTGGCGGCTTTGGAAAGCGCGATCCGCGACCGGCAACCCAGAACTGGGTTAGTACATCATTCCGACCGTGGGTCACAGTACGCCAGCAACGACTATGTGAAGCGGCTGGAGAGCATCGGGGCCGTGCCGAGCATGAGCCGGCCCGGTCGGCCGTGGGAAAACGGGAGGTGTGAAAGTTTTCTCAAGACGCTTAAGCAGGAAGAAATCGACGCCCGCCCCTATCACACGATGGAAGAACTGGAGCAGCACGTGACGGAGTTTATCGAACAGATCTATAACCGAGTCCGTCTGCACTCGGCCTTGGGCTACTTGTCCCCTGAGGAGTTCGAAGGTCGGCACGAGAAGCCAGCGACGGCGCCAGCGTGGTTGCCAGCGGGTCTGAGCTTCCGCCGCTATGAGGAAGTTCCCTTGCTAGAGCCGCCTCCGGGGAGCCAGCCATGAATGGCCGAACTGGAGGTTTGGCGGCGGAGGTCTCAGGAGGAACCTGCCTCATGCACACAGTGCGCCCCCCGCGCAGGCGCGGGAAAAGCGTTGCCGGCCAACTCGCCAAGGGCTCGTACGAGCGTGCGACGCAGGTAATCTTGGGGATCGGCGTGACGACGGGGAAAGCCCGGACTGCCCCAACGCAGCAGCTCCGCGACGGCCGCTACGGGTGTTCCTCGTCGCAGCAGCTCCTTAGCGATCCACTTGTCGGCAATACTCCAATCGGTGTGCGGAAATCGTTGTGGAATCCGCAGCCGCTGCAGCCAGGCCTGATAGATGTCGCAGGCCGCCGAGGAGGTACAGGATGCGGAGACAATCCATTCGCCGGCGAGCGGATCTGGCAGCGATCCGGTGGCGCTGACAGTGCTGGGGCTGCACCGTATCTGTTGCTCAGCGGCCCGTACCAGCAAAGCACCTCCAGTCGCCAAGCCAACTTGTGCGTGCAAGAGTCGCACCCATGGACCGTACCCATTGCTCTGGCGCCGGAGGGGTTTCTGGTTGGTGAACCCGGCCAGCCGTCCCAGATGACGCCAGTCGGCGCTGGCCAAGTCACCTCTGTAAGTGTGGGCCAACTGTCTAGCGATGACCGTGGCTACGGCAGGATCCAGGCAGACCGCACTGACCTGAATCCAAGCTTGGAGGTGGCCGGGGCTGGTCTGAAGCACCACGCAAGGCTGATGACCACTGGCACGCATCAATTCGAGTGTGGCCGCATCGGGGTGGTCCAAATCCAGCAAGATGTAGCCGGCGTTCCGGTTGTCAGCATAGGGCTGAAGGTATACGTCACAGCCTTCACGATTGCGAATGCGCAGGAATCGTACTGTCGACTCCTGGCCCAACTGGGTGGACGTCCAGAGCCGTTCACCCGGGAATGTGGTTCTGGTGGCGTGGTGAATCAGCCGAACCAAATAGAGATCATGTGGCATCTCGGCAAGTTGTCGTCGAATGCCGCGCATGGAGAGGAACAGACCACGATCAAACATAAGTGTTGTCGGCGATCTGACTCGCCGTACAATGCACTCATGGTGCGCCCACGCGGGCGCAAGGCAAA
>DATDGS010000007.1:0-29393 GCA_036521955.1 Terriglobales bacterium
CGACGGGAAACGTGGTGTTCATTTCCAGATAGCATCCATGCAGGCTCACATCGGTGAGGGTTCCCACACGCGCACGTCGCTGCCGTCGGCTCGAAACTCCACGCTGCCCGAACAACGAAGCCGTGGGCTTTGGCGCCGCTCTTTCCACACGGAACTGGTCGGATCGGTTTGAGATCCGCCGGCCGTCGGAGTTGCAACTGCGCCAGCGGACCGGCTTCCCGAGGGACTTCCCACCGGGCCTCCCGACCTGTCTTCCTTTAGCTGGCGAAGATAGTTAACTCCCTCCTCGCCGCCGGTGGAGGGTTGTGGCAAGCCAGGTTGTCCGGGATCGATATGCCTGTCCAAAAATGCCTCCGAAGCACTTCCTTCTTAGTTGGATCGGCAAATTGCAGGAAAGTCTTTAGACGATGGGGAATCACGACCCTGGTGATGCCGACAAAGAGGCGCGAATCTGGTGCCATAGTTCCTCTTTGCCGGCTCCGGTTTTGGCTGAGAACGCTACGATGGGCACTCCTGCATAGGCTTGCCCGAGCGTGCGCATCGCCTGTTGCAGATGGTTTCCGGAAAGCCGGTCGCACTTGGTGGCTACGACCACATGCGGCCGTCCTTTGGACGCCAGGAACTCCAGCAACTGGCCGTCGCTCTCCTGCGGAGGAATGTTCGAATCGACCAGCGCCAGGCATAGCGTCAAACTCGACCGCTGGTGCAGATACGGATCAACAAAACGAGCCCAGTCCGCGGAAATTTCGCGGGAGACCTTGGCATAGCCGTATCCCGGAAGGTCGGCGAACAGTAACTCGGGTCTCGGTTGGCCTGCTCTGCGGACTTCGTAGAAGTTAATGCTGCGCGTGCGTCCGGGAGTATTGCTGGTGCGGGCCAGTTTCTTGCCGACCAGCGAATTGATCACGCTCGATTTCCCGACGTTCGACCGTCCGAGAAATCCGATCTCCGGCACTCCGGGAGCAGGGAAGTGCGTCAAGTCGCTTGCCGACAGCATGAAATTCGCCAGAATCCGCATGCAGACAGTCTCCAGCGTTAGGGCTGTGCATGGCAAGCGCCGCGGGAAAATAAATTTGCTAAAGGCCTGCTAAAGCCCGAGAGGATGCTTGGTTTCCACGTCCTGCTCCTTGATCGGATGCAGTCTGTACCAGAGCGTGAGTGCGCCCGCGATGACCAATCCGATGAGAACGCTGATCAGAAAAAATAAGCGATACGCCGGGAGCATGATCAGCAGAATCGCGACGACAACGACCGCCACAATAAGCCCCGCCGATCCCTTCAAGCTGAATCCAAACCGGCCAACAGGTCCCGGTTCCATGACTTCATTTTAGCGCCGCCTTCATGGCCGGCGCGAGGGCAGCCGAGGGTGGCCCGTCCTATCGCGAAGCGAAAGGCGGGAATGTTACGCGGCGGACGACGCTACCTTCTATCTTCCGCCATCACGTTCCGGAGCGCCCGGTTGATCCTCGTCTGGTAACCCGGGCCCTGCTTTTTGAACCAGGCCAGAACGTCGGCGTCCAGGCGCAGCGTGACGGGTTTCTTGAGGGGTTTGTAGTATTTCCGCCACCCCTGGACCATATCCAGAGGAATGTTCCCTCCGTCGGCGGAAGCCCGCAGCCGGGCGATCTTCTCCCGCTTGTTCACGATTTTTCGCTTTTTCTTCATAGGTACTTATACCTCCATATGTACAATGCCGAAAGTACAAAGTGTTTCAGGTGAAACACTTTGTACTTACAATCATTGTACGTACGCTGGGTACATACATTGGTCCGCGCCCAGTGGATGCCGAGCCGAGCGGAAACGAGGTTGACGGAAGTGCGCGGATGCCCCGTCTATCGCGCACTTTGCGATGGCCGGGATCGCACGGCGGCGTAATGGTAATCTACTGTCGAGCCGCAGGAATCTCCGCAGCGGGCGGTGTGGCGATCGGAGCCATGGTCTCGGCCTCCGAGGGCATCTGCGGCAACGGGCCTTCGAGCGCTACCGCCAGCACCTGGTCCATGTTGTCCACGAAGTGCAGTTTCATGGCGGTGCGCAGGTTCTCCGGGACCTCGGCTACATCCTTCTCGTTCTCCTGCGGTAGGATTACTTCGAACAGTCCGGCGCGATGGGCGGCTAGCAGCTTCTCTTTCAATCCGCCGATGGGAAGGACCTTGCCACGCAGCGTGATCTCGCCGGTCATGGCGATATCGCGGCGCACCGGAATTCGGCTCAGGGCGCTGGCGAGAGCGGTGGCGATGGTGATGCCGGCCGAGGGGCCATCTTTTGGAATCGCTCCTTCGGGCACGTGCACGTGAATGTCCTGGTTGCGGTAGAAATCGCGGGCTAGTCCGAGACGCGCCGCTCGCGAACGAATGTAGGACATGGCCGCCTGCGCCGATTCTTGCATCACGTCGCCCAGTTGGCCGGTCAAGGTTAGCTTGCCTTTGCCGTCCACTACCGAGGCCTCGGTGCTGAGAATGGACCCTCCCACTTCGGTCCAGGCCAGACCTGTGACCAGGCCTACTTCGCTCTTCTCGTGAGCCAGGGTGTCGCGGAATTTCAGAACGCCGAGGTAGCCGCCGATCTTGTCGCCCTGGATCGAAGCCGAGAAGTCGGCGCCTTCTTTGACCACTTTGCGCGCAACTTTGCGGCAGATGTTGCCAATCTCACGTTCCAGGTTTCTGACGCCGGCTTCACGGGTGTAGCCGCGGATGATCTGGCGGATGGCGTCGTCGGAAAACTGTACGTTCTTCTCCGTCAACCCTGCTTGCAACATCTGCTTCTTCACCAGGAACTGTTTCGCGATCTCGACTTTTTCCGGTTCGGTGTAGCCGTGGAGGCGCAGCACTTCCATGCGGTCCTGCAGGGCGGGCGGGATGGTGTGCATCACGTTGGCCGTGGCCACGAAGAAGACTTGGGACAGGTCGTACTCTACGTCGAGGTAATGGTCGACGAACATGAAGTTTTGTTCGGGATCGAGAACTTCGAGCAGTGCGGCTGAGGGATCGCCACGGAAGTCCATCGACATTTTGTCGACTTCGTCGAGCATGAAGACCGGGTTTTTGGTGCCCGCCTTTTTCATCATCTGGATGATCTGGCCGGGCAAGGCTCCGATGTAGGTGCGACGATGGCCGCGGATTTCGGCTTCATCGCGCACGCCGCCTAGCGACATGCGCACGAATTTGCGGCCGGTGGCTTTGGCGATCGACATCCCCAGCGAGGTTTTGCCCACGCCGGGAGGTCCGACGAAACACAGAATCGAACCTTTGGGATTCTTCACCAACTGGCGGACGGCTAGAAATTCGAGGATGCGCTCCTTGATTTTCTCCAGGCCGTAATGATCTTCGTTCAGAGTTTTCTCCGCGCGCGTGATGTTGCGGATTTCCTTCGACCGCTTCTTCCAAGGCACGGCCAACAGCCAGTCCAGATAATTGCGCGAGACTGTCGATTCCGCCGACATGGGCGGCATCGCTTCCAGTTTTTTCAGTTCCTGGATCGCCTTGTCACGAACTTCTTTCGGCATGCCCGCGGATTCGACCTTCTTTTTCAGTTCGTCGAATTCGCTTTTCTCGCCGCGGCCCAGTTCTTTCTGGATGGCCTTGATTTTCTCGTTCAGGTAATACTCTTTCTGCGCCTTCTCCATCTGCCGTTTTACGCGCGACTGGATAGTGCGGTCCATGTTGAGTTTTTCGATTTCCACGTCAAGCACGTCGCCGATGCGGTTCAATCTTTCGGCGGGATCGAAGATTTCGAGCAGTCCCTGCTTTTCTTCGATGGCGAGCTGCAGGTTGGCGGCGATGGTGTCGGTGAGCTTCGCCGGATCTTCCATGCGCACGGCCGCGATCATGGTTTCGTAGTTCAGCGACTGGCAAAGCTTCACATATTGCTCGAACAGCGCGGTGACACGCTGCATGCCGGCTTCAATCGGCGCCGTGGTCTCGGTGGCATAACGGGCGACGCGGACGGTGGCCTGGAGATAGCCATCCGTTTCGACAACCTGCAGGATCTTGCCGCGCTCGATGCCTTCGACCAGCACCTTGATGTTTCCGTCGGGCAGCTTCAGACTCTGCACGATGTTGACGATGGTGCCGACCTGGAAGATGTCGCCGGCCTTGGGCTCGTCGATCGAGGCATCGTGCTGGGTGGCGAGGAATATTTTTTTGTCGCTGGCCAGAGCTTCTTCGAGCGCACGGACGCTCGACTCCCGGCCCACCACGAACGGAGTCATCATGTAAGGGAAGATGACCACGTCCCGAATGGGCATCATCGGCAGTTTCTTGCTCTCAAACTTTTCCTTGGGGTTTGACAACTCGGTCTCCCGTCTCTGGTCGCTTAGAACTTGTCGCAGTTTAGAGTGTGTTTCATCCATGCCTTTCGCCCTAGAGAGTGCGTCCCTCAGGGGCTAAAGCCCGCATTTCTAAAGGTCCTTATCGGCACGGTTAAAGCCATCCCCCACCCAGCCCGCCCTACCCGCTCGTGCTCGAGCATTGTTCCGGGGGACTCAAGACTGGGCAAGCCCGTCTCTACACGTGCATTTTTCCGCAACACGCCTTAGCTCGCTGCTTTCTCGATCATGGCCAGCGAGACGTTGCGTTTCTCTACCATCTCGCGGGTCACTTCAAATTCCTTAACTTTCTTCTGGCTGGGCAGACTATACATCAGTTCGAGCATGAGTTCTTCGAGAATCATGCGCAAACCACGGGCGCCAACTTTGCGGGCCATGGCCTGGCGCGCAATCGCCCGGTTGGCGTCGTCGCTGAACTTCAGGCGCACGTTTTCGAACTCGAACAGGCGCTGGTACTGTTTTACGATCGCGTTTTTCGGACGCGTCAGAATTTCCACCAGCGCGTTTTCGTCCAGTTGCTGCAATACGCCCATTACCGGAAGGCGGCCTACGAATTCGGGGATGAGGCCGAACTTGATCAGATCCTCGGGCTGCGCTTCGGAGACGAGCTCAAAGTTGCGCAAAGAGGTCAACCCCGCCTCGGTTTCCTCGTCCTCTCCCAACTTGAAGCCCAGAGCCTTCTTGCCAATGCGCCGTCCGATTATTTTCTCCAGGCCAACGAAGGCGCCGCCACAAATAAACAGGATGTTCGTGGTATCGACGGGAGTGAATTCCTGGTGCGGATGCTTGCGTCCACCCTGCGGCGGAACGTTCGCGATCGTGCCTTCCAGAATCTTGAGCAGCGCCTGCTGAACGCCCTCGCCGGATACGTCGCGCGTGATTGAGGGATTTTCGTCCTTGCGTCCGATCTTGTCGATTTCGTCGATATAGATGATGCCGGTCTGGGCGCGGTTCACATCACCTTCGGCTGCCTGCAGAAGCTTGAGAATGATGTTCTCTACGTCTTCGCCCACGTACCCGGCCTCGGTCAGGGTGGTCGCGTCCACGATGGCGAAGGGCACGTCGAGCATGCGGGCCAGGGTTTGGGCAAGCAGGGTCTTGCCCGTTCCAGTCGGACCGATGAGGAGAATATTCGACTTGGTCAATTCGACGCCATCGCCGGTGCGCTGGCGGTTCATGTAGATACGCTTGTAATGGTTATAAACGGCGACGGCCAGCTTCTTCTTGGTCTGCTCCTGTCCGATGACGTATTCGTCGAGGAAGGTCTTTACTTCCTGCGGCTTCGGCAACTGGTTGGGAACGGCAGTTGCGGGCGTGGCGGTGCGGTCATCTTCCAGGATGGAGTTGCAGACGGCTACACACTCGTCGCAGATGTATGCCCGGGGATAGTCGCTCGGCGACGAGATGAGCTTCGCGACCGCGTCCTGCGACTTGTGGCAGAACGAACAGCGCAACATTTCTTCCGAACCCGATCTGGTTTTCACTCGGCCTTACTCCTTTTCTGGTGGCCTAGCCGCGGCCGGCTTCCTGCTCTGGGTGAGACGCGGCAATTCCCGAACTGCCGATCATACCCTCTATCTCGTCTTATAGATGATATCGTCGATGATTCCGTATTCCTTAGCCTGCTGCGAGTTCATGATGAAGTCGCGTTCGACGTCCTTTTCCACTTTATCCAGCTTCTGGCCGCTGTGCTTGGCCAGTAACTGATTGGTAATCTCTCGCATGCGCAGAATCTCGCGGGCATGAATGTCAATGTCGGTCGCCTGCCCGGAAAGCCCGCCCATCGAGGGCTGGTGGATCAGGATGCGTGAGTTGGGCAGCGCCAGCCGCTTTTTGGCTTGGCCCGCCGATAGCAGCAACGCCGCCATCGACGCCGCCTGACCGATGCAGATCGTGGTTACGTCGTTCTTCACGTACTGCATGGTGTCGTAGATGGCCATGCCGGCCGTGATCGACCCGCCCGGCGAGTTGATGTAGAGCTGAATGTCCTTTTCCGGGTCTTCCTGTGCTAGGAACAGCATCTGGGCGATTACCAAGTTGGCGATGTTGTCATCAATCGGCGTGCCAATAAAGATGATGTTGTCGCGGAGCAACCGGGAGTAGATATCATACGCCCGTTCGCCACGGCCGGTTTGCTCGATCACCATCGGTACCAGCATCATTTGTGGGTCTTTCTTATTCACGTTCACCCTCTCCACACTCCTGCCCTGAAGTCGCTTTCGCTGCTCAGGGGAGGATCGAAATGTCCGCGCCATCATTATTCTACGCGGACTGGCGATACAAAAATTCGAGGGTCTTTTCGTTGCGGATACGTGTTCGTATCCTATCGAGGCCCCCATCCCGTGTCAAACGAGCGCGTACTGCTTCGGAAGTCTGTTTTGATTGTTTGGCCAGCGTTTCCAGTTCCCGATCGAACTCTTCATCGCTGACCTGGATATTCTCTTCCTCCGCCACTCTTTCGAGCAGCAGCGCAGCTTTCACATCGTGAACCGCCTGATCGCGCTGTCCCGAGCGCAGACGCGGCAAATCCATTTTTTTCATCTGTTCAGCGGTCAGACCCTGCGCCGCCAGGGCCCGGAGTCCCCGCTCCAGCCGGATGTCGATCTGCTGTTCGATCAGCGAATCGGGAACTTCAAAATCGTTGCGCTGAATCAGTTCTCCGACAAGCCTGTCCTTGGCGGCATGTTCGGCTTCATGCTTGCGCTCGGATTCCATTTGTTCGCGAATGGCCTTGCGTAAATCGCCCACCGTCTGGAATTCACCCAGTTGCTTGGCGAACTCGTCGCTCAGTTCGGGTAGGCTTTTCTGTTTGATCGCGTGCACCTTCACGGCATAGGTGAAGGTCTCGCCCGCCAGACGTTTGTCTTGCGTATCTTCCGGATAGCTCACGTCGAAGGTACGCTCATCTCCGGGGCTGGTCCCTCGCAGGTGCTCGGTGAACTCCGGCATGGTGTTTTGGCCGGCGATTTCGACCAGTACTTCATCCATGTGCACGGGCTGGCCTTCGTCAGCTTTGGCTGCGCTGCTCTTGGTTTCCGAAGATTTTTGTTCGGCCTTCGGATTGCCATCGAGCGAGACCTGAGCGAAATCGCCATCGGCGAGGGCTCGGCCTTCCACCGGATTGAAACTGGCATGCCGCTCACGCAGGTCGACCAGCGCCTGCTCCACATCTGCCTCGGAAACCGCAACCTCCGGTTTATCGGCGCGCAGCTCTTTGTAGCCTTCCAGCTTGATTTCCGGCAACACCTCGAAGGCGGCCTTGAAGCGCAGCGGCTCGCCATCGTGCAGGTGCAGGTCGGTGACTCGCGGCTGGGATACGGGATGGAGGCTCAACCTCTCAGCTTCCTGCCGGAAGAACCGCGGGATGAGCGCTTCGACCATGTCGGTCTTGATCTCCTCCGAAAAGCGCTGGCGAATGATGGACGCCGGAACATGGCCGCGCCGGAAGCCGGGAATGCGCGCCACCTTTTGATATTTCTGGATCAGCGCGTCGGTCTGCCGGTTGACGTCTTCGACTGGAATCTCCACCGCGATTTCGCGCTTGGTGGCGCTGACGTTGGTTGCGTTTTCGTGCGCACGATCCTTGATCTCAGCGGGGCTCACAATTACCTTTCCAGTGCGGCGGCGGCAGCAGAGTCGGGAGGGAAGTGCTCCGCTGCGACGCCTTGTGCCGCAAACTTGAGTGTAAAGACTATCGAAGAGCAACGTCAAACGGCGGAGGGAGATTTTGTACTCACCAAAGTAATAGGCAATCTTTTGCAGCGCGGTCATTCTTGTCCGCAGAGATTGCAGCCAATACAAATCTGGCGGACTTGAGGGTCAGGGATGCGGAAGGGGCGAGCGCAAGGGCAACGGCGACGGCCGAGGGGCATCCCCGCCACACGGGCAAATACAATGGAGGGAATGGCCGTCCCTCACTGGCTTAAAGTTCTTAATGCCGAAGTCGTTGCTTGCACGCTTTGTCCGCGGCTGGTTGTGTATCGCGAGCAGATCGCTCGCGAGAAGCGCCGTGCTTACCGCGACTGTGAATACTGGGGCAAGCCTGTGCCTGGCTTTGGCGATCCCCGCGCCCGCGTGCTCGTGCTCGGGTTAGCTCCCGGCGCCCACGGGTCCAATCGCACCGGCCGCCCTTTCACGGGAGACGCTTCGGGGAAGTTCATGTATCCGGTGCTGCACGAAACTGGATTTGCTAACCAGCCGACGGCGACCGACCGGAACGACGGGCTTCTGCTGCGCGATCTTTACATCACTGCGGCAGCCCGCTGCGCGCCGCCCGACAACAAGCCTTTGCCCGAGGAACTGGGCAACTGCGCTCCGTATCTGGAGCGGGAGCTCGACGGACTGAAAGAACTGCGGGTCATCGTGGCCTTGGGGAGAATCGGATTTGACGCCTATCTAAATTACCTGAAGCGAAGAAAGCTGATCGCGGGCAAGCGGAAGTATGAGTTTCGCCACGGCGCGGAATATGTGTTGCCCGCTGGACGCGTCCTCTTAGCCTCCTACCACCCGTCTAACCAGAACACACAGACGGGGAAGCTGACCAAAGAGATGTTCGGGAAGATATTCAAACGAGCTCGCGAACTGGCCGATGAGTCAATCGGGCGGATCACGCGGTAGACCAGGAGACGCGGCAAGCCGCGTTTCTACGGGAAAACAGATGCCCCTTCAAAAGCCTACGAATACGGGCTCCGGTTCGAGCAGAATCCCCCACGCTGCCTGTACTCCGTGCTGGATTTCATCCTTCAGCCCGACTATATCGCTTGCTTTTGCGTCTCCGCGGTTGACCAGGGCGAGCGCATGTTTGTGCGAGATGCCGGCTGCTCCTGCCGTATATCCTTTGGAGAAACCGGATTGTTCCACCAGCCAGGCCGCTGACACTTTGCGTTGCGCATTGAGCGCGGGGTAGCTGGGAATCTCGAGCCCCTTGGATTCGGCGCGTTCGGCCAAGTCCCTGAACTGGTCCTCGCTGAGCACGGGATTTTTGAAGAAGGATCCTGCGCTGCGGCAATCGTCGTCTCCTGGGACGAGTAGCATGCCTTTGCTTCGGCGTATTGCGCGCACGGCGTCGCGCACTTCGGCGAGCGATGGCGGCGTGTTTTTCTCGGCGGGGTGTTCGGCGACATTTTGGGCGAAATACTTTTGCAGATCGGCATACTTCAAACTGGGAGCGCCACCCCGCTTCAACCGGTAGTTCACGCGCAAGATAATGTAGCGCCCACGTTCCGCGCTGTTGAAGATGCTGGTGCGATAACGGAATCCGCAGGCGGGCTTGGGCAGGACCACAATACGGTCTTCCTTGTCCGGAGAGCTCGAGTCCGGAGCGCGTAAGTCGAGCGCGCGCACCGATTCAATGGTGTCGGCTACCTCCTGCCCATAGGCGCCAACGTTCTGCACGGGCGTGCCTCCTACGCTACCCGGAATACCGCTCAGGCACTCGATTCCGGCACAATTCTGCACCACCGTTTGCGCGACAAAGTCATCCCAGTTGACGCCTGCACCCACGGTGAAGAGCACGGTGTTCCCGGTGGCCTCACCGGTGGCGGGTGTCGCGATTCCGCCGATCGCAATTTTGAGCACCAGTCCTGGCCAACCGGAATCGGCGATCACCAAATTGCTTCCGCCGCCCAGCACGAACAGCGGGAGATTGCGGGTTTTCGCGAACTGCGTGGCCTCGCGAACCTCGTCTTCTCTGTTCAGTTCCGCGTAGTAGCGAGCCGCACCGCCCACCAGCAAGGTGGTCAGTGGCGCCAGCGGAACGTTTTCCTGAATCGTCATCCGGGTCATTTCGTTCTATAGTGAATTGAGCATCTCATGTCTGCTGGCGCAGGCATATTGAGAAGCGAGCTACGTTTCGAAACGCGGCCGAGATAATCCTTATGGATTGTCATCCCGAGCGAAGCGAGGGATCTGCATATTGCGGCGGACTACGGATCCCTCGCTTCGCTCGGGATGAGAAAATCGACATTTAATCAGGAGAGTACATGTATCCAGAAATAATGGTAATCCCGATGCGTGAAGAGCTGACGCGTCTGGGAATTCAAGAGCTACGCAGCGCGGCTGACGTTGACCACTTTGTGCAGAATGAACCCGGTACAACCATGGTAGTGGTGAATTCCATTTGCGGATGCGCTGCCGGGCGCATGCGTCCGGCGGTGCGTTTGGCTTTGCAGAATGCGGCCAAGCCCGGCAAGATCGCAACCGTATTCGCGGGACAGGACACGGAAGCGACCGAGCGTGCCCGTTCGTATTTCACCGGATACCCGCCATCTTCACCTTCCATCGCGATTCTGCGCGACGGCAAACTGGTCTACATGATGCAGCGAAACCAGATCGAAACGCGCGATGCCTCGGCCATCGCGGCAGACCTGAAGGCCGCTTTCGATCAGCACTGCGCGGCTACGGCGGCGCGCTAGGCGGGCGTCGGAGCGAGCCTGCGCCCCGCTGGACAGCCGAGGACGGCTGTCCCTACGGGTTCGCAGTTGAGGTGAGCGGGGATGCCTGGCGCTCCATGTTTGTGGTCCAATGCCTATCACAGGATTCTTCCACGAGAAAAAATATGAAACGTCTCCTGCTTCTCCTTGTCTTGGTCTTGCTTTCCGTTGCGTCTTGGGCCGCCGATTCCTGGCATGCTCCATCCGCTCAGATCGATGCCGTCTACCCCCAGGTTGAAACGCTCTATCTCGACCTGCACCGTAATCCTGAGCTTTCTTATCACGAAGAGAGGACCGCGACTAAGATCGCCGAACAGCTTCGCAAACTCGGATACGACGTTACCACCGGATTTGGCGGCACGGGGGTGGTTGGCGTGTTCAAGAACGGCGCTGGCCCTGTGGTCATGCTGCGCGCCGAACTCGATGCTTTGCCGGTGCCGGAGAAAACGGGCCTCTCTTACGCCAGCCATGTCACCACGCATGATGACCGCGGCGTTGAAGTGCCGGTGATGCATGCCTGCGGCCACGATCTGCACCTGGCGATTGGCATCGGAACCGCTGCGCTGCTGGTGCAGAATAAGGACCGCTGGCATGGAACTTTTATCTACGTCGGCCAGCCCGCGGAGGAACGGATCGGCGGCGCGAAGGCCATGATAAAAGATGGCCTGTTCACGCGCTTTCCCAAGCCCGACTTCGCTTTCGCGGTACACGACACCAACGGACTCCCCGCCGGGAAAGTCGGGTACACACCCGGCTTCAGCTTGTCCAATGCCGACTCGGTGAACGTGACGGTGTACGGTGTCGGCGGACACGGCTCGGCGCCGCAAGAAACGGTTGATCCGATCGTAATCGCGGCGCGAACCATAGTGAGTTGGCAGACCATCGTGTCGCGCGAGATGGATCCGCAAGAACCGGCCGTCATTACGGTGGGTGCGATCCATGGCGGAACGAAGAACAATATTATTCCCGACGAAGTGCTGATGCAGTTGACGGTGCGGTCATACAAAGATGAGGTGCGCAAGCATCTGCTGGCATCTATCGAGCGGGTTGCGGATGCGGAAGCGGCGGCGGCGGGCGCTCCGAAAAAGCCGCTTATCGAAATAGAAGAAGGCGTTGGCGCGGTTTACAACGATCCTCAAACCACCAACCGGCTGGCGGATCGGCTGAAGCAGGTCATGGGAGATTCGAACGTGGTGCTTGGCCGTCCGAATATGGCGAGCGATGATTTTGCCGAATACCGCTACGCGGGAATTCCGAGCGTCATGCTTGAATTGGGCGCGGTCAACCCGGAGAAGTATGCGGCGGCAAAAAAAAGTGGAGAGGCGCTCCCGGGTCCGCATTCGCCCTACTTCGCGCCCGAGCGCGAACCCAGCCTCAAGACCGGAATCGAAGTCGAGATGGCGGCGATTCTGGAATTGATGGGAAAGTAGAGCCAGGTTTCGAAGTTTCCAGGTTTCCGAGTTTCAAAGTTGGCCGGCGGCGAGCCGCGGCTCTTCCTTGAAGTCCTAAAACTTTGAAGCTGATCGTCGGTTCGGCACGTCGGTTCCACGTCCATTCCGTCACAAATCGAAGTAATGGCATCACAGCCCTGTCCGGCTGGATTGTTCGATGATAAGCACAAGTCGGCGTCGCAAGCCGGCGCTGCGAATGGAAAACCCTGGCCAGATTCCGGTTTGGGGACGATACGGCCGCAGGGAATCCAAGCCTGCGTTGTGCAAGAAAGACGTGGAGTACTCGAATGAACAGCACTGGATCGGAGTGCGGCCATGACTCGTGATCTCACCGAGCCGCTCTCCCTGGCGCAGAAGGAATCGCGGCAGCGTGCGGTCGCCAAGGTGGTTGCATTGGGCGCACAAGTAGGAGTCGGCGCAGATCAGATGATTGAGTTGCTGCAGTCGGGCCGACCGTCGGCAAACTGCTGGATTACCTGGCGGCTCGGACTGGAGAAGTGGTTTGAGAAACAAGTTTCAAAGTTTCAAGGTTCCAGAGTTGACCATCAGCGCTAACCCGGGCCTTTTCTTTGAAACCTTGAAAACTTTGAACGTTGAAACCTGCTGGTTGGGCGTTTGCCGTCGGCGTTGCTATTGGGTAATCTCTAGCGATGCGATTCCGACATGAACTCAGCATCCATGGGACGGTGCCTGGCTCCGCCGCAGGACGCCAAAATCGGGCGTACTGGGGACCCCGAGCACCGTCCGGCCATGCACCACGTTGGAAAACACCGCTGGTCGCGTTGATTATTTTCGGAGGGATCGCGTCCGGCTCAACGTTGCGGGCATCTGCCCAGGAAACGCCGAAGCCACAGACTCAAACTCAGACCAACACTTCACCTGCCAGCCAGCCTCCGAGTGCTCCGTCGAAGGTGCCGGGCGTGGACGTGTACAATCAGCTGCAGAAGAAGTCCATCGTTTTCCCGGACATCGCTGCCAGTACGGAGCGGCTGTCGACGGGGAAGAAATTTCAACTGTTCGTGGACAACAGCATCTCGGTGCACACTGTAACCTGGGCGGTACTGGGTTCGGCGGTCGGCCAGGCGGTTGATTCTCCCACCGGTTACGGACAAGAGTCGGGGGGATATGGCAAGCGCTTCGGATCGTCGATGGCGCGCCATTCATCCAGCAATTTCTTCGGGACGTTTGTGCTGGCATCAGCGCTGCGTCAGGATCCGCGTTTCTATCCGGAGATCAGACCCCGCTTTTTCCACGCGGTGAAGTATTCGGTGCAGCGAGTCTTCGTCACGCGCAACGATGAGGGACGCAACGTTTTCAACTGGTCCGGGCTAGGGGGCCCACTGATGGCGGAGGGATTGGCGAATGTCTACTGGCCGGATCGGAATCGCACATCCGGAGATACTCTCTTTCGCTATGGTCTGGACCTGGCGACCAAGGCGGGTGGAAACATGCTCCGCGAATACTGGCCGGTAGTTTACGGTAAGATCAACCACGCGCCCCGTCCGACTGCCGGGCACGACTAACTGTCTAGCAGGCCGCTGGGAAACGCGGATTTCGTATAAGGGATCGCTTTAAGCTTGCGCAAAACTAGTCGAGGTGCAAAAAGGACCTGCGGCGCTGAAGCGGACACATTTTCAATGGCTTAACAGCACGAGCAAATTCGTGCCCCTCCCGTTCGTTGAGAAGTTGGAGTTCTTCCGCAAGCTGTCGAATTTTTCCGTTAGCTTGCCGAGGAAAAGGCCGGCTTTCCTTATTCTGTGCGCGCATCTAAGCTGAAGAACGGCGACCGCGGCAAGATTGTGGCTTGGCGAGCGTTGGTTAGCGGCTGGTCGACCACGACCGCGGCGGTACGACTTTGGTTCTATGAAAGAGGAGATCAAGATTGAGGAATCGGATACTGCTGTTAGTTATCTTTTGCGGACTCATCGCATCAGCGTCGGCACAGTCAAGTTTCAGTCGTTACAATTTCACGGTAGGCGGAGGGCCCGGCATTGGCCGCGACTATGTCGCCAGCTTTGTCGGCGACTCTCCGCAAGTCACGTTTGGAGCCGGCATGAACTTCACCCGCATGTTCGGTGCGGACGTTGAGTACATGTACTACAACCTGGACTTCAGACCCAGCGTGATCCGGGGTCAAGCCCTGGCGGACCAAGGCGGAAAAATGAACTCGATAAGCCTGGACGGGATCGTCAACGTGCCACGCCATCTTGGCAAATTTGGCGCATACGGAATTTTGGGCATAGGCTTCTATGACCGCACCGTTTCGTTGGCGCACCCCCAGTTGCTCTTCCCTCCCACACTATGCCAGCCGGCATGGTTATGGTGGGATCTTAGCGACTGCGCCGTCAATGGCTTCATCACGAGCCCGCAAACGATGTCCTCAAACTCCAAGATTGCCGGCGGGTTCAACTATGGCGGCGGATTGACTTATCGTTTGAACCATTTGGACCATGCCAAGCTCTTCCTAGAGTGGCGCTACCATCGCGCTTATCAGAGCGACAGCAAGACCGTCGTTATGCCGGTCACCGTTGGACTGCGCTGGTGAGTACTTCCGGCTTCTTTTCGTGAGAGAGATTGCGCTGGCGGAGGGATCTCAGGTGCGCGCTGGCGCTGGCGCGGATCCGAATACGGTCGCTACCAGGGCGTGGATTTCTTCGACCGCTTCATCAAGTTCAAATGTGAACCGCGCCAGGTCCACCCCTTTGAGATCGGGGTGTTCCTGCAGAAATAGTTGCCACTGCTCTGAAGCGTTATTTCACTTTCTCAGAGTCGAGGAAAGTGGGTTTCGAAGAAATAAACAAACGGAGGATGGAATGGGAAGACGGGGCCTGGGTTGTGGCTTTCTTGTAACGATTGCCGTGCTTTATTTTGCATCTGTTTCATGGGGCCAAGGCACCGACAAGACGGAACGCGTGTTATTCAATGCCAAGGTATTCACGGGCGTCCCAGATCATCCCTACGCCGAAGCGGTCGCCATTCGTGGCGACAAGATTGTGGCGGTTGGCAGTCTGGCCGAAGTCCTTTCCGCGATCGGCAAGAATGCCGAAGGCATTGACTTGCGGGGGAACTTTCTGCTTCCAGGTCTCATCGACAGCCATGTTCACCCCATCTACGGCGGCCTCACCTTGACGGGCGCGGATGTGGGCGATCAGCGGCCCTCCATGGACGAACTGGTCAGCTTTGCCGCCGATGCGAGGAAGACCGGCAAGGGCATGCGCGGCGATGTCCTAAACATCAGTGGAATGCCCTTGGCCTACTGGTCGAAAACGAACGACCTCAATGCGCGCTTCAACAGCGGGGACTATGCTGCCTTGCCGGTGTTTCTTGCCGGATCTGACGGGCACACCGGCTGGGCGAATCGCGCTCTGCTCCGCCGCGCCGGAATTACGAATGAGTTTTTAGGCCATCTTTCACCGGCGGAGCGCGCTTACTACGGGGTTGATCCGACTGGCGATCCCAATGGCTTTGCGGTGGATGCCGGCTTGGACAAGATAAAGGCTGCCGTGCCGGAACCCTCGCGGCAACAGTTGCTCGCAGGGGGAAGCGCCGCCATTCATTACCTGCACGGCCTGGGAATCACTGCCTGGCTGGATGCGATGGTCGACCGACCGATCTTGTCGACCTATCAGATTCTGGCGCAAGGGGGAGAGTTGACGGCGCACGTGGCTGCGTTTCCGGTGGTGAATCCTCGCAACGATCCAACAAAAGAACTGGAAGCCGTACAAAAGCTCCGGCAGGAATTCGCCAACACTCCGAATCTAACCATCCCCGGCATTAAGGTGTTCGCCGACGGCGTGCTGGAATACCCTTCGCAGACCGCGTCCTTGACCAAGCCTTATCGCAACACGGGGAAGCTCGGTGACTTGCTGTTTGATCCGGCTGGCTTTGCCGAACTGGCTACGGCAGCGGATAAACAGGGTCTCATCGTGCACGTTCATGCGTTGGGCGATCGAGCGGTGAAGGAGGCACTCAACGGGATCGAAGCGGCCCGGAAAGCAAACGGAAACAGCGGCCTTCCGCATACGCTGACCCACATTCAATTGGCCGATCCCGACGATTTCCCGCGTTTCCGACAGCTTGGTGTCATCGCGGCGCTCCAGTTGCTGTGGGCGACTGCGGAGACGGACACGATTGAACTGGTCAAGCCCTACGTGGACCCGGAGTTGTACCGGTGGCAGTATCCGGCACGATCGCTTCTGGATGCCGGCGCCATGATCTCGGGCGCCAGTGACTGGTTCGTTTCCTCCCCGAATGTGTTTGAGGCGATTTACCAGGCGGAAACCCGTAAGGGACCGGAAGGGGTGCTCGACGCCGCCCAACGCATGCCGCGCGAAGCGATGCTCTACGCCTATACGCGTAATTCGGCGCGCGCTTTGAATCAGCAGGACAAGATCGGATCGCTCGCACCGGGCATGCAAGCGGATCTTGTGCTGGTCGACCGTGACGTTCTCACGGTTTCTCCCGAGGAACTGAAAGATACCAAAGTTCTGTGGACCATGTTCAGCGGCATCACCGTTTATCGCGCGCAGCCGTAGCCATTTTTATTGAGAGTAGGAAGCGGCTCTCAGTTCTTGGCTAATGCCGCGGTAATCCCCTTCTCGGCCAGTGGCGCCATTACGGCGTAGCCAGCCTAGTTCGGGTGGAGTCCGTCTGCGACAGCTCTGCCTTCAGACCGCGCTTGCTATTCGCCATGGGCGCGTAGTAGTCGAGGAAAACCAAGCCCTGTTTTGCGGCGTAGTCTTTTATCCAGTCATTGAGGGCGCGCGAATCTTTTCCACCGGCGCCAGATCCGGCCTCCATGAATATTGGAAAGCCGGCAGGAGCGAGGCCAGAACCACGTGGATTCGGTTTCGCTTCGCCAGGTCCACCATGGAGATGAATTGTCTTCGATTGCCGCCAGAGTCGTGGGACCGGTATTTTCCGCAATATCGTTGGTGCCAGCGAGGACCACCACTACCGTTGGTTGCAATGCGATCACGTCCTGGCGCAAGCGAAGCAGGATCTGCGGCGTGGTTGCCCACTGATTCCGCGATTCACATAGGGCTTGCCGGGGAAGGCGTCGGACAGTGGCCAGATTTGGGTGATGGAGTCGCCCAGGAACACCACTCTCGATTCGCCATTGGCGGGCGGAGCCAGCTTGGCATCGTCCTCACGATACCTGGCCAAATCGGGTCAGTCGCGGAATCTCGATTCCATTGCTTGCTGGTGTTCCCGGAGCGACACACAAGGATCCGACGGCGGCTGCGCCGCCGCGCCGCTCCACAGAATCATGCCGGCAAGCAGAACAAAGACTGGCTTCATGAAGGAACGCACGATCTCACGTCCGAACGTTCTTCGGATCAAGTTCACCTCGAAGACTAGCTCAGACAGACGCCGTTTCTCCAGGCGCGACGCCGACCGAGGCTTGGGCACGATCGGCAACTGATCAGCGGCGAGGGCTGGGAATGAAGCGGCAACAGGCGTGGACATAGGCGGATCTTCACGATTCGCCTGCGGCTGGCTTAGGATGTAAGCGAGGGTCAACATGTATATTCCCAGGGCTAATGAAGAGAATCGCGTGTCCGTGATGCAGGCGCTGATGGTTTCACACCCGCTTGCGACACTCGTGACGTTAGGAGATTCCGGCCTCTTTGCTTCGCATATTCCAATGGTCCTGGATCACGACGGCTCACAGTTCGGCGTGCTGAAGGGTCACATCTCGCGCGCCAACAGGCAGTGGCGCGATTTCGTGCCGACGGTGGATGCGCTTGCGATTTTTGCCGGCCATCAACACTACATCTCGCCGAATTGGTATCCGGGAACAAAAGAGCATGGCAAAGAAGTGCCAACTTGGAATTACGTCGTTGTGCATGCCTATGGCGCTCTGAGGGTGATCCAGGACGACGATTGGCTTCTGACGAATGTAGAGAAGCTGACCAACATCCATGAAGCGGGATCACCGGTTCCGTGGAAGGTCAGCGATGCGCCAAAAGACTTCATCAAGTCGCAGTTGAATGGGATTGTCGGTCTGGAGCTACCGATCCAGCGGCTTCAGGGTAAGTGGAAGGTGAGCCAGAATCGAACCGAGAGTGAACGAAAGGGAGTGGTAGAAGGATTATCGAAACTCAACAGCCCCGCAAGCCGCGCAATGAAAGCGCTTGTGGAGGAAATATAGATCTCAGGGAAACGCAATTAGAAAGTGAATCTTGCGGAAAACTGAAAGACGCGGGGAAGGCCATTGGGGCTGATTTCCTGCAGCGTTCCGAAATTGCCCGGGCCCGAGTTGGGCACCAGATAGCAGGTCTGATTCCGGGAGGCGCGCAAGGATACGATGGCGACTGCCGCGCCCGGCGACGATCCACAGAATCAAGCCGGTTAGCAGAACGGTTAACGGAGCAAAGACTGGTTCCTAAAGGAACGCACGACTCACGGTTGACATCTAAATTTTGCGCGGCGCCGGCCTCATGAGTCTGCGTACAAGGCTTCAAGTTGCACGGGACGGCTGCGATCCCTTGAAGCCGTAGTAAACGATGTAGAGATAGCAAATCAGCGGCAGGATGAAAGAGTGGTGGATCCCGATCCGGTCCGCCAGGACTCCAACCAAAACCGGCACTACCGCGCCACCCACGATCGCCATGATCATGATTCCGGATCCTTCGCCCGTAAGCGGTCCCAGTTCTGCGATGCCCAGAGTGAAAATGCTTGGGAACATGATGGAGTTAAAAAGTCCAACCAGGATGATGCTCCACATCGCCACGGGCCCTGTGCTCAGCATGGAAACGCCGACCAGAAGGCAGGTTGCAATTGCCGCCGTGCCCAGGACCATGCCGGTGCGAACCTTTTGGAGAATCGCGGAACCAATAAATCTTCCCACCATCGCGCCCCCCCAGTAAAAAGACAAATAACCGGAGGCGAGTTTTTCCGTGAGATTGCCGATATTGGGTTGGCTCAGGTAGTTCACCATAAAGCTGCCGATCGAAACCTCGGCACCGACGTAAACGAAGATTCCAATCGCGCCCAATACCAGTTGGCGGTATTTCCAGAGATGCATATGTCCGGAACGGTCGCCGGTGTGGCGCTCGGCCGCCGGCACCGGAGGAAGTTTGAAGGTGGCAATCGCAATTCCTAGTGCGATGGCAATTAGTCCCAGCGCGAGGTAGGGAAGCTTGATAGAGGACGCTTGTTGTAAACGGTAGGCCTGGAGCACCTCGGACGACATTTGACGAATCTCGTCCATGCTTTTCGGCGCCGCGCTCAATATGAACAAACCACCAACATAAGGAGCAATCGTGGTTCCCAGGGAATTGAAAGCTTGCGCCAGGTTCAAGCGGCTGGAAGCGGTTTTTGCCGGGCCCAACACTGCAACATAAGGGTTCGCCGCAACCTGCAAGGCTGTAATCCCGCCCGCCAAGATCATCAATGCGAATAAGAAAAGCGGATAAGAAGGGGCGGCCGCTGCCGGGATGAATAACAGGGCTCCCACCCCCATGGTGAAAAGCCCACCCACCATGGTCCACTTATAGCCAATCCATTCAACGATCTTTCCCATGGGTACTGAGAACAGAAAGTAGGCCGAGAAAAACGCAAACTGAATGAACATGATCTTCGCGTAACTCAAGTCGAAGATAGGCTTCAGGTGGGGAACCAGAATATCGTTGAGGCAGGTTAGAAACCCCCACATAAAGAATAGCGTGGTAACCACGACGAGGGCACTCTTATAACTTGTAGAAGGTGCTGTTATCGTAGACGGAGTACTTGAGTTATTAGTAGTCATAGGGTCGAAGTTGTTCTCCAATTTGCCAGGCGATTTTGAGTGCTATGTGGTGGATAATTCTTTTTGCATTGCTTCCAGACTGAAACCCTTGGTCTCCGGATACACGAACAAAACCACGAAGAATTGCAGGACCATCATGGCTGAAAAGAAAACGAACGGGTAAGCGCCGGACGACGCAGCCATAAGAGGAAATATGGCGGAGATCAGCGCATTCATAAACCAATGCGAGAAACTGCCCAGGCTTTGCCCTTTCGCCCGAACCGCATTGGGGAAGACTTCGGAGATATAAACCCAGATTACCGCTCCTTGTGAAAATCCGAAGAAGGCTATGTAACCGACCAACAGCCATACCAGAAGACTCTCATGGCTGTGGGTAAAGAAGATGGCGGAAACTCCAACCAGGCATGCCGCCGTGCCAACCGACCCCACCAGCAACAACGTCTTGCGGCCGAGCTTGTCGATCACCGACATCGCAATCATGGTGAAAAGAAGATTTGTCGCTCCGATGGCGACCGCTTGCAGGTTGCCGGAGATTCGACTGAATCCAGCATGAGCAAAGATGTCGTTGAGATAATAAAGTATGGCGTTGATACCCGACAATTGATTGAATAGTCCAATGCTCACCGCCAGAAAAATCGGGAAAGCATATTTCCTGGAAAGCAATTTCTCGGACGCCTCCTTCTGTTCCACGTCAATGGATTCGATGATGTCCTGCAGATCGTGTTCGTAGTTATCGTCGCCCGTCATCTGCAGGACCGCTCTTGCCTCCGCCACCCGTCCCTTCTTGACCAGCCATCGCGGACTGCGCGGAATCGTAAACAACATCACGAAAAATAGTGCCGCCGGAAGCGCGGCAACTCCCAAGTCCCACCGCCATTCCGTGGCGCCCACATGCGTTAGCGCAATAAGGTAATTTGAAAAATATGCGAGAAGAATACCAAACACCACATTGAACTGAAACAACCCCACCAATGTTCCGCGCCATTTCGCCGGGGCAATCTCGGCAATGTACATCGGGGCCAGCACCGAAGAGCCGCCGATGCCCAATCCTCCGATAAAGCGGAACACAACCAGGGACAACCAGCTCCAGGCAAAGGCGCAGCCTAGCGCCGAGACCAAGTAGAAAACCGCCAGCCCTCGCAAGCTATCGCGCCTGCCATAACGTTCACCGGGGAATCCGGCCAGCATTGCCCCCACCACCGTGCCCCAAATGGCAATGGAGACCGTGATTCCCAGGCTCTTCGAAGAGAGGTGGAAGACCTGCGTCAGAAAGCCGGTGGTGCCCGATATGACGGCGGTATCGAAACCGAATAACAAGCCGCCCAACGCGGCCACACCCGTGGCTTTCAACAAAACCGAGTTCAACGTCATGCCGTCTCCAAGCGTTCGGTGTTGGCTGCGGTTCTTGTTCCCATTTTTGTTCCTGGTGCTGATTGCAGAGCCTTCGCTTCAGCAATCGTCCAATCGGGAATGGCGCCCCGCCGGCTGGCGACCAGCGCTCCTACACGATTCGCGAAGTCGGCAATTTCCCGTGGTGACCATCCGCTGCCCAATCCGTGCAGGAAAGCAGCGGCGAAGGCATCGCCCGCGCCAACCGTATCCACCACTTGAATTGGATAGCCGGGCGCTTCCATGTATTGCCCGTCCAACAAAACTGTGCAGCCGAGCGAGCCGCGGGTTACGCACACGCCTTCCCATTTGTACTGGTCCGCATAACTTCGACAGAACTCCTCGAGCGACCGATGTTGCGACCCGTGTCGAGAGCCAAACATGCGGGCCAGGGCGTCGACCTCTTCATGATTCAGTTTCACGACGGTTGCCCGCAGCATGAGTTCTTGGATTAGCGCGGGTGTGTAGGCATCGGCTCGCAGATTCACGTCGTAGAAACGGCGCGCTCCCGATGCTCGATCGAGAAGCTCTTTTGTCAATTGCCGAGCCTGCGGACCGATTTGGTGAAGCGTTCCGAAATAAATCCAATCCACCGGCCGCGAAAACAAGCGATCAAACTGTGCCGCCGTGAGCTGCGGAACATCGTACGCCGCCGGCCGGTGAAGAATAAATTTCGGTTGTCCGTCGCTCGCCAGCGCCACCGAAACGATGCCCGTGGCATGACTTTTGTCCAGATGCAGATATTCCGTCGTCAGGCCAAGCCGAGACATTCTGTCGATAACCTTCTGGCCTCGCGGGTCCGCGCCCACTGCACTGATGAATGAGACGGCGTGTCCCAGTCGGCTAAGGTGGGCTGAAAAATTAAACGAGGCGCCACCTAAGTATTCGTCCTGCCCGACGATGTCCCAAAGCACTTCACCGATGCTGATGACGTTCACGCGTCAATCCCCGGAGTACACGTCCGACGTGCTCACCGCAGCTGGAAATTCTGGCACAGTATACACTCCCGCGTTCGAGACGCAGGCGCGGGTCAATTTGCCGCGAAGGCGTCCGTCAGGGAAACGATTTTCAGCGCACCCCTAAGCTGATCGATAGTGGCAGCGGACTTTAGAGTAAGAGTAATGGTGGCGGGCTCTCCCGGAAGCAGGTCGAAATAATTGTCCGAGCTTTCGACGTCGAGATCGCCGAAAGAAACATAGACGCTGCGCGCGAGCTTCGGTGACTGCAAAGTAATGGTGTAGGCCTTGTCCTTGCCGGGGCTGAGAGTAGCTTCGATCTTGGGTATGACCGGCAGTTGCAGGTTGTGCGTTACATCAAAAAATACAAGGTTACGGGAAACTGATTTCCCGGCCGCTTCCAGGTCGACCACCAGAAAGCTGCCGCGAGGATCGCCCTTCGCCGCCAGATCGGATTTGTCGAAGGTAAGGTAGATCGCGCTCGATTGGGCTGGGGCTTGAATGTCTTTCGTTTGATCGAACAGAACCTTCCCAGAGAAATCGAGAAGACGAGTGTGAATGGCTCCGGCGAACGGCTTCAGGTTGTCCGACACGACGTATACATCCACCTTATCGCCGTGCACAAAGGGCGAGACCAGCACGTCATCGTAGAAACGCCGGGCATAGTAATGCAGTGCTTTCCAGCGCCCGTAGTAATCGATGCTCGCCCATGAAGCTACCGGCCAACAGTCATTCAACTGCCAGTACAGCGAACCCATGGTGCGCGGCCGCTGCCGGCGCAAGTGCTCGGCGCCGATCTTGATAATCTCCGCCTGTTGCACCTGGCTTAGATAGACGAACGAAGCAAAATCCTTGGGCTCGCGGTATTCGCGCAACATGTAAGTCAAGATGCGTTCATTCCCGCCCTTGTTTTTTTGGTGAGCCTGCATGACGGTGGAATGAATGTCAAAGTCGTCAGGCTTGTTGGCAAACGTCCGGATCGTTCGCATCTCGGGAAAAGATTGAAAACCGTATTCCGTCATGAAGCGGGGAAATTGCTGGGTGTAGTCTTGCGCTGGCGCTTGCTGGTGCCACACCGCCCAATAGTGCATGTCGCCGTTGTGCTGATTGTCGGGAATCTCTTCGAAGTTGGCGCTGGGAGAGCTGGGCCAGTAAGGCACCGGATCGCCATACTGACTCACCGCGCTCTTGAGAACGTCGGCAAACATCACCATGTAGTCCTGCCAGATGCGATCGCGGATGGTCGGAGAGATCGCTTCCTTGAACTCCTGGCGATCGCCCCAGTGACTCCAGCCCGTTTCCACCTCGTTATTTCCGCACCAGATCACGATGCTGGGATGATCGCGGAGTCGCTTGATCTGCTGGATCGCTTCCTCGCGAACATTCTCTTGAAAGGCGACGTCCCCGGGAATCATGTCGCCGCCGAATGCGAATTCTTGCCAGACCATGATGCCGAGTTCATCGCAGATATCGTAGAAATCATCGGACTCGTAGTATCCGCCACCCCATTCACGAACCATATTCATGTGCGCATCGCGGGCAGCCTGGAGAATTTTGCGATGAATCTCAGGAGTGACGCGGTTCGGAAAACTGTCGAACGGAATGATGTCGGCGCCTTTGGAGAACACCGCTATGCCGTTCACTACGAACTCGAAACTCTTTCCCCATTGATCGGCTACGCGGCGCAGCTCCACCGCACGCAATCCGGTTTTCACTTCGGCGTCCGCCGCCGCAACTTTTTTGCCGAGGCTAATTGAGGCGGAGAAGCGGTAGCGTCTTTGCGCGCCGTATCCGACTGGATACCAGAGCTTGGGTGCGGCAATGCGCATTGGAAATGAGGCGTGATTCATGCCGGCATCGAGTTGCATCGTCTGGGTTCCGTCGGGCGTCGTTGGTCCTGACGGCTGTGTTGCAGACAGTTCATCGTGCGCCAAAGCGAGAGTGGCGGTTGTCGGATGGCTGGCTTCGATGTCAATCTCCGCGGTGACCAGGGCGGTTTCGGCGGTGATTTTCTGCTGGTGGATGTGAAAGTTGTTGATGCGCAGCGCATCCCACGACTCCAGTCGAACGGGCTGCCAAATGCCTTCGGTCATGAAACGCGGTCCCCAATCCCAGCCGTAGTTATACGGCGCCTTGCGGGTGTAGGGAGCGGTCGCGATGTCCTCTTCGTTCGCAAAGTTATGAGTTGAGATCGATGGCAATACATAAGGCAGCGACTTGACGTAGGGAAGCATCTTTTCGACGGCGGAATGGAACACTATGCGGAGCGTATTCGGACCGGGCTTCAGCAGCGCTTTTGCGGGGATTCGCCAGTGACGGAACATGTTGTCGGCATGAAGAATCGCTTGATCGTTGAGGTAGACATCCGCCAGCGTGTCGAGACCATCGAACACCAAGTCGACATGGTCGCGCGCGAGGGAGGCAGCGTCGGTTTGGAACATTGTTTGATACTCCCAGTCGGTCAGGCCGATCCACTGCAACCGGAATTCGTTATCGCGATCGAATGGGTCGGGGATGAGACCGTTACGCAGAAGGTCGGTGTGCACGACGCCCGGAACCTGCGCGGGATGCCACTGTTTGACATCGGGTTGGTCGGTGCTTGCGATTCCGACGAGGGCTCCGATGGCGCGAAACTGCCAATCCCGGTCCAGGGTTCGGGACGACGGTTCAGCGGCTGCGAGCGGCAATACGGCGAGCAAAGGAAAGAGAAAGATGAAGAGCAGGCATACGGCAGTGGCGAGAGGGTGAAGAAATTGGGGCTGAGTCAGCTTCACATAAGTTCTCCTGTTGGACCTGTTAAGAAAACGAAATGCTCCGGCATCGGCGGTCGCGCTTGGCGGAATCGATCCGGCCGAATCAATCCGGTTCTGGCCGTCATGCATGGGCTAAGTATTCCGAGCAAAGAGCGGCCCCGCAGGCAATACCAGCATCCGCACCGTAGTGTGATTTGAGCAAGGGAATCTCCTGGGAGCGTGAATTGATGCAGTATTCCACAAGCCCCTTGGAGATGTCGCCGAAATATGGACTCAGCATCGCCGCCACCGATAATGATTACGTCCGGCTCCACCAGATCGACAATATTGCTCAGCCACAGCGACAGCAGTTTAACGGTTTCCTGCAGAGTCTGTTTGGCCAGGGGATCACCAGCGGCATAGGCTTGTCCGACCATCTCGCCGGTTACGGCATCAATATTCCCGTGGGCAAGATCAAGAAGGATGGAGCGGGGACTCATAGCAGAGGCTAATTTAGCGCGCGCTCTTCGGGCGATCGCGGGTCCGGCGGCCAGGATCTCGATGCAGCCCGGTTTACCACATCCGCAGCGCGGGCCGTCGTAATCGATACTCATGTGTCCGCCTTCGGGGGCGGCGCCGGTCCGGCCGTTGTAGATGCGTTTCTCAAACACGATGCCAGTTCCAATCCCGGTGCCGATGCAGGTATAGAAGATGTGGCGATCGGCGCGCCCTGCTCCCGCCGGGTGCAATTCCACACATAGGAACGGCACAGTATACGCTGCCGGTCGGGATGTTGCGGACAGCGTCTCGCCGCAGACAACTTGGCGCGTGGTAGGAGCGGCGCGAATCCCGCGCACAACCCCGATGCACAGCAGCTTAGTGAGACGAGAGACGTGTAGAGTATTTAGCAGGGGAGGAGGTCCAGTGTCTACAGCGCGGTATGACGGTTCGACTAGTATCAAGGCGGTAATTCTCGATTACGGTCAGGTGTTGGTCCGCTGCCCCACGGCGCAAGAATTCGGGCGGATGGCGGAAATGTTCAATCTGAGCTTTGAGTCGTTTTATGAGCTGTGGGAAGCCAGCCGAGGTCCTTATGACCGCGGCGATCTTACGGCGGAACAGTATTGGCTGAAGTTGGCAGCAGAGACCGACAGTTCGATTAATCGCGAACAAATTGAGATCCTGCGCCAAGTGGAGATTGAAATCTGGACCCATGCCGATCGGGACATGCTCGACTGGCTGAGCCAGTTGCGCGCGGCAAGATTTAAAACCGGATTGCTGTCGAACATGCCGGTGGACTTGATGACATATGTGCTGGCGAATTTCCAGTGGATGGAGAACTTGACCTTCAAGACGTTTTCGTGTGAAGTCAGAATGCTCAAGCCGGAACCAGCGATCTATGATCACTCGCTTCGCGGCCTTGGCGTGGCCGCGGCAGAGGCGCTGTTTGTGGATGATCGCGAGAACAATATCCAGGCTGCGCGAACGCTGGGCATGCGTGCGCTTCAATTCCGATCCGTTGCACAGCTCAAGGATGAACTGGCAGCGCTGGGCTTTCCCATACTGCCAGCCGTGGCGGGATCAACTTCGACGGTGTCGGGCGCGGGGCAAGAAATCAAGTTTCAGCTAGAACGAGGTCGCGCTACACCTGACTAAACCCTGCACGTGGCTAACGCGTCGATTCTTCTTTGCCCGGTGCTGGTGGCGGATTCGAGCTGGTCTGCAATCTTTGGAACTCCTCGATTTCATGCTTTGCGGCGGCGGCAGTGGCGGCCGTCGCCCTCCAGCGAGGCGGCTTTCCCCGGCGAATAAAGCGTTTCCGGCACATCTGGCATCAACTTGTCGGCCCGCAACAGTTCCGTACGCGCCTCGTGCGATTTACCCTGTTCCAGCAAGGCCGCTACGAGTCGGTAAGCTGCCTCGGCGTTCCTCGGCCAAAGCCGCACTGGAAAACTTAGCGCGCAGCCTGGCCCTCGAATATGCGCTGAGCGGCATTCATGTGAATGTGGTTTCGCCGGGAAACGTCGCCGCCGGCAGTTCACTGAAAGTTTTCGACGAGGATCCCGCCCCCTATCGGGAATTTGTGCTGCGCGTATCGCTCGGCCGAAGAAACAGTCCGGAGTCAATCGCCGACGCATTTGTTTTTCCGTGTTCGCCGCTAGCCAGCGAGATCAACGGACAAATCCTCAGCCCCGATTATGGCGCCGGCATCGGGAATCGCCTATGAAGATCGGCCTTGGCCTCTACCGTCACATGCTGACGCGCGATTATTATGACTTCGCACGCCAGGCAGGCTGTACGCACGTCGTGGTTCATCTGGTCGACTACTTCAACCAGGGCACTTCCAACCCGCGTAACAATCAGCCTACTGGCTCAAAGCACGATTCGTGGCGAGAGTCTGCGGGTTACGGGCAAGATCTTAAGGGCGACAAAGCGATGTAACAGCGTGTCCTCAGCCTTGTACACCAAGCCCATGCCGCCACTGCCGAGCTGTTCAACGATGCGGTAGTGGGAGATGGTTTAGCCGATCATTAGATGAAGACGACACGTGGTTTTCCGGTCGCTTTCATCTTAAAGACGCGTCATCCGCCAGTCAACGAATGACGGCTCGCGCAACATCGTTTGTCGCAATATCGCCAATACGCTAACTGAAGAAATTCGGTTGGAGATTCCGCGGCGCGCCCAGTCTTGCCTGGTTTGGTTCACTGTAACTTTTAACAGTTTCGAATCCATCGGAGACCCTCTAGGCTGGGGCTTATTCTCGAGCGACAGACGCATTTTGGGAAGCGCCGCAGCGGTCGGGAAAGGACACCGTGTGGTGGATTAGCTACCGAGGTGAGGGCAAGGTCGGCGTCGAAAACATCGGCGTCTTCGAGGATGACGGCGCTCCCCGCAAGAAGCATCCCCTGCTGCTCGATCCGTCGCTCGATGCGAACCCGTTGCACATTGCCCGCGGCTTCGCGCTGGTCGGCGACGATCTCTATATTGCCAACGCCTGGCGCAAGGACAGCCAGGTCGCCCGGTACCGCCGCCACGGAAACACTTTCCACTTCGCCGAGGTCGTGGTGACAACCAAGCACGTTTCGGCGATGGTCCACCCCTTCGACATAGAGCTCGGCGACGACGGCCGCCTATACGTCTCGTGCCAGGACACCAACACCGTCCTTGCCATCCTGCCAAAGACGCGCAAGCCCGCGCCGGTGGCGATCCACCTCCGCAAGAGTTTCCCCGACGGAAACTTCCTTCCCGGCACGCTGGTCGCCTCCAGCCAGGGCCGGCTTCCCGAAGTCGGCGACCGCGCGCCGCTGGACGTGCCGTCACCACAGGGCCTCGAGGTAGTGCTCGACGAGCACGGCAGACCCCGGCACTCGGTGCGCGGGATCATCGTGCACCGCCGGCTTCTCTACGTGGCCGACGAGGCGGGGGACGTCATCAAGATCTTCGAAATAAGGTCGGGGCGACTCGTGGCGCACATCAAGGGGAAGAAGCTCACGAAGCCCGTGCACCTCATCCTGCACGGCGAGACGCTCTACATCGGCGCCGCGGGCACTGGCAGCATCCTCGCCTACGACATCCCCAAAGTGGCCCCGCGCGGCAAGCTCAAGGCGCGCGTGATAATCGACGGCAAGCTCAAGGCCCCGTCCGGCTTTGCGATCGGCCCGGACGGCGATCTCTACGTGGCCGAACGTTTAGATCAGCGGGTACGGCGCTTCTCCGTCAAGGGAAAGAAAAAGGGGACGTTCATAGACGGGCTCCCGGACATGCCGGAGTTCCTGGCGCATGTGCCTGATCGGGCGTAGAACATCGTGTCGGCGTTCACAGCGTCGAAAACATGCCGGTGGTTGGCGTAACGTCCCATTTGACCCATTGACGCGGGTTCGGCCGATTTTCAATGAAACGCTATTTACGACATCTGAAGAAACGGTAGTCGGGGGAAAAAGACTGTGCTGGTGCGGATGCCATACCGGCTCGCTGCACTTTAGATGAAAACTCCTTTCACAGTATCGTGAACGGCCAGACAGGTGTTTGATCCGCTGGCGTTGTTGAAGTCAAAAAGGAGACTCCGGCTAACAATAAGTAAACCGTGAAAAGAACGAAACAAGCGACGATCAAAATCCACTAGACCGGCAGGCCGTCGATGCGGGTGGTTGGATCAAAGAAAATCGACAAGGAGAGGAAAAATACAATGCAACACGTCGGCAAGCTTCTCTTACCTGATATGGTGTGACCCTGTCAACATCTTCGAATCGTTGGTGTGGTTTTTGTATTTGTCTTTTCGAGGACAGGATCAGCAGCAGCCGTGGCAGGTAATGGCGACGATTGATCAAGCTGATATTCGCGGGTCGGAACCGCA
>DATDGS010000008.1:0-7586 GCA_036521955.1 Terriglobales bacterium
GCCGCCGCCGACAGTATTTCGATCGACGGTAAAGTCATCAAGGTTTTTAAGGAAAAAGACCCCGCGGCCCTACCCTGGGACTCCGTCGGAGCTCAGGTCGTCATCGAGTCCACCGGCCGGTTCACCGACGCGACTGACGCCAAGAAACACCTGCGTGCGAGCGTGAAGAAAGTCATCATTTCCGCTCCCGCGAAAAACGAAGACCTCACAGTTGTGCTCGGCGTGAACGAAGAGAAATACGATCCCGCCAAGCACCACATCGTCTCGAACGCGTCGTGCACCACCAATTGTCTGGCCCCGATCGCCAAGGTCGTGAACGACAGCTTCAAGATCATCAGCGGCACCATGACCACCATTCACTCTTATACGAACGATCAGGTGATCCTCGACTTCCCGCACAAGGATTTGCGGCGAGCCCGTGCCGCGGCGATCAACATGATCCCAACCTCGACCGGCGCCGCCAAGGCGCTCAAGCTCGTCATCCCCGATCTGGCCGGCAAGCTCGACGGCTTCGCCATGCGAGTGCCCACGCCCAACGTCTCGGTCGTCGATCTGGTTGTTTTCGTAGAAAAGAAAACCACAAAAGAAGAGGTCAACGCCGCCCTGAAAAAAGCGTCTGAGTCAGGCCCGCTTAAGGGTTATCTCGGGTTTGAGGAGAACGAGTTGGTCTCCTCCGATTTCAAAGGCGACTCCCGTTCTTCCATCGTCGACGCGCACATGACCCTGGTAGTCGGCGGCAACTGCGTCAAGGTGATCTCCTGGTATGACAACGAGTGGGGATACTCCTGCCGTGTCCGCGATCTGATCAACCTGATGGCGGCCAAAGGTCTGTAGATACTTCCGTAGGTGCGGACGGATTCGTCCGCCCTGCCGGGCGGGGACGCCCGACTCTCTACCAGCAAAACGTCGAACGACGGAGTGCTTCCTATGCCTAAGGTTTCGATTCGCGATCTCCCGATCAACGATCGCCGCGTCTTCATGCGCGTCGACTTCAACGTCCCGCTCGACGACGGGCGTGTCATGGACGACACGCGCATTCGCGAAACCTTGCCCAGCATCGAGTACGCTCTGCGTCACGGCGCCCGCCTTATCCTTGCGTCTCACCTGGGACGTCCCAAAGGCAAACCCAATCCCAAGCTGAGTCTCAAACCGGTCGCCGAGCGCCTGCGCATGCTGCTCGACAAAGAACTGTCGCGTGGCGAAAACGTTGGCTTCTGCCCCGAGTGTGTTGGGCCCGAAGCCGAAGAAGTGGCGCTCAAGCTCGATAGAGGTCAGGCACTGCTGCTGGAAAACCTCCGCTTTCACGCCGAGGAAGAAAAGAACGACGAGAATTTTTCCAGACAACTCGGCAAGCTCGCCGATTTCTATGTCAACGACGCCTTCGGCACCGCCCATCGTGCCCACGCTTCCACCGTCGGCATCACCAAGTTCGTACAGAAATCCGCGGCCGGCCTGCTCATGGAAAAAGAGCTGCAATATCTGGGTCGCGTCCTGCAGAACCCCGAGCGCCCCTTCGTCGCCATCCTCGGCGGCGCCAAAGTAAGCGACAAAATCGGAGTCATTCAGAACCTGCTCAGCAAAGTCGATGTCCTCATCATCGGCGGCGGCATGGCCTACACATTCCTCAAGGCGCAAGGCGAATCCGTCGGCAAGAGTCTGGTCGAAGAAGACAAGATCGAACTCGCCCGCGACCTTCTGCAGCAGGCGAAAACCCATAAGCTCAAGTTCCTGTTGCCCACCGATCACGTCATCGCCGACCGCGTTGAAGCCGGTGCCTTGACGAAAATCGTCGGCTCCGGCGAGTCCATCCCCGCCAACATGATGGCGCTTGATATCGGCCCGCAATCGATCGAGGCGTTTTCCGAAGAGGTAGCCCGCGCTCGCACCATCGTCTGGAACGGCCCCATGGGCGTTTTCGAAGTGCCGCCTTTTTCGAAGGGCACCTTCAAGATCGCCCACGCGGTGGCGGAAAATCCCGGAGCTATATCGATCGTGGGCGGTGGAGATTCCGTAGCTGCGGTCAAAGCCGCCGGCGTGGCCGACAAGATCACCCATATTTCGACGGGTGGCGGCGCTTCTCTAGAATTTCTGGAAGGCAAGAAGTTGCCCGGAGTCGAAGCGCTCACCGACAAGAAATAGGCCCTAACGCTTTGTATCAGGGCACCGCTTTAGCGATGCCGAAACTCGCACCTCGCCAACTGCCCCTTTAGGGGCCGCTATGTCCGACTTCGCAGCCCGACTACTTTTCGCCAACGGCAAGACCCTCGAACTCGACGGCCCCGCCGACATCACCAAGGAAACCACCGACGCCATCGTCAACGCCGCCAACTCCTCTCTCCGCGGTGGCGGAGGCGTCGATGGAGCGATTCACCGGGCCGGCGGCCCGTCGATCCTCCAGGAGTGCAGGCACATCGTGGTCAAAATCGGCACCCTCCCCGCCGGCAAAGCGGTCATCACCACCGGCGGACGCTTGCCCGCCAAATACGTGATTCACACCGTTGGCCCAGTGTATCGCGGAGGCCAACAGCACGAGGCCAAAACGCTCGCGAGCTGCTACCGCGAGTCCATCCGCATCGCCGATGATCACGGAATCCAGTCGTTAGCCTTCCCTTCGATATCGACTGGGGCGTTCGGCTATCCTGTTCACGAAGCCGCTGAAATCGCAGTCCGCAGCGTGGTCGACGCTCTGCCGTCCTGCACCCATGCGAAACACGTCCGTTTCGTGCTCTTCGACATTGCCACCTGCAACGCCTACGTCCGAGCCGCCGAAAGGTTATCCCGGCAGCCGCTCGCAATTTCCGCTATCTTCGAGAAAGGTTCCTCATGAGAAAAAAACTCATCGCCGCCAACTGGAAGATGTACAAAATCCCCGACCAGGCTCGTGACTTCTTCCGCGATTTCCTTCCTCTGGTCCAGGGTCACGACCGCGACGAGATCGTGGTCTGCCCCACCTATCTCTGTCTCGACGCCGCCGTCCATTCGACCCAGGGCTCGAACGTCGCCGTGGGCGCTCAAGATCTTTACTGGGAAAAAGAAGGCGCCTTCACCGGCGAAATCAACGCCGCCATGCTCCTCTCGATCGGCGTCACCCACGTCATCATCGGACACTCCGAACGCCGCCAGTACTTCGGCGAGACCGACGACACCGTCAACCTCAAGCTCAAGTCCGCCGTCGAAACCGGACTCATCCCCATAGTCTGCGTAGGAGAAGTTCTCGAAGAACGCGAAGCCAACCTCACCGACGACGTCCTACGCCGCCAGTGTCTCCGCGCCTTCCACAAAGTTTCGGCGAAGAAAGCCGTCCACCTGGTGGTCGCCTACGAACCCGTCTGGGCCATCGGCACCGGAAAAACCGCGACCCCGCAAATGGCCGCCGATGCCCACAGCATCATTCGAGCCCAAGCTGCGGAATCTTTCGGCCAGGAATTCGCGGACAAACTCCGCATCCTTTACGGCGGCTCCGTCAAACCCGAGAACGCCCATGCTCTGATGTCGGAGGAAGAAATCGACGGCGCCCTGGTCGGCGGAGCGTCGCTAGATGCGAAATCTTTCGCGGCCATCGTGAAGTATTGAAGGCTGTCGGCGCGTTGCAAGCCGGTCGCTGGCAGCTGATAAGGCGTCGAGATAGAATGCTCAGGACATGACACCCGCCCCGATCACCCACAGCATCACTATCAGTCTGCTTGGCTTCCTCCTGCTCGCACTCTTTGCCTTCGCTGCCGATCAAGCTTCCGAAGTAAAGGGCGGTAACGGAATCGTCCTTCCCCCTCCGCCTCCGACTGAGGCTAAGCCGGTGACTGAGAACATTCACGGCACCAGTCTCACCGATCCCTATCGCTGGCTAGAGGACTCGAAGAGTCCGGAGACACGTGCGTGGATCGGCCAGCAGATGAAATACACCGAGCAATACCTTTCGCAGGTGAAGATCCGGCTCGAGATCGTCACTGAACTCACCCAACTCGAACGCGTGGAGAACTACAGCATTCCGATCGAGCGCGGTGGGAGTTATTTCTTCAAGAAGCGGCTCGCCGACGAGAACCAGGGATCAATCTATATGCGGCGCGGATTGCACGGCCAGGATGATCGGCTGGTTGATGCGACGAAACTGAGCGCTGACCAGAACACGTCCGTGCAGATCAATGACATCTCGAAGGATGGCACTCTGCTGGTTTACGGAATTCGCTCGGGAGGCGCCGATGAGGAGTCGGTCCACATTCTCGAGGTCGATAAGAATGACGCGGCGAAGAACCATGAACTCCCTGACTCTCTGCCCTCCGCCCGTTATTCCGGCACCCAGCTCAGCCCCGATAAGCAAGGACTTTATTACGCACGCTTCGACCCCACGGGAACGCTGGTCTTCTACCACAAGCTGGGATCGCCTGCCTCAGGCGATCAGCTCATGTTCGGCAAGAGCTTCGACGGTGAGAACCTCGGACCCATGGAGCTCATCGGCGTCGAGATCACCGAGAACGAGCGCTATCTGATCATCACCGTTGTGCACGGCGTTCCACCGAAGCGCGTCGATATCTACGTGAAAGATCTGCGCCAGCCGGGCTCGCCGATTCGCCCCGTCATCCACGGCATCGACACCCGCTTTACGCCGGTGAACTACGGAGACGATCTCTTCGTGCTTACCGACTACGAGGCACCGAACTATCGCGTGGTAAAGGTGGAGATCGGCAATCCGCAACCGCAGCGCTGGGCCAGCATCGTGCCCGAGGGAAAGGACGTCATCTCTGGCATAACAATTGTCGGGGGCAAGCTCTTCGTTACTGGACTGCACGACGTAGTAACGGAAACACGCATCTTCACGCTTGCTGGAAAACCGGCCGGCACTATAACGTACCCGACTCTCGGCTCGGCAACAGAACTTTTTGGCCGGGCGGATTCGAACGAGGGCTTCTACAGCTTCGAGTCGTTCATCATCCCGCCAGCAATCTACCGTTACGACATCAACACCGGCAAGGCGGAAGTCTTTGCCAATCCGACGGTACCATTCGCCTCCGATCAGTACGAAGTAAAGCAAGTTTTCTACAAATCGCAGGACGGCACGAGCATGCCGATGTTCATTTCTTCAAAGAAGGGCGCGAAGCGCAATGGCGACATGCCAACATTGATGACCGCTTATGGCGGATTCCTGGTGAACCTGACCCCGGCATGGAACCCCGAATACGCGTGGTGGATCGAGCAGGGTGGCTTTTTTGCGCAACCCAATCTGCGCGGCGGTGGCGAGTACGGCGAGAAGTGGCACCAAGCCGGGATGTTCGAACACAAACAAAATGTCTTCGACGACTTCTTCGCCGCAGCTCAGTATTTGGTCGACGAGAAATACACTTCGACCGAGCGGCTGGCCATTCGCGGACGCTCCAACGGCGGCCTGTTGATGGGCGCGGCCATGACCCAGCACCCGGAGATGTTCGGCGCCATCTGGTGCGGATATCCCTTGCTCGACATGCTCCGCTTCCAGAACTTCCTGGTAGGCAAGTGGTGGACCGCGGAATACGGATCCTCCGATAACGCGGACCAGTTCCCTTACCTGCTGAAGTATTCGCCCTATCACAATGTGAAACCGGGCATGAAGTTCCCTGCCATCATGTTCAACACTGGCGATAGTGATACGCGCGTCGATCCTCTGCATGCGCGGAAAATGACGGCGCTCGTCCAGGCCGATAACGTCAATGACCGGCCCATCCTGTTGCACTACCAAACGATAAGCGGCCATAGCGCAGGCGTTTCTATCACGCAGGCAATCAATGACACCGCGGATGAGTTGGCGTTCTTGTGGAATGAGGTCGGCGGGGCGCACCGGGCTTCGAACTAAGCGGACAAGCGATTACGCACACTTTTGCGAGCGAAATTGAATCAGGTCTTGAGATTTAGTCCCTGTTTTGAGTTTTAGTTCCTTAAGGATGCAAATTCTGGCGCCTCCTGCAGTTCGTCTCCAGACAAAGTTCGCGACTTGCCTCCACCGCAAATGGTGCATCATCCTTGTCGCGCTAGCCATCCGACTGGCCGTGGTCGGGTTTCTCTACCCTGATCAGATGGACCCGAGTCGAAATCACTGGCACTTTGCCTTTGAAAACGGCAAAATCGCCTACTCCCTTGTGCAGGGTCACGGATTTGGCAGCCCACTTTTTGAAAACACTGGACCGACGGCATGGCTCACCCCAGTCTATCCCTACCTGATCGCGGGTGTTTTCGTGGTCTTTGGGACCTATAGCAAAGCATCCGCACTGGTATTGCTCTGTTTGCAAGCTTTGATCTCGGCCTTGACGTGTCTCCCAATTTTCTTTGTGGCACGCAGGACTTTTGGAGACCGCGTTGCCCTGTTCTCGGGATGGGCTTGGGCACTGTTTCCCCTCGGGATTTATTGGCCGGCGGAGCGAATCTGGCCGACATGGCTGGCGACGCTGCTGCTCACCCTATTGTTTTTGATGACCTTGCATTTTGAGCGACCTGCAAGCTTGGGTGCGTGGATCGGTTACGGATTACTTTGGGGATTCACCGCGCTTACCGAGCCGATCGTGCTTACCGTTTTGCCGATCATGCTCGGGTGGGTCGGCTTTCGCCTATCTCAGCAGAAAGAACGTTGGTTGGTGCCACTTACGGTAACCTCGCTTACCATCATCCTCTCCGTGAGTCCATGGTTCGTTCGCAACTATGAACTGTTTCACCGCTTCATTCTTTTTCGGGACTCGATGGGACTGGAGTTGCGCGCCGGCAACAACGGCGACACCTCCTATTGGGCCTCGTATGCCCTGAGCTCGGCCTTGTCGCGGAAAATTGGTCCCTGGCACAACGAAGCGGAATGGCAGAGGTTCAAGCAAATTGGCGAGATCGCCTACATGGAAGAGAATAAAGAAAAAGCGATCGCATTCATCCGTGCAAACCCACGCTTTTTCGCTGTCATGACCGTGCGGCGCTTCGTTTTTGTCTGGACCCACTTTTGGAGCTTCAGCCACTACTATCTGGAGCAGGAGCCTGACGATCCCATCAATGTTGTCTTCAACACGCTGTTTACGGTGCTGACACTGATTGGACTTCGTCGCGCCTTTCGGGTCAACCAACCGGTCGCGGTTCTCTATGCTCTGATCTTCTTGTTTTTCCCCGCGGTGTTTTATTTCACCCACGTCGAGGTGTATTTCCGCCGCCAAATCGATCCCTTGATGCTGGTGCTGGCAGTTTATGGAGTGTTCGGCTTCGTCCGTCTGAAAGAAATACCTCTCGTCAAAAACCAGTCTTCCGCAGCGTGAGTAAGCGACCAGTAACCAACTGGTTACCCGGGGCCTGCCAGGCACATGCGGCTATATGTGATGCGGAGCCTTGACAGTCACCCCGGTGAGCAGCACAATTCCTACACATTTTTTTGCGGACCCCGGAATCGCGCCTTTTCGGGGGAAATCCGCAAGAAATGAGGGGGCGCACGTGGAACGTCTGAAAGGCACCGTCAAGTGGTTCAACAACGCCAAGGGATACGGCTTCCTCGGCCGAGAAGATGGACCGGATGTATTCATTCATTACAGCTCAATCACCACCGAAGGCTATAAGAGCCTGCAGGAGGGCGACAAGGTGGAGTTTGAGATTGT
>DATDGS010000009.1:0-85454 GCA_036521955.1 Terriglobales bacterium
GGCGAGTTCAAGTACATGGGTCCTTCGCTTCGCTCAGGACGACACTTTACAGTCTGGTCACAACTTTTGATCTGTGCCGCTACAATCCCGCTTCAATTCTTGATCTTGGATCAAGAAGATCGCGCAACGCGTCGCCGATGAAGTTGAAGGCCAGCACCGCCAACATCACCGTCACTGCCGGAAAGAGCACCAGATGCGGAGCATCGAAGAGGTGCGAACGGGCGTCGTTCAGCATCGATCCCCAACTCGCGGTTGGTGGCGGCACGCCTAATCCCAAAAAACTCATGGTCGCTTCGGCGAGAACCGCGCCAGCCATGCCAATCGCCGCCTGCACAATCACCGGCTGAATAATATTAGGCAGGATGTGGCGGGTAATGATGTGGAAATCTCCAGCGCCGAGCGCTCGCGCCGCTTCGACAAATTCGCGTTCGCGCACGGCCAGCACCTGGGCGCGGACCAGACGAGCGTAGCCGACCCAACCTCCGAGCGACAGCGCGAGGACGAGATTAAAAATACCGGGGCCGCGGAAGGCCACGAAGGCGATCGCAATGAGAATTCCGGGGAACGAAAGAAACGCGTTCATCAGCACGACGTTGACGAAGCGGTCGATGCCGCCGCCGTAGTATCCGGCAAGGCTGCCGATGATGAGGCCGAGCAGAAGCGAACAGACCACCACACTGCTGCCGACGAACAACGAAATCCGCGCTCCCCAGATCAGGCGGGAGAGTATGTCGCGTCCGAGTTCATCGGTGCCGCACCAGTGCGGCGGCGAGGGCGGTTGCAGGCGGTTCGGCAGATCGATGTGCGCGGGATCTTGCGGAGCAATCCATGGCGCAAAGATTGCGTAGAGCACGAAGATGGCGACCAACACGATTCCGACGGCTGCCAACGGATTGTGGCGGGCGATACGGGGGAGCGAGATGACTAGGGTAGACATGAGCGACGACTTGAGTTCACTTATATAGAAAATGCAGGTGAGGGACAATGTTGAAGCTGGCGACTGAGGTGCGCTTGCTATCGATCATCATGCTGGGAGCACATTTAACCTGTTTTAACTACCCCCCCTCACCCCCACGATTTCTTGCTAAAGTATAGAATCCGAATGACTTACTCGCGACGTATTCGAGAATAACGACTTAGCTTGAATGTTTGTTTCATTCTCCCAGAATTCATGGTTCAGCGGCTTTCTTGATTGCCGCGCACCGCCGATTGGGGGTCTGTAATGGGGCACACCGAGCGTTCTGTGATGAAAAAAGTCAGGGACTTGCCAAAATCGCTCGCGTTCTGAAACGAGTTGGGAAGGGCAACCCGCCGGTTGAGAGGGACGCACTTCCGCCGGAATTCGCGGTTCGGAAGAAGAGAGTAGGCGAGTAAAACGATATCGGATCGAGCACTGACGATTTCTTGAAGAACGAAAAACATCTTCGGGGAGGCGCCGGCGCAAGCTATCAAAGAGGTCGTGGTCCTGGCAACTGGCCAAGGCAATGAAGAAGAGAACGATTTCCAAGGCGCGCATGGCAGTCTTGCTGAAAACGAGCCGCTCCCAGGTGGATCGTATTCTCGATCCAAAACGCGACATCGCGCTGTCGAGCTTGCAACGGGCAGCGGCGTTAGTGGGGCAGCGGGTCGTGATTCAGTTGGTTTAGGCTGAAGAATCGGGGAATCGCCCGCTCCTCAATCCCACGGGGACACTTCCGTGGCATCCCACTCTTGCGCACACAACGCGCAAGAATGGGGCACCCGTCGTCCGTGATACGGCTGGAATTTACTGTCTGATCCTCGGGTTCACCGCCGAGTACAGCAAGTCGGTCAGAAAGTTCACCGCGACGTACGTCAACCCAATCGCTAGGATGCATCCCTGCACCAGGTAGTAGTCGCGGTTGCCGATGGCTTGGATGGTTAGACGTCCTATGCCGGGCCAAGAGAATATGGTTTCGGTTACGATCGCTCCCGCTAGCAGGGCGCCGAATTGTAGTCCGAGCACGGTCAGGATTGGGTTCATAGCGTTGCGCAGAGCGTGACGATAGACGACGGTGCGCTCCGGCAGACCTTTGGCTCGCGCGGTGCGAATGTAGTCCTGGCCTAACTCTTCCAGCATTGAGGTACGCATCATGCGGGTGAGAATCGCGGCCAGCGCTCCGCCCATGGTGATGGCGGGGAGCACCAAATGCGCGAGGCTGCCGGAACCGGAGACGGGGAGCCATCCCAGTTTGACCGCGAAGAGCAGGATCAGCACCGGTCCCAGCGCGAAGTTCGGAAACGACAGGCCGAAGAGGCTGACTACGCTTAGAGCGCGGTCGTCCCACAGATTGCGTCGTTGCGCCGACCGCACGCCTGCCGGAATGGCCAGCACAATCGCCACGAACAGCGAGGCCAGTGTAAGCTGCAAGGTTAACGGATAGCGCTGTGCGATCAGCGTGGTAACTCCCTGATTGAAGCGCAGCGACTTGCCTAGATCTCCGTGGACCACGCCACGCCAGTAGTTCAGGTATTGCTGGCCGAGCGGGACGTCGAGTCCGTAGGCGTGACGAGCCGCCTGGATGTCTCCGGCGGCCGCGCCTTCGCCGAGCATCTGCTGCACGGGATCGCCGGGAACGAAATGAATCAGCAGGAAGACGGTGGAAACGACCAGCCAGATGACGGGCAGGGTATAGAAGAGCCGCCTGAAGATTTGATGGAGCATAACGACAGCTATTCTCTCAATTCGAGCGTCCAGAACCAACTGCGACACACCGCCCGTTGCCCAAGGTTGCAGTCGCGGCGATTCGGATCGTATCATCCTTGGTCGTATCATCCATCAATGAAGTGCTTCGGGGGATGCACATGAGCACCGCGATCGTTTCAATTGTCCTTGTGTTCTCTGCCGCTCTCAGTTACGGCCAGACTAGCGGCGCCGCTCCCGCCGAGTATCAACCTAAGGGTTCGATACGGGATTACTTTTTAGGAGCCTGGAAGCTGGTTTCGACGGAATACAAGTATTCCGACGGCCACACGACGCCCTATCCCGACCTGGGGCGGGACGCAACGGGCTTCCTCATGTACACTCCCTCCGGCCACGTGTGCGCCCAGCTGATGAAATCCGGGCGCCCTCGTTGGTCGGAAGCGGACACGCCAACCGCGCCCGAAGCTGCCTCTGCCCTCGATGGATTCATCTCCTACTGCGGAGCCTTCGAGGTACGCGAAAACGAGCACATCATGATTCATCATCCGGAAACGGCGTCGTCCCCAAACTATCCAGGAACAACTCAGGAGCGGCCCTATCACCTGGTGGGCCAGGACCGCTTTTTCTTTCGTGGTGCGGGCACAGAAAAGCAGAAGGACGGAACAGAAGTTGCCGTGACTTGGACGATCACCTGGGAACGGCTGAAGTAGTCAGATCTCCAGTTCGTTGGGCTGGGGTTGCGGGTAACGGCTCGATCCGGACGGTCGCGATGCGATGGCCGTCCATTTTATCTACTACATAACGGCGCCCTTCATAATCGAACGCCTCGCCTCCTGCGGGCATCTTTTGCAATCTTGAAAGCAGAAAGCCGGCCAGCGTCTCAAAACCTTCGTCCTGCGGAAGCTTCAGCTCATATTGGGTTTCGAGGTCGCGAATGTTGACCGCGCCGTCGAGAACGATCGGCGCATTGGCGTCGGTAACCGCGGGCTGCGTGGAAGCGACGTCGAATTCGTCTTCCACTTCGCCGACCAGTTGCTCGAGCACGTCTTCCACGCTGATCACTCCCGCAGTGGAGCCGAATTCATCGACCACCACCGCCAGGTGCCGTTTGCGTTGCTGGAATTCACCGAGCAGTTCCAGCAATGACTTGGTTTCGGGCACCACCAGCACATCGTGCATCACCTGGCCGATCTTCATCTGAGAAATGCGCTGGGCAGCAGGAGGATCGGCGGTGAGGCCGAGGCGCAGCCGCGTCCAACGCATCAGGTCCTTGGCGTAAAGCACTCCGACAATATGTTCGGGACCACGCTGCGGATCATACACGGGGACGCGCGAGTGCTGATCGTCGACCACGCGCGAAAGGGCTTCGTCCATGTTGAGGTCGGAGGGTAAGGAAAAAATTCTGGTTCGCGGCACCATCACCTGGCGCGCGGTGATGCTGTCCAGTTCAAGTGCATTCAGCAGCATCTCCTCCTGGGCAGACGACAGCTGTCCGGAGGTACGCGCCGCGGCTACGATGAGCCGAAGTTCGTCCGGGGAGTGAACCGAGCCGTGACGGATCTCGCGGGTGCCGAAGGCGCGCAGAACAAAACCAGCGGCGCGGCTCATGCCAATCGTCAGGGGGCCGGTCACGGTGAGGAAAACATCCATGGGCGCCGCGACTGCCAATGCGACGCTCTCGGCCCGGTGCAGCGCGAGCGATTTGGGAACCAGTTCGCCCAGGATCACGTGCAAGCTGGTGATCATCACAAATGCCACGGCGACGGCGATGGCATGAGCGTAAAGGGTGGCGTGCGGGATGCTTCCGATCCAGCTCTCAAACAATCGCGCCAGAACCGGTTCGCCCAGCCAGCCCAGGGTCAGGCTGGTCACGGTGATTCCCAGTTGCACTCCGTTCACGACGCGGCCGAGTTGCTGGTGAAGTTTGAGGGCGATGCGGGCGCCCACACGGTGGGCTTCGATCAGTTGCTGGATGCGCGTTTCGCGCACGCTGACGAGCGCGAACTCAGCTGCCGCGAAGAAGGCATTGGCCGCCACCAGGAGCAGGATGACGAACACCCGCAGCAGCACGTATGCAATCATGGAACTCTAATTCTAACATTCCAAAGGGATAATCGCTCACGGGAATGGAAATTCATGGAGCATGATGGCGGACTTTCGAACTCGCGGCGGTACAATCAGGTTTGAAGCCTTGATTTCACCCGAAGGATTGCATGCGAAACTAATCGCTTTCTTTTTTGTTGGCCGGCGGTCTAACCACGTGCACGACGGCAGAGTAAGACGGGCGAGCCCCGTCTCTACGGGCAAGGTGATGCCCTGATGCGAAGCTCAAGAATTCTCTCGGGAACTATTTTGATGGTTCTCTCGTAACAACAGTTGAATGCCAGTTCTAAGATTTAATGCCAAGCAGGAGGCGGTCGTGGAAGGCAATGGTAACGGCACTGTCAAAAGGAAGCGGCGCAAGCGAATCATTATCTGGAGCTCGATAGCAGCAGCCGTTGTGGTTCTGGTGGCTGCTGGCGCGCTGATTGCGTCCAGCGGCGGAACCAAGATCGACCCCTCGAAGCTGGCCAAAGTCGAAAAGGGAGACCTGGCGAAGAGCGTGGTGGCCACGGGCAAGATTGAGCCCATCACCAAGGTCGAGATCAAATCGAAGGCTAGCGGCATCGTGAAAAAGCTGTACGTCGAATACGGCGACAAAGTTAAGAAGGGCCAAATCCTCGCCGAACTCGACAAGGAAGAGATTCAGGCTCGCGTCGACCAGGCTCGCGCGCAATTGGAGGGGTCGAGCGCCAGCTTGAACGGCACGCGCGCCGATCTGGAGCGCGCCAAAGTCGATGCCGAAGGTCCCGACGTTCCGCTTCTGAAGCGCGCGTATGAGCGGTCCCAGGGCATGGCAAAGGACGGCGTGGTTTCCGCTTCCGCGCTCGACGATGCGGAGAAGAATTACGAGATGGCGCTGAACAAGCAAAATGTGGCTAAGGCGCAGTTGCAGGTTTTGCAGGCCAAGATTGGTCAGGCGCAGGGACAGGTGTCACAAGACCGCGCCAACCTGAAGCAACTGGAAGAGCAACTGGGTTACACCACGATTGAATCTCCGCTGGATGGAATTGTCTTATCGCGCGACGTGGAGATTGGCGATGCGGTGAGTTCGATACTAGTGCTGGGTTCCACGGCGACGCTGGTAATGACGCTCGGCGACACCAGCGAGGTTTACGTCAAAGGCAAGGTCGACGAGAGCGATATCGGCAAGGTTTATTTGGGACAACCCGCCCGAATCAAAGTCGAGTCGTTCAAGGACAAAACGTTCACCGGCAAAGTGACGAAGATTTCTCCCATGGGTGTCGAAAAGGACAACGTCACTACCTTCGAGGTGCGCGTCTCCATCAACAACCCCGAGGGCGTGCTCAAAGCCATGATGACGGCCAACGCCGAAATCATTCTCGAGGAGCACAAGAATGTGCTCCAGATCCCAGAGGGCTCGATCATTTACGACAAGGACAAGAAGGCATCGGTCGAAGTGCCAGACCCGAAAGGCAAAGAAGGCAAGAAAAAGATTGCCGTCAACATCGGCATTTCGAATGGCGCTAAGACCGAGTTGCTGCAAGGTCTGAAGGAAGGCGACCAGGTCGTGCTGCAGTAGGAAAGGTTTCAGGTTTCAGGTGTCAGGTCTAGGAAACGCCGGTGGTGTGCGGTCCAACGCGTTTGCGGCATCAGAGCACACTGTCATCCTGAGCGAAGCGAAGGATATCCGTATTCTCGCAGGCGCGGGCAAAGTGCATAGGGCCTTCGCTTCGCTCAGGATGACGAACCAAATTTAATGACAAGCCGGATTTACGGAGTCGAACAGCTATGACCAACACCTCGTTGTTTCGCCATCAATTCATCCGTGCGCTGGTATTTGTCTTGGCTACTTCGCTGGCCGGTTTCGCTTCGGTCATTGGAACCTTTGACCGTTCGTTCCAGGTCCATGGCCCGGTCGACCTCGAAGTGCTGACTCGCTCCGGCGACATCACCGTGCGGAATGGTGCTGCGGGCACGGTCTCGATTCATGCCAAGATCGTTTCGGGTAATTCCTGGTTTGGCGGCGACCACAAGGCGGAGGTGCAGGAGTTGCAGAACAATCCTCCGATTCGCCAGAACGGCAACAGCATCCGCATCGACTACGTCAACCTCACCAACATTTCGATCGACTACGAAATCACCGTTCCCGAGGACACCACGCTTCATTGTCATACGGGCAGCGGCGATCAGACAGTTGAAGGCCTGAAGGGCAATGTCGATCTTGAGAGCGGATCGGGCGACCTGAAGCTGGCGCGCCTCGCCGGTGAAATGCGGTTCCAGACGGGCTCGGGAAATGTGCGCGGCCGCGAGCTTGCCGGTCCGGCAAAGATCAAAGCGGGCAGCGGTGACATCGAGATCGCGGAAACGGGTGCGGGCGACGTTGACATCCGCACCGGATCCGGCAACATCACGGTCAGCGGAATCATTGGTGGATTCCATGCCGAGGCAGGCAGCGGCGACATCCACGGCAAAGGCTTGCCCAAGAATATGTGGAGCATTCGTACCGGCTCGGGAAACGTCACACTTAATCTGCCCTCAGACGCCGCCTTCGACGTCGACATCTCCTCGAATTCCGGAACCGTGACGCTGGGCCATCCCGTGACCACGACCGTCCAAGGCCGCATCCAGGAGACAAAGAAGAGTGTGGTTGGCAAGGTGGGTAGCGGCGGTCCCATGGTTTCCGTTCATACCGGGTCGGGGGACGTGAAAGTCGATTAGAACGGCAGCGTGCGATGAATCGTTGTGGAGAGACGGGCGTCTCGCCCGTCCAGCAGTAGGAGGGCGGGGGACGCCCGGCGCTCTCCGACAACTTGCCTTGACGTGTCATCATGCGACGTCCGATACTTCGTTGGGTCCCTGAAGATTTGTCCCTGAAAATTTGACGAGGTAACAGATTGGCACGCACCGCGATCATCACTCTTACCAGCGATTTCGGACTCAACGATCATTTCATCGGCGCCATGAAAGGAGTCATCCTCGAGATTGCGCCCGAGGCGCAGATCATTGACATCAGCCATGCCGTACAGCCCTTCGATATTCTAGACGGCGCGCTGACCATTTCGCAGGCCTACTCCTACTTCCCTTCCGGCACCGTGCACATGGTGATCGTCGATCCCGGAGTGGGGTCCGCCCGCCGGCCCGTGATTATGACCGGCGACCGCCACCTGTTTGTGGCTCCCGACAACGGCGTGCTCTCCATGATCTATGATCGCCAGGAGCGCATCTCCGTCCGTCATGTCACCGCCGAGCATTATTTTCTGCAGCCGCGCAGCAACACCTTTCACGCGCGCGATATCTTCGCGCCGGTCGCGGCCAATCTCGCAAAGGGAGTCGCTCCCGATCGCTTCGGCGAACAGATCACCGATTATGTCCGCTTCGGCGCGCCTCGCCCCAAGCCGGTGGATGAGCGCACGCTGCGAGGGGTGGTGCTGAAAGTCGATCGCTTCGGCAATCTCATCACCAACATCACGCCGCAGGATGCGCCCCGACTTTTCGAGGTCACGCCGCCCGCCTTCAAGATCGCGATCGGAGCCAAGGCGCCGGCAACGCGCATGTGCAAGAACTACGCGGAAGGCGCTCCCGGCGAAGTCTTCGGAATTCTGGGCAGCATGGGTTTCCTGGAAATCGCCGCCAACCGCGGCTCAGCCTTCCAACTGCTGGGCGCGGGCAAGGGCAGCGAAGTCAATGTGGTGATGGAAGGACACTAGCGAGCATAGCTCGATGGAATAAATCGAACTTAACTGAATAAATCACTCTTTCATCCTGAGCGAAGCGAAGGACCTATGCATTTGCCTGCAGCGCCGCCGTCCACAGGTCCCTCGCTTCGCTCAGGATGACAAATTTAATCAATAGCACTAGGAATTCTTTGCTCGGGGATGAACGTAACGATCCATCTCCGCTGTCCACTTCAGGAAGCGCCACAGGTTGGTTCGCTCCGTCCACAAAAACGTCCAGAATTCCAGAAATCCGATCTGGGTCATTTTGACGCCGGTGTAGGTCTCGATGCGCCATAGAAGAAAGGGACTGCGCCAGGGGGCAATCCGGTGGCCGCGGGTGGAGTTCCAAAGAAAGCGCAGCATGGGCCGCATCGGGTTCCAGTATAGCGCCGTAGAGACGGGGCAAGCCCCGTCTCTACAGACAGATTTTCTACTTTGTGATGTCGACGCTGGCGCGGGTGTTTTCCCACTCCAGCCGCAGCGCACATTTGCTGCCGGCGTGGTCGAACGCGATGGTGAAATTCTCCACCGGCGCCGCGGTTTTGGACACACTCATCGGCACGCGCACCAAATCTTCCTTCTCGCCGGGATAATCCGTTCCCCATTCGCCCGTCTTCTTGCTGATGACGAGAGTCCACGCGCTGGCCTTCGGGATAGTGAAGACGGTGTAGCTGCCCGCCGGAACATCCTTGCCGCCGACCTTCAGGTTCGCATCGGTGACAAATGTCGTCGCTTCATTGGCGCCGGCGCGCCAGATCTCGCCGTACGGCACCACCGCCTTCTCGCTCGCCTCGCCAAAAATCTTCCGGCCTTTTGCACGCGGACTGGAATAATCGATCTTGATGGTCTTGCCATCCGAGAATTTGCACTCGGCACTGGCCGGCGGACTGGGGCGCTTGGATTTGTCCTGACCCATGTTCATCTGCGCCGAGGCGAGAGTTGCGATGGCGAACAGTGATGCTGCGAGTAATGCGAACTTCTTCATGATTTGTTCCTCCGTAGGAGCAGTCAGCGATTGCAGAGGTCAGAGGGCAGATGGCAGAGGTAAAAGGCTCGCCTCTTGGCGCTCATCGATGAGGCAAAGATTTTCAATTCTGCAATCTGACCTTTGAATCGCTGACTGCTGCTTCGCCAAGAATTATACCCACATCCCCGTTACAATTTGTCCATGGCCGTCTTCAACGAAAAGCAGGAAGAACTCGCACACTATGAAATCCGCATGGGTGTGCCCCGCGGACGCCTCGCGGTCACTATGGATCTGGTCACCGACGCCATGGCCCTGGTCGGACAACATGGCGTCTATTGCCAGAGCCAGCGTTGGCCGGGCAAGCCGGTCATGGACGTACAGCTCATCTTGAAAAACCTCACCGACGCCAAAGAGCTGATTCAGAGTGTTATGGAAGAACTCCGGCCCAAAGCCTCCCCGTAGAGACGCGGCTTGCCGCGTCTTGGCGCCGAGACGGGGCAAGCCCCGTCTCTACAGCAAAACCAAAGTTTTTTCCGCGGGCTTTCACGTGGGTTCGCAAGTGGCGGGAAAGACTACAATTCAGAATATGGAGCGCAAGATTTTCTGGGGATCAATGACCGTGCTCGGTCTTCTCGCCGATTTTGTTCTGCCGTTGTGGTGGGCTGTGGGCGCGACCGTCCCCATCATTTACTTCTCATGGTGGATCGCGTATCGCAGCGGCTGGTTTGAGTAGGACGATAGAACAAAGCCGGCCGATTTGGACTTTCTACAACCTGCTCGTAATTGTGCGAATCGCGATCAAGGATGCAGAAAAATGAACACCCCTTGCAGGCTGTCCTTCTGCAACTTTTCTTTGCACTGCAGACGATGAACAGTTCCGCGCAATCCCAACGCGAGGTGTCAAGAACAGATCGGATTGGTGGTCTTACCTGCGATCGGAAGAACTCCCGCCAGGCGACTCCCCCCAGCATGTGACATTTCAAAACCGATCGCCAGCCGAATCGAATCTTCAAATCGCTGGACTAACCATCGGCCTCGCTGATATTCAACAAATCCGAAACGAGTTCGGTAACGCTGCTGAGAGTGTGACCAGCGGGCGACTGCAGCCGTCCGGGGGAAACTCTTCGAGCTAGAGCCCAGTGGCTTCCTTGAGGCTGGCGAGGGCTTCTCGACTTTCCTTGGCTCACTGTGTCAACTTCCGGGCAGTCGGCAACGTACAAATCGCCTTCTTTATGCAGAACCTCGGTGAATGTGCCGATCGGGATTTTGGTTCAACTCCCTCTGCATAAAGCTATCCTAGGCGTCCGGTCGTGCCAGTGGTCATATCGCCGCGACGCGTAATCGTTTATGCCAGCCAGTACTTCCCGGCCTCGATCGTCTTCTGCGCAATTTGCTGGCGTAACGCAATCGTGTTGAACGGCTCGTGCTTCGATAAGCGCCGCACGATCGCCAACTGCGTCCGCAGCATGTCGCCCTCGGACACGTCGGCAATGACTTTCTTGGCCGCTGCTTCAACTTTTTCGAGAGCCTGCGTCAGATACGCTCGCGTCATCGCAATTGGCAGCGCAGCCGACGCCTCGCCCTTTTGTTCGACCATCTTCTGCGCGCGCAGGACCGCCGATTCCATGGCGTAAATCTCGATCGTCATATCGGCGATCGCACCCATCACCTCTTGCTGCTCCTGGATCGCCATCATATATTTCTGCGTAGCCGCTCCGGAAACGAACAGACCAAGCTTTTTCGCCTGTGCGAGCAGCTTGCGCTCTTCGGATAGCGGGCCCTCGATCTCTTCGCCGACGGACGGCCCGCTCAGCACTTCGTCCATCAACTTCTTGATCGCCGGCATCAGCGGCAACTGGCCGCTCATGGCGCGCTTCAGCAGGAATCCCGTGATGATCAGGCGGTTGATTTCGTTCGTGCCCTCGAAGATCCGGTTGATGCGGGCATCGCGGTAGGCGCGCTCCGCGGGATACTCTTCCACAAAACCATAGCCGGCATAAATCTGCAGCGTCTCGTCGACGACGTAATCGATCATCTCCGAGCCCCAGACTTTAAGGATCGAGCACTCGACGGCATATTCCTCGATCGCCTTACGCCGCTCTTTCGCGACGGCGTCGGCATCGCCGCTCGTGGAGTCGATTTCCGAGAGCAGTGCGTCCATCATGCCGACGGTGCGATAGACCAGCGACTCGCCGACATAAATCAGCGTGGCCATGTTCGCGATCTTTTCCCGCACCAGCCCGAATTCGCCGATCGTCTTGCCGAAGGCCTTGCGCTGCTTGGCATAAGCCACGGCGCTTTCCAGCGAAACCCGCGCCCCGCCCACGCACATCGCGCCAAGTTTGAAACGTCCAATGTTCAGAATGTTGAAGGCGATGATGTGCCCCTTGCCAATTTCGCCCAGCAGATTCTCGACTGGCACCTGGCAATCATTCAGAATGACGGGGCAGGTGGAAGATCCGCGAATGCCCATTTTGTGCTCTTCGGCGCCGGTGGAAAATCCCGGAAAAGTTCTTTCGACCAGGAACGCGGAAAACTGCTCGCCGTCAATTTTCGCGAACACGGTGAACAGGTCGGCGAACCCGGCATTCGTGATCCACATCTTCTCGCCGTTCAGGACGTAGTGCTCGCCGTCGGATGAAAGCACGGCGCGAGCGCGGCAGCTAAGTGCGTCTGACCCGGAAGTTGCTTCCGACAAAGCGTACGCACCGACGATTTCTCCGGCGGCGAGCCGTGGCAGATATTTTTTCTTCTGCTCTTCGGTGCCGAAATAAACGATGGGCAACATGCCAATGCCGCTGTGCGCGCCCCAAGTGGTGGCAAACCCGGCGTACTTGGCCATGTGGTCGGCGATGACGGCCGCGGTGACTTTGTCCATATCGAGGCCACCGTAGGCTTCGGGAACCTCAACTCCGCTGAGGCCGAGGTCGCCGGCTTTTTTCAGCAAAGCGCGCGAAATCGAATAGTCCTTGTGCTCGATTTTCTCGGCCTGGGGAAGAATTTCGTTGACGGCAAACTCTTCGGTGGTCTGCCCGATCATCAGATGCTGCTCTGAAAAATCCTCTGGGGTGAAGACGTCGGCAGTCTGCCGCTCTTCCAGCAGAAAGCTGCCGCCGAGAATCTTGGTCTTGGGTAGTGCGGTGGTTGCCATTTATTTGGACCTCGAGATTTAGATCGCCGAATTGGAAACCGCTGAGTAGATACAGGACAAGCGGCAACAACCATTTTAACGCCGGAGGCGCCGCAAATGGGGGTGGTTAAGATCGAGCGCCGGCGCAGCGGCCACGTAATGTTAACTGCCGTCGAGGTTACCTTTCACGCCGGTGTGGACGGGCGTGGCGCCCGTCGCTCCACGCCTAGGGAGTGTCGAACAGGGACGCACTGTTATATGACCAGAGACCGTGATTCCGCGACAGGCACGACTGGTATTGCTCTGAGAGCAACCGATAGAACAGGGACTGGCCGGGGTCAGACTGTCCCTGCATGTGTCGCTGCGCCGCCAGTTGACTTGCCAGGGCGCTGCAATCGTTAAACTGATATCCCGTGGTGCAATAACCATTTCCAAATCCGGTCCAGACCGTGCCCTTTGGACACGAATGGGTCTGTGCGGAAGAAGGGCAAGCGCCACTCGCGTTTCGACTTTGTCCGCCACCACAGAAGGGGGATTTGGGGAGCTCCTTTTTGTGCCACAAGGACGACCAAAAACCCTTCTTTTCAGGTTTCGCGCCCGACTCCGGGACGTGGGCCCGTGCATTCGATGCGGCCGTCGCTTGACCAGTTCGCCCGATTGAGGAGGCACTGCCGGAACCGCCTCCCGAGCTAACGTGCGAAGAACCGCCGCCGACCGAACCAGAACCACCGTGAGAAGAACCACCGGAAAAGCCGCCGGAGCTTGAGCCACCACCACCACCGGAGGAATGCTGTGCCAGAAGAGTTGCGGAAACCAACAGGAGAGAAGCCACCACGAAGCCGGAGAGCCGCATAAAGCACCTCCCACCCGAGGGACGCGAATCGGGGGAAAACTCTGCCGTTCTACTTACTTAGTCAGAAGGTAACCTAACACACCAGGATACCCCAAAACAGCGTCAACGAACATAGCGATTGGTAAAGACCGAGTAAAAAACGTCACGCCAGATTTTCAAAGATCCCCGCCGCACCCATTCCTCCGCCGACACACATCGTCACCATCCCGTAGCGTCCCTTGCGGCGCTTCAGTTCGCGAATCACGCTGGCCGTCAGCTTCGCTCCCGTGCATCCCAAAGGATGTCCCAGGGCGATGGCTCCGCCATTCGGATTCACACGCTCAAGGTCAAGCCCAGCCTCCTGGATCACCGCCAGCGACTGCGCCGCGAACGCCTCGTTCAGTTCGATCACGTCAATGTCGGAGAGCTTCAACCCCGCCAGCCTCAATGCCTTAGGAATGGCAAACACCGGCCCCAGGCCCATCTCTTCCGGCTTGTATCCGGCGGTCGAGAACGCGACGTAGCGCGCCAGCGGAGTGATGCCCAAAACCTTAGCCCGCTCGGCTGACATCACGACGGTCGCCGCCGCGCCATCCGACATCTGCGAGGAATTTCCCGCCGTGGTTACGCCCTTCACGTGGAACGCGGGTTTAAGGGCGCCCAGAGCATCCATCGAAGTATCGGCGCGCGGCCCTTCGTCTACTTTGAAGGTGATTTCCGTCCTTTTCGGCTTCGATCCATTCGGAGTAGTAAAGCTGACCAGCACGGCAACGGTCTCATCCTCAAATTTGCCCGCCGCAATCGCCGCCAGCGCTTTCTGATGGCTGCGCAGCGAGAACTGGTCACTCTGTTCGCGCGTGATGCCAAAGCGCGTTGCCAGCCGCTCCGCCGTCAGGCCCATCGAAAGATAAGTACCTGGAAAATGATCCACCAGCCAGGGGTTCGGCGAAACCTTGTTGCCGCCCATGGGGATCATCGACATGGATTCGGTGCCGCCCGCCACCATCACCTCGGCACCGCCGCTCATGATGCGCTCGGCGGCCATGGCAATCGCCTGCAAGCCGGACGAGCAGAAGCGATTGATGGTCACCGCCGACACCTCAACCGGCAGCCCCGCGCGCAGCGACGCGATGCGAGCCACATTCATCCCCTGCTCGCCTTCAGGCATGGCGCAGCCCAGGATGACGTCTTCAATTTCCTTGGGATCAAGCTGCGGCACGCGATCGAGCGCGCCCTTGATGGCAACGGCAGCCAGTTCATCTGGACGCGTGGCGCGCAGCGTCCCCTTAGACGCGCGGCCCACAGGGGTGCGAACGGAAGAAACTACGACGACTTCACGCATAGACCAATTTTACCGCAGCGGGCAGAATGCGCGGAGAGGAACCTGATTTTGGGTGGCGCAGCGCTTCAGCCTGCGGTAGCTGTATTTTTCTGAATGCTGCTCAGCCGCTGGGGTTACAAGTCTTGCGTCAGAAACAGGCCTCGCATTCAGACCGTGATGTATTCGGTTATCGCGGAGGGCGCGGGAATGGCATCACCGTGCTCGCGCATGCCTTCCAAGTGAAACTCAACTGCCTCGCGGATGAGTTCCTTCACTTCGTCCAGCGTTTTGCCCGCGGCACCAAGACCAGGCAAATCGGGGGCATACGCGCCCCACCCGTGTTTGATTTCTCGTAGACGATGAGGTATTTCATTTAAACCCTGCCTACTTGAGGATATGTTCAACGTTCCGGGCGGAATGTCCACTGACGGATGACCAGCCACTGTGACTGTGCTTTGTCGCATGATGAAATTACCGGTGGCTGCCCTTGGTGCGAGCGATACGCTAGCCATCTTGCTCGAGGCGCTTGATGACGTCGCGAACTTTCATACCGACCACAGCCCACGGACATTACCCGCTCCCCTTCTTCAACTGCTGCTTCCACCCCAGCACCCGCGCCTTGTTCCCTTCCGCTTCGGCCTCGGGAACCATTCCCTTTTTCTGATACAGGATCGAGAGGCTGGTATGCGCCAGAATGTCGTCGGGATCGATATCCGAGATTTGTTGGGCAACAACGATGGCTTCGTCGAAGCGGTTGAGATCCTGCAGAGCCCGGCTCAGTCCATGCAGCGCGTCGGTGAATTTAGGATCGGCCGCCACCGCCTGCCGGTACTGTTCGACCGCTTGCTCGTGGTGGCCTTCGAGAACCAGATCAAGCGCGGCGTAGTAGTGGTGCTCGGCCAGTTGGCGAGCTTGATCGCGCTCTATCTCGGAGCTGGCCGGATCGTCAGACATAGGGTTCGACTGATTTTAGCAGTCGCGATATATTTGCCCCTGATCGAGGAGCTTGCCCATGCGCTGGTTCAAGCCGTTTGGTTTCGTCTTTCTCCCGATTTCGATTCCTGGCTGGATAGTTAGTGCTTTTGCGGGGGCGTTCTGCCTGCACATTTTCTTATTTGTCGACGGACGATCCCATTCCGTCTCCGACACGCTGTATGGAGTCTTTCCTTACTGGGTCCCTACGTTCCTGCTGCGGATATGGATCGCCGACCGGACGAGTTTGGACGGCGAGCGCCAAGATTCCGACGGGTGAGGCGGGGTCAAACCGACTTCGCTTCCGGCTTCCAGCGCAGCACCGGCTTGCGTGCGGCGGCGGTTTCATCCAGGCGCGAGATGCGCGTGTTGTGCGGGGCGTCAAGCACGAACTGCGGATCTTCTTCCACTTCTTCCGCGATCGATTTCATCGCCTCCATGAACAGATCCAGTTCTTCTTTGGGCTCGCTCTCGGTCGGCTCGATCATCAACGCACCCGCTACGATCAAGGGAAACGCCGTCGTGTAGGGGTGGAATCCATAGTCGATCAGGCGTTTCGCGAGGTCCATCGTCTTCACGCCCTTCTTCGACTGCAGCTTGTCGCTGAAAACGACTTCGTGCATCGACGGCGTCGAGTAGGGCAGCTCGTAAACGCCTTCGAGTCCCTTGCGGATGTAGTTCGCGTTGAGCACCGCGTCTTCGGTCGTCTGCCGCAGGCCGTCCGGCCCGTTGGCAAAGATGTAGGCCAGTGCGCGGATGAACATGCCGAAATTCCCGTAGAACGCGCGCACCCGGCCCACCGACTGCGGACGGTTATATTCGAAGCCCAGCGTGCCATCTGGCTTGGTGATGACGACCGGCGTCGGCAGAAACGGCTCAAGAATTTTCTTCACCGCCACCGGCCCCGATCCCGGACCGCCTCCGCCATGCGGCGTGGAAAACGTCTTGTGCAAATTGAGATGCATGACATCAACGCCGAAATCTCCGGGCCGCGCCTTGCCGACCAGCGCGTTCATGTTCGCGCCGTCCATGTAGAGCAGACCGCCTTTGTCGTGCATGAGGTCGGCAATCTTGTGAATCTCCTGCTCGAAAACCCCGAGCGTATTCGGATTGGTCACCATCAGCGCGGCGACCTCTTCATTCATCTGCGCCGCCAGCGCCGCCACGTCGACCATGCCGCGATCGTTCGACTTCAAATTCTCGACCGCGTAGCCGACCGTGGCTGCAGTCGCGGGATTCGTGCCGTGGGCCGAATCCGGAATCAGAATCTTCTTGCGCGCGTTGCCCTTTGACTGGTGATAGGCGCGCACCAACAGCAATCCGGTAAGCTCGCCGTGCGCGCCCGCGGCCGGTTGCAGCGTGATCGCGTCCATCCCGGTGATCTCCAGCAGACAGTCGCTCAGCGTTTTGATGATGCGAAGAGCACCCTGCGAGACCTTCTCCGCCTGATACGGATGGCCGTTGGCAAGGCCTTCGACGCGCGCCACAAACTCGTTCACGCGCGGGTTGTACTTCATGGTGCAGGACCCTAGCGGATACATTCCGAGATCAATGGCGTAATTCCATGTTGAGAGGCGCGTGAAGTGACGGATGATTTCGATCTCGCTGACCTCCGGCATGTCGCCGAGATCCTTGCGCTCCTGTTTGCCGAGTAATTTCGCCGTGTCGACTTCCGGAACATCGAGCGGTGGCAACTTCCACGCCGCCTTGCCGGGCGACGACTTCTCGAAAATCAGGCCTTCGTTCTGGCTGATGTGACGCGTCGCTTTGCGGGTGATGTGCTTCGTCTTCATCGCGCCACCTCCTCGGGCTCGGCGTCCTTACTTCGAACCGAGCGTTCGCTTTCGGCGACGAGGCCGACCGCCGTATCGATCATGGACCGCGTGGTCAATTCGGTGCAGCACCACAGCGCCACGTGGCCCAGTTCGGGATAGAACTTCTTCAATGGCAGCCCGCCGACGATTTTGTGCCCGAGCAGTCGCGAGTTGATGGCGTACGGATCTTCGCTGGTCTCGACCACGAATTCATTGAATCGGGGCGCGCCCGCGAAGCGCACCTTGGCGTGTTTGCTGAACTGATCGACGGCGTATGCAGCTTTGGCCATATTTTGTTTTGCCAGTTCTCGCAATCCGATCTTGCCGTATACGGTCATAAAGATGTTGACCATCAGCGCGACCAGCGCCTGGTTGGTGCAGATGTTCGAAGTCGCTTTCTCACGCCGGATGTGCTGCTCGCGCGTTGCCAACGTCAGCACAAATCCGCGCTTGCCGTTCTTGTCGACCGTCTGACCGGCGAGACGTCCCGGCATCTGCCGCACGAATTTTTCTTTGGTGGCGAGCACGCCGCAGTAGGGTCCGCCGAATCCCAGCGGTACTCCGAACGACTGCGCTTCCATGGCTACGATATCGGCCGTTCGCGGCGGCTCGACAATCCCGAGCGACACTGCCTCGGCAATCGAGACAATCAGCAGCGCTCCGTATTTGTGTGCGATCTTGGCAATCGCTTCGACATCTTCAATCGTCCCAAAGAAATTCGGCGACTGAATCAGGACGCACGCTGTATCGTCGCTAACTGCCTTCTCGAGTTCCTTGAGATCGATCCGTCCCGAGTCGGTAAATGAAACCATTTTCTGCGGAATCGCCTGGTGCCTCGCGTATGTGTTGAGCACCTCGCGATACTCCGGATGCAGGTTGCGCGCGATCACCGCCGAATGTCTCCCGGTGATGCGAACCGCCATCATCACGGCCTCAGCCGTTCCGGTTGAGCCGTCATACATGGAGGCGTTCGCCAGGTCCATACCCGTGAGTTCAGAAATCATGGTCTGGAATTCGAAGATGGCTTGCAGCGTGCCTTGCGCAAACTCCGCCTGGTACGGAGTGTAGGACGTCAGAAATTCGCCGCGTTGCACCAGCGCGTCGATGACCACTGGGCGGTAATGGAAGTAAGCCCCGGCTCCGAGAAAACTGGCGTAACCTTCACCGTTCTCTTTGGCGCGTTGCTTGAACCAGTCCACGATTTCCGACTCCGCCATTTGCCGAGGGACAGCAAGATCGCGCGTCAAGCGAAATTCGGCCGGAATCGGCGAGAAAAGATCTTCTACCGAACGGATCCCGATCGCCTGCAGCATGGCGGCACGATCGGCGGGAGATTTAGGCAGATATCTCATAGGAGCTCATATTGGATGAGGGATGCGACCGTTTCGGTGCGATTGCAGAGGTCAGACTGCAGAAGTCAGGGGTCAGATTGCAGAAGTGAATCCCCTGACTCTCACCAATGTCTATGGAGGCCGAGGGTTTCACTTCTGCAATCTGACTTCTGACCTCTGCAATGTTTGTCAGTGTCCCGCCTCTTCGCTCACAAATTTTTCGTAGTCCGCCGCTAAGAGCAGCGCATTCATCTCCGCCGCGTCCTTTACCTTGATCTTGAGCATCCAGGCGGCATGCGCATCTTTGTTTACTTGCTCCGGAGCCGTAGCCAGACTCTCATTCACGGCAGCGACGGTGCCTGAGGCCGGGGCGTATAAATCGGAAACGGCCTTCACCGACTCGACCGTGCCGAATGTCTTGCCCGCGGTGATCTCCGCCCCCACCTTCGGCAGTTCGACGAACACGATGTCGCCGAGCGAGTCCTGGGCGTGGTCGGTGATGCCGATCGTGCCATCGGCGGTGATCCACTCATGTTCCTTTGTATATTTGCGGTCGGTTGGGTAAGGCATCGGCTTCTTGCTCCTGGCTTCTTGTTGGTGGATTCTGGCTCTTTCGGTCTTAGACTTTCTTCGGACGCTTATAAAACGGCGTTGGCACCACTTGCGCTCTTACGCCCTGTCCGCGGATTTCTACTTTTACCGTCGTTCCGATCGCGGCATGCTCAAGCGGAACATAGGCCAGCGCAATATTCTTCTTCAGGAACGGCGCCGGAGAACCGCTGGTTACGTAGCCAATCTCGCTCCCACCCTCGTCCAGAATCTTGTATCCATCGCGAGCGACGCCTCGCTCGACCATCTCAAGCCCGACCAGCGTTGTCTTCACGCCCGCAGCCTTCGCCTTCTCCAGTGCCGAGCGTCCGACGAAATCCGGCTTCTCCACCTTGCAGAAACGATCCAGTCCCGCTTCCCAGACATTGATCGTATCCGAGATTTCGTGTCCGTAGAGGGGCAGCTTGCCTTCCAAGCGCAACGTGTTGCGCGCACCCAGACCGCAGGGAACAGCGCCGAATTCCTTTCCAGCCTCCAGAATTGCGTACCAGACCCGCGCGCTCGTCCCCTCGTCCGGCGGGATGTAAATCTCGAATCCGTCTTCGGCGGTATATCCGGTGCGGCCCATCAAGATATTCTTCAGGCCGCATAGCGTACCGCGCGTCACCCAGTAGAACTTCACCGCGCTCAGGTCGGCCTCGGTCAACTTCTGCAGCACATCCACAGCCTTCCGCCCCTGAATCGCAATCTGCGTGAATTCATCCGACCGATTCTCAACAGTGCAGTCAAACTGGCGAGTATTGTCGCGCACCCAGCCGAAATCCTTCTCGCGCGTGCCGGCGTTGATCACGAGCAGGTATTCGTCTTCGCCGAGGCGATGCACGATCACATCGTCGACAAACGTTCCTTGCGGATAGAGCAACGCCGAATACTGCGCTTGCCCGATCGCCAGCCGTGACGCATCATTCATCGAGATGTGCTGCACGGCGGCCAGCGCTTCCGGTCCGGCCAAGCGGATATCGCCCATGTGGCTAACATCAAAAATGCCGACGCCGGTACGAACCGCCATGTGCTCGGCCACAATGCCGCAACCGATCGCGGCAGGGTATTCCACCGGCATGTCCCAACCGTTGAAATCGACCATCTTCGCACCCATCTGACGATGGACGGCGTTCAACGCGGTCTTGCGGACAACAGGAGTTGTTTCGACAGCGGACAAGAAGAACCCTCGGTCAGGCGTCTTTCAGGCGTGGCTGGGTCGCCGGAATATGGAACTGATTAAGTTAACATCCGGGCGGGAAGGGCGGCAAATCAAAGAAAGGTCTCAGGTTTTCAGGTCGCAAGTGTCAGGAAAACCAACCGCTTGCTACCGGCTACCGGCTTGTCTTTTGTTTTGTTCTTCCTGAGACCTGCGACCTGACGCCCGAGACCTAATGTTGGGTGACTTCCGTTACATTCCTTCCCTGCCCTCGCCGAACTAGACTTCAACCATGTCCTCTAAGCCAGGCTTAAGTAAAGCAGTCGTCCTCTGTGTGCAATGCGAAAAGATTGAAGCGGGTTGCGAGTGCGACAAATTCTGTGTGTACTGTCAGTCTCAACTCGACGTGCGCCTCTGCACCGACGGCCTGCTTTACTGCGAAGGTTGCCGCACCGCCTGCGATTACAAACCGGCGAACTGAATCTGCGTCGACTGCCGATCACCGCTTTTTCCGGACAGGATCTCGCGGCGGCGAATCCCATATCTTTGGCCAATTGAAGACCGACTTGAGCAGTGCCACCATTCCAAGCACGAGCACAAAGGGTCGAAAGACCAGACCGCCTAACCAATTCCGATACGAAAAACCATACGCCGGCCCGGAGAAATAAAGACCCAAGGTAAGAACCTTCACTCCGACAATGCCACCTCCAATCCGCTTCAGCCTGGACAAACTGGATTCTCTAAACATGCTGCCTAAATCACCACTGCTTCCTTGTACTCCCCATACACTTGGCGCATCGCGTCTGAAATTTCGCCCACCGTGGCACTCGCCTCCACTGCCGCGAGGATTCGCGGCATTAGATTTTCTCCGGAGCGCGCCGTATCTTCGACGGCTCGGATTGCGACCTGCCATGTCTCGGGGTTGCGCTTGGCACGCAGCGCCCGCAGTCGTTCCACCTGTTTCGGCTCCAACGCCGGATCAATCCGCAGAATCGGCACCGCGTGCTCTTGTTCGATTTGGAATCGATTCACGCCGACCACCACCGCCTCCTGCCGATCGACCGCTTGCTGATATTCGTAGGCCGCGTTCTGGATCTCCTGCTGCACATACCCGCGTTCGATCGCCTTCAGCATGCCGCCCATGGCTTCGATTTTCTTAAGATAGTCGCCGGCTCGCTTCTCGATTTCGCTGGTCAGCGATTCGACGTAATATGAGCCCGCCAGCGGATCAACCGTCTGCGGCGCGCCCGACTCGAACGCAATCACCTGCTGCGTGCGCAGCGCGATCCGCGCCGACGCCTCGGTCGGCAGGGCCAGAGCCTCGTCGAACGAATTCGTATGCAGAGACTGCGTTCCGCCGAGCACCGCCGCCATGGCCTGGATCGCGGTGCGCACGATGTTGTTCTCCGGTTGCTGCGCCGTCAGCGTGGACCCCGCCGTCTGCGCGTGGAAGCGGAGCATCCACGATTTTGGATTCTTCGCGTGAAAGCGATCGCGCATGATCTTCGCCCACATCCTTCGCGCGGCGCGGAACTTCGCAACCTCTTCCAGAAAATTGCTATGGGCATTGAAGAAAAACGAAAGCCGAGGCGCGAACTTATCGATATCGAGACCCGCGCGAATCGCCGCTTCCACATAGGCAATTCCGTTGCCCAGCGTGAAGGCGACTTCCTGCACCGCTGTCGATCCCGCCTCGCGCATGTGATAGCCCGAGATCGAGATGGGGTTCCATTCGGGCACATTCTCATTCGACCAGGCAAAGACGTCTGTAATGATCCGCATCGCCTGCTGCGGCGGATAAATGTAGGTTCCGCGCGCGATGTACTCCTTGAGCACATCATTCTGCACCGTGCCGGAGAGCTTGCGTATGTCCCTACCCTGCCTCCGCGCCACGGCCACGTATAGCGCTAGCAGAATCGACGCCGTCGCATTGATGGTCATCGACGTTGAAATCGCGGTCAGGTCAATGCCATCGAACAGCCGCTGCATGTCTTCGATCGAATCGATGGCCACGCCGACTTTGCCGACTTCTCCCACGGCCAGAGGATTGTCGGAATCGAGACCAATCTGCGTCGGCAAATCAAAGGCCACCGATAGACCCGTCGTCCCATTGGCCAGCAGATACTTGTAGCGCTTGTTCGACTCCTCGGCATCGCCCATCCCAGCGTACTGGCGCATCGTCCACATACGACCGCGATACATGGTGGCCTGCACACCGCGCGTGTAAGGAAATTCGCCCGGATACCCGACATCGCGGTCGTAGTCCCAGGCGGCGAAATCTTCGGGCGAATAGAGGGGGCGCACGGGGATGTGCGAAGACGTCTCTTGGCCTGGAAGCCCGCCTTCACGCTTGGTTGCGGATTCAGCCGTCTTGAGTACTGTCAATTTTCCCTGCCCTTCTTCTTTTAGCCTTTAGCTTTTCTTTTTACCCGCCAGAATGAACTCAACCCGAACCAGGCGAAGGAAATCGTGAAGCATACCGCAAGCAGCAACCGTCCCGGCCCTGCCGCGTGGCCAGACTGGTACTTCCCGTATTCGCGCATGCCGGCCATGGCCCCCACTGCGGCCATCGCCAGGAACGTGAATCCAGTCACTTCCAACCAAAGCTGGTGCAGCACCTGTCCGAAGGATCGGGCGGACGCGCGGATCCCCGCCAGCAGCGCCGAGCCGATCCGGCTGCGCTCCAGCAGGTTGGCGGTCGCACGGAAAATCAACTTGATCTTTCTCGTCCATTGGCCGTCGATCATGGTTCCGTCGATCCTTGGTGGGTCGATCCTTGGCCGGTTCATCCTTGGCCGGTAGCCGGTCACTATGAGTCGATTTTAGCAGCGGCCAAGCGTACAATGGCGATGGGCGGCCTCACAACTACTTGTGATGTCCCCGTCAGCGGCGTCCGATTCCAGGGGGACTCGTGGATCAGCAACTGAAGCAGCTCATGAAAGATCTTGGAGAAGCGATCAACGAGTCTCTGTCCGATTCCGAGCAGATCGCCGAAGTCGTTGCCCGCATCAAAGAAGGGGGCTACGACATTTTCCTGGTTCTCGAAGCCACCATCGGCGTCGGCAAGCAAGGCGAACACACCACTGACAAGACTTCCCTGGTCTCCACCCTCAGCACCAATCCTGAACTCAAGATCAGCGATCAGGATATGAAGTTCCTCAAGTCGCTCCGCATCAAGATCAACGAAGAAGCAGAAGACGAAGACTAGAACTGGTCTCCGTGGATGTTCCTCGTGTGAAATGCCAGCCTGAGCAAGCAGGGGAGATCGAAGTACCCAAAGACTCAAGGTTCCTTTGTTCGCAGAGACCGTCAGGCGTCAAACCGGCGTGCTTCCCAACCTCGGCTACCGTGCGCGGACCAATTTCTTCCTGGTCATGAAATCCGAACATGTAGTTCCCAAAGTCGGGATGGTGCAATTTGACGTGCGATCCCCGCTGAGAGACTACGGTCCAACCTTTTTGGAGAAGTGCGCGCATCACTGCTTTTGCCTTGGCACTCGGCCATTGACTCAGGCGGAGACGGTGAGGATACTGACGGATTCTGGAATGTCCTTGGACTTTTCTACGTCGTCAGCAATGCATACAGTGCCAATGCTATGCCTTTGCGTTAGCCTCGCCCGCGGATGATCCATACGCCATGGCACCTGGAACCTCGGGAATTTCAGCTGTCCATCGACCGTCGGTCTCGCGTTCGATTTCAAGATTGAATCGCACGTGGCGGCTCCTATCGCTCCATCATGGCTTGCGGTTTGTCATGGCTTCGACAGATTACTCTACCGGTCGTTGGGATGCGCGTTACCCGGGTAATGTGGGAACGTCAACACTGGACTACTCTTTTCCCTCGTCTCCGATCTACCAGTGGTACGCTGGGTAGTGCGCTATCTCTATTCGCTTGCGCTCATCGTGTTCGCGCTAGTTGTGCCGACCGGAAATCTACGAGCGGAAACTGTCGCCCACTCGACCGCCGCCCGTTGGACGGTCGTCGCCCAACCCGCACGCCTGGTCAACGGAGCGCCGGTGCTTTTCCGTGTCACCACGCCGAAGCCGGTTCGCGCGCTTTCGGCTAACTGGCTCGGACATGAGATTGCCTTCAGCTTTGACGCGAGCAGCAAATCATGGTTTGCGCTCGCTGGAATCAGCCTGGAAACCAAGCCGGGACCGTACCCCATCGAGCTTCACGCCGACATTTCATCTTTACCATCTGCCGGACAGACAACCTCATTCGAAAAACAAATTCGCGTGCAACACCAGAGCTACCCTCGTCACGTGGTGCTGTCAGTTCCCGGACGCTATACTGCGCCCAGTCCCGAAGACCTGCACCAGATCGAGCAGGACAAGGAAACTAAAGCCGAGGCTTTTAAGACCCTCAGCCCGGGGCGCGAATGGGAAGGGTCGTTTGCTGCTCCGGTGAATGCCGAGATCTCCGAGCTGTTTGGAGCCGAGCGTGTCTTCAATGGCTCCGTGCAGAGCACCCATTTTGGGCTCGATTTCCGCGTACCCGCTGGAACTTCGGTCGCGGCCGTGAATAGCGGACGCGTGATCCTGGCGCGACCTATGTTCTATGAAGGCAATTTCGTGGTGATCGACCATGGCCAGGGACTGCTGACGCTCTATCTGCATCTGTCCAGTTTTCTCGTCAAAGAAGGCGACGATATAAGTAAAGGCCAGCCGATCGGGCTTAGCGGAGGCACGGGGCGGGCCACGGGGCCGCATTTGCATCTGGCATTACGCTGGCAGGGTGTGTATTTGGATCCGCAGGTGCTGCTGAAATTAGATTTGCCGTGAGGGACATAGGTTGGTGGAGACACGGGCGTCTCGCCCTTCAGCCGGGCGGGGACGCCTGGCGCTCCCCCAGCAAAACTCCTAGTCGTGGACTAGTAGCCGGACGCCAGCAGCGCATCTTCCGCGTCCCACACGCCGTCGCGAAACGTGACGCTTCTTCCTGAGATCGCGGGAATGCGCTCGCCAGGAACGATGATTCCAACGAGGTTCAGCGGATCGGCGGCGGCAATGACGACGCGCTCGGCGTTTGCATTTTGCGGCAGCCTGCGATGGGCGCGCAGGGATTCGACGGCCACTGGAAGCGCGAACTGCTCGCCCAGAAATCCATCGACAAAGCGCCCGCCGCGAACTTCGCCACGGTCTTCGAGGCGGCGGTATCCGATCTGCAATTCACGCCAGCGCGGCAGATTCGTTTCCCTCACCAGCAGATCGCGGAAGACCACGCCGTAGCGGCGTAACAACATCCAGCAACAGGATTCTACGCTGCGGTCGCGATCGGCGCCTTCGGTGTGCAGAAGCGACCAGCGTCCCGGCGCATGGCGCGGGCGGCGCATTTTTGCGAGGCCGCCGCCAGAAGTACTTTTCCGCGTCACCAGCGCGCGCAGATTTTCGAATCCGTCAGCGGTTACGAGGCCGGCTGCGACCAGTTCCCACAGTCCGGTTTCGATTTCCGCTTTGAGGCGGCCCGTCGCTCGCACCATGTCGGGGAAGAACAGCGCGCCCCTATGCTTCAACAGTTCGAGCAGCGCCTGCGCCACCGGGCTCAGGAACGAAGTGGTGGAATCCTCCGCGCCGGGGTGGTGTGGACGGAGCCAGTCGGCGTCTTCACGGACGAAGAAGGCAATCGGCGCGACGCGGGTTGGAATCACTCGTCGCCGGTTTTCGCGGCCTGTCTCATCGGTTCCGGTGCTTTCAAGAGTCGCCGGATGCGGCGACAGGCGGCCCCATCCGACTGCTCCCGTCAGGCACAGTTGATCGAGGTGCGCGGGGTCGTAATCCGAAATTCTGCGGGCCAGCACAAACCGTTCCCAAGCGCTTGCGGGAATCTCGAACCCCTGCAACTGGCGGATCACTTCGAGCGTGCCATGCTCTCCGCGCACCTGCGTGCCGGGAGCGAGATGCTGCCAGCGCAAAAGCCAGGTCATGAACTGCGCTGCTTTTACCGGCTCAATCTGTTTGCGCAAGGTGGCGACGGTCAGGCGATGAATACGGGCCAGCAGACGGCGCTCGCACCACTCGGTTTCCAGTTCGCTGGCAGCGGATGCCGCGGGGCGCGAATCGCCTTTACGCGAGGCAGTAGGGCGGAAGTTGCCGCGGAGAATTGCTCCGCTGGCTTCCATGCGGAGCAGAGCTTTTTCGATCTCGGTCGAGGGCAGGCCCAGCAACTCGCCGACTTCTGACGTGGTGGTTGGGCCAAGATGTGCCATCCAACCCTGCACTGCGGCTAGCACGGCATCATCGAAATTCGGCGCTTGTGTGGTCGCCGGGCTTCGCCCCGCCGGAACGAGATAGAGCCCAGTCACCACACGATGCATGGCTTGGAACCATTCGACGCGCTCGGCGGCTACCCAATACGTCTTGCCCGCGGCCTCCGCGACGACGGCCCGATTCTCCTGTCGCAGGCGATCGAAGAATCCATTCCAACTGGCGCTAAGCTTCGGGCCATAGGCTTCGAGCTGATTGCTGAATGCCGAATGCTGCGTGCTCTCCTCCGCCGCCGGCACCATCACCAGCGTATGCAGCACATCCTGCAGTTCATCGGCGTCGCGCACATCCGGCCATGCCTCCCGCTGCACTTGCGCGATGGCTGCGGGATCGAGAGCGCCGACTTCTTCGAGCACGGATGCCGGCAACACACGCCGCATCTCGACCGCTCGCGCCCGGCGCTCTTCGAGCGGAGCGTCGTCGAGGTAGGCATATGGGTTCGCATTCAGAATTTCGTGCGAGAATTGCGACGGTACCGGCGTATCTACGGCCAGGCAACGAATCCGTCCCTGCTCGATTCCGCGCAACACCTCGGCGAGGCCTTCGATATCGAGCGCTTCGGTGAGCACGTCTTTCACTACCTCGCGCACCAGCGGGTGGTCAGGAATCTGAATGTCTCCGGCAATATTTTCCTGGCACGCTGCCACATCCGGAAAAACCGAGGCCAGCAGATCGTCGGAACGCATACGCTGAATCTGCGGTGGCACTTTCTTGCCGCCCTGAAAACGCAGCAGCGCCAAAGCTCGCGTTGCATCCCAGCGCCAGCGTGTTTGAAATATCGGTGACGCCAGCGCCGCTTGTTCCAAGATTGGCGGCATGCTCTCGGAAGCCAGGAATTGAAAAACATCCGCCAGCGGAAAACTGTGTTGCTCGGCGAGCGCTATGTTCAAGCCATTGTCGGTGGCCGCCGCCTGCAGTTCGAAATTGAAGCCGCGGCAGATGCGCTTGCGCAGAGCCAGTCCCCACGCTTTGTTGATGCGTCCGCCGAAGGGGGCGTGGATGATCAACTGCATCCCGCCGCCTTCGTCGAAAAATCTCTCGGCGATGATGGTCGTCTGCGTCGGAACATCGCCCAGGACCGCACGGCCTTCGAGCATGTACTGAATCAGTTGCTCGGCGCCGGAAAGATCAAGCCCGCATTCCTCTCGCAGCCAACTCACGGCGTCGGTGACTACACCAAGACTGCGCCATCCTTCGATAGGAAGAACACCAGGCAGGCGGTCGCTGATTTCTTTGCGCAATTCGCCTAGCTGCTGCGAAAGTTCGGCGGTGCGCGCCGGAGCTTCGCCTCGCCAGAACGGTACGCTGGGCGGCGTGCCGTGCGCATCTTCGACCAACATGCGCGACGATTTCGCTTCCACGCGGCGTATGCGCCACGAAGTGTTGCCGAGCAGCATCACGTCTCCCGCCATGCTTTCCACGGCGAAGTCTTCATCGACGGTTCCCACGACTCCGCCATCCGGTTCAGCGACCACGGTGAAAAGCGCATTATCAGGAATCGCACCGCCGCTGGTGATCGCCGCCAGGCGCGCTCCACGCCGCGTCCGCAGTTTGCGGTTGATGCGGTCGTGATGCAGATACGCGCCGTAGCGTCCTCGCTGAGAAGCGATCCCTTCGGAAAGCATGGCGAGCACGGCGTCGAAGGTTTCGCGGGCAAGGTTGCGATAGGGATAGGCCCGCTTCACGAGCGCCAACAATTCGTCTTCATCCCATCCGTCGTTTGCATTAACGTTTGTGCTAACGCCGGATTGATCGCCCGCCTTGTCAGCCGTGGCGGCGCTGCCCGAAGCGGCGCAGCACGCTACGATCTGCTGCGCCAGCACATCGAGCGAAGCTTCGGGAAAAATCAGGCGATCGAGATCGCCTGACCGAATCGCGCGCACCAGCACGGCGCACTCCGCCAGATCGTCGCGCGTGGTGACAAAAAATCTGCCTTTAGGGACGGCGCCGCGCCAGTGACCCGAACGGCCTACGCGCTGTAACGCGACCGCAATCGAACGCGGCGAACTGATGTGACATACGAGGTCGACGGTTCCGACGTCAATGCCAAGTTCGAGCGATGCGGTCGCCACCAGCACCTTTACCTGTCCTTCTTTCAGTTTTCGTTCGGCTTCAAGACGCAGCTTGCGCGCCAAGCTTCCGTGATGCGCAGCCACGTTCTCCTCGCCCAATCGCTCGCCCAGATGATGCGCAATGCGCTCCGCCAAGCGCCGCGTGTTGACGAAGACCAGCGTCGAGCGGTGAGCATTCACGAGTTGCACGATGCGCTCGTAAATCTCGTCCCACATCTCGTTCGACGCAACCGGGCCGAGTTCCGAAGACGGGACTTCGACTCCAAGATCGAGCTTGCGTTTGTGGCCGACGTTGACGATCACGGGAACGGGGCGCGGACTTTTCGGATCAGAGTTGCCGGCGAGGAAATGCGCGACTTCCTCGATCGGCTTCTGCGTCGCGGAAAGGCCGATGCGCGCGGGCGGACGCCCGGTCAGCGCTTCCAGTCGCTCGAGCGAGAGCGCCAGATGCACGCCGCGTTTGTCGTCGGCGACGGCGTGGATTTCGTCGACAATTACGGTCTCGACATCGCGCAGAATGGCTCGGCTCTTCTCCGCCGTCAGCAGGATGTAGAACGACTCGGGCGTGGTGACCAGAATATGCGGCGGGCGCTTCAGCATCAGGCGCCGGTCTTTCATCAAGGTGTCGCCGGTGCGCACGGCAGTGCGAATCTCGGGCATCAGCAGGCCGCGATCGCCGGCCATCTGCAGAATTTCTCCGAGCGGGATTTCGAGATTCTTCTGTATGTCGTTGCCGAGGGCTTTGAGCGGAGATATATACAGAACTTCGGTGCGATCGCGCAGTTCGCCCGCCAGCGCCTTGCAGACGAGGCGGTTTATGCAGGCGAGGAAGGCGGCCAGCGTTTTGCCTGATCCGGTGGGAGCCGAGATCAGCGTGGTATGGCCGGCGAGAATGTGGGGCCAGCCCTGCTCCTGCGGTTCGGTCGGCGTGGAGAAGCGCGCCGTGAACCACTCCTGAACCAGCGGATGAGCCCAGGCCAGCGAAGGAGAGACAGCGGACGGCATGGGAAAGATTGTAACGGGAATTTCGAGTTTCGTAAAATGTTCGCCTAGCGGATTAGTTGTGGGTCTAGTCGCCGGTCGCGGCGGGTTGGAGCCGCAACGGCAGCCACGTGCAGTGGCCGGCGGACTACCGCGGAGCCGCGCTTCGCCGGACAGCCGGGGCGGCTGTCCCGACGTGAGTTGTGCCTGCTAGAATCGCGGCGATGCCCAAATCATCTGCTACCGCTCGTGCCCGCAAAATTAAACTCATCCTCTTCGACGTTGACGGCGTTCTTACTGACGGCAAGATCTGGATTTTCCCCGCGCCTGGAGGATCGCAATCCGGAGTTCAGCAGAGTGTGCTGGAAAGATCCGCGACTCAGAGCGGGCGGGGCGGCTTTGGCCTCCAGAGCACGAGTTTGATCGAGGCCAAGGGTTTCCATGCCCACGACGGCACATCTATTTCGCTGGCGCGCCTCGCGGGAATCAAGACCGGGATCATCACCAAGCGCATCTCCGAAACCGTTGCCCTCCGCGCGCGTGATCTGAAAATGGATCACGTGTATCAGGGCATTCAGGACAAGGCGTCAGTCTTTGCGCAGATTCTTGAAAAAGACGGCATCACCGCGGCGGAGGCTGCTTTCGTTGGCGACGACGTGATTGATCTGCCGGCAATGCGCAAATGTGGCCTGGCCATCGCGGTGAAGAACGCGCGGCCCGAAGTGAAAGCCGCAGCCCACTGGGCTACGTCCCACGCTGGAGGCGACGGCGCGGCTCGCGACGCGGTCGAATACATTCTGAAAGCGCAGGGCAAGTGGAAGCGGGTAGTCGAGGAATATATTTCGGAGCGAAGCTGACGCTCGTCGTTTGCTGTTCGTCATTCGCTGTTCGCGAAAACCGCTTGCCTGGCGAAAAGCGAACGACGAACAGCGGGCACCTTGAATCACCCACCGGTTGCTTGCTTGGGGCGTGCTCGGGTTCGGCAACCGGTGGGTGCTTGTTCTCCCTACTCACCCTATAGCTTTCAGGAGCAATGGCCTTGAAAACCCCGGGTCACCATAAAAGTTTCGCGCGGTTTTTCGATTTTCCCTAACCGATTCCAGGCCAGTGAGTTATCCGGATCTAATCGGAAATGGCCAAGGTCTTCGTTGCCATCAGTTCCGCGAAGCGGGGATCTTTGCGCAGGGTGCTGAATTCATTGTCTTTGTATACGTCCTTGATGCCTTTGTAACCGTCCTCCATTGCTTTTCTCAGGTAGTGCAACGAGCGGTCGGTTACTCCCATTTTGGCATAGAGCTTGGCGACGACATACTCATATCGCGCCCGGTCCTCGGGAGAAGGCAGCATGGCCTGCACACCTGCTTTTGCGGTTCGTTCAAAAACGTCCGGATCCAACTGGAGCGCAGTCGAGTAGTCAGCCGCCGCATGCTCGTATCGCTTTTGGGCAAAGTATGCGGCGCCTCGGTTGTTGTAGTAAGACGCGAACTCGGCGCTCAGCGCGATCGCTTTGTCATACAGTTTGATTGCCCTGCTGAAATCGCTGCTCGAGTGATAAAGGACACCCGTTTCGTAATAGACCACTCCGAGGTTGTTGTATGCGTCGGCAAACCGATGATCAATCCGGACGGCCCGCTCCAGAGTCTTCTTACTCTCGCGCAGTCGGTGCAGCTGTATCTGGCAGATTCCCATCCTGTTCAGCAGCGAGGCATTCCCCGGCGCGCCTTTCAGGGAGGCTTGGTAGTAGTCGAGGGCATCGAGCCAGTTCTTATCCGCGCGCAGGTCGTCGCCACGTTGTTCGAGTTGCTCCGGTGATGCCTCGGGAGGGGGTGGATCGACGCGGTGGACCGGCGGAGGGCCTACTTGCAACTGTTCGGTATTCTGGGCCTGCGATGGAAGAACGAAAAAAGCAGCGAAGAGAACGGCGAGAGAACTGACGCGGATCCAGGAAAACATATCCCACCCCCGGCCGCACCTACAGAAAGTCAGAGTCTCATGACATTTCAGCGTACGGCGCTACATCACTAGCAAGTTTGATGCCAGGAACAGGGCTTGCGATATTAAGGCGCTTTGTCTTATGACTGCTGGATTACGGTGGCGGCGTGCTGCCACTACTCTTAGACGGAGGAGGCGCGTTCTTGTCATCCTTTTGGGAAGCGCTGTCCCCCTTAAACACGTCAACAATCTTGCCGAAGAAGCTTTTCTTCTTCTTTGCCTCCTCCTCAGATTGGACACCATTGACCCCCTGTGGGTTCCCGTTCGCGGTGGGCGGAGGCAGCGCTTTCTCGGAATTTCCACCAAACATCCGGGAAAAGAACCCCTGTACCCCCCCGCTCTGGTCGCAGGTAACGCGAGGCTCGGTGCCGGCCACGAAGGCAATTGTGTAATCGTCGGGGCAAGCAGGCGTCGCCAGGCGGTTAGAAATTTTGTCGAGCTGGACGTCGACTACGCCCTCGGGCTGGGTAAAAGGCTTCACGTCTTCGTACTGGGGTAGCGTGACCGCCTTCTTCATGAACTCAGCCCAAATGGGAGCGGCAGTGTGCGCGCCTTCCAGGTGGATATCGCTGTAGTCGTCGTACCCCACCCAGACGATGCAAAGCAGATTGCTGGTGTAGCCGGCGAACCAGCCGTCGTGCGAAGTACCCGTCTTCCCTGCCGCCGGAGCGGTGAATCCGCGGGCGCGCACCCCGGCAGCGGTCCCGAAATTCATGACACCTTCCAGCATGTTGGTCATAACAAAGGCGATGCGCGGATCGAGCACCTGCTTTTTCTCGGTTGCGAAATTGACGACGATATCGCCCTTGGAATTGCGCACCGAATTTACAAAGACCGGCGAAAGCCGCACGCCGCCGTTGGCAAAAGTGGTGTAGGCGGCCGTCATGTCGACAGGACTGGCGTCGTAGGCGCCGATCGCCATCGCCGGTGTGGCTTTCACCGATGCGATTCCGGCGGACCGGGCCAGATCGGCGACTTTGTCGTAGCCGACTTCTTCCGCCAACTTCACCGTAGCGTTGTTGAGCGAAAGCGCCAGCGCGTAGCGGAGCGTGATGTCGCCGTGGTACTCCTCTTTGTAGTTGCGCGGCTCGTAGATCTGATCGCCGTAGGCGAACGTCGTCGGCTGATCGGAAACCGTGGACGCCGGAGTGATCACGGCGGTTGAGCCGTCAATCGCCGTGTTCATGGCGGCGGCGTACACAAACGGCTTGAAGATCGATCCGGTCGGGCGCTTGGCGAGCGCGTGGTTCAACTGGCTCGCCCCGTAGTTTCGTCCACCGACCAGCGCCTTGATTTCGCCGGTGTGAGGGTCCATGGCCACGAGCGCCACCTGCGCCTGTGGGCCGGGCGCAACGGTGGTTTCAATTTTCTTCCCGACCTTGGTCTTTTTGGTGCGCATCTTCGTGACCTGATCGTCTACAAGCGCAATGCCGCTTTCGACCGCCTGTGCGGCCGCCCGTTGCAGATCGGGATCAAGGGTGGTGTAGATGCGATATTCCTGCTCGTTGATCTCGCGCTCGTCCAGTTTGCTGACGACGGTGTCGCGAACCATATCCACGAAGTACGGCGCATCGCTGGCCTCAACGTTCGGCGGAGCTAGTTTCAGCGGCGTCGCCTTGGCTTTATCGGCCTGCTCGCGCGTGATGTCGCCCGTTTCAACCATGGACTCGATCACCAGATTGCGGCGCTCCAGGGCGCGCTCGGGATGGCGATAGGGCGAAAGACGGCTGGGCGCCTGGATCAATCCGGCCAGCAGCGCGGCTTCGGGTAGAGTGATATCTTTCAGATCTTTGTTGAAATACGACCGCGAACCTTCGGCCAGCCCCGAGATGGTGAACGATCCGCGTTGTCCCAAATCGACGCGATTCGCGTAGAACTCGAAAATCTGTTGCTTGGAGAATTTCTGTTCCAACTCCACCGCGATCAGCATTTCAATCAGCTTGCGCTTGAAGGTTTTCTCCGGGGTCAGAAAAAATGCCCGTGACAGCTGCATGGTGATCGTCGAACCGCCCTGCTGATGGCGCCCGTGGGTGAAATCGATCCACGCGGCTTCGGCCAGACGCATGAAATTGACGCCGCTGTGCTGAAAAAAGCGGCGGTCTTCGATCGACGTTACCGCTTGCACCACCACCTTGGGAATTTCGTCGTACTTTACCAATTGACGCTTGGAGCGCTGTTCGGGGTCGAATAGCGAACCCAACATCTGCGGCTCGAGTTCATAGGCAGCGAGGTCGCCGGCAACGCGGCTGTGAATGGTCGAAACCACCCCGTCAGCGACAGTGATGGTGGCCGGTTCGGGACTGTGGTAAGACTCAGGGCCGGGCAGCACTTCAATCGAGCCGCCGTGCAGACGATAACTGCCGAGCGAAGATTCGTTGTCGCTTTCGCCATAGCCGGCGTGACGCAAATTCGCGGCAAGTTCCGTCACCGTCGCCTTGCTTCCGACCCTCACCACCTGCGGAGCCGCGAAAATCTTTGCCGAAGTGGCGAACGCTGGGCCACGGAAGCGCTGCTCGATGATGCGGTCATACTTTACATACCAGTAGGCAAAAAAGCCGATGACCAGGAGCGCTGCCGAGAGAAAGCCGAGCAGGGCAAAGCGCATGAGGGGGTCACGCAGCGACCGGCGGCTTTTGCCGCGGCCTTGATTGCGGCCTTCTCCACTCTGCCCGCCGTTTCGACCTCTCGGGATTTTCAGCTTAATGGCCATGGAAAGAGAGCTGTGCATCATGCTCAAGAGCAATTCTCGCTCCGAACCGATTTTGGAGCCACAGGTGCGTTTCTTATTGATTCTAAATCACCAGGCAACCACTACAACCATTTGGATGCGTGTCAAACCATGGACGGGGTGTGGGTAGCCACTTTCCGAGGCGACCCCACGAATCGACGGGAATCCGGAACCCAGACAATCTGGGTCGTGAGTGAAATCGCTGATCTCATCAACTATCCCCGAAGAACCCGCTGCTTTCAACAATTACAATCCCCGCGTCCGTCGCCCCTGAGACTCTTCAAAATTCGCATGATCGCAATTATTGTGTTCCAGTTCCGAGTCGTAGCTGGCACGCCGAACAGTTTGTCGATCTGGCCAAGATAGCCGATTGTCTTCATGTGACGACGGTACATTCCGAACACGAACTGTCCCTCGGACGCAATCACCCGCACCAACCACTCCCCGTCCGAGGGAAACGTGACCGGAAGCGACGCCCGGACACCCCCCGGCTTTCGACAGGATACTCACGAACCGGACAACATCCGGGGATGATGGCTGAGTTCCAAACGGATTCTCCATCTCGAGTCGCAAAAGATCGCGGCCTTCGCACAGCACAATTTCCGCTTCGAACGGCAACTTGCGAAGCAATGCAATACGGAATTTTGCTCGGGATGCAGGTTTACGAACAACAAAGGTGCCCGCAGAACCCACGTTCAGCGCATCATAGCCGCTCAGTTCTCGTGCAAGGACGCTTGGGCGAAACGTTCTGTGTCCGCCGACATTAACACCCCGGAGGAAGACAACGAGGGCCATACCCCGGATTATGAAGAAAAAAGCTAAGGAGCGCTATAGCAGCCTACGTTTGCCGCTACCGCATATTTGAGGCGCATCGTGTAGTTGGCGAAAAATTGGTAACAACAGTTGACTTTCGGTTTGCGCGTGACTCGGGCCACAATCCCAGAATCTGAGGCGATTTCCGCGAGAATTGGCATTTTTGCCAGGCAAGCTGCAGTACTGCTACAACCTCGGCGGCGTGCATTACTTACACCGAGTCGGCTAGCCCAATTCCCCCGGGTGAACATCAGGTGCGCATGGAGTTCGCCTACGCCGGCGGCGGCCGTTCCGCTAAGTGAGTTTTTCAACACCCACGCCTGATAACGTCAGCCGACCTCCGGATTGGTCGTAATCCCATCGGAAACCGGCTCAATGTCGGTGAGTCAGTTCGCGATTATTCACTGATCGAGGTCCGGCCTCCCTATCGAATGCGGCATTCAGATCGTTGATGAGTTTTTCATGGCCGGTTAACCTGAGTTGAGACGGCTTTCTTTATAGTTTCAGGTTGTTCGCGCATGGCTTTAGGAGGTCATGAAAACATGAAGAAACGCAATTCGATAGTGTTTGCCGCAACTCTCGCAGCGGCAGTGGTACTGGGATCATTCCCCTCGAAAGTGACTGCACAACGGCCCGATCGCAATCGCGACTTCCACGGCTTTGACCCCGGCAGCATCGTTTTGAGCGGTACAGTCTATGTTGGGAATGCCGACACTGTGGCCCCGGGTGAAGTATTACCCCTCGGATGTCTGAACACCGGCCCGGTAACGAACCCTACTCCTGCCACCGTGAATGTACCTCTACTTCCTGGCGATGTAACCCCCACTAGCACCACGACGCCGGTGACGGTCAGCTGCGGCTATGCGAGCGATAACGGCGAAGCCCCTAATCTCAATGACAATCACAACGTTTGGAACAACGCCAGCACAGATGCCAGCTTTGGCGTCTCCTCGCCCGTCGTTCTCTGGAACCTCAGTGACCGTGGCGACTTGCTCGGAACGCTGCACGTTCCCAGTAACGAGATCGTGACTAGCTTTAGCTCTAAATCCGAGCTCGCTTTGAATCGCTCCGCGGATGGCAGGAGCCTGACCTTCATGGGCTACCGCGGCGGTCCCGGCTGCCCGACACTCACCCTGGATCCGACGACCAACATCCTCACGCAGGGCACGAACGTGGGTCCCATCTCGCCCACTGCGCCGAACCTGATCGATGTTTCGGCATCCAGTACTCCGGGCCTCTGCGACCCGACCAATCCCTCGGTTGCCAGCTATGCCGGCGCCCCGAATCCGACGGCTTACTACCGCTCCGTCGCGGAGGTGGACGCCTGGGGCCACATCTTCTACACCGATGGCGACGCTTACAGTGGCGACAACTCCCGCGCCGTGATCAAGGCGGACAACTGGCGGTATTACTCGGTTGGAAACGACAACAGCGGAGGGTTGTCGAAGAAGCAGGTTCCAATCACGCAGCTCGGGTTCAATCTTTCCCACTCGACGGGTGCTGAACTGTTCGTTCCTGGCGCACTGCCGCTAATCCCGCCGGACAACAACATGATTTCCTATTTCGTGTTCCCGGGAGACAAACCCGGCAAAGACACGAACTTCCGCGGCATAACGATCTTTAACGATACTCTGTATGTCGCTAAGGGCAGCGGCGGTAACGGCATCAATACTGTCTATCAGCTCGGTACTCCGGATGTTCTGCCCACTCTAGACAACGCCCCCGCGGGCGGCCTCGTTAACGAGCCTTTTACGATCCTCCCTGGATTCCCCAACACCAACGCCAGCACAAATGCCCCGGGTGGGGCCTATCCTTTCGGAATTTGGTTCGCGAATGCCACAACCTTGTACGTCTGCGATGAGGGCGATCTGATCTACACGCCGAATCAGGTGATCAACGGTCAGGTAAACGTTGCCGACGCCGGTACACTGGCGACTGCGGGCCTTCAAAAATGGGCCTTCAACACAACGGCGAGTGGTCCAACCTGGGTGCTCGAGTACGTCATCCAAAATGGACTCAATCTTGGCGTGCCTTATAGCGTCCCGAACTATCCGGCGTCGATCGAGCCCGCGACGGGCGGATGTCGCAACATCATCGGAGTGGCCCACGGCGACGGCACCGCGACAATTTACGCGATCACCTCCACGATCAGCCTAAACGGCGACAACGGCGCCGATCCCAACCAGCTAGTGAAAGTCACCGATCTCATCAGCGCCACCCAGCCCGCAACGAACGGCTACCTCGATACGGTTGTCACGATTCGCTCGGCCCGCGCCGGCGAAGTGTTCCGCGGTGTCGCCCTGGCTCCTGAGGAACACGGCAGATAGAAACCGATAGCAGAGTTGGCAGTCACACCAAGGCTCCCGTGAGTCTCAACTCGGGGAGCCTTGTTCCTTGTGCTCACAAACTGGTGAGGTCTCAATCCACAACTTTAGGCCAATGCATACCACTTGAACCGTAAACGTTTGCCCCGGGAAAGGTCGGCGTTTACGTTCCGCCCTCCGCTGCCCGAAGTTGAGGGTAATGGGGATTTTACGCGAACTAGCCCAAGTGTCAGCAAGCGGGATCCTCCCCAAAACCGCCGCAAACGGGAAGTCAGGCCGAAAATTGAGCTTAAGTCCATACTCCAGAATGCTTCACAAGTAAGTTCTGTGAATTCAATGCTCTCCGGGAAATCGTGGGGGCGCAGTATCTACTAGATATTATCTCAACAGTAAATATCGGTGCCTTCGCGGATGGTCGGCCTTCTCATAATCCGGCCGTGTCCGTGCGCTAGGCCAATCTCAAATGCCCCAGCCCGCAAGACACATATCACGCTGCGGAAAACTCCACGATCTTCTAGCCGACGATCTTATACGGACGCATCATCTCGTTGTCCTCGTGTTCGAGGACGTGACAATGCCAGACGTAGCGGAACTCTTCGCCGGGCTTCGGCACTACTCCCGCGGGCAGATCGAAGCGCGCGATGACGCGCGTGACGTATCCAGAATAAGTCTTAATCGTGTCCTTCCAGGCGGGGCGCTCGTTCGATTCCGGCGGCATGGGTATGCTGGTGAAGACGAGCTTGCCGGTGGTCGCGTACGTCTGCACATCAAACGTCTGGCGATTCAGCACCTGAAACTGGACCAGGTGAATGTGCATGGGATGCACGTCGCCGGTGGTGTTGGCGAAGGACCAGATCTCCGTGGAGCCGGCCTTCGGATCTTCGCTGATGGGATCGTCCCAGTGTTTCTTGTCGAGCAGGCCGATCATGGTGTAGCCGTCGGAAGGACGGTCCATTTCAACGAGCGCGAGGGTCCGCTCGCGGACGGCGTGGGAAGCGTACAGCGGGGAAAAGGGGATGAGCGTTTCTGGAACCGAACTGGTATCGGCTCCGGAGAGCGGTTTCGTCACCTTGAAGAGCATCACATCGGAAGGTACGATTTCGCCGCCGCGCGCGTAGGGAGCGGGAGCATCGTTGGTCATCGCTAGACTTGCGCCTTTGTGCTCGGAGAAATCAATGACGATGTCGAAGCGCTCGCCCGGAGAAAAAATAAGGTAGTGCATGTGCAACGGCGCCGGCAGCAACCCGCCGTCGCTGCCGATCTGAATGAAAGGTGGAGCATCGACGGGTTTGCCGTTGGCTTTGTCGGAGGCATCCGCGGGCACCAGCGTGAGGTGGTAGAAGCGCGAGTTGGAGCCGTTGACCATGCGGAAGCGATACTTGCGGGGCTCGACTTCGAGAAACGGCGTAGCTTTGCCGTTCACGCAAATCGCGTTGCCGAAAAATTCCTGCATCCATACGGGATGCGTGCCGGTGGGCGCGGGTGGATATGACAGTGACCCGTCGGCGGTAAAGCTGCGGTCCTGGATCATGAGCGGAATTTCGTAGGCTCCGCTGGGCAGGTTAAGCGCGCCTTCTTCTTCCGGATCGCGGATCAGATAGAAACCAGCGAGTCCCGCGTAAATGTTCAGTCGAGTGATGCCGATGGAGTGGTCGTGATACCAGAGCGTCGTGGCCGGCTGATCGTTAGGATAATGACAGGGGTCGGCAGCGCGCATTGATCCGGTGTGGCCGTCGGAAGTGACCCAGGCATCAGGATATCCGTCGCTGTCGGGCATGACTCGTGCACCATGGACATGAGTAACGGTGCGAACTTGCGGCACATCCTGTTCCTCTCCGTGGATGGTGTAGTCGAGCGGAAGAAAATGCTTGGTGGGAAGCTGGTTCGTCCATTTCACGGAGATCGGCTGGCCTTTGCGCACCTCAAAGGTTGGTCCAGGCCACATGCCGTTGTATCCCCACATGGCAGTGGCAGGAAGGTCGCGGTGCGCCTGATGACGAAACGGGCGCATGTGAATCTGAATGGGCGCGGCGCCAGGCTTGGGGCGAATCACGGACGGAATCGCCAAAGGAGTCACGTAACTGGCCAGCGCAACCGGCGGAGGCGCGGGATAAGCCGCTGGGCCCGGAGAACCTCGAGGGTTAGCAGTCGCCATGCTCATGCCGGGCCGCATGGCTTGCGCAAACAGGTTTTGTGGCCTCGCCAGGAAGCCGGCACCGGCAGAAATTCCCATTCGTAATAAGTCGCGTCGATTCAGACCCAATCAGCGGTCTCCTCAATGATTTCTGATCCATATTCAGAGTTGTCGTCCTGAGCGACGCGAAGGACCTGCTTTTTTTTTGGGCGCGAGAGACAGCAGGGTCCTTCGCTTCGCTCAGGCTGAACAAGCATTACATTTTCTTGATTGTCGCATCGGCTCGAGCCATGCGTCCGGTTGGAGTGTGAATATCTGATTAAAAGTGCTGCGACGCGATGGCGTGCCGCTTTGCCGCAAGTAAGTGCAGCAAACAAGCCGGCCAGGGGAGTGTTCCCCTAGCCGGCGCTGTCGGCTGCGAATTACTCTGGACCGGCTAGAAATTGAACGCGCTAAACAGATCGTCAATCGCCGGGCTATTGATCGGCACATACAGGTTGCCCTTTGCCGTTTTCGGGTTGGGGAGATTATCGCGGCTGCGAGAAGTCAGCGGCGACAGCTTGAAATTCCGCTCGATGAATTTCGTGATGGAGACGTGGTCACCATAGGAATGGGTGACGTGACCACCGACGGTGTAGGGGGACACAATCAGCAACGGAATCCGAGTTCCGTCGCCGAAGAAATCGACGGGCTGGATGTAGCCGGAATCGTAGTAGCCTCCGCCTTCGTCCTCGGTGATAAAGATCGCCGTGCTAGCCCACACTTCGGGGTTAGCTTGCACTACGCTGACGATGTTCTTCACAAAACCTTCGAACACTTCGAGCTTCGAAGATGCCGGATGTCCGTCGGAAGGCCAGCCCGGTTTCACGATCGACACCGACGGCAGTTCTCCCGCCTTGATGTCTTCGTAGATGTTCTGACTGTCCTGGATGTGCTCCGTGCGGAGCGTGGCATTGGTCATGATGTCAGTGGCGTAGTTGAAGGGATTGCAGATGTTGCAGTAAGTGTCCAACGAATTGCTGCCGGTCGGGTCTGACACAAACTCGTTCCAACCGTCTCCGTAGTACTTCCACGACACGTTTGCGTCCAGCAGGGCATCGCCGATGTGGCGAACTGAAGATCCGGGAAGGGTAAAGGGCCCGCGGGTCTTCAGGGCTGAGGTTCCGTCACCGTTGTAGCCGGGGTTGTAGTTGTTCAGGATGTAGTAGCGGTTGGCTTCGCAATTCGGGTTGACCGGACGCGGCAGCGACTCCAGGTAGTTCACGATGGCAGGGACGCCGGGTTGACTCAGATCCGCGCAATTGACGTAGCTACCGCCGCCACTCGTTCCAACTCCGTATCCATCCGAGTCGTACCAGTTGTTGGTTCCGGCTCGTGGGTTCGGGTTTTCAATCTCGTGCTTCGGTGGGGTCAGCGGGTTGCCGTTGCCGTCGCTGTACCAGATGGAATCGGCGAAGCCAAACTCGATATGGTTCGCCATGGTTCCACCCATCACCGATTGATGAAAATTATCGCTCAGTGTGTAATTGTCGGCCAGGCTCTTCATGTAAGGGGCGTCGCCCTTGAGCACGTTGAAAAACTCCATCGAGGTAGAGCCTTCACCCGTCCCAAGATAGTTGGTCGGCGGCTTCGTGCTGCCGGTCGAGCAACCGTCGCTGCCGCAGCCGATAGTGACTTCCACCCAGGGGAACAGGTCGTTGAGACAGCCGCTAGGGTTATCGGCCGTCGCGTGTGCCACACTGCAATCCGTCTGCTGCCACATCTGGAAGAAGCGGTGCACCGGGCTGTTGGCATAATCGTTGTAGGTAAGCGTAGGAGAAGTGAGTTGGAAGGCGCCTTCTGGCAAGTCCATCACGTTCGGAATGCGCGTGTCGGGGACAACATACGGGGCGAGGCCGGTGCCGCCAATCGTCAGATCGACGTAGTAGCTAGGCCACAGCTGTCCGGGTTCAAATTCCTTGGCCTCAGGCACAGAGGAAAAGTAGGGGTCCGTGGGGCCGCCAGCGACCACAGGCGGAATGTTGGTGTAGAGCGTCTTTTCGGGAGGACTGATGGCGTAGGTGCCTGAACCGACCGTGGTGCTATCGACTGCGCTGTACTGTGCGGAGAGCGAGTAATTGGGACCGGGAGTTCCATCCTCGTTAATGATCCCCTTGGAGAGCAGATTGGAGACGGTCTCTCCGTTCTTGGGCTTGTAGGTTGCAAACACATGATCGAAGCTGCGGTTTTCACCGATGATCACGATTACTTGCTTGATGGGCGATGCTGTGGGTGTTGCCTCGGCGCGTCGCTGAGCGGCGGCTGGCGCCGGCCCTGCCATGTTGACCAGCAGAGCCAACAAGCTGGTGCCAACGGTGAGATGCTGCCTGACTTTCGTCAGAACGCTCGACGAAGACATTATTTTCCTCCTGTGAAAGCGCTGAATTGTAAGAGCTACTGACCCCAACGGAAGCTGCGAGACTTCACGCGAGGGTAGGGGTTGAAGGTTACAGGCGGGTGACTCGGAGATGCATGCCAGATGAAAAAAAATCCACAGGCGTGTAAATGATTGCAGCGCGTCGGCTTCGCCAAGAGACCTTCGCGTCAGTTCCTGGCAGGCAGGCGAGTGCCAGAATTCGATCCAGGTTGAGCAGCCGGAGTGGGCGGGTTCGCAACGCGGTGTGCCGTCCAGGGATGTTCGGGATGCACAATTTCTCCCCCGTGCCCTAAATATGCTCCCCCACCGGCAACGCCGATCGCCTCAGATATGCCTTCGATCTTGTTGCCATTGGCATTCCCCGTGAATCTCGTGGTGAAGGGATGCGGGCCCTGGAACTGGACATCAAAAGAAATCTGGTTCTGATCAACCGTTCCCAAAAGGGGCGAGAGACCGTGCACGTCCTTGAAGGTGCCCGACAGTCTTGTGCCGTCCTGTTGCAAGTGGAGCGTGCCTGGCTCGGTGCCGAGACGGCCACGCCACGAGACCTGCCAGTCGCCGGAAACATCGGCGCCCTGATCATGGGACGGCATTTCCGGGGTCGCGTCTTTCCGGGGCGACGCGGCCTGCGATTGACCCGCCGCAAAAACGGCAGTCACCAAAAAAATAGCGGCGCAAGAAAAAAGAAGAGCAGGGCATGCGCGAAAGTGAGAACGGTGAATCACAAGCAACTCCTCGAATAAGTGCCTCGGCCGGGCTCGAGCACAAGGCTCCAGCCCGCCCAAGAAATGAAGCTTACACCCTCACGTGTTTACTTCTTTGCAAGCGCTGCGTCCGCGGGGAAATTGAACGCGTCGAACAGGTCGTCCAGGGCTGGACTATTGGTCGGCACGTAGGGGTTGACTCCCGTGGTCGGATTGGGGAAAGTGTCGCGGGTCACAGTTGCGGGAGTTGTCAGAGAGCCAATGGTTGGGAGACCCCAGTTGCGCTCAATGAATTTGATGATGGAAACATGGTCGGCATAGCTGTGGTTGACCACGCCGCCGGTGGAATAAGGCGAAACGATCAGCAACGGAATACGGGTGCCATCGCCGAAGTAATCGACCGGCTGGATGTAGCCGGAATCATAGTAGCCGCCGCCTTCGTCGAAGGTGACGAAGATGGCTGTGCTCGACCACAACGGCGAAGCCTCCACCTGATTGACGATCCGGTTCACGAATCCTTCGAACAGGTCGAGCTTCGAAGAGGAGGGGTGGCCATCCAGGAAGCCGTCCGGCTTCACGATGGAAACTGCCGGCAGTTTGCCGGTCGCGATATCCTCATACAGGTTGGTGGTGTCCTGAATGTGAGTTTCGCGCTGCGCCTGGCTGGTCATAATGTCGGACGCGTATTGGAAGGGGTTGCAGATGGTGCAATAGCGGTTGTAGGGGTTCGTTCCGGCGGGGTCGGTCACGTAAAGATCCCAGCCTGCGCCGAAGTAGGTGTACGACAGACCAGCCGCTCCCAGCACGTCGCCGATGTGCGGCTGTGATGTGGGCGGGATCACGAACGGGGTGTATCCGTTAAGGGTGCCATCGCCGTTAAAGCCGGGGTCGTAGTTATTCAGCAGGTAGTACGCGCCGGTTATGCAGCGCGGGCTGATGGGAGGATTCAGAGCGGCCAGATAGTTCACGATAGCCGGGACGGCAGGCTGCGTTATGTCCGAGCAATTGGTGTAGCTCCCGCCGGAGTAGCCATCCTGATCGTACCAGTTGTTGGTGCCCAAATCGGGGTTGGGATTTTCAATCTGATTCGCAGGCGGAGTCTCGATGTTGCCGTTGCCGTCGCTGAACCACACGCCGTCGGCGTAGCCGAACATGAGGTGATTGGCTCCGGTGCCGCCCATCACGGATTGATGCATGTTGTCGCTCAGCGTGAAGTTATCGGCGAGGTACTTCATGTACGGAGCGTCGCCGCCATGCATGTTGTATATCCCTAGTGCGGTCGACCCTTCGCCCGTGGTGAGGTTGCTGAACGGACTGGGCTGGGCCTTTCCGTTGCTGCCCGCTCCGATCGTGAGTTCGACCCAGGAGAAGAGATCGCTTAAACAGCCGCTGGGGTTGTTTGCCGTTGCCGCCGCTGCAGAGCAGTCCGCCTGCTGCCACATTTGATAGAAGCGGTGCACCGGGCTGGCGGCATAATCGTCGTACTTTACGCCGGGGGTGAGTTTGAATACGCCGGGCTTGAGGTTATACACGTTCAAGATGCGCGTATCAACAACGTCGTGAGGCAGGCCAGTGGCTCCCGTAGTCAGATACTTGTAGTACTTGCCAAAAAGATTCGTTTCAGCGAGTTCTGCGACCGCCAGGGTTTGAAACGGGGCGGGATCAGTATCGCTCGCGGCGGTGGGAGCGCCGGCGGTTAAGGGAGGTGGCAGGGTTGCATAAGCCGCCTTGGCAGACGGGCTAATCGTGTAGGTGGTCAGATCAAGGGCGTTGTTTTGCGCGGAGAGCGCGTAATTGGGACCGTGCGTCCCTGAAGTAGTGACGATGCCTTCCGAGAGCAGATTGGACACGGTCTGTCCAGCGGTCGGCACATAGGTTCCGTAAACGTGGTCGAAGCTGCGGTTTTCCCCGATAATCACGATCACGTGTTGAATCGGAGTGACGGGTGTCTGAGCGGCGGCAGTAATCGGCGCCCCCATGTTGACAATCAAAGCCAAGAGGCTTGTGCCAACGGTGAAATGCTGCCTGACTTTCGTCAGAATGTTCGACGAAGACATGAATTTCCTCCTGAATTGTGGAAATACTGACGCCATGTTGCGTAAGTTACTGAACCAACGGAAGACTACGGCGAAGGTATGGACTGAAGGTTACGCGTGGGTAACACGAAAATTAATTTGTGATGAAAAGAAATTCACAATTGTGAATAGACTATTAATAAAGCGGAAGTGATTGCGGTGTCTGATTTGTGGTGTCAAATGGGCGACACGTTATAGGCACGAACGTTGCAAGATACCCCCGCGCCGGCACGAAACTAGTCAGGTTTCCCCGTGTAATGTTGTTCGTGATGGACGTCGGCATGGTCTTCCAGAGACTCCAGATGAGTCGTGACTTCGGCGGGCATCCCCGGATCGACCGGCAGACGTTCTTCGAGAACAGTTGCCAGGCCGTGGACCTCGCTGACCAGAACAACAAATACTTCGATGATCTGCCGGTATCCGGTGGTTCGAAAGGAAACGCCGTGCTATGGAATGGATAGTTCCGCGCAAATTGCATCCAGTGCGTCGCGAATTTTCCGGCCCGCTGCGGGATCGGGAATAATCCATCGGCCCGACTGCCGAACGCCACACCAAATACCCTCCCGACCAGAGGATATTTGCGGCGACGGTGGCGATCGCCACTAGAGGATCGAACGGTTTTCAGTCCGTCAACAGCACCAGCCCCAGTCCTCCCACTACCCCAAAGCTGGTAAGGCTATTGGTCAAGACGTGTTTGCCATCGGATTCGAAGAGGATGAGTTGGAGCGCCGGCCGGTTCGCAGCAAATAGCAGGCAAGACCCGCATTGACCACTCCCGCAGTCAGGACCAGCAATACGCCCGTTCCCAGGCGTTGCAGTTGCAGTCCGGTCATTCACATCCGAATCGACTCATAGAGAATTGCGATGGCGGCCACAACGATGATTCGCTCCCTCAAATCCGGCCGAGAAGAAAGTGATGCGCTCGTAACCGTAGAGGAATTGAGGGGAGGCTGATCGAGTGCTGAGCCGAAGACTAAAACTGGCAAAACCGACGGCGATCACGTGTACGACCGACTCGGCAGCGTCAGAGAAAATTGCCACCGAATGCGTCATGAGGTAGACCATGGTCTTACCGACCAGCATAGCCAAATCAACAATCAAGGAAAGACGCATGGCGAACTGCGCATCTCGTCTTTCCAAGTGGGCGGGGTTGGTGTGGCCGGGGTTGGCACGCTCTTTATGCCTATGCCTGGCTGAGAAGCTTAGCACTTACGCTCCGCGCAGGGCTGAGCGCGGATTCACTGACCGCTAACCGCCGAGAGCTGCTGCTAATAGACACCCGTGTTCTTCGACGAAGGATGGAACTCGATTTCGGTCGAGTAGCCGGGCAGGTCGACCGGAACGCTGTACTCGACATCGATGGTAAGACTGCCATTGCCGATCCCGCCGTTGCGCACAACATGCACCTGCTTCGGCGTCAATTCAATCTCGTAGTCGCGGGCGTGTTTGATGATCGCTGCGCGAATATCTTCTTCCGTGCGGGTGGAGTAGGTCGACTGTACGGATTCGGTCTTGATTGCGTCCTGGAGTTCGTAGTTCGAGAAGTACGGCGGAATGAGTTTGAAGCACACAAACAAGGCCGCCACGATGACGCCCAAGCCGAACATAAGTTTCAGACTTCCCATAAGAAACGATCGCCGAATCGCTGGTTGCGACACACCAATTGCGAGCGCTCCGTCCTGCGCAAAGGTCCAGGTTCCAACCGCTCGCGAGCGGTCGGGATAGGCACCATTACTGACGCAGGCCCCGGAAATACTCGGTTATGACAGAAATCTTAACTTCCTCCCTATGCAGAGTCGAGCGCTGAACGACTTCCACGGTGCCTTCGGTAACCTTCTTTCCTACATTGATTCTAAAGGGGATGCCCACCAGGTCGGCGTCCTTGAACTTCACCCCGGGCCGTTCGTCGCGGTCGTCGAGCAAAACGTCGTATCCCGCGCCTTCGAGCTCGCGGGCGACGTCTTCCGAGACAGCACGGATCGCATCGTCTCCGGAGTTGGTCGACACGACCACGACCTCAAAGGGCGCAATGGAAGATGCCAGCCAGAACCCGTTTTCGTCGTTATTCTGTTCAACCGCCGCGGTCAGGATGCGCTCGATGCCAATCCCGTAGCTCCCCATGATCGGCGCGACCTCCTTGCCATTCCGGTCAAGCACGCGCGCGCCCATGGATTCGGAATACTTGTATCCGAGCTTGAAAATGTGTCCGATCTCGACTGCGGTATCGATGCGGAGGGGCGCGCCACAACCGTCGCTTGGGCAGGCTTCTCCCGCCGTCACACTGCGCAGGTCGACACAGGCCGTAGGCTGAAAATCTCTCCCTGGCGTCAGGTTCTTGAGGTGATGGTTCTCTTTGTTAGCGCCGCCGATGAGGTTGGTGCGGCTTTTGAGTGCTTCATCGACGAGCAAGATGGGCTTGCCGGAATCGTTCATGTCCTTGGCCCAATCAACGCCGACCGGGCCGAGGTATCCGGCAGGAGCATGAAAAACCTTCTCGATCTCGCTTTCTGCGGATGGGCGAGAGTAGCTCCAACCAGCATGTCCAAGAATAGTTTCAAGCTTAGCCTCATTCAGCATGTGATCACCACGGATAACAACAACGACGTCTTGATCACCAGCCCTGTCCGTCGTCAACTGGCGTCCGCCACCTGGAAGTTCGTGCAGATGTTGACTCCGAACGTGGTGGGCCTTGAAGACAAGCGTTTTGATCATGTGCAGGGGCGACACGCCGAGAAACCGCGCCACGTCTTCAATCGTTTTCTGTCCCGGAGTGTGTACTTCTCGCGGCCGCCCATCGCCCTCGACCTTCAGGTCTTCGACTGGAGCCAGCTTCGAAGTCGCCTTCTCCATGTTCGCCGCGTAGTTACATTTCTCGCAGCTAACCACCAGGTCCTCGCCCGCCGGAGTGCGCACCATAAATTCCTGAGACTGCGATCCGCCCATGGCGCCTGAGTGCGCATCGATCACCATGTACTTCAGTCCGCAACGGTCGAAGATGCGGCAGTAGGCGTCGTGATTCTTGAGGTACGAAACATCGAGCCCGGCCGCGTCAATGTCGAATGAGTACGCGTCTTTCATAATGAACTGGCGGACCCGCAACAGACCCGACTTGGGGCGCGGTTCGTCGCGGAATTTAGTCTGAATCTGATACCAGATCTGCGGCAGCTGCTTGTAGCTGCGCAGTTCCTTGCGGGCGATATCGGTCATGACTTCTTCGTGAGTCATGCCCAGACAAAGGTCGGCGCCCTTGCGATCTTTTAGGCGAAACATGTTTTGGCCCATCAAGGTCCAGCGCCCGCTCTCCTCCCAGAGATCGCGCGGATGCAGTGTAGGCAGATAGAACTCCTGCCCGATCTTGTCCATCTCCTCGCGGACGATGCCCATGATCTTCTGGGTAGATCGATTGCCCATGAACAGAAACGAATAGACCCCGGCGCCCAGTTGACGAATGTATCCGGCGCGGACCAGCAGCTTGTGGCTAGCGACCTCGGCATCAGCCGGAGCCTCGCGAAGAGTGGGAATGAAGAGTTCAGACCAGCGGTGCATGATTATGGTTTCCAATCGAGAGAGAATCTTAGATTGTAAACGATGGTGTGCGATGCCCGACGGCGTTCACCGCGCCGTGGAGGAGCGAGCTCTTCAGGGCCGCGTTCGAAGCCCATGGGCGAGGCCTTTAAGCCCGGTGTTAGGGCTAAAGCCTTCCTGATTTTTCGTATTAACGCCGGCCTGAAGGGCCGGCCCTCCATGAGAAGCGTCAGCCTAGGATGATTGAACATTTTCGACGTGACTCCTATCACATCCTTGCCGCCGCGCTCTGACCATGCCCCGTGGATGGACCGCACATTTTTTATTATCTCCGTGACGGCACAACGGAGAACGCTATCTCACAGCGCCGCCACGCCTGACCTGCTAGTTGAGGTTTTCCTCCACTATCGCGAACAAGGCAAATATCTCCTGCATGAATTTGTGGTCATACCCGACCACTTCCATGCCCTGATTACGTCTGCTGATGGGATATCTCTGGAGAGGGCGGCGCAATTTATCAAGGGAGGATTCTCGTTTCGATTGAGTCGAGCCTGCCGGTCTGGCAAGTTCGTTTTACGAATCATCGGATCCACGACGACCGGGATTTTGAGCAGCATCGCGAATATATTCGGACGAATCCAGTCCGTGCAGGTTGGCGGCCAGAGCCGAGGACGATACGCACTCCTCGGCGGCCGGCAAGTTCTCGCCCGATGCGATGCCTCCCGAGTTAAAACCCCTCCTCGCCGGCAGCGAACGCCAGGCTCCGACTGAGAGCATATCTCGAAGGAGCTTCTCCTAAGAAACTTGGGGCAGGGAATCACGCGGGCGTTAGAGCCTCTGACCAGGGCGACCACCGGGCCTAAAGGCCTCGTCCGGGGCGCTGAACGCGGACCGGAAGGGCCGCTCTTCCGCAGGACCGTTTTTCCACGATGGCGCTCACGGCGTCGCTAACTCACGATGGCGTTCGCGCCTTCGCTAGCTCAGAAGACACATCTCACAAATCGCGCTTTACCTTCCGCTCCGTCTCGTTCCAAGTGGTTGATTTCACGCAGGATGGCTGAAATCAGCCACTCGGTTTTCCGCAACTTTTCTCCCCCATCCGAGTTCAAATGTGTAGGCGCTTCAGAAAGAAAACAAGCTGAAGGACCTCAAGCTCCGGCGAATCAAAGCAACGAATCGCCGAGGAGAAGAAAGGGAGGTTCACAATGAAATACCTCAGATATGTTGCACTGCTTGCTTTACTGGCCATGCCCCTCGCGTACTCACAGGCGCAGGTCAGGGTCGGAGTGGGAATTGGCGTTGGCCCCGGCTATCTGGCTGCCGCGCCGGTATGCTCTTACGGCTATTACCCGGACTATCCGTACGCTTGCGCGCCCTATGGCTATTATGGCCCGAGCTGGTTTAGCGGCGGAGTGTTTATCGGCGCAGGCCCCTGGTACCACGGCGGCTGGGGACATCCATATTATGGTGGTCGCCCCTACGCTCGCGGCTTTGTGGGCGACCGTGGTTTTGCGGGACACGGTCCGGTGGTTGGGCACGGCTTCGCAGCGCGCGGCACAGTTGCTGGCAACCGCGGAGGGTTCCACGGTGGTGGATCCCGCGGCGGCCGCTAACCGACATCCACGCGGAGATTGACCAAACGGCTGGCAGCTCAAAATCTGCCAGCCGTTCTTCCCGGAAAGACAGCCATTTCCGAAGTACAATCAAACCCCTCGGGGGAGACTATGCAGCATTTCCTGAAGTCTTTGCTCACTTTGGCCTTGGTTCTGGCAAGTCTGTTTGCGCGCGCTCAGACAACGGATCAACATCCCCCTCTGGTCGTCGGCCCGGTTAGTCTGAATTGCATTGGCAAGCCTTGCTCGGCGGCAACTATCACGGGGAACGCACTGGGTAGTGGTGTAAATGGCCCGGCGACTGCCCAGACTGGATTGACGATAAATTTCGGGAAAGATAATTGGTGGACGGGTGGGAAGGTTGGCGAAGTTGACGGCTTGAATATCCTGGTCCGGCAAAACGGTCCGCACTCAGATTCGTCCGGAATCCTGGTTAATGTTCAGAATCAGGGACGTGGATTTCTCTCTGCCACGGAATTCTCTTCCACCATTGTGGATCCGATCAAAAACGTTCTTACTTACGGCATCGATGTGCAGGAAGGCGTGCTGGACCGTTCGAACGGAGACTACATCGGTGCTGTTTATACTGCCGAATTTGGCACCCTTGGCACTGGCGTTCTCATCCAGAATAACCCAAGCTCCTCTTGGCAATACGCTATGCAATATGCCAACAATGGAAACGTATTATTTTCTGTCGATGGCTTAGGGAATATCGTTGGATCCAGTCTCTATCTTGGAAGTGTTCAACTGAATGGCGATCCAAGCAATGGCTCGGTTGACGTCGGGAATCGTGCTAACACCTCAGCCACGCCGCACATAGACCTGAACGGCTTTGGGACGTCTCAGAATAACGTCCGCATGATCAACGACGCGAACGGCCAGTTGACGATCAATACGGTTACTGGCGGGAACCTACAAGTCAACGCTAGTGGAGTTTATACGACGGGAAGTTTCCACGTAAATCTGGCAACGCCTTCCAGTTCGTCAGCCCCTTGCACGGCCGGGCAAATTGGCGCGGACGCGAAGTACGTTTATGTTTGCGTTTCTCCCAACAAGTGGAAACGTTCCGCCTTAAGTTCCTTCTAGCTCTTTCCCGGCACCGATCGTGATATCATCTGGCGCGTGCTGGGTGGACGCACCGACGAGCAGTGGATCATGCAATACGGATCCAGTCATCAGCATCCGGTGAACCGGGTTTGTCACACGCTGGGCATCCCGACCATCCTGCTCTCGATCCCGGTTTTTGTTGCCAGCATCTTCTTCCATCGCCTGTGGATGTATGCGCTGGCTCTGTTTCTTGTCGGATGGATTTTCCAATTCATTGGCCATGCTTTTGAGGGCAAGCCACCGGAGTTCTTCCACGACTGGCGTTTCCTGTTCGTTGGCGTGCGCTGGTGGTGGGCTAAGATCCACGGCAAAGCGTGATCGGTCAAACGGCGCATCAACCTTTGGACTCGCGAATGACGTCGGCGAGTTTGCCGGCCGGCCCGTTGGGCGGACGAACGAATGCGACGTGAGGAGCGAAGAACTACGCCGCCAGGCGCCTCAAGATTTCCTTCCCCAGCTTTTGCGCCTCACCGAAGAATTTCTGGTATTCAAGGAAGATGCGATTCAGTTCGAGCGACTGGTCGGCGGTGAGCTTGTGGCGCAACATCATGTCGCGCACGTGGACGGGATTGGGCAGGGTTGCGTCTTCCGTCAGCTCTTCTAGGGCGGTTGCGGGATTGTAGTGGTACATGGTGGCATTGTAGCGCCGGGGAGTGGAATTTCGTGGGTGTTGGATCCCGGTCGGGCCGTCGTCAGCGGCCAACCTGGGCGGCTGACGCCTGCATGAGCAGATTCAGGCTTTTTTTCGTAATCGACCGCCGGAGCACCGTCTCGATCGCGGCCGCCAGGCGATCAGAGCTCTTATCGGGTTCCAGGGTGGACTGCTCGAAGTAGGCGGCCGCGCCTCCGTTGAGGAGTTTTTCTTCGTTCTTCTGTGACCGGCTGGTCAGTACGATGACGGGAATGTCCCCGGTCGCGGGATTTGCTTTCAGGGCCTTGAGGACGTCCGGACCGCTGATCTCGGGCAGCGGCATGTCGAGCAGAATGATGTGGGGGAGTATGTCATTGGCTCCTTTCAGCGCTCTCCGCCGTCGCCGGCGGTGCTGACCGGGTAGCCGGCTCTGGACAAAGCGCGCTCGTTGGCCATGCGGAGAAACTTGCTGTCGTCGACGAGGAGAACTTTGGAATTTGCTGGCACGCGCAACCCTCTTGTGGCTTCATCGGCGAGAAGGGCGGGAGACTTGAATGGTGGGCGACACTTGCCGGGGAGGCTATAACGGTAGCGACGTACTGAAATCAAGAGCGACTGGGTAAGTCGGTTGGGAGTGGCCCGCGGTTGGCTGCTGCTTGCGGCGGTGCTCGTGGCCGGGCTCGTATGCCTGTTACGGAGCTAGTTAGTTTCTGTCGCGAAACCCTAAATGCCGCGTCAGATCAGGGGTTGGCCAGATTTCGTCCCGGCAGATTTTCTCTTCGTATTTTTTCCGACTTTTTTCTTGACATGTATGTATGTTATATGACATACATGCAGCGACCTAAATCCGAATCTCCTTCCGATGTCCAGCACTGGTTCCAGCAGAAAGCGGCCGACCTCTGGCCTGCCCTGCTCGGCTCCCTCAGTCTGCGCCGCAGCCCCTGCATACGCGAGCGCTGTCCTGCCTGTCTTTCCGGGGAACAGCACCCCAGTTATGCCCTCTACGGTCGCGTCGCAGGGCGCCGGCTTGCCCTTTATGTTCCTGAGGAGCTGGTGCCCGAAGTACGCCGCTGTTTGGACAACGGTCGTGCTCTGCAGGAACTGCTGTACCAGGCTGCCCCGCGCTATCTCCACGCTTTGAAGCAGGCGAGAACTCGTACTTTGAAGAAAGGCGAGAAATGAGCCGAGGCCCAAACCCACAGGTCAGTTTTGCGGATGTGGAGTTCGTGAAACAAGGAATTTTCCTCGCGCCTCATCTGCAGGCCATCTCCAACTTTCTCGAGGAGCACGAAGAGCTGATCGAGAAGGTGCGCGGCGATCTGCAGCGTGGTCTCAAAAATCCCGCCACCGGACGCAACGGATTGACCCCCTCCCAGGTCTTGCGCTCCCTCATTCTTATGCGCGTCAAGGACTGGGACTAGCGTGAACTGCGCGAACGCATCGCCGACGGATATACCTTGCGCAGCTTCACCGACTTCCTCAGCCAAACGGTGCCCAAACACGATGCCTTCAATCGTGCTTTTAACCGACTCACACCCGAGACCCTGCGCGCAGTCAATGAGTTCGCGGTGAAAGCAGCGCTCGATCTGGGACTGGAGGATGGCAAGAAACTCCGCGTCGACACTACGGTCGTTCAGACCGATATTCATCATCCCACGGACAACACCTTGCTGTGGGATACGGTGCGGGTGATCACCCGCTTAGTTGGCCGCCTCGATCAGGTGGTGCGGCGCGGGGTGAAGGGATTCCGCAATCGCGCCCGTGCGGCGCGCCGCCGCATGCAAGAAATCCAGCGCATGACCTCCCAACAACGGCAGCAGCAACAAACCAGGAAATATCGTCAACTCATCGAGATCACCGAGCAGGTAGTGGAAAGCGCGCGAGGGGTACTCAAGCAAACCCAGAAAGCGCGCGGTAAGAATGAGAAAGACGACCTGATCATCCCTCAGATCCGCCAAGCGATTGACCACTACTGCCAGTTGGGCGATTGTGTCCTCGGTCAAGCGCGCCGCCGTGTTCTGGAGGGAGAGAAAGTTCCCGACGCCGACAAGGTCTACTCCATCTTGGAACCGCCCACAGACCTAATCAAGCGTGGCAAGGTGCAAACCCCAGTCGAGTTCGGCCACAAAGTGTTTCTGGCGGAAAGCGCCCAAGGCCTGATCACACAGTACGAGATACTCAATGGAAACCCCTGTGACGAAGTGCATGTCTCACCTTCGCTCCTGCATCACCGCGAAATCTTCGGCCACGCCCCTGATCTGTATGGTACGGATCGGGGCTTTTACAGCGAGGACAATGTCAAGGCCTGCAAGCAAGACGGGATCAAGGTGGTGAGCATCCCCCAACGCGGGGGCCAGAAAACTGCCAAGCGCGCAGCCTTTGAAAAGACTCCGGCGTTCAAACAGGGACAACGATTCCGCGCCGGCATCGAGGGTCGCATCTCGGTTCTGTTCCGCGGTCGCGGCATGAAGCGTTGTCGCGCCGAGGGTCGCAAGCGTTTTGAGTTATTGGTCGGTGCAGCCGTGCTCACCAATAACCTGATGCGGATCGCAACCCTGCTGATGACACGATCGTCGCGCAAACGACCTGCAGCCTAACTCCCACATGTTCTCAATTTCCCCAATGGGGCGCGGCGACGTGTTCTTCCATTCCCTCAGCAAAACTGCCCCGCGTGGAAATGTCTCGTGCCGACACCTGCAACGATTTCCGCACCTCTGAGGGCAACCAACTCAGGCCTGTAAAATGCGACTGCTTGCTGTAAAAAACGCCTTTCGCGACAGAAACTAGTTAGTTAGTTTGGCACGTTCCAAGCGGGACAAGAAAACGGGTTGAACTTCGACCGGACGGGCGAGGATACCAATCCCTCCACCGACAGATCCCGGGCGGCGCTTGCCGCCCCGACATGCAACACGTAGGAGTTGGTGCTCTACGTTCCTTCGTTCCAGCTCGCCAGATATTCTTCCTGCTCCGAGGTCAGGCGGTCGATTTTGATGCCGAGCGATTCCAGCTTGAGCTTGGCCACGCGTTTGTCGAGGTCGATCGGAACCGTGTACACCTTCTTCTCTAACGACGCGTAGTTCTTCACCATGTACTCGAGCGAAAACGCCTGATCGGCAAAACTCATATCCATCACCGACGCGGGATGCCCTTCGGCGGCGGCCAGGTTGATGAGGCGGCCTTCGCCCAGCAAGTTGATGCGGCGTCCGTCTTTCATCGTGTACTCGTCGACGAAGGTGCGGGTTGTGCGCTTCGAGGACGACAGCTTTTCGAGCGACGGAATGTCGATTTCGACATTGAAGTGGCCTGAGTTCGAGATGATGGCGCCATCTTTCATGTGTTCGAAGTGCTGCTTGGCGAGTACGTTCTTGTTGCCGGTGACGGTGCAGAAAACATCGCCGATTTTGGCGGCCTCTTCCATGCTCATGACGCGGAACCCGTCCATGACCGCTTCGAGCGCTTTGGTCGGATCGATTTCGGTGATGATGACTTCCGCTCCCGCGCCGCGTGCGCGCGAAGCGAGGCCGCGTCCGCACCAGCCATAACCCGCGACCACAAACTTTGACCCGGCGAGCAGGAAATTTGTAGCGCGGATGATGCCGTCAATGGTCGATTGCCCGGTGCCATAGCGGTTGTCAAAAAGATGCTTGGTGTCGGCGTCGTTGACAGCCACGATCGGATAGCGCAGCACGCCTTCCTTGGCCATCGCGCGCAGGCGAATTACGCCGGTAGTTGTTTCCTCGGTGCCGCCGATCACGTTGGCGAGTTCGGCGGTGCGTTTGGTGTGGAGCACGGAGACCAGGTCGGCGCCATCGTCCATGGTGATCTGCGGTTTGTGATCGACCGCGGCCATGATGTGCGCGTAGTAGGAGTCGTTGTCCTCGCCCTTGATGGCAAAGACGGGAATGCTGTAGTCGCGCACCAAACTGGCAGCCACGTCATCCTGTGTGGACAGCGGGTTCGATGCGCACAGTGCCACGTCCGCGCCGCCGTCGCGCAGCGCGATCATTAAATTTGCGGTCTCGGCCGTCACATGCAGACAGGCCGAAACCCGGATGCCCTTGAGCGGCTGGTTCTTAATGAATTCCTTGCGGATAATCTGCAGCACCTTCATCGACTGGTTTGCCCACTCGATGCGTTTTTTGCCCAGATCGGCCAGTTCAAATCCTTTAACGTCGCTGCTAATCGATGTCGTAGCCATTTTTCTCCCTATCCCCGGATGATGACGCTGAATGAGTATCGGCAGCTCGTACGCTGCAGAAGAAGAACCCACCATAGAGGGGAGTCACAGAGAAAACCTAATACCGGAAAAGCCCAAATCGCCGTTCTCTGTGTCTCTGTGCCTCTGTGGTGAAAGAGCTATTTCCTTGCTCCGGCCGGCTCCCGCTTCAAGCCTGCGTCAGACGCCAGTTTTGCGGCTTTATCGGTTGCTTCCCAGGTGAAATCTTTGTCGCTGCGGCCGAAGTGACCGTACGCCGCGGTCTTGCGGTAAATCGGACGGCGCAGGTTGAGCGTCTCGATGATCTCGCGGGGCTTCAGCTTGAAGTTTGACCGCACCAGATCTGGAATCAGGTTGCCATCAATCTTCTCGGTGCCGAAAGTATCCACCAGGACGCTGACGGGATCGGCAACTCCGATGGCGTAAGCGAGTTGCACCTCGCAGCGGTCGGCGAGCCCGGCGGCCACGATGTTCTTCGCGATGTAGCGCGCCATGTATGCGGCGGAGCGATCCACCTTGGTCGGATCCTTGCCGCTGAACGCGCCTCCGCCGTGACGCCCCATGCCGCCGTACGTGTCCACGATGATCTTGCGTCCGGTCAGGCCGGAATCGCCCATGGGGCCGCCGATCACGAAGCGTCCGGTCGGATTGATGTGGTACTTGGTGTCTTCGTCGAGCAGGTTGGCCGGAATGACGGTTTGGATGACGTGCTTCAGAATGTCGGCGCGCAGTTCGTCGTTGCCGACACTTTCGGAATGCTGGGTGGAGACGACCACCGCATCGACGCGCTTCACCTTGCGCTGCGCGTCGTATTCCACCGTGACCTGCGATTTGCCATCGGGTCGCAGGTAGGGGCAGGTGCCATTCTTGCGAACTCCGGCAAGCTTCAAGCAGAGTTTGTGGGCGAGTGAAATCGGAAGGGGCATCAGTTCGGGGGTCTCGTTGCAGGCGTAGCCAAACATCATTCCCTGGTCGCCGGCGCCGCCGGTATCCACACCCATGGCGATATCGCCGGACTGCTTGTTGATGCTCGAAACTACGGCGCAAGTGTTGGAGTCGAAGCCGTACACGGCGTTGTCATAGCCGATCGACTGGACCACGCCGCGGACGAGATTTTGAAAATCAACATAAGCCTTGGTGGTGATCTCACCGGCAATCACGACCAAGCCGGTGCAGGTAAGGGTTTCGCAGGCGACGCGGCTGTTCGGATCATCACGAAGGCAGGCGTCGAGAATGGCATCGGAAATCTGGTCGGCGATTTTATCCGGATGTCCCTCGGTTACAGACTCCGAGGTAAACAGAAAACGATTGGTTGCTGGCAAGCTGGTATCTCCTCAAGAAAACTTCGAGCCTTTACTTCCGATTAGGGAGGCATACGGAGCCACGGGCTCTTGACCAAGTTTGGCACAACCCAAGTTTGGCTTAGTGGCTTAACGTTCCCTAAAACGGTACCAGAGATGACCGGCTGAGCGCAACGGAATTGGCCGGTGACGAAGGGACCTGACATTGAGTGGGAGTCCGCCGGTGTTGAACGGTTGAAGAAGTGTGGCAAATGGAAGAAAAGAAAGAGACAAAGTTAAGGCGTTGAAGGCGGTTCCGGAACATTCGGTACTATTCCTCGCGGACCGAAAGTAACCGTCTTGACTTCCCCGAAATCTCCTCCGACCTGGAGCTTCTCTCCGTTGAATCGAAAGTCGACGCCGCCGACGTTTCCGGCCTTGATGATGATTTCTCTGCGGCCTCGCACAGCGCGTTCGCTGCCGGCGGACAGGAGTTCGGACGAGACCGTTCTGCCGTCGGCAGTTATCGAGATCCAGGATTCTTCACGGGCCTGGATGACGACGGTAAACTCGCCCGGACTTGCGGCGGGAACGCCAGGCACCTTTTCCGGCGGTGTTAAGCCCTGAGATGCTTTGGGGACGACGGACGACGCAGATCCTCCCGTCCGCGAGCCGGTTGTCGGCGAACCCGACGTGGTCGAACTGGCATCACTATTTTCGCCTGCAACTCCGCCCGATACTGCGGCCGGTACTTGGCCCGCTACTTGGCCTGACGCGCGCTCCTCCGGCGCCTGCGCCGCGGATGCGGTTGGAGTTGACCTAGTGGGCTGTCTCGCATGCTCCCGCTGGCGATGGCTCCAGAGGGAGAGTGCTAGGGCGACTACGAGCAGGACCGCAGCGAACACGCCCCAGGGAAGTTGGCGAGTGGGGGCGCCGGCGCTGGCGTCCAGGTGGCGGATGTTCTCTGTATTTTCGCGTGCGCCATCGTCCTGCTCCGCCTCTGCGATTTCTATCGAAACGGACGGGGCGTCGCCGGAAGCCTGCAGGTATTCAGCGACGGTTTGATCTTCGTCGAGGCCAACGCAGCGGGAATAAGCGCGGACGAAGCCCTTGTTGAAGATGCCTCCGGGTAACTGGTTGAACTTATCCTCTTCCAGAGCCTGCAGCAGGCGGGTTCCGATCTTAGTGGAGCCGGAAATCTGCTCCAGTGTGATCTTGCGCTTCTCGCGCTCCAGTTTCAGTTTCTCGCCAAAAGAAGGCAAACCAGTCTCTCGCTTTCGTTGGATGGCGAACAAAATTTTACTCTGTCGAGAAGCAAGATCATAGGGTATTCCAGCGGCTCCCGACAAACTGGTCATGATGTGGTAAGACTGGTGGCAGGGTTTGCGGGCGCGGCGAATTGCCGTGTTGGATACCGGTTACCATCGTACGTTGCCCGGGTAGTGCGACCAAACCTATAATTTTGTATCCATCCACTCGAACGGGGAGTTCATGTCGGAGGCAGCGGGCACGTCGCCAATTCGCCTGTCGCAAGAGTTGACAATCTTTCACGATGTCGCCAAGGCGCTGACATCGTCGCTCAACCTTGATTCCATCCTGCAGACCATCATGGAAAAGATGGCGGAATACTTCCGTCCGGATACCTGGTCGCTACTGATGGTGGATGAGGAACGGGACGAACTCTATTTCGCCATCGCGGTGGGGGCGGCGGCGGAGGTTCTGTCGAAAGTACGTTTGAAGGTGGGTGAGGGCATCGCCGGTTGGGTGGCCAAGCACGGCCAATCGTTGATCGTCCCCGATGTGCAGAATGATCCGCGTTTCTCATCCCGGCTGGACGAGATGACGCGTTTGCAGACCCGCTCCGTAATCTGCGTGCCGCTGCGCTCGAGACACCGCGTGCTGGGCGTGATCCAACTGGTCAACGCGAACGCGGAAATGAGTGAGCAGGAGTTGTTCTTCCTGCAGGCCCTGTGCGACTACGCCGCGATTGCGATCGAGAATGCGAGGGCGGTCGAGAAAATTCAGGAATTAACCATTACCGACGATTGCACGGGCCTGTTCAATGCGCGTCATCTGCACAAAACGCTTGAAACCGAAGTCTACCGTTCGGCGCGGTTCGGCTACCAGTTCAGCGTGATTTTCATCGACCTCGACCATTTCAAGCAAGTCAACGACACGCATGGACACCTGGTCGGAAGCCGGCTGCTTGCCGAAGTCGGATACCTGGTCAAAGCGCAGTTGCGGCTGATTGACTTTGCTTTCCGCTATGGCGGAGACGAGTTTGTAGTGCTGCTGCCGCAAACCAGCAAAGATCAAGCGGTGGTGGTCGCGAAACGTCTGCAGGATTCCCTGCGCGCCGGAACCTTCTGCAGCGAAGTGGGCTTGAATCTGAACCTTCGCGCTAGCATGGGACTGGCGACTTTTCCGAACGATGCGCAAACCCCGCACGACATCATCCGCCAGGCGGACGAGATGATGTATATGGTGAAGAACACGAGCCGCGACAATATCGGCGTGGCATCGCGCGGATTGATGGAATCGTAGCTCCCAACCAAATTTTCTCGTTTACTGTTTTTCTCGCTTCTGCAATTCCGCTGGTTGATCCGTCTTTGGCTGCGTTTCTTTCGGGTCCGGCTTCCAGGCAAATGGGTTGGCGGGCGCGGAAGGGTTCACGCCGAAATCCCACACGTAGAGGTTGATTCCTTCTTTTCCCAGCAGCTCGGCGACGGCGTATTCGCCTGGCACGAGAGAATCGGTGGGTGTGAGTTTCACCCAGCCTCCAGTCATGGTAGTGACCGTGGACGGGACAAAACGCTCGTCGGTTTTCGCCGTTCCGGCGAGCGCCACCTTGATGGTGCCGGCGACGCGCTTGTTGCCTTTGCTGTCGACACGAATAATCTTGAAGCGGTCGTTGTTGCTGGGCGCGGCCGGCCGAGGCTCGCCGGTAGCGGCCTGCGCAGTTGCCGGCGCTGCGTCGCTATTGTTGTTCAAATCGATATTGATGTAGAGCGAAGGCACGGTGGTGTGCGACTGAATCTTCGCGTGTGCTTCGGGAAGTTCGATCGTTTTCTTGGCTCCGGCCAGCGGATTGATCGCCGCGCGCAGAACATTCGTTTTAGTGTTCTTATCCACATCGCCGCCCGACTGGTGCAGTTCGGACAACTGCGGCTGATTCTCGTAGGTGTCGAGGAGGAAGATGCCACCCTCGTCCGGAAGGTGCAGACCGGGCGCAACCTGCGGTGAACGGGCTTGTTCGGCTTTCCGTTCGGTCTCGAGTTCCTTATCGAGTTCGACCGCTTCCGGAGAAAGCTTACCCGGATCACGTCCTTGTTCAAACTTCTCGGTTGCGTCCCAATCAATCAGCGATTTCGGGACTTCTTCCCATTCGCCGCGTTCGGCGCTGAAATAACGGACACGCTCGCCCTGAACCTCATACTTGGTGACGGACTGATACGAGCCATCTTTCAGAATGAGGCGACGAGCCTGGGGCGGGACGGGAACCGGAACCTGAGACATGGCAAACTGCGACAGGGCAAGGAAGGCCAACACAACGGTCGCTGCCGCGAGTCGTCCCGTCCTGCCGCTGAATGATGTCATGCCGCGGAACATTAGCACTGGCATTATCGGTCTTTCGCAGCGCTTCCGAAACATTAGATGCGGGCGGTCCGGGACGCGCACAAGCTGTGTGAAAAGCCGGGCGTGGGCGCCCGGCGCTCTATGGTTCCACGGTTCCGCGTTCTGGTTTCTTACTTCCCTGCCGGTACGTACACCGCCGGGATATTCTGCCTATTCACCATCTCGTTCAGCGCTGGCAGGTCTTTCGACATCAGCTCGCGATACTGCGCCAGCAGCGGTTGCGCCTCTTTTTCCAGACCCTGAAAAACCTCGTACTGCTGCTTCGTGGGCGCGGCATCGGCGGACTCCATGCTGCCGAGCAGCGAGTGCAGCCGCTCATCGATCAGCACCGGATAGTTTAGATTCGACTCCGAGCTCTTCGAGTTCACTTGGATCAGCTGCGACTCCAGATCGTAGCTTTTCTTATCGAAGTCTTTGGTGGCCGAAACCAGAGACGCGTAACGCTCGTCGTCACCAAAACGCCGTGCCAACCCTCGTGTCTGGGTACGCACTTCGCGAATCGTCACGACCGCCTCGTGAATCTCCGTCACCAGCGCGACGATCTTGCCTCCCAACTCAACCTGCTTCTGCGTGTCTTCGTTCGACGCCTTCACGCGCGGATCCAGCTTCAGCTCCAGCGGCGCCGTGTACGATTTTCCGTCCGCCGTCAGCCGCACCTGATACGAGCCCGGCGGCACCATCGGTCCACGATTGCGGAATTCCGCTCCGGGCTCTCCCGCCAGCGGCGTCGGGCCCTGCGAACGCAAATCCCAGGCAAAACGGTTCACGCCCACGTTGGTCGGAACCTTTTCGTCGGGAGGCGTCTGGTCGGGCCACTCGGGCGGCGTTTCCGCTTCTTTTTTCTCTTCGTTGGAGTAGCGCCGCACCACTTTTCCCGAGGCGCCCAGAAATTCGAGCGCCACTGTGCCCTTCGGCGCGGTTGGGAAGTAGTAATAAATAATCGCGCCCGTCGGCGGGTTCTCGCCTACTGGCTGGTGCCGCTCGAAGAAATCGGGCCAGCGCAGGCGATAGGTCAGTCGCGGCTTGTAGAGCATCACTGCGGTCGCTGCCTGCGTACCTGCCGCGCGCAACGGCGTGAGGTCGTCGAGAATCCAGAAAGAGCGCCCATGTGTCGCCACGACCAGATCGTCATTCTTCACGATCAAGTCGTGAATCGGAGTGTTTGGCAAATTCAACTGCAGAGATTGCCAGTTCGCTCCGCCATCGAACGAAAGGTAAACCCCGGTCTCCGTGCCCGCGTAGAGGAGATTCTTGCGTACTGGATCTTCGCGCACAGCGTGGGTGTAGGCGCCATCCGGAATGCCGCTGATGATCTTGGTCCAGGTCTTGCCGAAATCCGTCGTCTTGAAGATACACGGCTTCAGATCATCGAGCTTATGCGTGTCGACCGCCGCATACGCCGTTCCCGCATCGTGTGGAGAAGCGTCGATGAGACTCACCAGGCTCCACTCCGGAATTCCCTTGGGCGTTACGTTCGTCCAGTTCTTACCGCCATCGCGCGAAACGTGAATCAAGCCATCATCGGTTCCCGCCCATAGCAGGTCTTTCTGCACGGGCGACTCCGCGATCGTGAACACGGTGTCGTAATACTCGACCGAGGTGTTGTCCTTGGTCAGTGCGCCTCCGGAGGAAACCTGTTTGCTTTTATCGTTGCGCGTCAGATCTGGACTGATCGCCGTCCAGCTCTTGCCTTCGTCGGTGCTCTTGAACACGCGCTCGGCCGTCGTGTAGACGACATTGGGATCATGCGGAGAGATCAGGATAGGCATCGTCCACGCGAGTCGATATTTCAGATCGCCAACGCCGTGTCCCGAAGTATCTTCCGGCCAAACTGTAATGTCCTGCTCCTGATTGCTGCGGCGATCGAGGCGTGTGACCACGCCGCTGCCCGAGCCTGCATAAATAATGTTCGAGTCGCGCGGATCGGGCTGAATGTAGCCGCTCTCTCCGCCGCCCGCATCGAACCAGTGCTGACGCCCGATATACCCCTCGTCGGTGCGGCTGAGGATGCCGATGGTCGTGTTGTCCTGCTGCGCACCATACACCTTGTAGAGAAAGTCGTTGTCCGCCGCCACGTGGTAGAACTGCGCCGTCGGCTGGTTGTATTGCGTGGACCAGCTCTTGCCGCCATCGACCGAGATGGTCGCGCCGCCGTCGTTCGAGTCGATCATGCGATTCGGATTCTGCGGATCGATCCAGAAGCCGTGGTGATCCCCATGCGGCGCCGGCAGAAGGCTCAGCGTCTTCCCGCCATCGGTCGAACGGAAGGCGCCGGTGTTCAACATGTAGACCGTGTCCACGCTCGTGGGATCGGCAAAAATGTGCGTGAAGTACCATGCGCGCTGCGTAAGCCGCTGGTCGTCGTTGACGCGAGACCACGTCTCGCCGCCGTCATCGGAACGGTACAGTCCGCTCTCCTTCGACTCGATAAGCGCGTAGACGCGATTCGAGTCCGCGCCCGAAACGCTGACCCCGATGCGCCCCATAATGCCCTCGGGTAGGCCTTTCGCTTCAAGGTGTTTCCAGGAATTTCCGCCGTCGGTCGAGCGATACAATCCGCTGCCCGGGCCGCCGCTTTCAAGACTCCACGGGGTGCGCTGAATCTGGTAGAGGGCGGCGAACATCACGTTGGAATTATGGGGATCGACCGCGAGATCGATGGCGCCCGACTTGTCGTCCTTGTAGAGAACCTTATCCCAGGTCTTGCCGCCGTCGGTGGTGCGGAAAACGCCGCGCTCGGTATTCGGCCCATAGACGTGACCGAGCGCGGCGATCAGCACATGGTCGGGGTTGCGCGGATCGATCCAAACGCGCGCTATGTGCTGCGTGTCTTTCAATCCGATGTGCTGCCAGGTCTTGCCGCCATCGGTCGTTTTGTAGACTCCATCGCCATACGATATATTTCCGCGCAAGCAGGACTCGCCCGTCCCCACATAAATCACATTCGGATTCGATTCCGACACCGCGATCGCACCGATCGACGAGATCATGCTCCCGTCGGAGATGGGCTGCCAGCCTACGCCGCCATCGGTGGTGCGCCACACGCCGCCGGCGACTCCGCCGAAGTAGTAGGTGAAAGGACTGCCGGGAATGCCAGTCACAGCCAGCACGCGGCCGCCGCGAAACGGCCCAATGTCGCGCCACTTCATTCCCTTGAACTGCGCTTCGCTATACGGTTGCGCCGCCGCCGAAATTCCAAACGCCACGATCAGGACACACCACACCACCAGACTGCGAACCTTCATGGATCACTCCTGTATTACGACCTCGAGTAGTTGAAGACCGTTAATAATAACTCATCGCTAAAGCAGCGAACGCGTAGGGACAGCCGCCCCCGGCTGTCCGGCGAGCACAGCTCGCCCGGGGTTCGTTTGCCCATCCTCGTATTCAACGGCGGAGCGGCGCTTCGCGCCGCCGGACAGCCCGGGGGGCGGCGTCCCTACGCATTCGGTTCGCTCAATCCGAATAAAGAAACTCCAGCGCCTCCGGAAACCGCGCCGCCCAGGCCGATTCGTTGTGTGTAGCGCCTTCATCGATGCGCACCTTCAGCCGATTCTCGTCCAGACCAGCCTGGCCCAGAATCGCTTCCAATTCGCGCACGTCGTTGACAATCTTCGCGTCTTTCTCCGCGTTCCCAGCTTCTCGCGTGCCGATCCCCAGGTACGTGCGTGCCGGCCAGGTGTGGAAGCCACGGCTCTCTTCCAGAATTCTACGGTTCGCCACGAATAGAGACGGGCTCTCGATCAGCAATCGTCCAAACACTCCGGGCACTGCCAGCTGCGTGTACAACGTGATCAAGCCCCCGAGAGAGGAGCCGCCCAATCCCGTATTCTCCGGCCCCTTCAACACCGAATAACGCTCTCCGATCAGCGGCATCACTTCACGCTGCAGAAAATCGGGGTAGCATTTTCCCTTCGCATTCAGAACTCTGGGATCTTTTGACTTGTGCGGAATGTATTCGCTAGCCCGGCTCTTCGTGTTGTCGATGCCGACGATGATGAGCGGCCGGATTTTCTGTTCGGCGATCAACCGCGCCGCGGTCTCGCCCGCCTGCCAGTCGACTCCCGCAAAAGCCGTGAGGGGATCGAAGAGATTCTGCCCGTCATTCAAATAAAGGACCGGATAGCGGATCGCGCCCCAACCGTCGTAATCCGGGGGCAGCCAAACCCGTAACAGTCGCGTGTTCCCGAAGATCTGGCTGCGGAGCTCGTGTAGCCACAGATTGCCGGTCGAAACCGGCAAGGGAGCGGTGGTGGCAGGCTTCGTCTTCAGTAGTCTTAGTTTTCGCGTTGTGGGCCGGGACATGGGGTGAACGGGCTATCAGCTATCAGCGTTCAGGAAAACACACTCGGCTGGCATTTCCAATACTGATTACTGAACTGGGTACTGGTTACTGGCTTCTATCTCGCTTCGCCCAGACCACCGCCGTCAAAACCGTCGTCGTCGCAATCAAGGCCAGCGAGGTCAAACATAAAATGCACCAGACTCCGAGCACGCGCCCTTCAATGTAGGTCAGGTACAAAGCAAACGTCAGGCCCGCGGCAGCAGCGCCGAAAAGCATTGCCGGAGCCTCCGGCCGCTCGCGATACACCGTCGCCAACCCCGCCAATGCCGCGTACCCGAGTACCCCAATCAGCGCCACCGGAATTCCTAAGATCGAGGAATATTCGCTGCGGTTCACGATGTCACAGTTCAACGTTTCCCCAATTTCGCAGTACGCCGTCTTCGAGGTCGCGTAATGATGCTGCAGCGACACCGCAGAAACTGCGATTCCGCACACCGCCAGAAGCGCGACGAAGCTCATGAGACGCCGCATTAAATCGGTCACGGTAACGAACACCCAGTTCGGTCGCTCAGCTCTTCGAGACTAAGAATGCGCTCCACGCGGTCGCCGGTAGGCGGAAACTGCCAAGTGGGATAGTGCTGGATGTTCGCATCTATGCAAGCCCGCGATCTCCCGTGGGTTTCGCCTTTGATGCCGCACTCCACATAAGGAGCGTACTCGAACGACGCGCCAAATTCTTCTTTTTGCTCCACACAATGTGGACACCACCACGCGCCGTACATCTTCACGCCGCGGTCCGTCAGACAGCGCGCGAAGGCATCGTGCTTGTGCTGCATGCGGTTGCCGAGATAGTAGGCCAGCCCAAATGCGGCCATGATCAGCGCGGCATAGATCGCCGTATGCCGCCATTTGCGGCTCTCCGCCGTTGGTATCCCTAGTTTTTCCTTTTGCCGTTCTCTTCGCTCTTGCGACATGGAATTTTTATATCACGGCCATAGAGACGCGGCTTGCCTCGTCTTGTTTGTACCCAACGTTGACTCGGCGCGGGAGACGCGGCAAGCCGTGTTTCTACAGAGAAGCAGAATGGATTTTAAACCACGACCCGGAGAGCCGCCGGCAGCACGTCGATCGCGCGGCACTCCAGCGTCAGCACTTCGCCGTCCACCATCACATCCACCGGCCGGTCGAGTTGAAACTCGACGCGCCGCACTGCCTGCCGCTCCGCCAGCCGATGCCGCGTGTGCGTGCCATCATAAAGCGTCGCCAGGTTCCAGATCAGCCCCAGTCGGCCAATCGGCCCCCAGCGCACATACTCAATCAATCCGTCGTCGGTGACCGCGTCGGGCGCGATCATCATGGTCCCGCCCGTGAACTTGCTGTTGTTAAACGTCAGAAAAAGGCAGCGCCGCGAGTCAAACTGCTGCTGACCAGCGAACCGCACCGGAAACGGTCGACGATCAAGCCGCGCCAGACAAGAAAAGATAGACAACAGATATCCGAACTGCCCCAGCCGCAGAAACCGGCGATGCCGCAGCGCTGCTACGTCCGCCGCGAAACCCACACTTAGCAGATTGGTGTAATAGATCGTTCCATCTTTATGCGTGAGTCGGAAAACATCGCAAGGCCGCGACCGCCGCGCCTCCAGCGCTTGCATCGCGTGCTCCAAACCGCTCTTGCCGGAAACGCCATCCGCGAAATCCCGTAGAAACGAATTGCCCGTGCCCAGTGGAAGAAATCCCAGCGTCGCGACTGGATCCTCCGGCTTACCCGCGCCTGCTGCCAGCGAATCCGGAAACAGCCCGTTGACGATCTCATACGAAGTCCCATCCCCACCGACGGCCAGAAACTTTCGATATCCGTGTTCATAAGCCGCGCGCGCGATCTCGGTGGCCTCGCCTGCCGCACGAGTCTCCGCCGTCTCCAGCGCAATCCCCGAGGCTCGTAAGCGTTCAAGCGCCGATCCCACGCGTTCGCCGCAACGCCCGCCACCTGCCGCCGGATTGATAATCGCAAGAAAAGTTTCGTTCACGTTTGGCTTCTGGCTTCTGGCTCTTGGTTAAACTGCGATTCCTGCGGAGGATTGAACGCTCGCAGCTCGGGCTAAGAGCCGAAAGCTATATCTCCACCACTCCCGCCCGCGCCGCGCCCGCCCCGATCTCCGCGGCCAATTCTCCGCGCTTGATCTTCAGTGCCGCCGTCCGCGGGAAATCTTTCTCCCAGACCAGATACCCGCCCACGCGCTTGAAGTCGGCCAGTCGCCGGTTGCGCGCAACCATCTCTTCGCGCAAGCGATCGTCGAACTGCTGATTCTGTTCCAGTCGCACCACCAGCACCAGCATCTCGCTGCCCAGAGTCTTCTGCGGCCACAAGTAATTCGCGGCGAACACACAGAATTCCTTCACCGGCAGGCCATCAAACACCGCCTCGATGTCCTCGGGATAAATGTTTTTCCCACCCGCGGTGACAATCATATTTTTCTTGCGCCCGACGAGCTGTAGGTGCCCGCGCCCGTCGAGTCGCCCTTGATCGCCCGTCAGCAGCCAGCCTTCGACGATCGTCTGCGCCGTCTGTTCCGGATCATCCAGATAATGCGACATCACCGCGCGGCTCCGCACCGCAACTTCGCCGATTCCGTCGCCATCCGGATTCAGCACGCGCACCTCGCTTCCGGGCAGCGGCTTGCCGACCGTATCGCCGCGAAATGGTTTCAAATCGTTAAGCGTTACCGCCGTACAAGCTTCCGTCAGCCCGTACCCGCACGCCACCGGAATTCCCACATCGTAGAAGAACTGCAGCGTCGAAGGATCCGTAAATGCTCCGCCAACAATCAGCGCCTTTAGTTCTCCTCCGAACGCCCTGTGAACTTGCGGCAGCAGACGGCGGCTGATCTCCACGTGCGGACGTCCGCGAGTCAGCATTTTGTTCAGCCGGATCAGCCGGTCCAACATCCACCGCTTGCCGGGCTTCAACTCATCAAACTTCGCACGCAGCCCGCGTTCCAGATTCTTCAGCACCATCGGTACCACGCTCACATAGGTGATGCGATAACGAACAAACGCATCGCGCACAAACTCCGGACGCAGCGTCCGTAGATGAACCACACAGGCTCCGCACACGAACGGCCCGATAAATCCCACCATGAAATCAATCGCGTGATTCGTGGGCAGAATACTCAAATAGCGTACGCCCGGCGAAAATGGATACCATGCTGTCAGCGAAGTACACTGCTCGAGATAACTGTCGTGCGTGAGCACGCATCCCTTCGGACGCCCGCCTGTCCCTGAGGAATACACGATGCAGGCCGTGTCTTCGCGCTGCCGCGCCACAAACTGCGGCTCGCCCTTCCTCTTGAATTCTTCCCAGCGATAAGCGCCGCGCAAGTCCGCTCCCGCCGGCGCTTCGGTGACCAGCGCAATTTCCACTGTCAGTTTCGGAAACTCTGGCGACTGCGTGATCGCCCGCCACAAGTAGTATTCGACCACCAGAAACCGCGCCTTCGAATGCGCCAGCAGTTGCAAATGCTCGGCCGCGGTCAATTTGTAATCCAGCGGAACCAGGACGCCGCCGCAGAAAAAAAGCGAATAGGCTGAAATCAGCCACTTCGATTGATTCGTCATGATGATTGCCGCCCGGTCGCCCGGCTTGAAATCCGCGTCCGCAAGCGCGCGGCTCAGCGGACGCGCCATTTCCTTGAAGTCGGAGTAGGTGAGCCGCACTTTTTCGCGCTCGCGATCGGCTTCAATCAGGCAGGTTTCGTCCGGCCAGCGTTCCAGCGCATCCTTGAGCGCCGCACCCAGGCTGGCATATTGTCGGAGATCAAGCATTCAGGTCGTTATCTCACCACGGAGACACCGAGAAAAACACGAGTTTATCAGAACGTAACAATAGGCAGGTCTAAAGCCGCGCCTGGATCCGATTCGCCAGCGTGCGGAAATCCGATACGCCTTGCAGTTCATAGTCCGGCAACTCGATGCGGAAGTGATGCTCAAGCCGTGTGAGCAAGTCGAGCGCTTGCAGGCTGTCGATTCCGAGCGTCTTGAAAAAGTCGTCGTCGGGAGTGAGTTTCTCTCGCGGCACTTTGAAATGCGCAGCTGCAAGATTCAGGATCTCGTCGAGCGTGTGATCGATAGTTGGCGCTGACATAAGCGTGAAGTCCCTTGATTACAAAATTACCAAGCACCAGTTACAAATTAAGGCAGATACGGCTGCACTCCCTCATTCTTCGCAAACTTGCGCAGCCCTTCTTCGACGGCCGGACGCGAATAGAGGTCGCAGAAAATATCGATCTCCCGCTTCAGCTCTTCATAAGGGATTGGCTTCACAAAATCCTTCGCGGCCGCGGCCGTCCGACGATCGAATTTCCCCACTTGGCTGGCCGTGGCGCGCGCCACCCGCAGCGCCTCGCGTTCGGCGGCAATCTGGCTGACCAGCCCAATCTGTTGCGCTTTCATCACGTTAAAGCTGCGCCCGGTGAGGAGCAGATCGCGCACCACCGCATTGCCCAAATCCCGCTTCAGGCGCGGAATCCCGCCGAATCCCGGAATCAACCCGAGCCGCAGTTCCGGAAAGCAAAATCGCGCCATGCGGTCGGCAACAATAATGTCGCAAACCAGAGCCAACTCGAACCCGCCGCCAAAAGTCACCCCATGCACGGCCGCGATCGTAGTCAGCGGCGTCGCATCGAGCGCGTTCATCACGGCGTGAATGCGCTCCAGAAACTCCCGCACGCCGCGCAGGGCGGCGGCCCTTTCCATCTCCTGCCCACGCTGAAACAGCTCCCGCAAATCCGCGCCCGCCGAAAATCCGGCCTTCAAGGTTGAATGGATTATCAACGCATGCGCTTCCTTCGCCAGCCCGGGCAGAGCCGCCGCAAATTGCTCCAACTCGTCCAATGTGAGCGACCCGATCTCGTTGCAGGGATCGCGATGCAGGGCCAGTTCAATCGCTCCATTCACGACCTGCCACGAAAGCGTCTGCCCTCTGAATTCGTTCATGCCGTCTTCGCCGCCTGGTCTTTTGAGGCCTGACTCTGCGGGGCCCGATTCTGCGAGATTTGGTTCTGTGAAGCCTTATACATCGCGTCGATCTCGTCGCAAAAACGCTCGGCGATCAGGTCACGCTTTAGCTTCCCGTTGGCGGTCAACAGCCCGTTCTCGATGCTGAACGCCTCCTCCACCAGATGAAACGCCCGCACTTGCTTGTAATGTGGCAGGCCCGCATTCACGAGGTCGAGAGCCGCCTGCGTTTTCTCGCCGCTCGCTTTGCCGGTGACCAGCGCCGCCAGATATCCGCGTGCGTTGCCCACGACCAGCACCTGACTCGCACCCGGCAACTCGTGCAGGATCTTGTCTTCAATCGGCTCTGGCGCAACGTTGTGCCCCGACCCGAGAATAATCAGATTCTTGATGCGGCCCACAATCTTCCAGTTTCCATCCGCATCAACTTCGCCCTGATCGCCCGTGTGGAACCAACCATCGCGCAGCACCTTCGCCGTCTCCTCCGGGCGTTGCCAGTATCCTGGAAAAATATTCGGCCCGCGCACCACGATTTCCTCATTCTCCGCGATCTTCATTTCCACGTCAGAAATTGCCGGCCCCACGCGTCCCGCGACCACCGCGCCGTCCGGATCATCCAAGGTACAAAGCCCGGTCGTCTCCGTGAGCCCATATCCCTGGAGAACCGGAATGCCCAACATCATAAAAAACAGTTGCGTCTCCACGTTCAGCGGAGCCGAACCGCAGATCAGCGCGCGCAGCTTTCCGCCGATCATCTTTTTTCGAATCGTAGGGAACACAAGGCGATTCGCCAGCCCCAGCCAAAGTCCGTCTCCGGTACGCGCCTTGCCCTCCTGCCGCCGTACCCACGCGCCCTTCGCCCGGGTGTACACCTGCAACGGAAGTCCACCTGTTTTCCAGAGCTGCTCGTCGACCGCTCTCCGCATGCGTTCGAGAAGCGCGGGAACATTCAGGAAATAATCCGGCGCAGCCAGCCGCATCTCGGCCGCAATCTTGCCGAGATCTGTATTCAATGTCAGCTTGCTGCCACGCAGAACACAGGTCAGCATCATGATCCACGAGCCGGCAAAGCTCAGCGGCAGATAATGGAAGACAACATCCTGTCCCCCACGCATCTCCATCGTGGCAGTGGGTATCGTGCGACCCCGCATTAGCTGATCCAACCGCTCCGACGTGCAACCCAGCATGTGACCGACGTTGCCCGCGTTCAGCATCACACCCTTCGCCTCGCCCGAAGTGCCCGAGGTGTAGATGATCGTCACCACATTTTCCTCCGCAACCGACAGCACCGGATTCTCCAGCGGCTCGCGCGCTGGCGTGAACACATTTTCAAAGCAGAAAGTCGGCGGAGCTTCCCGCCACGCCTGCACGATCGCATCGGCCAGCGATTTCTCGCCGCAGGCAATCACTGCCGGCCAGCAATCCTTCATCATCGCGATCAGTTCGGCTGGCGCCTGCCGCGCGTACAACGGCACCACCGTCAGCCCCTCCGCCATGATGGCCAGATCCATCGCGACCCACTGCATCGAGTTATGCGCCAGCAACGCGCAGCGATCGCCATTCTTCAGGCGCAGGCGCCGCAGATACGCGCGCGCCACTCGCACCTGAGCCAGCAACTGTCGCCCGGTGAGTGGAACTACCTGCCCATCGCGGAGTTCCTGCAACACGACGGCATCGCCGCTACGCTCCAGGTTCGCAAGAATTTGTTCAAGAAAGGTCATCGATTCCCAAAAATCCTGAGCGAAGCGAAGGACCGGCTTTTCGTCGCTTTAGCTGTATGCCTGCACCAGTTCCCGCAACCCGTCGCTCATCGGCGGCAGATAATCCTCCCAGCCCCATTCCCCGCGCCGGGTGGGAAATTCCGGATAGCGCCGCCGCACTTCTTCCTCGAAATAAACTCCCATGCGCGCCATCAACTTCAAATTCCTCACTACCGTCCGCGCAATCCCATCGGCAATCCGCTCGCCGTCGCGATCCAGAATGTCGAGCGACGCCAGAGTTCGCTCCTCCAGATCGGGGTCATCCACATTCATCAGCAACTCCTGATGTCCGCGCTCGTTCATGAGATTCCGGATACGCTCATCCATCGTGATTCCAGCCGACGCCACCAGTGCCGGCATCGAAGTCACAATCCCGTGATAGCGCGAAGACACCATCATGCGGCAAGCGCGCAGAATGCTGACCAGTTCGTACATGTTGTAGTCGTCCGAGGAGATGATCGGGACTCCGCCCAGCTTTTCCGAGATACGCCAGCAGGGCCGGGCATCCATGCGCTCGGTTGCGGCCATGATCACGAACACATTCTTCTTCTGGCGGAATGCCGCGACCGCATTCGCAATCGCACTCAAGTAATGCTCGTAAGCCCGATCCGCCTCGGGCCCGGCATTATGAAAGTAGGGGCCGCGGTAGTGGCTCTCTTTGTATGCGCCGGTCAGGCTGTGGAGCGTGGCCTTCGCCACCGACGCCTTCACCGGCCACTCAAACGGATTGATCGGACACACCACCAGCACCGGCGTCGTCCCGTCCCAACCCACATCGCGCAGCGCTTTCTGCCCATACTCCGCCCCCAGCGGCTCAAACGTCCATGCTGTGTCGGTGCCCAATTCCGTCGGAACACCGAGCTCGCGCAGGATTGTCCGCGACTCGTTATTGCGCGTGATCACCAGCGAGTTTTTGCAATAGCGTCCGCACATCTTCGCCACCACGGGATCCATGTATCCCGCCTCGGCGCCATAACCGACCGACAACTTGTTCTCCGCCGCCGCAATGCCCAGCGACCCGATCATCATGGTGGCCAGCGCATTCGCGAATTTCGATTTGAACATCGAACCTTCACACGCCACAACGCCATGATGCTTGGGCACTTCATTCGCCAGAAAGGGCGGGAAAATATCCGGCAGCCGCACTTGCGACGTACCTTCGAAATACCCGCGCGACCGCTCAAAATTAAAGGTCATCATGCTGAGGTCGACGTTCTCCGCCCCCAGAATCCGCCGGATCTGCCGCAGCATCTCTTCCACCCGAACATCCGAACCGGTATTGCGCGACCCGTTGTAGCCGGCGAACAGAAGCTTCAGTTTTTCGCCCGGCTGCCAGGGCTCGCCCTTGCCCATCATCCACTGAATTTTCTTGCCCTCGATGATGCTTGATACCCAAGCTTCCAGAACGAAGTCCATCATGCGGCCGACCCTCCTGCCTTGGTGCTCTCGGGCCAGGCTTGATAAGGGTAGGCAAAATTGTGTTCGCGGCTGAAGCGGAGCAGAGGAAAACTGTATTGCGAAAACGGCACGGGCTTGCTTCCCAATTCCGTCGTGACACGCGTGTTGTCGAACACTGTGTTCCAGGTCAAATACGGCAGGAAAACCTTCATCAGCGCGGCTCCGTGCCCCACTGGCCCCTTGCGGTTGGTCAACGTGCTGACGATGGAGCCGAACGGCTTTGCGAGGATCGGCAAAAACACTGGCCCGCGCTTGCCCTGTTCGGCGGCCAGCGCCTTGGTCAATTCCTGAAACGACTGCGCTCCGTTGCCCGAAGAAAGATGATAGGTATCGTGCTCGGGATTCGCCTTCATGTGCAAAGTCGAAATCGCGTCGGCAACGAAATCCACATTCACAATATCAAGCTTGTCATGGGGGCGAAACGGCAGCACCGGCAATCCCGCCAGAAACACGAACGACCGCACCATGTCGAACTGCGTCGTCTGCGGGTAGCGGCTGTCTCCCAACACGATACTCGGTCTGAAAATCGTCAGTGGCACATCCGGGAGCAACTCGCGCACCATGTGCTCGCAGAATTTTTTCGTCCGCGCGTAGGGATCGTGATCCGAGCGCTCCCAATCAATCGACCGGTTCTCCACCACAACTTCGTGGCTTCGTTTCCCCGCCACCGCCACCGTGCTCACGTTCGAAAATCGCCGCAGCCCGTGATAGTACTGCGATCGCCGCGCCAACTGCAGCACTTCGAGCGTCCCACGCAGATTTACGTTCAGACAACTTTGTTCCGACTTCCGATTCAGTGAAGCCGCGCAGTGAATGATCGAGTCGGTGGTGTGCACGAGCCGGTCGTAATCGCCGGCTTCCAGGCCGAACTGCGGCGACGTAAGGTCGCCGCGAAAAATCCGGACCTTCGCCTGCAGGTATTCGTAGAATTTGGGAAACGGCATGTGCAACTGGAGGGCATTCCAAAGCCGCACTTCCGCGTCACGTGGATCGCGGCCGCGCACCAGCAGATTCACCGAGGCGTCATGCTGATCCAGCAGATTAGCGGTGACATGCGCACCGATGTACCCGGTTCCACCGGTCAGGAATATTGCCACGTTGCTCCGTTTGTCCCCGTCTTCACGGCATCGCCATTTTCTGTGATCGAAGTTGAAGTTGTTGTCGCCGGCGAAGGCGGCATGTGCAGCACACGCGGCGCGCGTGCTTCCAGCCGACGGCCTTCAATCAGCGGATACGTCCATCGCCGCAATGCCGGAATATGAATGTCGATCCAATACTCCCACCAGTCCAGCCCGGCCGTGTCATATCCGAAAATCTCCTTCTCTTCGGGCGTCAGAGCCTGCGACAACTTCTCCACATTATCTGCAACAAAATCATGTTCGTTGTGCAGAATAAAAGGCTCGAACAGACCCACTAATTTTTCCACACGCTCCAGGTTGCGTTCGGTTTTCGCCAGCGGCTTTTTCATGGCAGACGGCAGCGGAGCCATCACGCGCTGAATCGACTTGACGATGGCCATCTGCGCCGGCGCCGACATGCGGTTATAACGCTCTTTCGAAACCGGAATCGCATCCATGCGCAATCGCAGCCAGTACTCCAGACCCTCCTGCGCGCGATAGTGACGCCGGTGCCCCAGGCTGGTCAACTCAATCGACCGTCCCATGTCGCAGGGATTGGTCACCGAAGTCGCCAGCTGATACATCGGATCGTGCCGCCGCTCCACCAGTGCCGCGCCAATCAGCGTCATCCCGGCGCACACCGCATCCACCGGAATGATGTCCAGCCGCTTGCGCTCGTTCGAGGGCAACTGCCGAAACGCCGTTCCCAGCAGATACGACAACGACGCAGAAGTATTGATTCCCTCATTCCACCCGCGAAACGGCTTCGACACCGAGGTCTCAACAATTGCCGGACGCACAATCGCAATCGGCAGCCCCGCACCATATTTCGCGATCATGGACTCCGCCAGGCTCTTGGTGAAAGTGTATGTATTTGGCCAGCCCAACTCCTTCGCGCGCCGCGTGCCTTCTTCCGTAAGATAATTTTTCAGCCAACGAACTCGGTTCTTGCGAATCTGGTTTTCCAGCGCCTGCCCGCTCAACCCTTTCGAGGCGTGTTCTTTCGCGAGCGCCTGCTTCTTTAACTCCTCCCTAACTTCCAGCCCTTCTACGCGCGCTTGCGCCGACTCCACCAGCTCATGCAGCCGGCGCCATTCCTTTTCTGCATCGAAGTCCTTCAAGTGTGTCGGCGTGTAATTCGGACGCACTCGCTCACTCACCCGCCCGTCGCGCTGCCCCGCTACATAACAAGTCGAAAGATGCAGCAACGCCGCGTGATCCGATGCGCGAATAAATTCGATCAAGTGCGACGTGGAATCCACGTTCACCGCCAACGCGTCCCGCAAATCCGGATTGAAATCAGTCAACCCCGAGCTGTTGATGACCAGATCGACGTCCGCGCGAAGCCGCGCTGCAGTCTCAGATTCCATACCCAAGCCCGGCTCCGAGACGTCGCCCTCGACGACTTCAATCTTTTCCGCCAGCAGCGCGCCTAAACGGTCGCCGTATTTTTCAAACACGGGATCGAAAACCGGAGAGCCTTCAATGATCTTCTCGAAGCGCTTCTGCGCCTCGCTCGATTTCTGCCGCCGGATCAGCAAATAGAGCTTCCCGATCTCGGGCAGATCGACCAGCGTGTTGGCCAGCCAGACTTTACCGATAAATCCGGTGACGCCGATCAGCATGACCCTCTTGCCGCCCAGCGCCTTGCGCACGGAAAATGGCTCCCGATGCCGCTTTTCGTTGAAATACACGATCGGACGGACCCGCGGCGCTTCCACCCGTACCGTCGGCACAATCGCTGAGGTCAGCGCCTTCGGTCCGCGCAATCCGAGCGCCCGTACCCATCGCGCTGGACTCTGCTGCCCATCCGGACCCGCTTCGCGAATCCTGGCAAACAATCCCCGCGGCCGGATCACCGGACTCAGCAGCCGCCCGGTGGCAACTCCATCGCGGAAATCGAGACGGTTCGTAATCATCCACCGCACTCCCAGATACCGCGCCAGCGGGCGCATCACATGCTCCAACCCCTGGCTCACTAGCACCACGTCGACGCCTGTGGCCTGCAACGCCTTCAGGTGCCGCACTCCTTGTTCTTTGAGCAGCGGCTTCAGCTTGTATTCGAATTCTTCTTCGCCCAGCAGATCGAGCCGGTCGCGTGTTATCCCCCGCAGCACCGCGTGAACGATTCGAGTCGCGGCGACGCGGTTCGCTGCATATAAAAATGGCCGCAGCAACGCCATCAAAAGCACCAGGAAGCGACGCGCCGCCCGCGCGACAAATGTCTGGCAGTTCCAGGTAAAAAAAGCGATCGGACGGACCGTGGTCAGTTCCAGCAGACTTCCCTCGACACGCCAATACACCGGAAACGAAGGCCGTGAACGAAGCGTCGCCGAAACGACGGGCGGGGCCGACAGGGCAGCCGCTGGCGCGCCCCGATCCGGCGAGGCGGCCGCCTGTCCACTTTCGAGATTGTTCACAGGTTCCACGAAGCAAGTCCCGGTGCGCCTTCTTCAGAGACCCCTTTCCGAGATAACTTTCTCTCGGTTCACGGTGCCCCCGGGAAAGGGACAGGACCCCCCATTCTAACCTCTCCTTCCCCAAGGACGAAGAATAACCGCATCCCCGTCTCCCCACGGATTTGTCGCGACGGGCGAATCCCTAATCGCCGAACCAATGGCGCCAGAAACCAACAGCAAAGACTAAAGACTTGGGAGGTGAGAACCGATGGCTGAAAGCGGAACTGCCTTACCTCGCCCGCGCGCCAGTTCCCGAATCTGATTCAAGTACCCCACATACACCGGAATCGGGATATCCGGCGAGTCGCCATCATTCAAAAAATGAGACAGCCGAACCTCCATGGGGATCGAACTGATAACTTCGCGGAACCGTGCCATCTTCAAATATTTCACTCGCCAGATCTCGAGCATCAACGAACGAAACTCTTCGCTGACGAAACCCATCCTACGATCTCCCAAATAAACCGCGTCGAAATGCCGTGTGCTGAGTGCCTTCCGAACCGGATCCTCGGGCGGAGAGAATGCATAGACGAGGTGAAACACATCCGCCAGATCGCCCCATAACGTTTTTTCCTCGAAAGCGCTGAAGCGGAACGAGGACGCACCGCGCTGCTGAACCGCCCGCGCGTGATCGCTCGGGCTGAGCGCGTGATGCGCCAGTTCGTCACGAAACCATTGCAGTCGCTGCCGGGCAAGGTTGTGCCGAAGGAATTCTACCGCGTAAGCGTTCGGCAAGTAGATCTTGGGATCGGCGTCCAGGCGCGCCAGCCACGGGCCCCAGTCCTTCTCTTCCAGTAAGTCGAGTACCTCCTTAACATCCGCCAAGGTAACTTCGGGGTGATACTTCACAGCCTGCCAGAAATGTTCGGTCGAATCATAAGTCGCGCCGTAAAGCTGGATGCCTTCTTCAATCGGGTACCAGTTCGACAGCACGCGTCCGGAAATCGACGGCGAAGCGCTCCAGCAGTTCAGCGAATGCTTCCATTTCTCCTGCACCGCTAGAAACGTCTCGCCATACCCTGGCGACACCGGTTCGGTTACGAGCGCAAGCGCCTGCCGCAATTCTTCGCTGGTGTGCGTTACCAAAGTCTCCAGCGGCCGCTCATCTTCCATCGAGATCACTCGGCTTTCGATCCCGCGCCGCAACAATTCGACCGCTAGTTGCCGCCGCTGCTCTTCATCCAGGCCATCCGGAACGTTCCAGCGCTGCGTTTGCGACTCGATGTACGTTAATAACTCGGCCAGCGATTTGAACTCGATGAAGCCATGGAGCGCGAACGTCACCGGCCGGCCGTCCTTGAGGATCGTGGTGGACGGAGTGACCAGTGCCTGTAGCGAAACAGTCTCCGCGCACAGCGGCGAGCTCACGCTAACAACTGTCGTAGCCGTACAGAACATCAACCAGGACACCACTTGTATCTTTCTTACACGTCCGTCCACAATCTCCTCCTCAACTTAGTACGAGCGAATTAGTAACAACCAATTCAAACGGGAGAGCAAATCTCACCCCGCCCGCTCCACCCAGCACACATCCCAGTACTTCCCGAACTTCCGCCCATTCTCGCTGAATACTCCCACTACCTTGAATCCGAATCTCCGATGCAACGCCTCAGACGCCGCATTCGGCAACGCATACCCAGCCACAAAGCGATGAATGTCCTCGCCCCTCAACACTTCAAACAACTCCGTATACAAATGCCCCCCAATACCCTTCCCCGCCGCCTCCGGCGCACAATAAATCGTCGTCTCCACCGTCGGCTCGTACGCCGCCTTCGGGCGAAACCGTGTCGTCCCCGCGTACCCCACAACCATCCCATTGTCCTCGGCTACCAACAGCCGGTGTCGTCCCGTGAGGTTAAACTGCGCGAACCATGTATCCCGCCGCTCCACCCTGTAAGCTTCAACATCGAACGTCACAGGAGTATTCAGAACGTAATAGTTATAAATCTCGGTGATCCGCGCCAGATCCCCACGCTCCGCCGTCCGAATCAGCATCTTGCTCATTACCGCCCTCAACTCTGAAATCTGCAAGCTACCGCATGAACCACCCGACAACCGCCGCTGCCACAATCAGCCGAGCCGAGTTCACCCGAAACCGAAGCAGTGCAATTAAGCTCACGGCGAACAAGGTCAGCGTTGTCCGGTCTACAATCGACGCCTTCCCCAACTGCCACGCCACCACCGCCATTAACGCGAGCGACCCGGCGACCACTCCATCGAGCGCTGCCGCCGCCACGGCCGATCTTCGGAGTCGCAGAATCAGCGGCCCACTCACCGACACCAGCACGAAGCCCGGTAAGAAAACCCCAACCGTTGCCACCACCGCGCCCGCCCAGCCCGCCACCACGTACCCGATAAACGTCGCGGTGGTAAACACTGGACCGGGCGTAAACTGCCCCACCGCAACCGCGTCAATCAACTGCTTCTCGGTCAGCCAGTGCAGACGCTCCACAAACTCAGTCTGAAGAAATGCCAGCAGAACATATCCGCTGCCGAACACCACCGATCCAATTTTCAGAAACGACAGGAACAGCCGCACCAGTCCGACCGGAAAAGCCCCGCCCACCGCCGCGATCGCCATCGCTCCGGCCGCAAGTTTCTTGACGCTGAATATTTTCGGAAACCCAACCGCGCTCAGCAGCCGGTTTTTCGTCGCCAAAGCCGCCGCCGAGACCAACCCGGCAAACACCAGCACCAGAACCGGGCCGACTCCAAGAACATTCAGCCCCGCCGCCAGCACGGCAATCACCGCCAGCAGAGCCGTCCGCACTCCCGTTCGTCCCAGTTTTCCCAGCGCCTGAATCACGATCGCGACCACAGCAGGCTTGATCGCCGATAGTATGCCTTCGACCTTCGGCAGCGAGCCGACGCGCACATAGGCCCAAGCGATCGCTGACACCATCAACGCCGCTGGAATGATGAAGCAACAGCCCGCCACCATCAGTCCACGCCAGCCGCCTTTCAGATGCCCCACGAAAATGGCGACTTCGGTCGAACTCGGCCCCGGAATCAAGTTCGCCGTGGCCAGCCGGTCGAGAAATTCGGCGTGGGTAATCCAGTGCCGGCGCCGCACGAATTCTTCTTCCATCATCGCCAGATGCGCCGCCGGCCCGCCAAACGCAATCGTGCCCAGCTTCAGAAACACCAGGGCAATCTCACCCAGCGACGCCTCCCGGATTTCCGTGGACTCAGCCATTGTCTGTGTGGCGCGGACACTCTTGTCCGCGACCGCTCGGTTGGAGCGGAGAATTCGAGTTACGGCATCTGTTGATGGATTTCTTCACCTAGAGACACGGCCGGCCGCGCCTAAGCCGGGGCGAGCCCCGTCTCTACAAGTGGACGTGGTTGCCGTCTACTCCCCAAATACCGCGCGATAGAATCCGCCTGCCAGCGCTCCGCCCACAATTGGAGCCAGCCAGAACAGCCACAATTGCGAGAGCGCCCATCCACCCACAAAAATCGCAGGTCCGGTGCTACGCGCCGGGTTCACCGAAAGATTGGTCACCGGAATTCCGATCAGGTGAATCAGCGTCAGTCCGAGTCCGATCGCGATCGGCGCAAACCCCGCCGGAACTCCCCTTTTGTCGGTCGATCCCATGATGATCATCAAAAAGAAAAACGTCAGCACCACTTCCGCCACCAGGCACGACAGCAGCGTATAACCACCCGGAGAGTGCGCCGCATATCCATTCGAAGCGAACCCGCCGGCCAAGTCAAAGCCTGCCTTGCCGCTGGCAATTACATAAAGCGCGCCCGCGCCGGCGATCCCGCCGAGGACCTGCGCCACCACATACGGCAGGAATTCCGACGCCGGAAATCGCTTCCCCACCACCAGCCCCGCCGAAACAGCGGGATTCAGATGACATCCCGAAATGTGCCCGATAGCGAATGCCATCGTAAGCACGGTCAGGCCGAAGGCCAGCGCCACGCCTAAAAATCCGATGCCGAGTTGCGGAAACGCCGCATCCAGCACCGCGGCTCCGCACCCGCCAAACACCAGCCAGAACGTTCCAAAGAATTCCGCGATGGCCCGTTTCGATAGACTCATATTGCCTCCTCCGTGAAAACTGTTGGTGAGCGTACTTGCGAAAGTTGACTGCGAAATTGCCAGCGATTGTACCGCAATCTTCCAAAGATGTTGCGAGTCTGTAATATTGAATTGCGTGGGTATGCTGACACTATTCGGGTTGTTCGCAGTGACCGCGATGCTGGTCACCTATGCGCTGGAGAGCCGGAGCACATGGTTCGTCCTGGCATTCGCCGCCGCCTGCGCGCTCGGCTCTGCTTATGGTTTTCTGCAAGGCGCGTGGCCCTTCGGTGTGGTCGAGGCGATCTGGTCAGTCGTCGCCGTGCGACGTTGGTATCAAGCAAAGCAATGAGATCGCAGTTCGCCGAGGATGGCGGGGGCCCGAACCGCCGGACAGCCGGGGGTGGCTGTCCCCGCGTCGGAGGTGGGACTTGTTTCAGAGTTTATTCAGGCCGTCGAGTGCCGCCACTTTATAAGCTTCCGCCAGCGTCGGGTAGTTGAACACCGTATCGCGAAAATATTCGATAGTCGCTCCCATCGTCAGCACCGCTTGCCCGATGTGCACGATCTCCGCCGCGCGATCCCCGATAATGTGCACACCCAGCAGTTTGAGTGTATCCGGATCAAACAGAATCTTCAGCAGTCCCTGATCGTCGCCCAGCATCTGCCCTTTCGCCAGCTCCGAGTAGCGCGCCAGACCGCTTTCATACGCGGTCTTGCTGAGTGTCAACTCTTCCTCGGTGGCGCCCACCATGGAGATTTCCGGAATGGTGTAAATGCCGTAGGGAATGAGATGAGGTAGCATCCGGCTGGGCTTGCCGAACATGTGACAACCGGCCAACCGGCCCTGCTCCATCGAAGTACTGGCCAGCGCCGGAAAACCAATCACATCGCCCGCTGCGTAAATGTGCGGCACGGCGGTCTGAAAGTGCTCGTTCACCGTCAGCTTTCCGCGCGCTTCGGGGGTAAGACCTGCAGCGTCGATCTTCAGCTTGTCGCTGTTGGCCTTTCTTCCAATCGTGTACAGCAGCGCCTGCCCGCGAATCTTCTTTCCACTCTCCAGCGTGGCAAAGACTTTATCCCGGTCTTCGTCGAAGCCGACCGAGACCACTTTCTCCCCGACCCGGAAAACCGTTCCCAGCTGCCGCAACTGAAAGCACAGGCTTTCGATAATCTCCCCGTCGACAAAATTCAGCAGCGTCGGACACTGGTCGATGAGCGTTACCTTCACCCCCAGGGCCGCAAACATCGACGCATATTCCAGACCGATAATCCCGGCGCCTACCACAATCAACTCGCGCGGTACCTCCTCGAGGCAGTGCACCTGATCCGAATCGAAGATGCGCTTTCCGTCCACCGGAATGCCATCAATGTGCGCGGGCCTCGTGCCGCAGGCAATCAGAATCTTCTCTCCTCGAACCTGCTGTACTCCGTCGTCCGACACGATCTCTATCGTATGGGGATCCGCAAAGTGCGCGTCTCCTTCAAGCGCGGTCACGTAATTTCGTCGCAGTTGCGCTTTGATCACGTCCACTTCCCGCGCCATTACCGCTTGCGCCCGCAGCACCAGGTCCGACATCATGATCCGGTCTTTCACCACGTAACCACGCCCATAGAACGAGCGCTGCCGCAAGCCGCTCAGGTAGAGCACAGCCTCCCGCATTACTTTGCTCGGGATCGTCCCGGTATGAACGCAAACCCCTCCTATGGTGAGGCGCCGGTCGATGATCGCGACTTTCTTGCGCATTTTCGCCGCGCAAATCGCGCCCTTCTGTCCCGCCGGACCGCTTCCGATAACTACCAGATCGTATTCGTTAGCTTGCATATTGAACTCGCCGCAGCACGAAACTACCATGTTCCATCTCACCGCGGAAGTTATCTTTAGTATCGAACCGAGAATTAAGAATTCTCTAATAATTTGTAACGTGGTGGGGATGACACTCTTGTCCGCGAACTCACTTCACGCAGAATGCGACTATCGTCTGCCCACGCGGACCTCGCGTCTTCTCCAGTTTCCTCAGCAGCTTCGATTCCAGGTCGTCGGGGTCGGCAACCATCTCGCACTTAGCAATCTGTTTATCGGTCGCGCCGTGAAAACACAGCTCGCACACTCCCAGCCCACCTTCCCCGCGCACAGGGGGACCAAACGTGCGGCAAGTCATCGGCCTCGCATCGTAGAGATCGCACAATCCCGTCTCCGGATCGAGCACCGGACACGGCTCATCATTGGCAAATTCCGCGAAGCGTTCTTGCGCCTCCGATCCTTCATCGAACACGCCTTCGTCGATCACGCCCGTTTTCGAATTGCCGGGAAAATCCGCCGCCAATCGCTGAATCGAATCTCGCGCCCGCTCGCGAATCCGCCCCGCCCGCCGCGGGTCCGTTTTTTTCAAGTCGGCCAATCCCCGCTGCAGCCGCACTGCATCCAGTTGATTGAGGGCAAACACACCGACGCAGCACTGCGTGCATCCCGGACGACACGCCAACCACTCGCCGCTACGGAGCGTGGCATCGGCCAGAGCCGCATCGACGATCTGGATTAGCACCGAATCTGCAGCTGGCAGTCGTCGCATGGGAAATCGTCGCGGTGGCATCCCGAAAGCATACTGCATCGCCCAGCGGCTGAGGATCCCCCCCCTTGCGCTCCACCCGTAAATAGTTTTTGATAATCCAATGACGATTTCGCTCCGCCGATGCTTGCCGTGGCTCGTCCTCGTCGTCATCCTGTCGCCAGTGACCATCACCGCCGCCAAGGCATCCCCAAAGAACAAATACCTCCTCTTCGTCGGCACTTACACCGAGAAGGAGAGCAAGGGCATCTATGCCTACCTCTTCGATGCCGCATTCTCCGAACTAACTCCACTCGGTGTAGCGGCAGAAACAACCAATCCCTCATTCCTGGCCATCGATCCGAGCCATCGCTTCCTGTATGCCGTGAATGAAGTCCAGAACTATGAAGGCGCCAGCAGCGGAGCGGTAAGCGCCTTCGCCATCGATTCACTTACCGGCAAGTTATCGCTCCTGAACCAAGCGCCATCGCGCGGTGCCGACCCGTGTTACATCACGTTCGACAAGACGGGTAACTACGCTCTGGTCGCCAATTACACCGGAGGAAGCGTCGCCGTATTCCCGGTTCAGCGAGACGGTACCGTCGGCGAGCCCTCCGCGTTCGTTCAGCACCGAGGGTCGAGCGTCAACAAAGAACGCCAGGAGGGCCCGCACGCTCATTGGATCGAGACCACGCCCGACAATCGTTTCGCGATAGCAGTCGATCTGGGTCTGGATGAGTTACTCGTCTACCGCTTCGATGCGGGTAAGGGTTCCCTAACTCCAAACGATCCTCCCTTTGCCAGTCTCGATCCCGGGGCGGGACCGCGCCACCTGGCCTTTCATCCCAACGGAAAGTTCGCATACGTAGTCAATGAATTGCAATCTACCATCACAGCTTTTAGCTATGATCCGGGCCAAGGCGCCCTCAAGAAGATGAAGACAGTCACGACGCTCCCGCACGGATTCTCCGGGCGCAACGATACCGCCGAAATTCGGGTCCATCCTAGCGGCAAATTTCTATTTGCCTCCAATCGCGGACACGACAGTATCGCCGTCTTCTCCATCGACAGCCACAGCGGAGCGCTAACTCTAGTGGGTCACTTCCCAACCCAAGGCAAGACGCCACGTGACTTCGAGATCGATCCCACCGGCACGCTCCTCTTCGCAGCCAACCAGGACACCAACAGCATTGTGGTTTTTCGAATCGAGCCCAAAAACGGAAGGCTAACCCCCGCCGGCCAGATTCTCCACGTCCCATCTCCAGTGTGCCTGAAGTTCATGATCGCCGAGTACGGCGCATCCAGTTGGTCAAAGGCAAGGACGCATTAACCGCTGAGATCACGGTTTGGTCGGGAGCCAGCCTTTCCGGCTTCCAAATCTGGAGCTTCGTATCTGATTCGTATGTGAAAAGACGAATCCGGTGTGAATCGCCAGGAGTTCTGCATAGTGCGTCGCCAGGTGACGATTCGGTCCCTCCCCGGACGCCCCTCGGGGCTTCACCCCTAGTCGCCTCCGGAAGGCCCAACAGTATTGGCTTTGCTGCCGTCCGTCGTCCCTGAGATCGCGCTGCTTACTTGCCTTTCCCTTTATTCCCCTAAGCCGGGTACCGTTCGGGCCTTCGGTCATCGTTCCCGGCTCGGCCTATCGGTTGCTCCCCCTTTCGGCCTTGGAGTGCCTCCCTATCCTTGCCAACTGCCTGACCTACCACGCCCT
>DATDGS010000010.1:0-4723 GCA_036521955.1 Terriglobales bacterium
GGTCAGATGGCCAAACCTTATTTCCCGGTCGATTTCGATCAGGTTGCGGCCCAGCGCGATTTCAGCACGATCGAGCCCGGCGGATACGTTGAAACGGGCTCGATCAAAGTGATTCCTTTCCCCTTGAATCATCCTCAAAACGCGACAGGTTACCGGATTGAGGTAGATGGCGCGGTCATAGTTTACGCGACCGATTTCGAACACGGCCACGTAAAACTCGACGAGACCCTGCGCCAATACGGCGAAGGTGCTGACATCCTTATCTGCGATGCTCAATACGTCCCGGCTGAGTATGAACTGCACAGGGGGTGGGGGCACAGCACATGGCTCAACGCCGTGCACGTGGCGCGCGATTGCCGCGCGCGCCAGCTATTCCTCTTTCACCACGACCCGACCCACGACGACCAGCATATGATGCGAATCACGGAAGATTCGCGGATGCAGTTCGAAAACACGACGGCCGCGTGGGAAGGCTTCGTCGCGGTCTTGTAGCTTAGTCGGTCGTTTCAGAAATACACCGACGTATTGGAAGCCGTCACCCGATTTTCGCCGTTGGGATGTTCAGTTTGGTGAGCAATTCATTTAAGTCTTTGCGGTGGAACCTCCATGCAAAGGGTTTCGCCGCCGCTTCCCAGTAATATTGAAAATCAAGGAGTCGCTCGGCGAGGGTGTCCAGGTTTGGAAAATCGTTGGGGGTCAAAACCTTCCGTTGAACAATCGAGAAGTAGATCTCCACTTGATTTAGCCAACTGGCGTGAACCGGCGCGTGAATCAGGACCAGTTGTGGGTAGGCGCTTTGCAGGCGTTGCACAGCCCTGGCGCCGCGGTGAGCCGAACAGTTGTCGACGATCCAGAAAACACGGCGCGCATCATTGTAGGGTGGTCGAGTCATGACCTGCTCGACGAGGCGGTCAAAAGGGTCGAGGCCATTCTGGGTCTCGCAGCGGCCAAAGATTCTGGCATGGTGGACATCCAAACCTGCGATGTAGGCCCAGGCCCCGCACCGAAAGTATTCGTGCTCTACCTGCATCGTGCCACGAGGGCGGCATGCGCGAGTCGGGTGCTTGCGGCGTCGGGCTTGGATACTGGTCTTCTCGTCTGCCGAGATCACAAATTCGTCGTCCTGGAGAGGCTTGCCTTCCCATGTGCGGGCATACAGATCGAGAATGCGGCCGGCTTTTTCGGCGAAATCAGGATCGCGTGGGAAGATCCAACTCCGGTGGTGCCAGGGGCGAATAGCGTCCTGATGCAGCCAGCGCCAAAGTGTGCTGCCGCTGATGGAAGCTACTAAACCTGACCGACCGACTTCTCGCGCCAGATCCGTAGTGCTCCAGCGCGACAGCGGCAAGTCGTGGGTGGCCGGCAATTCGCAAGCCCAAGCCTTGACCTGCACGACCAGGTCAGGGGGAAAAAGTCCGGGGACGACCCGGACGCGAGCGCTCGTCTAAACCGGCGAGACGTTCCAGAAAGAACCGCTTACGCCATTCCGATACCACGTCACGGCGAGTGCTCAGTCGCACGGCAATCTCGCTGTTCTCCAGGCCCTCGGCGGCCATCAAGATAATTTTGGCGCGCTGGACCTGAAAATACGGCAACGTATATCGGGTGGAGCGTCTGTGCAATTCGGCAGCTTCGGGCGCAGACAGGCGAATCGGGAATGGGCTGATTCTCGGCATCGTAGGACATCCTGCTTCCAGAATCCCACAAGGCCAGCCCAAATGCTAATTTAAAATACATCGGCGTATTTATGAAACAGTGTACTAAGTGAGCCGCTGCTTAAGGAAACCACACCGTCATCAAGGCCGCCAGCCGTTTGATACTTCGTACCAGCGTTTCCGATTATTGAGATGGCATCGACACCTCTCAAATCGTCACTCCGTTGGTTCCATGTGGCCAAATCGTTAACTAGGAGCCTGTCCGAGAATTCATCTGTGGCCTCGATTTTCCTGGCGGTATGAAACATAATAGGTCCATAATGTTTTATGGGCAAAAGCTACCGTCCCTATTACCCGGACGCGGAGTTGTTGTTGCCGCCCAGCCTGCGGGAATGGCTGCCGGAGAATCATCTGTGTTATTTCGTCAGCGATGTGGTGGATCAGCTCGACCTTTCGGGCATGGATGCGGTCTACGGGAATCAGAAGCGCGGTCAGCCTCCTTACGATCCGCGGCTGATGACCAAACTGTTGGTTTACGCCTACTGTGTGGGCATATTCAGTTCCCGGCGGATTGAGCGTCGTCTGAGAGAGGACATCGCGTTCCGGGTGTTGGCGGCGGACAACCAGCCGAACTTCCGCACCATCTCAGACTTCCGCAAGATCCATCTGGCAACGCTGGAAGGCCTGTTCGAGCAGGTGCTGAAGATCGCGCTGGAAGCGGGAGCGATGAAAGTAGGTCAGGTCGCGGTGGACGGAACGAAGATTAAAGCCAATGCGAGCAAGCATAAGGCGATGAGCTACGAGCGCATGAATGAAAAGGAGAAGGATCTCAGGGCGGAGATCAGGGATCTGATGGCTAAGGCGGAGGCGGCGGATGCCGAGGAGGATGCGCGGCACGGCAAGGACAATCGCGGCGATGAGTTGACCGGGGAACTGGCGCGCCGTGAGACGCGCCTGAATAAGATCCGGGAAGCAAAGCGTGCGCTGGAAGCTCGTGCGCGCGAAAAGGCAGCGGCAGAAGGTGATGATGCCGGGCAGGCTAAGCCGAAGGACAAGGAACAGTACAACTTCACCGATCCGGAATCGCGCATTATGAAAGGTGCGGACGGCTTTGTACAGGCCTACAACGCGCAGGCTGTGGTTGAGCCGGGCTTACAGTTGATCGTGGGTCAGGCGGTCACCGCAGCGGCCAACGATAAAGAACAGTTGATAGCGATGGTGGAAGTTACCGGGCAGCAGAGCGGACAAAGGCCGGATGAAGTTCTCGCCGACAGTGGTTATTGCTCGGAGAAGAATCTGGAAGCGCTGGAGTCGGCGGAGAATCCGGAGCACCGCGTCGAAGGATATATCGCGACAGAACGGCAGAAGCACGACGAATATCAGGAGCCCTGCCCGCGCGGGCCCCTGCCGGCGAACGCCACGAGGGTGGACCTGATGAAGCGCAAGCTGAAGACCAAAGCGGGCAAAGCTGTTTATGCGGCGCGTAAGACCATCGTCGAACCGGTATTCGGTCAGATCAAACAAGGGCGCGGATTCCGGCAGTTTCTATTGCGCGGGATCGCGAAGGTAAGGGGCGAATGGTCCTTAGTGTGTCTGACGCACAACGTTTTGAAGCTCTATCGCCTCTGCTATCAATAAGAAGCGATCAAACAGCACTCCTGAACAGTCAAAACTGCTTTCGCCGTGGCTACGACCAGGCTGTAAGGCGATCCGCACACGAAATAGCCGGCGTATTTATCATTTCTTGATTGTTTCGCGCTCCAGCTCTCACCGAACGTGGTGGCTATCGCCGCGACCGACCTGATAACTTGGAATTCTTGGACAGGCTCCTAGCTTTGCAAGTCTTCTAATCGCACCCAGCTCGGGTCAGAAGACATATTTCAGCGACAATTGCAGTTGCCGCATGGTTTTGGCGGAATTGATGATCCCGAACGTCGTAACGCTCTGGTAATTGTCCGACGGAGTATTGTAGTTAGCGTGATTGATCGAGTTGAAGGCGTCAAGCCGGAGGTTCACATGGTGGCTCTCCTTGATCTTGAATGTCCTGGCCACCGAAACATCAACGGTCCACGCACCTATGCCGTAAAAAGCGTCTCTGCCGCAGTTGCCGGGATTCCAGGTGAGAAGGGGATTGGTGTTATCGAAAGCAGCGGCGTTCCACCAATTCTGCATGGTACGGTCCGTGGGATACGGGCTGATTCCCGTGCAATCCCCGTACAAAGAGTTGGCGGTACCGGTTCGCGCAAGATCCCCGGTGGTTGGACTGCTTACCGGCAACCCGGTATACGCCGTGAAAATACCCCCGAGCTGGTAGCCGCCGACAACTGCGCCCAATATGCCATGATTCACGTAAGCCCGGCCGGGGCCTACCGGCAGATCGTAGACGAAATTACCCGTAACCCTGAGCGGCACGTCGAAGGCCGAAGGGCCGCGCTCTTTGTAAAGCTGGTAGCTGTTGTTAGGCCATAAAAGGCCGTCACGATCTCCGCTGCCGTCATCGATCGACTTGCTCCAGGTAAAGCCCAACGAATAAGTCATCCCTTTGGCCAGCCGTTGGGTGAGCTTTCCTTCCAACGAATTATAGTTGGAATTCGCAATGTTCATCTCCATCTGTATCGGACCGTAGGCCGGCCACGGCCGCCGCGACGCGATACTGCTGGTGTCGGTGGCGCTGGTGGGATAGACCGGTTGGTTGATGTAGATCATGCGCTGAAGGTCGTGCCCCTGACTTCCCAGGTATCCGACTTCCAGCACGAGACTCTTCGTCAGCTCGCGCTGGATAACGAGCAGATACTGCTCTACATACTGCGATCGGTTCCCCTGATAGTTGGCCAGAAGCTGCGGGGCCAGGAGGCATGGCCCGTTATAGCCCGGGCAGCCGGCGCTCCCTGTTTCCGATGCCCAGGGGGCGGCAAGAGTCGTGGTGCGGTTGGTGTTGGAAATAACGTTCCCGTCACGGCCGGCGACGTTGCGAGCTATGTCGAAGAGCGCATTCCCGATGTCCTGCACGTAGAAGATCCCATATCCCGCACGAATGCTCCAGTGCTCACGCGGCGCCCAGGCCAGAC
>DATDGS010000011.1:0-7409 GCA_036521955.1 Terriglobales bacterium
CGCCGTCCAGCAGTGTGACGGAAAACTGGCGCTTCCGGACCGCTTCGCGCAAATGCTCCGCGGCGCGAAGCTGGTCGAATGTCAGCTTCACCGCATCAAAGCTGTGATCCGGTTCGGGGCAGAGTTCGTCGGGTAGTTCCACCCGGCGCAATTGGCCGGATTTGACCATGGCGGAGATGACGCCGGAGCGAACATTGGCCTGTTTGGCAATTTCGCCGGCGCTGCGCACACGGCTGTCGCGCATCAGCTGATACACGCGCTGGCGTGCGGGCGTGGATTTCCCTGCCGCCATACTGGCGGCCAAGCCCTGCTGCTGCGGCCTTTCATCGAACAGGCCATGGACCCGAAGTGCCTGCGCCAACACGGCGCCCGGCCGGGCGAGAGTGTACTGCGCCATCCAATCGACAAAATTGCACAAGCTCTCCGGCAGTCGCGCATGCCCGAGAGGTTGGCAGGCTTTGATCTTGTCGTCGGCAATTCCGCCCTGGGCCGCACCCCAAACCACGCCGACCAATTGCCGTGATCCCAGGGGTGCGCGCACCAGCATGCCGCGTCTGGCCATTACACCTGCGGGCAGCGTGTAATCATAGGAGTGGTCGAGTGGCAGGGGCAGCAGGACGCTTGCCTGCTGTTCAATTATTGATGCGGAAGCTGACTGCTGCAACGCGATCCTCGGCCGAACCGATGCTAGGGCATTTTGCGACGTCGTTGCAAAATGCCCTAGTGTTCTGTCACTGACACAGGATTCACAAATTGGCGCGGACCTGCGAGTCTGCGCCGATGAGGAAAATCGAACCGATAGAGCTTAGCGCGGCCGATCGCGTCCGTCTGGAACGATTGGTACGCGACCGGAATACGGCGCAAAAGGTGGTCTGGCGCTCGCGGATCGTCTTGGCGGCGGCGGACGGTCTGACGGCAGAAGACATCGCCGCGCGGGTTGGCAAGAGCCTGCTCACGGTTCGGCGCTGGCGACGGCGCTACATAGCCAAGGGGGTCGACGGATTGCTGAAGGACGCGACGCGTCCGGCGCGTGTCAAGCCGCTGGCGTCGGAGAAGGTCAGACAGGTGGTGCAGATGACTCTGCACGAGAAGCCGCCGAATGCGACGCAATGGAGCGTGCGCAGCATGGCCAGGGCGGCGAACATCTCCCACAGCAGCGTTCAGCGGATCTGGCATGCGCACGGGCTCAAGCCGCATTTGGTGAAGACCTTCAAAATCTCGCGCGACAAAAACTTCGCGGCCAAGGTGCAGGACGTGGTCGGTCTCTATCTCGATCCGCCCGATAAGGCGTTGGTCCTGTGCATTGACGAAAAGAGCCAAATCCAGGCGCTCGATCGAACCCAACCGGGATTGCCCATGAAGAAGGGCCGCGCCGGGACCATGACCCATGACTACAAGCGCAATGGCACCACAACCCTGTTTGCGGCGCTGAATATGCTGGATGGCAAGGTCATCGGCACGTGCATGCCGCGCCATCGTCATCGCGAGTTCCTGCGCTTTCTCAAACTGATCGACCAGCAGACACCGGCCAGTCTCGATCTCCATCTCATTGCCGACAACTACGCCACCCACAAAACTCCTGCGGTCAAGCGTTGGATCAAGAGGCATCCCCGGTTCCATCTGCACTTCACGCCGACTTCGGCTTCCTGGCTCAACATGGTCGAGCGGTTCTTCGCCGAAATCACCCGGAACCGTATCCGCCGTGGCGCCTTCACCAGCGTCGCCGAACTGAAAAACGCCATCATGGAGTACCTGGAGAACCACAATGCCGATCCGAAGCCCTTCATCTGGACCAAGTCTGCTGGTGAAATCCTTGAAAAGGTCGCAAGAGCAAAACAAGCGTTAGAGTCACAACACTAGGGGGGGTCGAAGACCACAACGCGGAAGAGGTTGGACGTGAACGTGAAGCCCAACGGTGCGGCTCTCTGTCGTCTCATCGGCTCGCCAGCGAGCGGGGCCCTGGTCGCCGCGCTACTGGTGGGCGCGCCACTTCGGCCAGCGGTCGCACAAGAGGTGAACGTTCCGCCAGCCGACGCCCCACTCCTATTCGTTCCGATACAGTGGCAGGAAATCGACGTCCTTGCCACGCCCTATATCTGGCTGCCCTGGATCTCCTCGACCGTTCGGCCCTCCAACGGGGCAATACCCAGCAAATCATCAACCACGGATCCAGGTACCCTTTACGGCCACGTCACCTGGGTACCTTTTACCGGATCGGCCGAATTTCGCGACGGCTCTTACGGGTTGCTGCTTGATTACATTCATCTCCCGCTGAAAACGGGCGTGAACACCCGCGATATCTTTTTCAGTGGGGCAACTGCCGGGCTGACCGTAAACATCGGAACAGCGATGTTTCTTTATCGTCCCGTCGTCGAGCCCGATCAATACGTCGATATCGGCATTGGGGTAAGGGGTTGGGGCATAGCCGGAGATATCACGCTCAATGAGGGCTTGCTGCCGGCCTTCAATGCGTCGAGGGGGCTGAGCTGGGCGGACCCGTTGATTGGGGCGCGATATCACCGCGATCTTGGGAATGGGTTCGGTGCGACCGCTTATGGCGATATCGGCGGCTTTGGCGCCGGCGCGCATATCGACTGGCAGCTCGTCGGCACGATCGATTATGCCGTGAATTCGGCATTCGAGCTGCACGGCGGTGTTCGCAGCTTGAACTTCAATTACGGCGGAGCGCGGGCCGAATTCAACGCCAACATAAATGGCCCGATCCTCAGCGCCACCTTCCGGATTTGATCGCTGCCCTCGCTGAGGGACCGGGGCAGGAAACGGCGCAAATCCGCCGCGGCATCATTTTCATTCCGCACCAATCCATGCGCTGAAACTCGACAAGCAATTCGGACGACATCGATCCGTCACAGCAAGGGCGCGGAATTCATCTTTGCCGGATTGCGACATGGCGTGTCAGTAATCCGCAGTCTTCGAGGCATAACGCATGGGTGGACGGGGCCGCGTTTGTGCAAGGAAACTCGCAAAGCCATGCTGTTCGAGACCCCTGAAGTCGGGCGCGAACCGCAACTTGTACGGATTAACGGCACTGTGACGGAGGTCTTATTGGAACCGCCCTGTTTCTGCTGTCATCACTATTTCCTGCATGAACTCTTCCCTGATTTGGCAAACGCCCATTGGGAAATACTGGATTTGTTGCGATGAACCGGAGGTGAAGGGCGTGGATGCAGCCGAAAGTGGCACCGCTTCGGAAAGTTGCGCTTGATGAAAGCGCCCAAATCGGAAGGGAAAGGTGTCATGAGAACGATCGCAAAACTGGCTATTGGCGCCGCTATGGCTTGTGGCGCTGCCGTTGCCGCGACAGCTCCTGCCGCAGCGCAAGTGCTGATAGGCGGACCGCCCGTGATGTCATCGGCTTGCTTCGATGCATTCGGTAACTTCATCCCCTCTGCGTACTGCACCGGTTTGTACGGCTACGGCCCTGGCTTCTGGGGACCTGGATGGGCTCCAGCACCGTCGTTTTTCGGCCTATCGCTTGGCGGCCTAGGATTTGGATTTGTCGGGTGATGAACCGGCGGTGAATGACGCGTAAATGATCTTAACGCGGCGGCCCGCATATTGGGAGTATGCGGGTGCGCCGTGCTTGCGGAATAGTGCTCTTGAAGAAGCGGCCTCTTTCGGCCATTTGCAGCGAACGGGCGCTTTTACCGCTTACATGTTCCTGCATCGCGACCGCGCACCCTCGCGCACCCGGTGAGTGCGTCCTAGCCATACGCAGCTTTTGACGCTGACGGTCCAACGGCAACGCTGATCGCCAAAGCCGCCACGCGGCTATACAACGTGTAGTCATTCGCTGGCCTTTCTCGGCTTCGATTGCACGGTGGATTTCGCCTTCACAATCTTGCCCAGCTTCTTCTCAAACTGCTCTTTGTCCTGTCGCAATGCTGAAGGAAAAGCAGGTAGGGTTGCCTGGACGCCGGGACCACGCTGCCGCGCCACCGCCCAATGTCATCAATCTCATGCACTGAAGCGCAGCATTGCCGGTGAGCGGGTGGGGACCTTTCCGCTTAGTCAGCCACGAAGAAGGGAAAGAAGCGCGTCGCCGGCCAGCGCGAAATGCTGCTGCCGCTGCCCGGCAAAAAAGCAAAGGAGCCTGCGCTGGCAAAGCCGGTGGCCAAAGCAAGTCCGCGGCGCAAGAAGGCGAGCTGAGGCCGCGCATTGTTGCGTGGTGGATGCGCGGCCACCGCGGCGCGTCCAGGTTGAGGCACCCTGCACTTGCGTTTACTATGGTCCGCGTCGAACGTTCGGCGTCAAGCTGACGTTTACGCGGAGGTACCAATGATCAAATTCTCCCGCCGGATCGCAGGGCTTGCTCTGACCTTGCTGCCTGCCGGTTTGCTGCCGGCGAATGCGGCTCCTCCCGGGCAAGAATCCATTCCGCGCCTCGACTACGCCTATCTCGCATGGTCAAAAGTGGAGAATGCGTTTCAACCACCTCCGGGGGGTGGTCCCGGCCCGGTCATGGGCGACAAGACTCGCACCCTTGGCAATCCTGCGCATCCGATCCGCATCGCAGACCTGAACAACCCCATCCTGAAGCCCTGGGTGATCAAATCGATGGCGGAGCAGAATGCTCTCGCCGCGGCCGGGAAGCGGGCATACGAAGCCCAGGCAAGCTGCCAGCCTGGTGGAGTCCCCGGCTTTCTCGTCATGGGCGCGCTCAACCCGATGTATATCATTCAGGGCCCGCGGGATGTTGTCCTGATCAACGAGGGCGGCGCATCGACCCGGCATATATATCTGAACGTTCCGCATACGCCCCATCCGAAGCCGAGCCCCTATGGTGAATCGGTGGGCCGCTACGAAGGGGACACACTCGTCGTCGACACGATCGGACTCTCTGACGACACATATATTGATAATTTTCGCACGCCCCACACGACGCAGGAGCACGTGGTCGAGCGCTTCAGGGTCGTCGATGACCCGCCGGGATTTAAGTCCCCGGCCCATATCGAAGGAATGGTCGATAAAGGCAAATCGCTCCAGGTCGACATTCATGTTGAGGATCCCGGCGCCTTCAAAATGCCGTGGAATGCGCGCCAGACATATCGTCTGGGAATCCCGCTCGAATCGCTGAATGGGCAGCTCCTCGAAGCAAGCTGCGGGGAAAACAATCCCAACTACATCGACAGCACGACCGTCTCGGATATTCCCGTGGCTATGAAGCGGGACTTTTGAGGATGTGAGGCGCCCTTGGAGCGCAGACAGAGTCTGTGGATTGCGGCGGCGCTGACGGCGGTTGCGGCCGGCTCTGCACCGGCAGCACCCCGCGCTTCCGTTCCCGACTTCTCGGGACTCTGGACTCATCAATGGGACCCGGGTTTTGAGGCGCTTGATTCCGGTCCGCCTGCGCCCGTCAATCTGGCGCGGCTGCCGGATGGCCGCAGCAACGTGGCGCAGCTCGTCGGCGACTGGCACAATCCCATTCTCAAGCCCGAAGCGGCCGAAACCGTGCGGAAACTGGGCGAGGAGTCAAAAAGCCATTTCGGCTTTCACAATCCGCGCAACCAGTGTTGGCCGATGGGCCTGCCTTTCGTGCTGTCCAGCGACGGGATGCAAATCTTCGACCGCGGCGATCATCTGACGATCGCATACCGGTTGGATCATCAGGTGCGCCACGTGCGCATGAATGCCCCGCACCCGGCGAAACCCGTGCCGTCATACTACGGCGATTCCGTCGGTCATTATGAGGGCGACATTCTGGTGATCGACACGATCGCGCTCAAGCCCGGGCCGTTTGCGATGCTCGATTGGTTCGGCACGCCGCAAACCCCTGCCCTGCATGTTGTCGAGCGCTACCGGCTGCTCGACTATGATCAGGCCAAAGATGGTATTCGGCGCGCGTTCAGGGACAACACGATCAACCCGAACGGTGTACCGCCAGTCACCGATCTCAATTACCGTGGGCCTTGGCTGCAGCTTCTGTTCACCGTCGATGATCCGAATGTCTTCACCGCGCCATGGTCCGCCACCGTCACCTACGGCCCGCAGACTCCGCCGCCGAAGGGGCTGGGCGCATGGCCGGAATATGTCTGCGCCGAAAATCCGTACAAATACGGCACGGAAGAGGATGTGCAGGTGCCGAAGGCGAAAGTCGCGGATTTCTAGCGCGCGGATTTGCTTATGGGTGATACAGCCCCCTCCGTCTCGCGCCATCGGCGCTCGCCACCACCACCCCCAAGCAGGGGAGGAAAAGAGGCGCGCACGCGTCTCCGTTTTCCTCCCCCGTTTACGGGGGAGGTGTCCACCGAAGCTGCAGCGGAGGGGGGACGGCACTTCCAGGACCATGATGTGGGGAGGATGAAATGAACTCGCCTTCTGTTGCTGCTGCGGCCAGCGCGCTATTGCTTGCCGCTATCGCAACGCCTTCAATTGCGGATGTCATTTCCGATTGGAGCATCGCAGTCACGCCGCCGGCACCGCAACTCAAGGAAATCACCGTCGATCCCTCGACGACCGCTTTGCTGCTGCTCGGCCTGATGAAGGAAAATTGCGGCATCCAGCCGCGCTGCGTCGCGGCAGTGCCGAATATCAAGCGCGTCCATGACATGGCCCGCGCTCACAATATGGTCGTCTGGTACGCCCTCGTTGCCGAGAACGGCGGCACCGGGACGCCCGACGATATGATCGATTCGGCAATCAAGCCGCGACCCGGCGAGTGGTACCGCCTGGGCGGCGCCGAAAAATTCGCGGGGTCCACGCTGCAAGCGACCCTCCGGCAGGCCGGCATCAAAACCGTGATCATTTGCGGCTACTCATTCGAGGGCCCCATCCTGGGCACTACGATCGAAGCGACACAGCGTGGCTACAAGGTCATCCTTCCGGTGGATTGCGCGGCTGGACGAAGCACATATCGCGAGCAATATGTCACATATGAACTCGGCGCAGGCGGGCCGGACGCTGTCACCGGCAATGTGACCCTGACACGCTCAACGATGGTGAAATTCCACTAGTCCGATGCGCGACTACTTGCCGGTGGAGTTGGCGATGATTTCACCTGACGTCAGCACATGATTCTTCAATGCGTTCACGACGGCCTGGCGATCTGCAGTGGCGGGATCCAGATTCAGACGCGTGTCGAGCGCGAAGACCTCAAAATGATACCAGCTGGTCGCACCTGAAGGCACGTGCGGCCCGTAATATCCAGCCGTGCCGCGCAGCCTGATCTCCCCCCCACCCCTCGAAAGTTTCGAAGTATTTTTGCAGCCAGTGATTTGAAACGATGCTTTTTCCGGTGAGGGGCACAGTGAAGAAGTTCACACCAAGACGCTACCAACCCTCGCCACGCCGGTGCTGGAGGGGACGAAGACCGATCCAACGGGCATAAATGGCTTGGTGGTCGATGGCACGACCTATAACGTGACTTTCAGCACGACGACGCTGAAATC
>DATDGS010000012.1:0-28017 GCA_036521955.1 Terriglobales bacterium
CCTTGACGTAGACTGAGTCGGTCGTTCCCTCCGTAATCCCTTGCAGCAGGGTCAGATTCTTTCGCAATTCCTGAGAACTATAGAGCAACTGTCGCTGCACCACATACAAGCGACCGGCGGCCGCGGCGAACGAGACCATCATCAGGAGAACGGACCACACGAACTGCTCCTGGGCAATCTGTAACACCAGCGGAAAGACAATCGCGGGGATGAGCAAGGGAGAGAACTGCGCCAGCAGTTGCATGCGCGGGGCGAAGGAGTCGACCGCCTCCACCGGGCTCTGTTCGGTAACGTCCCAAGTCGCCGTAATCACGACGAGAATGCAGTAAGTAACGGTCCACATCAGACCGGGCCAGGCCCCCTGATGATGGTTCCCGATAGCATAGGTGAACAGAGTCGTGCTGGAGGTGATGGCGAAGGCGAAAAAGAATCCTGCCAGACGGAGAAAGAACGCGCGTGCCGTGCGATATCGAGTAAGCAGCCCTCGAACCAGAAAACTCAGAGCCAATAGCCCGAAGAAAGCAAGACCGGCATAAAAGGCGCGAAACTCCATGGCGCGTCCGGAGGTTTGCCAGCGGGAGGGCACATAAAGAAGAGACAGCTCGAGGGCGAGCGCGAGACTGCAGATTTGCACAAAATCATAGAACCGCAACCACCGGAATCCACTGTTGGGGTCTCCCGGACTCAGAAACAGCGTCATCATGGCGGGCACAGCCCAGAAAAACACCAGGAAGTCGCTGGGCCAGAGCGTACCGGAGGGAGCGTGCAGATAGTCGGAATAGTAAGCGTAGCCGACCTGAGACAGAAGAGAAAGAGCCAGAGAAAATGAAACCAGGCGCCAGACCCGCCTGCCAAACGAACCTGATCGACAGGAAGCCGACCAGCTGACAACGGCTGCCAGGAGGACCGACGCTATTCCGACCCAGTCACCCCACAGAGACGCGAAGTGGGTGCCGTACCTGAATGCGATAAGAGCCAGGTGTACAACGATCAGAATTGCCGCCGCTGCTATCGCGGCCTTGCGATGCTTGGGCATCTCTTAACCTCGAACCGCCTCTGATCTTTCGAAAACGCTTCGGGGGTGGCATCTTCGCGTCCAGTGTATACATTCACGCCGCCGCCCCGCAATCAGGCACCTCCGTGGCCCACGCTCAACCGTTTCATTTTGAAGCGACGGAACCGCGGAAACCCTTGGCAGTGGAACCGTCTGGCAACCTACTCAGCTTCTTCACGCGGTTTTTGGAGCGCCCCTCTGGGAAGAATTGCTGACATGAACGACTAGCGGTAATAAAAAACCAATTCCACACGCGGGATTGCAGCAGCTCGCGCCCTGCTGCTTCAGACGATACTTGTGCTTCACTGAGGTCGCGTGTTGGCTGTGGCTCGCACCGACTCCTGGCAAGTGCCCGCTGCGGTTAACACTTTGTCAAAGGCTGGATCTTGGCGAAGTTTTACCAGCAGGGGATCATAAAGCAGATTCTCGTGCGCGCAATAGTTCTGTTCGACCGCGCTTTGCAACAGATGCAGAGCCGCTTGTTTCTTGCCACAGAACGCAAAGATCGTTCCCTGGTAATACCACGTTTCAGGGTCGGGCTCGATGGGCATGCTGGTTTCCGCTTCCAGCGCCATCCGGTCCAGATCCGCGGCCGGCCGCAACTGCAGACAAGCCTCCAGCAGATCGCGGTGATAACGCGGAGTGCTAGGCATGCGCTTCACCGCCTCGCGCGCTTCCGCAATTTTCCCCTCGCGAAGCAGGAGGGATGGCAGGACATACGCAGCCCACTCCGAACCAGCATCCAGGCGGACGAAATCCGCGGCTCGTTCCGTCTTGCCCAGTTCCATGAACGCCCACGCGCAAGAACGGAAAGTGAAGTTGCCGGGATTGAGACTCAGCGCTGTGTCGCATTCGTTCGTCGCTTGCTGCAACATCCCGGCATAACGATAGACAAAGCTCATCCCAAAATGAGCCTCGGCGCTGCCCGGACGACGCTTCACAATTGCCTGCGCCGCCTGGAATGCCTTGCCGAGTTCGCCCCGCTCCACTCGGTTGGTGATGAGCTGGGTAGCGGCAACCACCCGATTCGGATCGAGTTCGATGGCGCGCTCGTAGGCTTTATTAGAGCGCTGGAACATCGGCTCGCCACCATCGGAATAGTCCGCGTCATAGTAGCAGCGCAAACCGAGTTGCTCCCACGCCGGGGCGTACGCCGGGTCCAAGTCGACTACGTGCTCCAGAACCGCAATAGCATCCTTGTTCGGTCCCTGATCATGGGGCAGGGCCAGGCTATGCAGGTAGAGATCGTAGGCTTCGCCATTTTTCGGGCGCGTGCCGGTATCGAGAAAACCGCCGGCCGCGCCGATCGCCGGCAGCAGCCCTTGCCGTATCTGGGCCGCCATCTGCGCTTGTAATGCGATCAGGTCCTGGGCCGGCGCGGTCACGTTGGTCTGCCACAGAAGCCTGTTCCCCTCCACCTGGATCGCCTCGAGCGTAATCAGCAAGCGGTCGCCCTGCTTAAGAAAATGTCCGGTAAGCACGGTGGCGACGTGCACCTCTAGGCCGGCCTTCTCCGGATCGACATCGTTGCCGACAAATTTTCGCGTGATTGCGGATGGACGAACGTCAAGCGTCCTGGTGTAAGTAAGCGTGTTGGCAATTTCATCGGCCAGCGCGAAGCAAAGAAACTCCACGCTGACGTCGCCATTCATGTTCTGCAAGGGCAGCACCGCAATCGTATTCTTCGGCGCGCCACGGCTCGCTAGCTGGTGTTGCCTGAACCACACCGCTCCAACCGCGACCAAAACCGTGAGCAGCAGCGCGCTCACTCCCAGCAGAATATAAGTTGAAAACTTACTTGTGGCCTGAAACGTGGTCGTGGCAATGCGATAGGGCAAGGCGGGCCGCCGCGCTCCGGTTTTCGTTAACCCGGATTCCGTTTCCTTTCTCAGCGATTGCAGATCGCCCTTCATCGCCAGCGCGTTCAGATAGCGGTGCCCCCGGTCCTTTTCCATCGCCCGGCCGATGATGCCTTCGAGGTCCTCGGGAAGCGCTGGATTGATGCTACGAGGAGAAGCCGGCTTCTGGTTCAAGACCGCGTCCAGCGTCGTGATCACGTTGCCGGTGGCAAAAGGCTTCTTGCCGGCCGCCATTTCATAAAGCACGACTCCGAGCGAAAACAGATCGCTCCGAGGATCCAGTTCTTCCCCGCGTGCCTGCTCCGGAGACATATAAACCGCGGTTCCGGGAATTACACCCATCGCCGTCAGCGAGTCTTCCATCGCGGCATCACTCGATCCCGCCTCCCGCGCAGACTTGGCTAACCCAAAGTCAAGAATTTTTGTCTGACCGCTTTGCGACACAAAAATATTCGCCGGCTTAATGTCGCGATGAATGATCCCCTTGGCGTGCGACGCCGCCAAAGCATCTGCCACCTGGATGCCGATGTCCAGAATCTCGTCGACTCCCATCGCTTTCCCCCGCATCCGCTCTTTGAGGCTCACCCCTTCAAGCTTCTCCATGACAATAAAGGGATGACCTTCGTTGTCATCGATGTCGTGGATAGTGCAGATGCCGGGATGGTTCAGCTGCGACGCGGCGCGGGCTTCACGCAAGAAGCGTTCGAGCGACTTGCGGTCGTGGACCATCTCCTGGGGAATGAACTTGAGAGCAACGTGACGGGCTAGGCGCGTGTCTTCCGCCTCATACACCACGCCCATGCCACCACCGCCGAGCTTTCCCACAATGTGATAGTGGGAGATTGTCTGGCCGATCATTCCGAGGGCCTCAGTGCCGTCGGCGGCTATGTTAGGCCGCGGGCGAAGCCTCGGTCAACCCTCGGTCCCCTTTCTGGCGGATCCTCGACCTTTCGGGACGATGAAATCGGCGCGTCCCCTCAGGCCGGACCCGCTATCAGAGGCGCCATTTGACTGTTAGCTCCTGGCCATTTCAAGAGCATGAACGATTCCCTGGGCCATCTTTTTGGCGATGAGGCACTCCGGGAAATCAGCCGACGACTGCAAGCGCAACTCCGGGCCTACGACGGTGTTGGCCGATACGGCGGAGAAGAATTTCTTATGGTTCTTCCCAACTGCGACTTGCCCGACGCTCTACGGCGCGGGGGTGATTTGCGCCAGAGCATTGCCAGCGCACCTGTGGTCAGTTCCGGCCTGGAGAGATCCATCACCATGAGCATGGGAGTCGCCATCTCTGATCGCGGTGGCAAAGACGAAATCGAAAAGTTGCTGAATCGGGCCGATGCCGGCCTATACGCGGCTAAAGAGAAAGGCCGAAACCGGATTGAGCACTTCGCCCCTGCCGCCAAAAAAACGGTAGCTGGCCGTGGTCGCAAAGCCTAACCGTCCTTTTGGCAGTGAACCGAGATAACCGAGATAAAAAGATAAATGGCCCCGCTCGGTTGCGCTCACCACTATCCAAGATCAGCCGGACACCTTCACCCTGTAAAGAGCTGGTCCGTTCCGGATCGATCATCGTAATCAACTGTTATTGTGTAGCCACGAACTGGGCGTCCAGGACCCGGAGAATTTCGACGCGGCGGCCATTGGACTGGTCCCCTCGCTTGCGATCGCGAGGAATTGTGATGCGCTGACCACTCCATGGATGAAGGGGGCTCTGACCTCGACCTGATAGCGGTCCGCGGCAAGATTTGTGATGTTCATCTCGGTCATGGCGGCTCTGTGCTACTCAAGATTGTGCCGAAAATCAGCCTTACGTTAGCCGATGGTCGTTAGTCTAAACGAACCACAACAACGTTTTCGGTGACCGAAAAAGCCCCGCCCAAAACGTAGCTTGGACGAGGCGCGTGAGAGATAGGAACTGTTGCTAGGTCGAAGCAAGACTACGGGATGTTGTGTGTATCGGAAACCGTCAAAACTTACAGGGAGCACCGGGGCAACGGGAATCCGAAAATCTGCGGTCAGTCTGCAAGTCCGGCTACCCGCAACCATCGGCGCTCCCCAGAAGTGGGCCTAACCCGCTGGCACCTGTTAGAAGTGACAGGTTCGCAAACAGCCTGAACCGTGTGAACTGGCGAATGACGCAGAGGTTTCGTGCAATCCAGGCGGAGAAGACGAAGAGCTCAAGACTGATCGCCGAAGATCGGCGATCGACGGTCCACAAAAGGGAATTCTCGCAAGGAAAGCCCGTACAAGAGTTGAAGGCGGGAGATGGAGGTCCGAACATGATCACGAAATTGGTCGATGCTATGTTTGGCTGTTGGCATAAGCGCTATGGTTTTCCTGTAAGCGTGCGGTCGAGTTCCCGGAGAGGTTCCCGCCCGTCCGCCGCCGCAGCGCTGACCGGCATGTACGTAGTTTGCCTGGACTGCGGCAAGGAATTGCCATATGACTGGCATGAAATGAAAGTTATCGACTCGCCCTCGGAAGCACGTCACTACGCGCAGGAGCAGGCTGCCCGACCAGCTACGTAATCGCAACCCGATAAAGTCGCCCGCGCTCTCGATTTCAAGAGCAAACGTGAGCAGCGCCCACTCCTACTTCCGCCGCGATGAATCCGGCTGAACCACCGGACGTCAAAACGTTCTTCTAGTTCGCAATCCTCTTCTTTTGCGCAGCAAGTTTTACCGGCCCCTCCGTTTCCGGAACATCCCGTCTCACAAGAGCCGCGAAATCATCCGTCTTGAACGGATACAGGCGGGCCGACTCCTGTTCCCCAGGAGTCAAGGTCAGGTCCACCCGGCGATTGTAGGCCAGGACAACGTTGGGTAACTTCCGGAGAGCCTTTTCCCGGCCTTCGGCGCTCAGACTGGAATCCTGGTCCAACAGTTGTTTCACTTGATCGGCGGTCAGATTCTTTTCCTTGCCGTACGCTTGAGTCTCAATATCCCCCTCGGGAACCCCTTGTCCGACCAGGAAACGTTTGGCTAGTTCGGCTCGCCGCTCGGAAAGAGGTTTATTGTACGCTTCCGGTCCGCGTTGGTCGGCATGGCCGGAGAGCACCAGGCGGGCATCCGGCTTGAACGCAAGATATTTCTTGAACTCATCGGCAATGGTCTTGAGCGTGTCCTTTTCGCTCGGCAGCAAGGCCGCATCAGATTTGAGTCTGACCGGCTGATCGGTTGGGAAAAAAACACTACGCATCGAAAGCGTGGGTTCTGGCTCGATTGAGCCCACAATGCGCAGCGTGGCCGTCCGAGTTTCCGCTCCGCCACAAGGATTGGAAGCGTTGAGGGTGTAGGTGACCGTTTCATCGACAGGTCCCGGATCAGTCTTGTGCGGAACCAATTGCAGCGTGCGATTTCCGCTTGCATCGACCGCGCCCAGCGGATCAATCCATACTTTCGAGGCATTCGAGGCCGTCCAGTTCAGCGCCGTACTGCTGTCCTCGACAACCTGTTCGCCCACGCGCTTGTAATGGACTTCCGGCGACGAAAGCCCTAGATCTACCTGGACGGCGGTGTTCACATTGACGGTCGTGCTGGTCGTCACGCCGCCCCCCGGACCTAACGCCGTGAGTTGATAGACAGTGTTTTCTTTGGGCCGAACGGTTTGTTCACCATCAGGTGCAACCGCCCCAACCGGAGTAACTTCAACCTGGGGTGCATCCGACGACGACCACTTCAGTTGCGTAGCATCGCCGCAGTTGAGCTGCGCATTGGTGGCAGACAACTGCGCAGTAGGCTTGGCCACCGCGACGTCCGCGCTCGCCGTTCCCACAGAGAAACGGGCGAGCAGACCGATTTTATCTTTGAGCTGTTCGCCGCGAGGCCACGCGACGGTCTTTCGAACTCCTTTAGCAATATCAATAACCACGCGTTGATTGGCAGGAACGTCGACTGAGCCCGACCAGACCTCATTGCCTGTACCTGCGGCCAAGATCGTAACCAGGTACGTGCCAGGTGGAACGACCAGCTCTTGCTTCCACCACCAGTCGTGATCGAACTCATCTCCGTGGCCGACGAAGAAATCGGGCGTCTTTCCGTTGAGCAGCACCGCATCACGGTTCGCTCCTTCAATTGTCATGGCGCCGAATGGCCCGGGTATCCGCGAGAGAATCGGTGTCATGGCGACCGCAAGGTTTGTTCTTTTCCCGGCTTCAATCGAGACACTGGCGCTTGCCGGCAAATATCCGTTGTTGTACAGCTCAATCTTGTGGTCGCCTGGTTTGAGATACAAAGCGTGAAGAGTCGCTTCGCCGTAAGCACGTCCGTCAACGAAAGCGTATGCCTGTTTAGGGGTTACGTGAATTTTGAGGGTGCCTTCCTGGGCCAGGCTTGGAATGGCGCCAGTACAGACAAGCAAAACGACAGAAACAATAATGCGGTGGGTTTGGCTTTGTATTTTCATTGAAGTCTTCTCCTCAGAAGTCTTCTCCTCAGGGGCCCGAACTCCGACCGAACAATTCACACAAGCAAAGCACCGCCCATCTGGTTGCCTTGGACACCAGCGCGCAGTTCTAATTCCACCCTCGATTTAAGCTCCGGGCCATCGGCGCGGCAACTGTCACATTTGACAGGGATGCCGGCTGGGTCGCCGCGCGGGCGGCGCCGTGCCGGTCACCCTGGACATTGCCCATTCCCAATTTTTCGCTGATACAGTTGGAAAGTCACTTGTCCGACACAAATCGTGATTGTTGTCGTTAACAAGCCGTTTCACTCATAACCTCGCGGTGATAGCCTCTTAGAGGATGTGAGTGCGCCCATGTCAGTGCACCCCGCGGCTGAACTCGCCGCGAGCCATTGCCCTTTGTTCTCCGACCTTTCAACTCGCATCAAGCAGTGCGCGCGCGACGCCGGCTTCGACCTCTGCGGCATTGCCCCGGTCCGCGACTTCGTCGAACTGCAAGTCTTTCCCGCCTGGATCGAACACGAAAAACACGGCGAAATGAAATACATGCAAGCGCGCGATGAGACCGGAGAACTCAAGCGCGCCTCCCTGGCCCGAGTCGCTCCCTGGGCGCGCAGCGTGATCGTGTGTGCCATCAACTACAACACCGCGTATCCTTACTCGATTCAAGCGCAGCCGGAAGATGTCGGCCGAGGCTGGATTTCGCGCTACGCCTGGTCCCGCGAGGATTATCACGAAGCCGTTCTGCGCCGCCTGCAGCAGGTCGAAGATCAGCTGCCCGCACTCGCCGCCGCTGGCGACTGGCCGCCGGCAAGCTGGCACTTCCGTTCCTACGTCGACACCGGCCCGCTCATCGAACGCGTGTACGCCAAGCACGCTGGCATTGGATGGATCGGCAAGAACACATGCATCATCAACCAGCAGCTTGGATCGTGGCTGGTTCTGGGCGTAATCCTGACCTCGCTCGAACTGACGAAGATTGAACTAGCGAAGAACGAACCCACCAGAAGTGCTCTGACAAAGAATGACCTCCCGGCCGATCTGCCTGCGCCCGATCGCTGCGGGACCTGCACCCGCTGCATCACCGCCTGTCCGACCCAGGCGATTATTGCTCCCGGTGAACTGGACGCGCGCCTGTGCATCTCCTATCTGACCATCGAGAAACGAGGCGAGATTCCAGACGCACTGCGCTCGGCCATGGGACGTCACGTCTTCGGATGCGACATCTGTCAGGACGTTTGTCCGTGGAACCGCAAGGCGCCTGTGACCTCCGCAGCGGAGTTCGAGGCGAGAGAAGGCCTAGTCAATCCGGCGCTCGACTGGCTAGCCGAAATGCAGCCGGAAGAGTTCCGGGCTGTGTTTCGCGGATCTCCCGTCCGCCGAGCCAAGCTTTCCGGCCTGCGGCGGAATGCGGTAGTTGCAATGGGAAACAGCGGCAACAAGAAATTTGTGCCGACACTAAAGAAACTAAGCGAGGATCCAGACCCAGCAGTCGCAGAACACGCGCGCTGGGCAGTTGCAACACTAGAACAAAGCAGTATCAAGCGACCAGCGCTCAGCAAATTTTGATTCGTAGCAGGGTATCACTTTTTCGTATCAGGTTTCGTATCAGGGTATCGCTTTAGCGATACCGAAAGCGCCCAAAAATAGACGCCCCTTTAGGGACCGCGTAGGAGGACCAATGTTCCAGAAAGATCTGCTCCACAAGAGCATACTGATCGCCGGCGGCGGCACTGGTGTGGGCAAGGCCACCGCCCAACGCTTTCTGGAGCTAGGCGCAAGTCAGCTCAATCCAACCGCCATTGCCCAGTAGCTAATTTCGGCATCAGGATCATTCGACTTCGTCGCGAAGCAAAACTCTCCAACTAGCAGCTAGCACGCCTAATTTGAGAGCCTACTCAGGATGTTTCCGAACGAGTACGATTTCGAAGACACTGGGCCACAGCTTGCCGGTAACAAAAAGGCGCTTCCGACCCGAATCGTAGGCGATTCCGTTCAGGACGGCGCCGGGTTCGAGACGATAGATCGGACTTAGGAGACCCTTGAGATCAATCCATCCGACGACCTCTCCGCTTTGCGGCGAGATCCTCGCGATTCGATCGGTCTGCCACACATTGGCAAAAATCTCTCCTTCTACGAACTCGAGTTCATTCAACTGATCGATGGGAGTCTGCCCATCACGAACTTTAATGCGTCGCTTTTCCGCAAGCGTACCGCTATCCAGCACGCGGATCTCGGACGTTCCGTCACTCATGAAGACGTCATGTCCATTGGTGGTCAGCCCCCATCCCTCCCCCGTATACGAAAAGCGGCGCAGCAAGCGAAAGTCGCTCAAGTTGTAGACAAATCCTGTCTGTGACTGCCAAGTGAGCTGCACGACTTCGTTCTTCAGGAGCGTAACGCCTTCCCCGAAAAATTCTGGCGCCAATTCGACTCGTCGAGCAACTTCTCCAGTTTCCAGGCGAACCTTGCGAAGCGAAGATCGTCCGTTGAGCCCGGTGCCCTCGTATAAAAATCCGTTCCGATATGCGAGACCTTGAGTAAAAGCAGCCGGATCATGCGGAAACGTTCGAACAACTTTGAACGTATACTCCGGTGGTCGCGTCGCGTGATCCCGGGAAGAAAGCTGGCCGAGCAGCAATTGCGCGAGTGCAGCCAGCAGAATCGCAACCGCAAAGTGCCCACGAGTCGCTCTCATTTTGATAGCGTCGATCGGCCTGATTCTACACGGGCTTGAAACGAGTCCCGCGTCGCCCCGAACCGACCCCGATACCTCGCGCATGTTGGAGTGCTGACTCGCGGCAAGCTAATGTCCGTTTACAATCGTCGGTTCGATGAGCGGAGGGAATTCATCATGTTCCAGAAGAATCTGCTTCAAGGCAAGCGCATCCTGATCACCGGCGGAGGCACCGGCTTGGGCAAAGCCACGGCCCAACGCTTTCTGGAGCTAGGCGCCGAAGTCTACATCTGCGGCCGCCGCCAGGACGTTCTCGCCACGACCGAGCAGGAATTACGCGAGCGCGCCGGAGGCAAAATCCACTCCCGCCCCTGCGACGTGCGCGACGCAGCCGCGGTCGAAGAGATGATCGGAATCATCTGGGCCGAAGGTCCGCTCCATGTGCTCATGAACAACGCGGCAGGAAATTTTCTGGCGCGCACCGAAGAGCTTTCGTTAGGCGCGTTCCAGTCGGTGATAGGCATTGTCCTGATGGGCACGCTGCACACCACGATGGCTTGCGGCCGCCGGTGGCTGGCGGCTGGGCGCGGAGGCGTGGTGCTCAACATAACCACCACCTACACGACTACGGGCTCGGCCTATGTGGTGCCATCGGCGGTGGCCAAAGCAGGCGTGCAGGCGCTGACACGCAGCCTCGCCGTTGAGTGGGGTGATCGCGGCATTCGTATGAACGCCATCGCGCCCGGGCCGATTCCAACCGAGGGCGCATTCTCGCGTCTATTGCCGCGTCCCGACCTGGCGGAAGCAGCGAAGAAACGAAATCCTCTGGGAAGGTTTGGAACGACTGAAGAGTTTGCCAACCTGGCCGCATTCTTGATCAGCGATGGCTCCGGCTACGTAAACGGAGAGGTCGTGACCATGGATGGCGGAGAGTGGCTGCAAGGAGCAGGCGAATTCACAGCGCTCGGTCGGGAGCTGACAGAAAAAGAGTGGGAAATGATGAAACCAAAGAAAAGTCCGCCGAAGGCCTAGGGCCATCCAAGGCTGGGAAAGGACGTTGGCTGTATCAGATTTTGGTTTGTATCAGGGCATCGCTTTAGCGATACCAAAAGCTTTCGAGGTCAACGCCACGCCCCTTTAGGGGCTGCGGCACAAACACCAAAGTCCGCCCCAAAAACGAAAGCGCCCGGACTCGGTTAAGAGTCACGGGACGCTCGTCGAACAGCCCTCCCCCGAAGTCTGCTCACAACCACCTTACGTCTTGATCGCCGCCCGGGGGAATGGCACGAAGGGGTGGCTCGTATAGGACAATCTGGTAGGCCCGGCAGGAATCGAACCTGCAACCCTCGGATTAGAAATCCGATGCTCTATCCGCTTGAGCTACGGGCCCCCGCCAAAACGGGTTTCTGGCTTCAGATTATAAGGGAAGCTCACGGGGTGTAGGGTTGCAGGAACTGATCCGGCCCGCAGGCAGGAGCTTAGTCCTTCAGCGGGACCATGGTTCGATCGCCACGGCAAAAGGTGGCCACTCTGGCCAGGCCTCCTAGGCCTTGCGGAATGGTCATCACCGGTCCGTAGCAGTATACGGCGTGCCCATTCGCGGCGAAGTACCATTGCCCCCCTTTTCTCTTTGCGGGCTGGTGGCTGGGGGTGGAGGAGAGCTGAGCTGGTGGTGCCAATTTCGGGACGGGTAGGGACAGGACAAGGGCTAGGGCCAGGGTCTTCATGATTGGGTCTCACTTCCATCACGGCCCCCACAAAGGCCGCGTTTCACAGAACCGTTTCTTTTTGTCGTCCTTACAACTCGCACCACTTCTGCCGGCTGTTCAAATCTTCGGCGCGCACTGCTCGAGCCCGTACGACTACTAGATCACCTGCGTGGACCGTCGAACATCCTCTAAATCCGCGGCCGGCTTCCCCGGAACCTCTCTCGTGGTGCGGGCCGATTTACCGGGTCGTTTTGCATCTTTGTCCGGCGCTTTGGCCCCGGTTGCGGGACTGCCGGAATCCGCTTCCTTGTGCTCCGCCTGCGCCGCACCATCCGCATGCACGGCCGCTTTGTCTTTCAACCCCTTGACGTCGTCGCGGGCCAGCTTGCCTTTCAGTGCGGCCAGTTGGGCGCTGTCCTTCAGCATCTCGCGGATCAAACTGCGCTGCGATTCAATGGTCTGGCCCTGCTCAAAAACCAGCGCGGTCAGAATGACGTAGGAGACGATGAACAAAACTACCAGCAGCGGCAGTATGGCTGCCGGCCGCACCGTGGTCCGAGGAGTCGGGCCTTCAGAGCTGTAAATGACGGTCAAGGTGCCCCCAAACTCACCCATACGCTCTGGGCTTCATGAAGGAATAGTGCACCCATGAATCCATATGAGGGGGAGAGTGTAAGTGAGTGGTGCGCATGGAGTTACTAATCGGAAGCGGGATCGGACCAAACCCGGGCATGCAAGCATCTGCACTTTATGAGTAACGAACCCAGCGTTACGACGGTAAGTTGATGCAGGTGGAGAGCCGGCGCCACGCCCGGCGGACGGACAAGACGCCCGGTTTCCTGAACCCTGAAACCTTAGAAACGTTGAAACCTGGCTGCTAATCCGCTTTCACGACCACGTATTTCCGGCCCGCATACAGCCGGTACGCGGCGCCGTTTTCCTCGAATTGCAGGGGAATCGGATGTTTGAGCCGATCGTCGTTCTGGCTGGCAATCGAGAGCACGTCCGTTCCCGCCACGTTCATTACCGTGAACTTGCCATCCTTGAAGCCGAATCCATACGCTCCCGGATCCAGTGTAGCGCCATCAAAGCTGAGTTTAGCCTCGCTGATCAGGAAACCCTGGTATTTCTCCGCGATGGCAGTGGAATACCCCGACGTATCCACCAGCCCCGCCAGCACCAACTTGCCGGCAGAGTTCTTCACTCCAGCCGCATTCCGCATCTGCACAGCCGCGCTCTGCCCGGCAAAGAAAAACGAATTCGGAGCAGCTTTCTTAACCTGATCGCCTGTAAGAACTTGCGCCCCGGCCGACGCCAACAGCGCCACGAGCAGAACCAGCCACATCATCTTGCGATTGCGTGTCAAATTGCCATCCATCAAGGCCCTCCTAGTTTTCGCCTGTGCAGTTTTCCCCTGTGTACCTCAGTGTCCCCAGTGGTTAAGATTTGTCGAACCAAGGCGGAAACAATGACAAGCGGTATGAAGCAAAATTAGTTTGACCGCAACATTTGGATAGTCCGCGTGCTGCAACTGTCCTATGTTACCTCCATGGCCACCAATGCGATACTCGCAAAAGAAGCATCGATGAAGCGAACTCCCGAATCGAACCAAGAGCAAATGGCTGTTCAGACAGCATCTCAGATAAGCGCCCGCCGCTGGCAAGCGGTCGCCGATCGCGACGGCGCGCTCGATGGCTCGTTCGTCTTTGGCGTGTCGAGCACCGGAATCTTCTGCCGTCCATCGTGTCCCGCTAAACGCCCGCGCCGCGAGAACGTGAGCTTCTTCGAGCACGCGCTCGAAGCCGAGCAGGCCGGCTATCGCGCCTGCCTGCGCTGCCGTCCCAAGGCGGTGGACGGAAATCCGCAATCGGCGCTGGTCCACGCCATGTGCCGCTACATCGAGCAGCATCTCGAAGACCGCCTGACGCTAAGCTTGCTGGCTAAAGAATTCCGCCGCAGTCCGTTCCACCTGCAGCGGACTTTCAAATCAGTGCTGGGAGTCTCGCCCAAGGCCTACATCGACGCCTGCCGCCTGCGCCAGGTGAAACAGAATTTACAAGCTGGCCACTCCGTCACCATCGCGCTCTATGCCGCCGGATACGGCTCCAGCAGCCGTCTCTACGAGCGCACCGCCGCCCAACTAGGGATGACTCCGGAGAAATACCGTCGTGGCGCTGTAGCCGCCGTGGTGCGTTACACCATAGCCAATTCGCCGCTAGGACGCATGCTGATCGCCGCCACCGACAAGGGAATCTGCGCCATCCAGTTCGCGGACAGATTTGCCGACAGTGACAGTCACAGTGACAATGACGAGCAACTGCAGCAAGCTTTGATGCGCGAGTTTCCCTTCGCCACCCGCCGCCGCGACGACGCTGCCCTGGCCGAATGGCGAGAGAGTCTCCTGCACCTGATCAATGGACAGGAAACTAATCCTTCCCTTCCGCTAGACATAAGGGCTACCGCCTTTCAGCGAAGAGTCTGGGAAGCGTTGCAAAGAATTCCCCGAGGAGAAACGCGTTCCTACAACGCCGTGGCCAAGAAGATCGGCATGCCAAAAGCCACCAGAGCCGTAGCCCGAGCCTGCGCCACCAACCCTGTAGCGGTGGCCATCCCCTGCCATCGTGTAGTGCGCCAGGATGGCGAACTGGGCGGCTATCGCTGGGGCATAGAGCGCAAAGAGCAGTTGCTCGCGATGGAGAAAGAGGCCGGAGCATAGGCCGGAGCATAGGCCGGAGCATAAAGTGATTGTCATTGAGACGGCGATTTTGCGTTCGGCCTGGGGGAGTGTGCAATTTTGATCAGACAAGCATTTTTTGGCCACGTACGCTGGCCACTCTGGGAGGTGGTTTATGCATTGCCCGCAATGCGCCTCGGACACTCAGGAGGAATTCAGTGCTGAGATAAACATCCATTTCAGCGGCCTCAGAAATATTGACAGTCCAGGCCTTCTGGTATTCCCGAAAGCTTTGGTCTGTCTGGAGTGCGGCTATTCGCGGTTCACGACTCCGGAACCGGAATTGGCGGCACTTGCAATCTGCTCTCCGAAAAGTGATGCCTCAACCGGAAAAAGCGATGTTTGCAACGCCGCGCTCCGTTGTCCGACTGCGGCTTGAGCCTGGATGCTTAGCTGGAGCTACCGGCAATCAAACCGCTAGTGACAAACTGCCTGCCCTCAAGAACCGCTTCGACAGCAGGTAGCAGGTCGGTTGCAGCCTTTGTTTTTAAAACGTAGCCCAGCCCGCCCGAGCTAAGGGCTTCCTGCACCAAGTCAGGGGAAGACTCCTGGCTCACGAAGATTATTTTGGATTCCGGAGCAAGCCTGCGAATTTGTCGAGCGGCGTCGATCCCACTCAGTCCCGGAAGCTCGATGTCGAGTAGAATCAAATCCGGTTTCAGGTCTTCGGCTCGCCGAACCGCTTCTGACCCGTCGGACACTTCGCAGATGACCTGAAATTCCGGTCTTTTCCCCAGCGTCGAGGAAAGGAATTGCCGAAAGGGTTCGAAATCCTCTACCACGAGAACGCTGACTGGTGACGTGTCCAAAATACCCCGCCGCACCTCTCCTGAAGCGATTTTGGCGGAGGGGCCCGATTCCTCACTCAGTTTAACAGCGTTATAAGCACAATGTAAACGAAACTATTGCGAAGTAGACGTAACCATTGGGAACCGGATCAGGCACAGTAGTTCCCGTGCTTTCACGCCGTCACGACCGGATCATTGAGTCTAATGGGGATATTTCCCCAGGGATTAGATCGAGTGCTCGAAACCAGCGGCCCCCGGCAAACCGGGTCGTGCCTACTCTGCCTGCTTCGTGATGTTCAGCAGCACGCCAACGCACATCAGGGTAACAAACAGGGACGATCCGCCATAAGAAACGAAGGGCAGCGGAATCCCTTTGGTAGGCATCAACCCCAGCACAACACTGATGTTGATGAAAGCCTGTAGCACGATCATGCTGGTAATTCCGACTGCGAGGAAGCGGCCGAAGTTATCCTGAGTGCGCAGCGCCGCCCGCGTCCCGCGCCAGAGAAAGATCGCGAAAAGGATGATGACGGCAAGCGCGCCAACCAGCCCCAACTCTTCCGCCGTGACCGCGAAAATGAAATCCGTGTGCGGTTCGGGAAGATAAAACAATTTCTGCTTCCCTTCCATCAGCCCAAGCCCGGTAACGCCGCCGGTAGAGACTGCAATCAGCGACTGAATAATGTGGAAGCCGAATCCCTTCGGGTCCGCATAAGGATTCAGGAAAGCCAGGATGCGATCTTTCCTGTACGAAACGTGAAAGATCAGGAAATAAAGCGGCAACAGCGAGGCCGCAAAGGCGTATCCGAAGTAGCGCAGGCGGATGCCGGCGACGAACAGAACGCAAGCGGTAATGCCCGCGCAGGCAATGGCGGTGCCGAGGTCGGGCTGAAAAACAATCAGTCCCAGAAAAACTGCCGCGGGCACGACCGCGGGGATCAGCGTATTACGCCAATCATCCATGACCATGGCTTTATTTTTGTCCTCGAGAAACCAAGCGAGAAACAGTATCAGTGCGGGTTTGGCCAGTTCCGAAGGCTGCAAAGAAATCGGCCCGACGTGGAACCACCGGTGCGTGCCGTGGGCGCGATCAAGAAAAAAAACAGAGATGAGCAGAAGAGTAGTCAGGCCCAAGAACGAAAAAACCAGCGCCGGATGTTGCAGCCGTTTGTAATCCACCTTCATGGCCACGATCATTACGATGAGCCCCGCGACCGCCCAAACCAGCTGCTTCAGCAAAAATTCGTAAGCCCACCCGAATCGTTCCTTGGCCATCACCGCCGAGGCGCTGAAGATCATGACCAGTCCGACAAAAACCAGGATCGTGGTCACGGTAAACATCCAGCGATCGACGCTAACCCGCTTGGCCATAGAGAATCTATTTCATCACGGAGTCGAGGAGACAAGGAGGAATTTCAGCCGCCGATCGAGACGAGAGGATAACTGAGTTGGTTCCAAACTGGGATTCGTATGAGGGTATCGCTCTAGCGATTCCGAAAGTTCCGCAAAATCAGACGCCCCTTCAGGGGCTGCGATGGCGTCATCGCCAAAGCGATACCCTGAAACGAAACGCGCGCTAGGTGGATCGCGCCAAGCCCAGCGAGTGCACCGTCTCTTTGAAAACTCTGCCACGATGTTCGTAGCTCTGGAACTGATCAAAACTCGCGCAAGCCGGAGCGAGAAGAATAACGTCACCCGCCGCAGCCGATTCGCTGGCGCGTCTTACAGCGTTTTCCAGAGTTTCCGCATGTTCGATTTCGGCTGCACCCTGAATCTGTGATTCAATCTTGGCCGCCGCGGCTCCGATGGTATAAACGCGCTTCACCCGCTGCCGCAACAGCTCATTGAGCACGGTGTAGTCGCTCCCCTTATCCTTGCCGCCGAGAATGAGGTGAATATTAGCCGGAAATGATTCCAGCGCTTTGACCGTGGCATCCACATTCGTTGCCTTGGAGTCATTGTAGTAATCGACGCCCCCGACCCGCGCTACGAACTCCAGCCGGTGCTCAACCGCTTGGAAAATCCGGACAGCATGGCGGATCTGTTCGGGCTGGCAGCCGACAAGGCATCCGATGGAAACTCCCGCGAGCACATTTTCCAGGTTGTGCGCTCCTTTCAGGAGCACTTCCGCCAACGGCATGATCTCGCGTTCGCTGCGACCGTCACGGAAATAGATATGAGTGCCGCGGACAAAGGCTCCGCTTTCAATCTCCTTCTTTCGGCTGAACCAGAACAAATGCGCGCGAGTACGGTCGGACAACCCAGCGGCTCCAGGGTCATCCGCGTTGAGGATGGAGAAGTCATCCGCACCCTGGTTCTCAAAAACGCGCGCTTTGGCGTTGACGTAATTGGCAAAAGTCTTGTGGCGATCGAGATGATCGGGAGTGATATTCAGAATCGCCGCGATCCGAGGACGAAACTCAACGATCGTCTCCAGCTGAAAACTCGACACCTCAAGCACCGTCCACGTCGCGGGCCCGGCTTGATCGACAAAACTGATGGCCGGAGTGCCGATATTACCGCCAACCAGTGCAGGAAAATTTCCAGCGGCAATAATTTCGCCGGCCAATGAGGTGGTGGTAGTTTTGCCGTTGGCTCCGGTAATGGCAACGATTGGACCGGACAGAAATTGCGCCGCGAGTTCGATTTCGCCGATCACCGGTTCTCCCAGGTTGCGCGCCTGCACCAGTTGCGGCGAATCGACGGGAACCCCCGGGCTGACGACGATCAAATCTTGCCCACGAAAGGTGCGGTCGCCGTGGCCACCGGTTTCGACCGTAATCCCGTGCTCCAGCAGGAGCAGGATTTCATCGCGAAGTTCGGCTTCGGGCTTGGAGTCTGACACGGTGACACGAGCGCCACGCGACTTCAGAAACAGCGCAGACGCCACGCCGGATTTGCCCAGACCGACGACCAGCACGCGTTTGTTATTGAGCTCCATGAAATCGTTTCACCATAGAGGCCCCGAGTCAAAGAGAAACAAAAGAGAAACAGTTAAGATTCGGTTTTTCTCCGTGTCTCCGTGCCTCCGTGGTGGATTCTTTTATCTCAATTTCAGCGTCGTCAGCGCAAACAAAGCGAAGACCAGGGACGCGATCCAGAAACGCACAATCACTTTCGACTCCGACCAGCCCAGCAGTTCAAAGTGATGATGGATCGGCGCCATCTTAAAAATGCGTTTCTTGCGCAACTTGTAGGAACCAACCTGCAGGATCACCGAGAGCGCCTCGATAACAAAGATACCTCCGATGAACGGCAGCAGCAGTTCCTGTTTGATCATGACGGCTACTGTGCCGATCGCGCCGCCCAGCGCCAGCGAGCCGACATCGCCCATGAACACTTCCGCCGGATGTGCGTTGTACCAGAGAAATCCGATGGCCGAACCGACCATGGCTCCGCAAAAGATAGTGAGTTCGCCAATCTGCGGCATGCGCTGCAATTCGAGGTAGGTTGCAAAAGTGGCGTGGCCGCTGAGGTAGGTGAGAACCGCGAGCGCTCCCGCCGCGATCACCGTGCAGCCGATGGCGAGCCCGTCGAGGCCGTCGGTAAGATTCACGGCGTTGCTCGATCCGACAATCACAATCACCACGAACGCAACGAACGGCAAGAAACCCAGCGGCCAGAGTTGCGGATGAGACCCCCACCTTTGAATCACCAGGTCAGGATGAAACTGCTTGAAGAATGGTACAAACAGCACGGTCGAATACTCTCTGCGGTGCTGCAATACAATCAGCGCAATCGCAATCAGCACGCTAGCCGCGGCCTGATAGCCCAGCTTGGCGCGTGCGGTAAGGCCGAGGTTGCGGCGATGAATGACTTTAAGATAGTCGTCGGCAAAACCGATCGCACCGAACGCCAGCGTGGCAAACACGGCGATCCAGACGAAGGGATTACTCAAATCCGCCCAGAGTAACGTAGGCACCAAAATGGCGATGGCAATCAGCAAACCGCCCATGGTCGGCGTGCCCGCTTTTTTCTGATGAGCCTGCGGCCCTTCTTCGCGGATATACTGCCCGATTTGGAAATCGCGCAGCCGCCGAATCACGATGGGCCCAACGATCAGACCGGTGAAAAGAGCTGTGAGACTGGCGAAGGCTGTGCGGAAAGTCAGGTAACGGAAAATCCGGAACGGCGGAAAATAGTGGAAGAGCTTCAGGTAGAGCAGCCAGTAGAGCAATACGCCTCCGACACCCGCTGTCAGCCCTCAGCTGTCAGCTCTCAGTGATTAGATCCCTGCGCCTGGGAAACCCATGAGCTACCCGGTGGTCCACTGTGAACCCCTGTGTCCCCAGTGGTTCAAGCCTTTCGTCGGACACCCCCACCAGCCCCAAGCGTTGGGAAGATCGTTAAATCCCAGATTTTCGTTGCCAAGTCTCCAGCGCTTTTTCCAGCTTCACGCCGCGTGACGCCTTCAGCAGCACGACATCGCCATCGCGAGCCTCGTGCGCCAGCCACTCACCCGCCTCTTCCGGCGTTGCCACGAATTTCGCCGTGATCCCCGCTTCGCAAGCCGCGTCCACCATCGCCTTCGCCAAACCCCGCACGCCAAGCAGGAAGTCGAGTTTCCCTCCCGCCACATAACGTCCGCACTCGCGATGCAGTTGCTCGCCGGTAGCTCCGAGTTCCAGCATCTCGCCGGCGACAACAATCCGGCGCCGCGCCGGCATGGCAGCCAGAGTGTCGACCGCAGCCATAAGCGCCCTCGGACTTGAATTGTAGCAATCGTACAGTACCGTGGTGTTACCCAGTTGGACGACTTGTCCGCGCTTGTCGGCGGGCTGCAGCGACGGCAGCGCTTCGGCGATCTCTGACGGTACAACACCGTGCTCCAGCGCTATCGCAGCCGCGGCGAGCACGTTGTACACGTTGTGCTTGCCAAGTAACGGGCTTTGCACGGACTGGCGCACTTCGTGGCTGACAAGATCGAAGCGTGTGCCTGCGGGCCCCAGAGCCTCTATGTTTTCCGCCCGCACATCGGCCGTTGACTTCAATCCGAACATGACGACTTTGCCTTTGAAGTCGCGTCCGAACTGGCACACATATTCGTCGTCGGCGTTCAGCACGGCTGTACCGCCGTGGGGAAGAGCTTCGATCAATTCATATTTTGCGCGCGCGATTCCGGCGATGGAGTCGAAGCTCTCCAGATGAACCGGGGCAACATTGGTAATCACGGCCTGGTTCGGCAGGGCGATGCGAGCCAGTGCGGAGATTTCACCGGGGTGGGACATCCCCATTTCGACAACCGCGAGATCGTATTCCGGCTCGAGCGTCAGCAGCCCGAGGGGCAAACCAAAATGATTATTGAAATTCCCTTTGGTGCGATGGACGCGGTACCTGACCGTGAGCAAATGGGCCATCGCTTCTTTGGTGGTGGTCTTGCCCATCGATCCGGTAATGCCGATGGCAGTCTTGCCCCACATTTTGCGCACCGCCGTGGCCAATGTCTGGAGCGCAGCGAGAGTGTCGTCGACGGCCAGCAGACCAGCGAGATTGGAGTAGCGCGCCAAATGATCTTTCCGAACCACTGCGGCAATCGCGCCTCGGCTCAGTGCCTGCTTGACGAAATCGTGGCCGTCGAGGCGTTCGCCTTTGACCGCAAAGAAGAGATCGCCAAGTTCCACGGTGCGAGAATCGATGGAATATCCCTGGACCGTGGCGCGACCGTGGCATTGGCCGCCAGCCTGGCCAGTCGGAGCCTGGTCAATCGGAGAAATGAATTCCGCGATCCGGGAAAGAAGGAGTTTCATGCCGGCTTCCCCGCCGTGCCCGCTTTCGCGGCGCCTTTGCAGTCGTAGCCAAGGGCCATCAGACTTTCGCGCGCGACCTCCACATCGTCGAACGGAATCGTTCCATCCCTTGTGATCTGCATGTTTTCGTGTCCCTTGCCCGCGAGCAGCACGATGTCGCCGGGGGTCGCATGTTGTACAGCGAGCGCGATGGCCGTGCGGCGATCAGGCTCCATGGAATACTTCGCGCCGGACTTTTGTAATCCGACAAGTGCATCATTCATGATGGAAAGCGGATCTTCGGAGCGCGGGTTATCAGTCGTGAGCACGACGAAATCGCTACCCTTGCCGGCGGCCTCGCCCATCAAAGGACGCTTGGCCCGATCGCGATCGCCACCACATCCAAAAAGTGTGATGACTTTGCCTTTGGGGCCGGAGCGGGCGACAAATTCGCGTGCCAGCGCGGTGAGGTTGCGCAGCGCGTCGTCCGTGTGCGCATAATCCACGACCACAGTGAAAGGCTGGCGGCAATCCACACGTTCGAAGCGGCCGGGAACGTTGGTGAGGTCGAAGATTCCTTTTGCGATCGCTTCGGCGGAACAATCGCGTGCATATCCGGCGGCGGACGCTGCGAGCACATTGTACACATTCACAATCCCGATCAGCGGAGCCCACATCGCGATCTTCCCCGACGGCGTGACCATTTGAAAACGGGTTCCCCGCGGCGTAATTTCGACGGACTCGGCACGAAAGTCACAGTCGCCAGAGGTCAAGCCGTAAGCGAGCACCACCGCGCTCTTCTTCTTGCAAAGCTTAAATAGCTGGCGGCCGTATTCGTCGTCAATGTTAAGAACGGCCGCGCGCGGCGGGTCCGTCCCGCAACCCTCGAAAAGCATTTGTTTGGCGCGGAAATAGGCCTCCATGGTGCCGTGGTAATCGAGATGATCGCGCGTAAGATTCGTGAACACGGCCACATCAAAAGGAATTCCGAAAACACGCTGCTGTTCCAGCGCATGCGAAGATACTTCCATCACCGCTTCGGTAGCTCCCAGGCCCAAACCCTCCGACAAAAGTCGGTTCAACTCCAGCGCTTCCGGCGTGGTGTGCGGCGCTGGCAGAATCTTCCCGGCAACGTGGTATTCGATGGTTCCGACAAGCACGGTCTTGCGTCCGGCCGCGTGGAATATGGATTCGATCAGGAACGCGGTCGTGCTTTTTCCGTTCGTGCCGGTAATTCCAGTGTTCGCAATTCGTTCGGCGGGACGTTTGTAGAAATTCGCGCTCAGGCGGGCGAGCGCACGGCGTCCGTGTACCACGCGCGCCCAGGCAACCGCCGGACGCGACGTTTCGGCCGGCGAGTCGGTGACGATGGCAACCGCTCCGGCAGCGATGGCCTGATCGATGAACCGATTGCCGTCGCTGGTCTCACCTTTCATGGCGACAAACAGAGTTCCGGGCCGCACCCGCCGGGAATCGTATTCCACACCGGCAACCGCCGGGTTTCCGCTTTGGGAGAGGACCTCGGCACCCAGCAGGAGCTGTTGGAAAATCATTGGAGTGATTATAAATAGCCGGAAGCTTGGTTCCCCTGTGTACCTCTGTGCCCTCTGGGGCTCAAGCGTTTTTCTCAACCAAAGGGGGCACAAAGGGACACAGAGGTACACAAGGCCAAACCTATCTGCCGAAATGCACAGTGATGCGCGATCCCGCCGCGACGTGCACCCCGGGCAGCGGTGATTGTTCGCGAGCGGTCCCGCTGCCGACCGCGTCGAGGTCGAGGCCGGCATCCTGCGCGGCCTCAATGGCCACGCGCAGGTTCTTGCCAAGGAAGGACGGCACCAAGATCCCTCCGTCTTCGACGTCGACAACTACCGTACCGCTGGCCGACAATTTCTGCAGGGGTGAATTCGCGGATGGTGCGGCAGACTGTGTAGCCGCCAAGCTCCCTGCAACTGTCGTCGGATCCGTCGTCACTCGTTGATCCGGTTTTGTTTCGGTCGCTTTAGCGGTTAGAGCGGCGGGAACAACCTGCGTTCCAATTGTGCCAGGCTGAACCGTTGCTGGCATGGCAGGCGTTTCACTGGCTTCGGCCATATCCAGTGCGGCGCCCAGATGATCGGGCGAGCTTTCTTCCAGACTCGCGTCGGGGACATCGCGGCGAGCCAGCAATACCTGGCGGCTGGGCGGAAGCTGCACGTCATGCGGCACGTGCAGATACTCAAGCACCTGCTGCATGATCCGTTGGAAAACCGGCGCCGAGACTTGGCCTCCCTGGTGCAAGCCGACGGCGGAGTCGAGAATCACCACCACTGCGATTTGCGGATCGTTAATGGGGGCAAACCCGGCAAACGACGCCACATACTTTGTCTTCGAGTAAGCGCCGGTGGCTGGGTCCACCTTCTGCGCCGTCCCCGTCTTGCCCGCCGAACTGTAGCCTTCCAGAATGGCCTTGCGTCCGGTGCCGTGGAGCACCACTCCCTGCAGCATCTGACGCATCTGGGCTGCGGTGAGGGATGAAATCACACGCGTCCCTTCGGCGGGCTCGAAAGCGATAGTCTGCGGAGTATTCTGCGGCGTCATTGTCCCCGCAACGGTGCGCGGCGGAACATGCACGCCGTCGTTCGCAATCGTCGAAATCAAGGAAGCGAGCTGCAGGGGCGAAATGCCAATCTCCTGGCCCATGGAGATCGCGCCAATGGAGACTTTCGACCAGCGCTCCACCGGCTTCGTCAGTCCGCGTGTTTCGCCGGGAAGCTCGATTCCGGTTTGCTGGCCAAATCCGAAGGCGCGAATGTACTTGTAAAAGCGCTCGTCGCCAAGGCGCAGCGCGACTTTGATAGCGCCGACGTCGCTCGACTCCGCAATAATGTCGGCCACCGAGAGCATGCCATGTGGCCTGCTGTCGCGGATGCGCATGCCGTTGATAACGATCGATCCCATCTGGCAATCAAACATCTCGTCGGGCCGCGTGATCTTTTCTTCCAGACCGGCGGAGATGGTCACCATCTTGAAAGTCGAGCCGGGCTCGTACACATCGCTGACCGCGCGGTCTTTCAGGGCCTCGTTCTTAATTTCCTTCCGAATATTGGGGTTGAATGTTGGCCTGTTGGTGAGCGCCAGAATTTCGCCAGTGTGAGGATTTTCCACGATCACCGTGCCCGCGATAGCCTGCGTCTGTTCCATTCCGCGCTCGAGTTCCCGTTCGGCGATGTACTGAATGTTCTGGTCGATGGTGAGAACCAGACTGTTGCCGGACTCCGGTTCCTTTTCAACGCTGGCAAACCACTGCCTGCGCGCGTCGACGGAAATCATCAGCTTGCCCGGCTTGCCCTGGAGTTGCTCGTTGTACTGCCGCTCCAGCCCGCTTAGTCCCTGATCGTCGGTGCCAACGTAGCCCAGAATTTGCGCCGCCAACTCTCGCTTGGGATAAAAGCGTTTCGGCTCCTTCTGGAAGTGGACGCCCTGCAGATTGAGCGCACGAATGCGGTCCACCACTTCCGCGTCCGCCTTTCGAGCCACCCAACAGAACGTTTTGTGGGCACGGCAGTCAGCCAGCACGACGCGGGGATCGTCTTTCGTGATGCGTGTAATCAGGCTGATGGTATTGGGAAGATCAGGAGCTTCCGAGGGCACGACGAAGGCCGAGTCCACCTGGATCGACATGGCCAGCTCGCGTCCGGCGCGATCGTAGATGACGCCGCGTTTCGGGGAGAGGTCGAAGCTGCGCTGCTGCTGGTGCTGGGCACGGCGCTCAAAATCGCCGTAGCAGAAAATTTGCAGATAAACGAGCCGCAAACAAATCGCCAGCAGCCAAAGGCAAAGCAATCCAGACAAGCAGTAGAGCCTGAATCGCGCGCTATTAGAAGAGGTAGTAGCCACTGGTGTAGGTCTCAGGTCGTAGGACCAAGGTCAAAGTGTCAGATCTTACCCCTCAGTAGGACACGTGAGATTTTCCTGAGACCTGAGACCTAAGACCCGAAACCTGCCCCTAACGCGCCGACACCACAGCGACCGGAGTCACGCTGGCCATCACCGGCGTGCCGACATCGGCGTCAGCGTCCATGCGCAGCACTTGCCCAGGCTGCGGCGATTGCATGCCGAGCTTGCGCGCCATCATGTCAATTCGCTCCGGATCGCGCAACGACGCCTCTTCCAGGCGCAGAGCCCGGTTCATTTCCGTAAGGCCGTCGCGCTGCAATCGCAGCGTCTCGATCTTGTACCCGTATTCGATTGCGCGGAAATGCTGCAGCGCGTACCCCATGACCAGGAGAAACAGGCAGCAGAGAGCAATTCCGAAGTATTTCATCTCGCGCTCACGGCGCGGGTCTTCGACCTTTACCAGACGCGAGTTATCGATGGTTTTGCGGAAATAAATTTCCGGGGTCCCCAGCCAGCAGGACTTGCGCCGGCTGGAAGGAATTGCGCTTTGCAAGGCCACGACGCTCATGATTTATGCGACTCCAAGAAATTTCGTATCGTAGTCTGCATTTTCCTGAACGGAAGCAAACCGGGTTTTGACAAACATGGATTCGACAACCGTTTGTTCAGCGAACATTGGTTCGGCGAACATTGGCTCAGCGAACCGCGGTTCTTCCAACCGCGCCCTCTGTTCCGCGCGCTCGACCGTGGTCATCAGATCTTCAATGAGGGTGCCAGTACATATCATTCGACTGTTCCAGCTTTTCTTCTCCGGACTCGGCCTTGTTCTGTTTTTTCTTGGCCGCTCCGCGAAAACTCCACCACAGAGTTTTTCCAAAATCTTTACCCGGCACGTCCTACTATCACCGCACCGGGAGCCCGGCAGTTTCTCCGGGGCAAACTCAAAACTTGACTGGCTAAACTTTTTCGGCGGCGCGCATCTTCGCGCTGCGCGACCGCGGATTCCGATCTATCTCTTCTTCGCTCGCCGTCACCGGCTTCTTGGTCAGCGGCCGGTACCAGCCCTGCTTCGCACCGTCGCGAAACGCGTCTTTGACGATCCTGTCTTCGAGCGAGTGAAAGCTGATCACCACCAGCCTTGCTCCCGGCTTCAGCACGCCGGGCGCCGCTTCAAGAAGTGCTTTCAGATCGTCCAGTTCACGGTTTACGAATATTCGGAGAGCTTGAAAGGTTCGGGTCGCCGGATGAATCCGCTCGTGTTTCATTGACCGGCCCGCGGCTGATACCACCTCGACAAGTTGCGTCGTCGTGCGTATCGGCCGCGACCGGACAATGGCTCTGGCGATTCTCCGCGACCTCCTTTCCTCACCGAATTCGTAAATCACATCGGCCAGCTCGCGCTCGTCGATGTGGTTTACCACTTGTTCGGCGGTCTCGCCGGACATCGGGTTCATCCGCATGTCCAGCGGTCCTTCCGCCTGAAAACTAAATCCCCGCGCCGCGTCCGAGAGCTGCAAACTACTCACACCCAGGTCCGCGATTAGACCGTCGATGGTCGATGGTCGCTGGTCGTTCGCAATCTCTGCAAACGAGCGATGCAGCAACGTAATCGTTGGCCAGTCCAAATTCGGTCGTTGGTCGCTGCTCGCTGGTCGTTCGGAGAGCGGTTCGCCAACGACGAACGACGAACGACTATCGACCGGCGCGAGTTTTTTTCGCGCCACGTTCAGCGCCGCCGGATCCTTATCGAAGCCAATCAAATGTCCCGGTGCGCCGAGGCGTCTTGCGATTTCCAAACTGTGCCCGCCCAGGCCCACCGTGGCATCCAGATAAGTTCCGCCGCGCTTTACGGCCAGAAAATCGATCGCTTCTTTTAAAAGAACCGGGACATGGCCAACTTGCCCATGCCCACCCCGCTCGGGGATGTCTGTTAAATCCGTGCGCACTGTTCGCCCGATGACTAGATGCCCAATTCGTCGAGGGTCTTCGTGTCTTCATCCGAGAAAGCTTGCTCTTTGATTTCCTTGTCCAGCGCTTCCAGGTTCCTGACCTCCAGATAGGTCAGATTGCCGAGCACTGCCACTTCGCCGCGAATCTGCGCCGACTCACGCAGGATCTGCGGAACCAGCAGGCGCCCCTGCCCGTCCATCTCCACGACCTGCCCGTAATAATTCGTGCGCGTTAGAAACTTCTTCTTCGTCGGATTGAAAGTTGACAGCGATGCCAGCTTCTGCTCGATCCGCTCCCATTCCTCGAAGGGATACACTTGAGCAATATTTCCATCCAGGCTCGTGATGTAAAATTTCTGCGCATATTTGTCGTCGATCACGCGCCTGAATTCCGCGGGGATTTTTAATCGTCCCTTTTCGTCGACGCGCGTTGGATGATTTCCGCGAAACATGTGCCCTGCTCGTTATGGGGGTCCTTTTACGCATGGCTGCTACCACAGCCACTAGCACGAGGGAGGTAGAAGCGGTTGCGACAGCAGTGGACTCGGGTTCGTTGGGATAATGATTGCTCTCGTTTTTGTCGGTGTCAGTCGGCGAAACCACTGGCGCCTCGAAAGTTAGCGTTCTTACCCACGACCTCTAATATCTACTCCACTTTCAACCACTTTTATCCACATCCTACGCCTAAATCGTTTGTTGTCAACAAGAAAGTTCAAGGTTGAGGTCCCAATCAGGAACTCATCGTCCGGAGCGCGAAATGTAGGGGTTAACCAGCCAGATGACCACTAGGGGTTGGGTTTACGCGCAAGGTGCCTTCGCTATCTATTCGCTACGATTTTTCTTGCATTCCGGACGCTGATGTTATTTTCCCTGTGGAAACTCTAGTCGAGGGTTGGTGCTCCACACATTCGCGCTCTTTTGCGAATGTGTGGGATTCCACAAAAGCATCGTGCGGGATTCGTTGCACCCGCTCTGGTGTGGCGCAGCGGTTTACCAGGGATCTACTGCCTTCGGGTGGCGCAGCGGTTCACCCTGCGATCAGTGGATTGTTTTCAGCGTCGGCTTTTGCCGCTGTCAAGCGGCCTACCCTGACCGGCAGCGATTCCGCAAAGCCCCATCTGTCCATCGGGCACGCCGCTGATTTGACGCCAGTTGTGGGCAGCAAAAGGCAGTGGGGCAAGTTGGGATGCTTCCAGGATGGCAGAAACCGTTTGGAATGGGTTGTTTTTTGGGTG
>DATDGS010000013.1:0-6256 GCA_036521955.1 Terriglobales bacterium
TTGGCCTGTTGCCGAAAACACGAGGTAATCGGGCCAGGCCTCCATGGAGGAACCGACCTTCTTCCGTTGTGTTGCCTGTCCAGCCGAAGCTGAACCGGTTGCCTCCAGGCTTGGTTAGAGCCGGAAAGCGATTTCCCACGCAAGGCGTGGGCGCCTTCTACTCAACTTGCGTTGAGGTTAGAAACCCGTTGAACAGCCTCAGGCGCCTCTTTTTCGAGCCGCACTTGGCTGCCCTCGATTCTCTGCGTGACGCGATATTCGCTGATGAAGTAGACGCGGCAATCGCTTTTGAACGCGATTACCAGCGCCTCTGGCTCGGTTGAGACCTCCTGTTCGAGCATCGGCTTGCTGTCGCCATCGCCCGGCCGGCCGACGAAATAGCGGACCTTATCGGCTTGGTTCCTGGATCGCCGCCCGCCGCCGCGTCCTTTCCTCGTTCCGTTTGATTTCGGCTTGCCGTTACGGATCGCTTCGGTCGTGGACACTATCACTTGCCCTTCCTCCCGTACGTTCGGGGACACGCTTCCGGAGGTCGCCTTCGCTCAACCGGCATGGCCCAGCCGTAAGACAAGAATAAGACGGTAACCGTCAGCCGCAAACTGAATTCCGGAGAGCTCATCAGCCTTGGTTCGAAATGCGGTTGCGATGTCGATGATGTGCCGCAAAGCAGGAGCGAGCGGACATCACATGTGCGAGCAACTAATGGGCATCACACACGAAATACGAGCCGTACGAACGGACGTCCCACAAGTGCGACACGGATCACGCGCAGGTCGGACGGCGGCACCTTCTCTTCGCGCCTGAGCACCGGGCGTTTCGAACCCGCCCTTGGCGCGATGGAGTTGGCCAGCCGCGTTTACGATGTGGTCACCAACCCCGAGCACCTTAGACGACGTGTGCGGCGTCTTGTCCTTGAACCGAACTCGTTCCGCTACAGCTGTCGGAAGCGGGTTCTGTGCATCGCGGCCATTCTCCAGAGCCTACAAAGCGGCTGTCGGCGCGGGGTCGGGCGTATAGGAGAGATCGTAATTGTATTTGCCCGTCAGTAAGCATCCTATGAACACCACTAGCCCGCAGGGAGTTGACGGGCGCATAGTGGTGGCATGAGCAACCAAGAGCGGGTGGCGGAGCGAAGGAAGCACTGGGGCGAGCTGATTGCCCGTCAGCAGCAAAGTGGGAAGACGGTAAAGGCGTTCTGTGAGGAGAACGGAGTAGGCGGCCCGTCGTTTTATGCATGGCGGAAGCGGCTGAAGGGGAAGATCCAGCCAGTGGGCTTTGCCTTGGTGGAGACCGCCGCGGTGGGCCAGCAGCGAGGTCAGGCGATGGAGTTGATCTTGTCCTCCGGAGAGCGCCTTCAGATCGGCTCGCGGGCACAACGACGGGCACAGTGATAGAACGGGTTTTCTCATCCAACGAGGGCCTTGGGAGTGGGCTAAAATAGTGCAGGTACGGCACTTTGAGCAAAACACGAACACTCCGACTGGCTGTTCCGAACGGCAGCCTGCAGCAACCTACCATCGATATGTTCTGCCGCGCAGTTCCCACCACCGTCCCTTGAACTACAAAAATTGGCGCAGCCGGGCTGAAAACCCTACATAAACCCCCTTTATCAGAGATCGCTAGGCCGGGGCCTGGAAGATTCTCCTCGGCCATGCCCGCTTATGCCGACTACCCTCACCCTGAACGCTGAATCGTCGTCGAATTGGCACCACCGTCCCCACATCTCCATCTCCACATCTCCCCAAAGTGAGAGGCCTTTGAAGCGCCTATCCGTTTCACGCTATCCTAATACGGCTAGATCGTGGTCATTTTTCAAGTATCGGAGGTTCATGTCATGAGGAAGAAGAATCGCTCGTTCCTTCTGATGTCGTTGATTTCAGCATCGTTGCTCGTCAGCGTGTTCACTATCGTGCAGGCCCAGAGTCCTGCAGCGCCGGCAGCGAAGGCGACGAAGTGGTCTGATCCGGCGACCTGGCCCAACCGCAAGGTGCCCGTGGCAGGCGACAAGGTCACCATCGACGCCGGCAAAGAAGTGGTGCTCGACGTCAACACCCCGCCGCTGAACGGTCTGACGATCAACGGCAAGCTGAGCTTCGCGAACAATAAAGACGTTGAACTCACCACCGAGTGGATCATGTTGCACGGCGAGTTGGAGATCGGCACGGAAAAGGCCCCTCACACCCGCAAGGCCACCATCACCTTCACCGACAACGTCAAAGGCGAAGACATCAGTGGAGTGGGTGGAACGACGGACCGCGTGGACCGCGGGATCATGCTCATGGGCGGAACCCTCAATCTTCACGGTGACCGGACCAATTCCTGGACGAAGCTGTCCAGCACAGCGAACGTCGGCGCCACCTCGATCCAGGTCCTGAACGCTGCCGGCTGGCGCGTCGGCGACGAGATCGTTCTCGCATCCACGGATTTCGATCCCCGGCAGGCAGAACGACGCAACATTGCGGCCATCAGCGGAAACACGATCACGCTCGACAAGAAGCTCGACTACATGCACTTCGGCAAGATCACCTTCGACGTGGATGAACGCGGCGAAGTCGGCTTGCTGACTCGCAACATCAAACTCCAGGCATCGGCCGACGCGGAACAGTCCTTCTACGGCGGGCACGTCATGGCGATGGTCGGAAGCAAGATGTTTGTCGAGGGCGTCGAATTCAATCGAATGGGCCAGAACATGACTCTCGCCCGATATCCGATCCACTGGCATCTGATCGGCGACGCACAGGGGCAGTACATCAAGAACGCGTCGCTCCATGACACCTACAACCGCTGTGTGACCGTGCACGGCACGAACTTCCTGCGCGTCGAGAACAACGTGACCTACAACACCGTCGGTCACTGCTTCTTCCTCGAAGACGGCGCGGAGCACGGTAACCAGTTCTTGCACAACCTGGCGATCCAGATCAAGTGCCATACCTCCAAGGCCTGCGCGCCGACCAATCTCGCCCCAAACGGAGAGGCCGGTGGTTCAAATCCACTCGCCCCCGCGAACAGCTTTACGAACGAGAATCGCGCGACCTACAGGGCGGCCAGCATGTCCGGCAAGGACACCTTGCTGCCTTCGGACAACACGGTGGCGGCTTACTGGATCACCAATCCGGACAATGTCTTCATCGACAACGTGGCAGCGGGTTCCGATGAGAATGGCTTCTGGTGGTCGTTGCCGGAACACCCGCAAGGGAAGTTCGAAGGTACGGAGATCAGCAAGGCCACCTGGCCGCGTCGAACCAGGATGGCGGAATTCAGGGGCAACGTTGCCCACTCCAACTTCGACGGGTTCATGCTGGACCGGAACATCAATCTGGAAAACGTCTTCGGGTTGGCCGGCCCCTCGCACATTGCCAAGGAAAATCCCGCTGACGAAAACAGCAAGAGCGTGGAATCGCTCCTCGCGGATCTCACCGCTTACAAGAACCGCAATGGCGGCGTCTGGGGTCGCGGCGAGCTGCACGTCTTCCGGAATCTGAAGGCGGCGGACAATGCCATCGGGTTCACGAATTCAACGGGTTCCTTCGGCGCTGACACATTTACCTCACTGGTGGTTGATTCGCGGTTCGTGGGCGAAACCGACAACATCGGCAATCCGACGACGCCAGAGGAAATTGCCTACGGCCGCAGCCTGCCGAAACGCCTGATTCCGGATTACCCAATCCACGCTTACGAGTATTACGATTACCGTCACGACGTGGTGAATACCACCTTCGTGAATTTCCAGGACAACAAACAGCGCGGATCAGGCGCGCTTACCTGGCTGTTGTTTACGGGCGCCGGGGTTACCACCGAAAACACAGTCAAGAGTGCGAAATACATCAATGCCAAGCCCGTGTATTTCCCGAAGATCGACCCCAGGTTCGACAGTGACAACCGGAGTGGTTCGGCCTACCGGACCGCGGCGATCCACGATCTGGACGGATCGACGACCGGCATCCCTGATTCCTATGTTCTGATCCACGACGGCGAGAACGACAGCGTCGCCACGGACGACACCTGCGAGATTCATCCCACCTGGAACGCCTCAGTGTGCAAGGGTGATATCGGACGCATTCAGTTCAGCATCAGGAGGGCCGGAGCCACAAGGGGTGCTGGTCTTGCGCTGAAAGATGTTGCTTTGCAGTCAGCTGGTCCTGCGCGGGGGGCTGGTCCTGCGCGGGGGGCTGGTCCTGCGCGGGCGGCTGCTCCTGAAAAACCAATTACCCTGAGCCGCAATGGCAAGGACTTCAAGATCACGGCCAATCAGAGCACTGTGCGCGCCGGTACCGAGATCCGTGTGAAGACCGAAAGACCGGAAGTTGCTATCAGCTTGAGCGAAATGGCCAAAGACTCATGGGTCGTGTTCGAGCTGCCGGGTTTTGCCAACGCGACCTCCGGGAAGCAGCAGGACAGCATCGACGCCCTGCGCAAGGCGACCGAGACTTCGTGGTTCAAGGGTCCGGATGCCGTCTGGGTGAAACTGGTAATCCCGACCGCCCCCAAGGGCATTGGCATCGATCAGTTTGGCCCGTTGGATACTCAAACCAGCATTACGGTAAGGCGATAAGCACCTTATTCGCGAACTGAACAAAGCCCCCGGCGGGAGCCGGGGGCTTTTTTGTGCGGCGGATAGTCCGTTCAAAATCGATCTTTCGCGACGTTGAGATGGAATGAGGCTGGAGGGGCTGCATCGCCCCAGTGCTTCCTTCGCTCCGCCACCCGCTCTTGGTTGCTCATGCCACCACTATGCGCCCGTCAACTCCCTGCGGGCTAGTGGTGTTCATAGGATGCTTACAAACCTTCTGACATCAACTGCGAAAAGCTCGGTTTGGCAAGGCGGTGAGCGAAGCGATGGCTCTTGGTCAATTTGCTTGGTCGTCCGATTCATCCCCCCATGGGGGGATGGTGCGAGGGGATTTGGTATTAGCCGTGAGACGCTCTAACAGTATTTGCGGCAGAGTGAGAAACAGCGATCAAAAAACCGTGACATCTACTGATGAGAATGAGACCAATATTCAGTATTTGACCTTGAAGGTGGGGCTATCCTCTGGGCGGGAGTGGCGGCGATCATAGCCGCGGGTCGTAGCGATATTCGCGTGGCCAAGCCATTCCTGCACTTCCACAATGTCGGCCCCGTTCTCAAGCGCGTTCGTGGCGGCAGTGGCTCGGAGCGCATGCGGGCCGAGGCGAGAGCCGGTAAGCCCTATCTGCTGGCGGTAGTGCTGCAGGATGAGGTAAACCGCATGCGGCGTCATGGGGCCGTTAAGCTCGCCGGTTACGTTGTTGCGCAGCGGGCGAAAGAGAGCGGAATCCTTTTCTTGCCGATGGCCGACGGCGTCCAGGTAATCGTCAATTGCAGCCGCGCTCGCCGGGTGCAAGGGAATGTAGCGGATTTTGCTGCCTTTGCCGTGGATCTGGAGGTGCTTCACTCCTCGCCGGTCTTGGAGGTCATCAATCTTTAAATTGCACAGCTCCTCACGCCGGAGCGCGTGGAACAGAAGCACGGACAGGACGGCCCGATCGCGCTTGCCCTTAAGGGTTTCAGTGGCCGGCGCATTCAGAATGGCGCGGGCCTCATGGTCGCCCAGGGCGGGGGTTTTTCCCTCATAGGTCTCGACCTTGGGGCGCTTCACGCCGTCCACCGGATTGTACAGCACGGAGTTGGTATCGCACAGATGCTCAAACAGCGAAGAAAGCGCAGCGAGCTTGCGCCGGATAGTTGCGCCGGAAAGCTTGCGGCCCTTGCTGTCTTTGCGTTCTTCCAGATGACGACGCCACGCAATGACGTGTGAGCGAGCGATGCGGCGGAAGTCTTCGGGGCGCGCAATGCCGGTGAACGGCATGAAATCCTTGGCGATATCGAAGCGGTAGGCGCGGCGCGTCTGCGGGTTGTCGATATTGGCGAACCACTCCGCCTCTGGGGGCACGTCCGCGAGCTGGTGGAACTGCTCGAGCGTGAGCGTCGGGCGGACAGTTAGCGCCGCCTCCGGTTTTATGTCGGATTCAACCGTATTGTTCATGACGTGAAATTACTATTGATAAAACAGGTTGTACTAAGCCGCTAGCGCGGCAGGTAGAATTCGGCGCGCGGCGGAGGTGAAATGAACGAGTGAAAGGAGCTCGTTCATGACCATCCTGCGTCAGCGAATGATGGACGATCTGCGGCTGCGGAATTACTCCGAGCTTACGATCCGTTCTTACATTGAGTCCGTGGCGGATTTCGCCCGCTACTTCAACCAGTCACCCGAGCATTTGGGGCCGGAGCAGATCC
>DATDGS010000014.1:0-4016 GCA_036521955.1 Terriglobales bacterium
ATCCCACCGGTCTCAAACCGAACCGCCGACTCATCTCATCGCTCGCTCTCAAACCCGGCAAGATATTGCCGCGGTGGAACTACACCATTGCACCCAATCTGTGAGAATCTGTGGAAGTTAATTTTGCGTGGACCCTAAGAATCCGCAAAGCGTAAAAGTAGCTACGTGCCGTTGTAATAGGACATGTAAATTCATAAATTCCCGGTTCTTGATGCCCTCGCTTGACGCTCACCATTAATTCTAACCCCTATGATCCGTCGACGAAAGCACGCCGCCAGGAGCACTGCGAAGGGGAGAACAGAGTGCCGGCGTGCCGCCTTCCTGCGCGGCCCCACTGAGAACCCGGAATTCCGACAGGCCGAGGCTTGGTTCAGCACTGAGCAATCAGATTGGGATGAGCTGCTGCAGCACGGAAAATACACGTCCAGCCTATTCGTGCCGCAACGCTTCGATGGGATTAAGCCGGCTGGCGCGACGTGCCGGCAGCCAGACGGCCAGGAAGGCCACCACGGCTAAAGCAATCGGACTAATTATGAACACGGCGGGATCCAGGGCATGGACTCCGAATAGGAAGCCGACAAGGAAGCGCGTAAGGCCAAGCGCGGCGCACAAGCCGATCGCGACTCCAATCAATGCCAACCGCATGCCTTGGACCACCACCATCCTCAGAACATCGCTCGATCCAGCTCCTAACGCCAATCGGATTCCTATTTCCTGCGTTCGTTGCTGGACCGAAAAAGAGATCAATCCATAGACTCCGATGGCGGCGAGCGAGAGCGCGACACCTCCGAATACGCTTAGCAGTTCCATATTGAAGTGTTGGCGGGCGGTAGATTGCTCTACGATTTCGCTCATTGAGCGGAAACCTCCGGCAGGCAAGCCACCGCTCGCTTCCCTTAATTCGTGCGAAACCGCTGGGATTACCGAGTGTGGCTCGGCGCGAGTGCGAACAATCCAAACAATGCTCTGCCGGATACGGGGCATACGGGCATCGGCTACTTGCGCGATCGGAACATACATCGTTGGCAGAGGCCGTTGGTCAAGAGAGTCTTCGAGTATGTTGCCCACGATTCCAACAATCTGACGAGGGGGCTCGTCAAACTCCGGGCCGACATTCGGAGCAATATCGATTTGCTCATTGAGCGGATCTTTTCCCAGCCAGTATTGACGCGCCATCGCTTCATTAATGATAACGACCTTCGCGGTTTTGCCATCATCGCGATCTGTAAAGAAGCGCCCGCGCAAAAGAGGAATCTTCAGAGCCAAGAAATATGCCGGCGAGATGTTCCGCCAGTGTCCGAACCCATGCGACGGTCCATTCAGCGGCCGGCCTACTACGACAAAAGGCAGCGTGGCCCCGGTCTCGAAGGGCAGCCACGAGGCCGCACTGGCGGAAACAATTTCGGGCAGGCTGCCGAGGCGCTGAACGGCGTCGCGCACGAACTCACTGACCTGGTACGTCGTTTCGAATCGGGAACTGGTAAGCGACATTCGCAGCGTCAATACGCTACGTACGTCAAATCCTGGCTTCACTGCTTGGAGATCGATGAAGCTGCGAATCAGCAATCCCGCGCCAATCAAAAGCACAAGCGCGAGAGACATTTCGCTGATGACCAGCACTGAGCGGGCTGCGTTCCGTTGATTACCGGCGCCGGAATGTCCTGCCTTCAGGCTGGTGTTTACGTCGCCGCGGGAGGACTCGAACGCGGGCATCAGGCCGAACACGAAGCCAGTAAGCAGCGATATCAGAGCGGTGAAAGTCAGGACGCGCCAATCGACGGCAACGTGATACCCGTAAACGCCGATACGAGGAATTGCGGGGTTCAGGTTCAAGAGGCCGCGAATCGCCGCACTGCCTACTAAGAGGCCCACGGCTCCGCCGGCAAGAGCAAGCATCACGCTTTCGGTAAGCAGTTGACGGACAATGCGAGTTCGCGCAGCGCCAAGCGCCAATCGAATAGCGATCTCGCGCCTCCTGCCAACGCCGCGGAATAGCAACAGATTGGCGATGTTGGCGCAAGCAATCAGCAGGACCGAAGCGACAGCTCCGAGAAGGATCAGGAGCGATGGGCGAATGTTACGGACCATTGCATCTTCAACTGGGTCGGCGCCGAAACTGTATCCAGCCTGCATCGTGACCGTATTGGGAAACTTGCGCCGATATTCTTCAGCCGAGATCTGAAGTTGCGCTCGCGCCATGCTGAGGGTCACTCCAGGTTTGAGGCGAGCCAGCGCCAGGAAATATTCGACCTGGCTGTTGCTATTGGGATCAATTTGAAGTGGAATCCACAGATCGGGAGGCGCTTGAGCCTCCGTCTGAGCGCCCGGGACCGTGATGCCGACCACTTCATAGGGAGCGCCATCGAGCGTGATGTTCCCGCCGATAATTCCCGGATCGCCGCCAAAGTGCCGGTTCCAGAATCCGTCGCTCAAAACCACTACGCGACGGCCGGCCGGTCCGTCCTCTTCGGCGATAAAGCCGTGGCCCTTTGCTAAACGCAACCCTACGAGTCGGAAATAAGCGGACGTGACTCGCGCCGCCTGCACCTGCTCAGGAGAATCGACGCCCGTCAGGTTGAGTTTTGCGTAGGCTTGCCCGGTTACGTCTTCGAGCACGTTGGTTTGCTGGCGCCACATGTTGAACTTCGGATCGGAACTGCCGTAATCCGGGCCGGTTGGCATGGTGGTCGAGAGCCACACGGTTCGGTCCGGGTCCGCGAATCGCGCCGGCTTCAACAACACGGCGCTGACCACCGAAAACACCGCCGTGTTTGCTCCAATGCCGAGCGCCAAAGTTGTCACCGCAGCGATTGTGAATCCGGGACTGCGCCACAATATGCGAAGCCCTTGTTTGACGTCGTGCAGCAAGGATTCCATTTCGCGGAAACTCTCTATGCCGAGTATAAGACAACAACACTCCTGCGTTGTCGCCCAGTGTTTACTGACGTTGCGCGGATAAAGAGGGAAGTCGTATCCCATGAACACCTCTGCCGTAGCGCATTCAGGCGAAGCCCAACGCTCGTTCCGAGGGGAAGGCGAAAGCTCTTCTATGACGGATGGGATTGCTCCGCACGGATCATTGTTTTCAGGCCCTGCGACGGCTGTGTAGATTAGTCTCTAACGCCGAGCACGGAAGTCAGTACCAACAAGTCGGCGTCTCGACTTGCTTAAGCTCAGCGAACTGGTTGACGGTAACGCTCTATGCGCGGATGTGGGCGCCGAGCGCACGAAGACCTCTTGAAGCGACAGGCTCTCCTAAACTGGGGTATGTCGGCTCACAAATGCTTGACATCGCGGAGCTTCAAGTCTGACGTGCCAAGTCAAACCGATCCAAAGACAGGCAATGCGGAGCTGTTGGATTCGGCTAGGTATCGCCATCGCTTAAGCAGTCCGCAAGCCGAGCTGTGGCACCGGTTCGCGCGTCAATGAGTGGCGCGATCTCTGGGAGTTGCACGAATTCGGGTGCCAGTGCGATCATGATCCGCCGTCGTGCGTTGCGGAGTGCATGTACAAGAAAGGCGTGAAGCTCGCGGTTCGGGACGAGGTAGAGGCAGGTTTCGAGCTTCTTTTCCTGGTCCATGTCAGCACAAATGCGCTCGTATGCCTTCGACCACTTTGGCGTTCGTTCATACTCGATGGCCACTTTGCCGCACCGGTTGCCGGATCGGAACGTCACGACGGCGTCGTAGTCCTTGGCATAGCGGTCGGTTGTGAAGTCGTTCACCGCCTTAATTTCGGGTTCGGATTCCCAAAGAACCACAACCCCGGCGCGGCGTAGTGCCAGTTGAATGTCGAAAAGTTCGACATCGTGCCAGATCTGATGCCGCTTGTTCACGCCTCGCGTGCGGCTGGCGCGCTCCACCAGAAACTCTTCGCGCCCTTGCAGAAGTAACTCACCACTTTCGCCGAGCGACAAGGCCGGGCCGCGCAGCCCCGCCACGGGCGTTCGATCCAGGAATTTGTGGGTCACCAGGCGCCCGACTCGCCAATTGAGCGTGTTCCAGAGCCGTTTTTCT
>DATDGS010000015.1:0-13311 GCA_036521955.1 Terriglobales bacterium
AACTCACTCATGCGGTCTGTTCCAAGGGAATAAGTTGGAATCCGAGGGCTCGAGCTTGGGCACGGAATTTAGCTTCCTGGCGTTTGTGAAAACGGATCTGATCCGCGGCGAAGTGACGGGCGTCGAATTCTTGGTGAGGAGTGACCAAGGGAAAAATGATGCGGGCCAATTTGGGAGCGGCGGCGGTGATGGCTTTAGGAGCACCCAACCTGGCTCGCATGCGGCGGTAGAAGTCGCCGAGGACGGATTTGCTGTGGTGCAGCCACGGAGCCGCCATGCGCAGGGCAGTGGCGGCACGGCCGTTCACCTTGCGCGTGCCTGCCCACAGAACCTTCCCTCCACTGATCTCGTTATCCGGGCATAGGCCCATCCAGGAGGCAAGGGCGGAGGCGCCCCGGAACTTGGTGAAGTCGGAGCCAATTTCTCCAAAAAGAGTTGGCGCGATGCCGGTGTGGATTCCAGGGATTTGGGTGAGATCGATCCCAAAGGCGCGCTTCAATTCTGTGCGCAAGACACCGTCGCCGGATTGTGTCTGGGTCGGCGACGAAGCTGGGGGGATGTCGGCGGCGGAAGCTTGGGCTGAGTCTGGGGGCTGGAACTGTTCCAAAGCCCCACCGATCTCCCGATCACCATCCTCGATCAGCTGTTAGCTACCGGGCTTCGGAAGCTCCATTGCTCGGCCGGTCTCAGCTGCCGTCGCCACCGACAGTCGTCATCCTACTGTCGTCCGTTCCTTCCCTGCACTGACTTCCCTTTGGAAATCGCCGGGCTAGCTTAGCTAAGCTAGGAAGCCTTGCGGTGATGCACACAATTCCCCGCGAAGCCTATAATTTTTCCGCAACTCAGTGCCTGCGTCTCAAGCACACGCTCGAACCGGAATGCTGGCTTCGTATATGGTCTTTTCGACAGCTTTTTCTGAATCAATCGCTTTTCTTCAGGTCCCAGCGGATTACCATTCGCCATTAGGCTTCACCTCGAAAGAGCAGACTTTCCCCGAGCGACTGGACCTCCGTTCTGCACATTATACATTTCTGCGGTCCTCACCGAAAGATGATGCCGAAAGTTGATTAGCTTGCCGCGCAACAAAACTATACTGTGCAACACTTTGAAGCGTTCCATGGTCCTCCACCCCCAGGAACCGGCCACACCCGCTGCACGATGCGGACAACTAACCATATTTCTTGTCTTCAACTTGCGGGACTTTTTGAAACCACTACTCAGAATCTGACTCTGGCGAACCAGTTGCTCATTCGTTGACGTTTGTATCCTCGCTCCGTTTGAACACTTTGCTGGCGCGAGACGCACCAGCGGGCGTAAACCGCGCCCGCCTAGCTCTCCGAGCCGGCCGGCGTCGGGCTGCGATGTAACCGCATCTCAACCGACGCTCCCGAAACCGGGCCTAACCGCCCGGTTTCATATTCTCTTGCGCAGGGAGATGCCTACCGGTTCAGACGGGGCTTTGCCCGTCTCCGGCAGTGCGACAACTCTCTACGGGAAATCAGACGCCGCCTCAATCGCCAGCGGTTCCCAGCAAGAAGCCGTTGGCTTCTTCTTCCTCGGCAACCAGCCCTTCCGGCAGCCGGCCCCGGTTGTACTCAGCCATGCGGTTTTTCCACTTGAGAAAATCGGTGATGCTCTCGGGCTCAATCCGGATCTCCACCCGCCGCAAACTCGCCAGCAAAAGATTCATCTCGTTCTGGAACCCGGTTTCGGAACGCAGGTTCTTCGCCGACGCCTTGACCCGCTCTATCTCGCGCCCGCACACCTCCAGCAGTCCCCATCCCGTGGGAAGCTCCTCGGTCCGTATCAGCCCCCTCGGCGCCAGGTAATACCGCTCACAGCCGACGCCCATCTCCGGCCGTTGCCGAAAGGGCTTATCGCGGTCGGCCCAAAAATCCGGGCGCGACGCCTTGCTCTCGATCAGTACCGAATGGCAAGCGTTCTTCCAGCCGATGGCGTCCGGCATCTCGCCACTGGCGCAGGCCTGCTCGCTGAGCACCACTCCGCAGCGATAGCGCCGCAACCACTGCACCGCCAACGAAACGAGTTTTGCATGGGTCATATCTAGACCGGAAATATCTGCACGCGATCGCATTTACATGGACCACAAGGGAAGTTTGGAAGGCGAACGTCGTTCTGAAAAGTGTCAGACTAGCTTCTACCAGTCCCGGAGGGATGAAACACCTTAGCCGAGGGCTTCAGCGCTGGGAACCATGCGAAGTGCTGAGTGCAAAGACTCCAACAGAACACTCTTGTCGCTACCACGTTCGCAGATCCTCCCCGATTATCAAATCCGAGTGCTGATTGTTAAGGTTTTCCCTATGCGGTAGGAGTGTGAAACGAATAATGGTGTACACGCTCGTTGTTCTGTGCCCATCATTGGCTCGGCGGCCATCTTCTTCTGTTTTTTACCTGCGAGAGAAGAAATGACATCGTGCGATGGGCTGATTCGGTACGATATGTAAGCTCCAGCCCGATAGACGCCGGAACATTCGCAGTATGTCATTTGTCGTGCGAAGTCTGTGAGGAAGGCTTGTCATGTTTCCACTCCGTATCAGTCGACTCGCTCTTTCGCTTTCTGTACTGCTGTGCACGTCGGTGTCCGGCCAACGGATGCCGCTCTTCACTTCGCCGCTGCCAACCGGTGTGCGACTCGATCCCGTGGGCGAAGCGGTCGACCTCGGTAGTTTGCCGATCAATCTCGTACTCACGCCTGAAAAGGACAGAACCGTGGTCGTGCTCAGCGGCTGGCGCGAGCAGGGCGTTCAGGTGGTCGATCTGAAGACGCGGAAGGTCACGCAGACGCTGCTGCAGGATGGCGCGTTCTACGGCGCCGCCTTCTCGCCCGACAGCCATCGCCTCTGTGTCTCCGGCGGTAACACCGACATGCTGTTCGTCTATGCGTGGAAAGACGGCGCGGCGACCCTCGAGAACAAGTTCGAACTGGCGAAGGCAAAAACGGCGGACAGCACAGGCACAAGCTATCCGGCGGGACTGGCGTTCGCGCCCAACGGAAAATTCGTTTACGTCGCCGAGGACATCGGCGATCGGCTCGCGGTGGTGAACGCCGCGACCGGCGAGATCGCGCAACGGTTTTCGACCGATCATTATCCCTACGCCGTCGCGCCCACGGCGGACGGTCAAGTGTTCGTGTCGGCGTGGGGCGGCAGCACGGTGTCGCAGTTCCGCGTCTTGGCGGATGGAACCCTCGCGTATCTCGGCCGGATCGAGGTCGGTCGGCATCCGTCGGCGCTGGCGGTGAGGGGAACGAGGTTGTACGTCACGCTCGCGGGCAGCGACCGCGTGGCCATCGTCGACACAAAGCTGCGAAAGGTCGCGCGCTATCTGCACGATGCCGCGCCCGGTGCGCCACCAGAGGGCAGTACGCCGAGCGCCGTCTCGTTCAGCTCCGATGGCACGCGACTGCTGGTCGCAGAAGCCGACAACAATGCCGTCGCCGTCTTCGACGTGGCCACCGGCAAATTGCTCGGGCGCGTTCCGACCGACTGGTATCCCACCGCGATCGCCGAAAACAATGGAGAACTGCTGGTCCTTTCCGGCAAAGGTCACGGCACGCACGCCAACCCCGATGGCCCCGTTCCGCTCACCAACTGGCCGAACGAGAAACCGACTGCATATACGCTCGGACAGTTGAATGGCACACTGCGCGTGCTTCCCGCATCCCTGGCGCCGGCGCAACTGGCTAACTTCACGCAGCGCGTCGTCGCCGCCAATAACTGGCAGCAGAGGCCCGCGGCGCGGCGCTATCCGAGGTTCCGCCACGTCGTCTACATCATCAAAGAGAACCGCACCTATGATCAGGTGCTCGGGGACATGAAGGAAGGCGATGGCGACGCGAGCCTCGTTTATTTCCCCGACATCATCATTACTCCGAACCATCACGCTTTGTCGCGGCGCTTCGGCTTGTTCGATCGCTTCTTTGTGAATGCCGAGGTCAGTTCGCAAGGACACATCTGGTCCACCGCCGCCTACGTGACGAACTACGGCGAGAAGGTCGTGCCCTCGGGTTACGCCGGCAAGCGAGCCGACATGGACGGCGAGGAAAGCGAGGAGCCGGAGCGCGGCTTCCTGTGGACGCTCGCGATCCGCGAGGGCATCACCTTCCGCGACTACGGCGAAATGGTCAAGGGGAATCCCGGCTGGCCGGTGACGCAGCGCGACTTGACCGCCGACGTGAATCCCGACTACATACCTTTCGATCTGACCACGCTCGATCAGAAGCGCGCCGACGTGTGGATCGCCGAGCTCCAGCGCTACGTGCGCGACGGCAACATGCCGCAGCTCGAAGTCATGCACTTGCCCATGGACCATTTGGCGGCGGGACGACCGGGCAAGTGCACGCCGCGCGCGTGCATGGCCGACAACGACCTCGCGCTTGGGCGGATTGTGCAGGCGCTCTCGCACAGCCCGTATTGGAAGGACACGGTGATCTTCGTCGTTGAGGATGACGCGCAGGCCGGGCCCGACCACACCGATTCGCACCGCGCGCCGTTCTACGCCATCTCGGCTTACAATCGGCCGGGCACCGTACATCGTTTCATCAACACGACGGACGTGGTCGCGGCAATCGAGGACATCCTCGGCATGGGGCGGCTCTCGAAGTTCGATTACTTCAGCCGATCCCTTTCGGACATCTTCGCCCCGGCGCCCGACCTGACGCCTTATGACCCAATCATGCCCACGCAAGACTTGAATGAAAAGAATCCGCAGAATACTGCAGCGGCACGCATGTCGGAGGGGCTAGATCTCAGCGCACCCGATCGCGTGGACGATCAGCTCTACAACCGCATTCTTTGGCTGATGTTGAAGGGTGATGTTCCGCCACTGGTGGCACAGAGCCACGCGGCCCTGCATGCGCTGCAATCGAGCAAATGATGATGAGCCCTCGCGTCTTATCGGGCAATATATTCGCGGGCCAACCTCGACTGGAGAGAACGCGCCGCCCCGCGGCCCGGAAGGGACACCGTTCCGGGCCGTCTCTCGGATCAGTACCGACAAAGCCGACTTGGCAGTACTGACTCGCTTGGTGCTCATTTGGATTACTTTCGGGTCGCCGACTTGCCGCCCGCGGCGGTCGGTGGCGATCAGGGTACATACTTGCGGCATTCTTAAGGTACGATGGTGCTGTTTTCCAAGCCAAAAAAGCAAATTCTGCTCGATTCGTAACGCTTGACCCTGAGGCCGAACCTCGGCGAGGCGCAAAAGGGACACTATGAAGTCACTCTCGACACTTCTGACGCTGGCTGCACTGGCAGCCACCAGTGCATTAGCCCAGATGAACCAGCCGATGCTCAGCGAGAACACAACAAAGATTTCCGACCACGTGTGGGCGATCATGGGTTTCCCCAACATCGCTATAGTCGTTGGTAGCCATGCGACCCTCGTCGTCGATACGGGCTTAGGCCCGAAGAATGGAGCGACTGCCGCGCACGTGGCCACAAAACTCGCGCCCAACAACTTGAAGCTGTTCCTGACCACCACCCACTTCCATCCCGAGCACGCCGCCGGTGAGCCCGGCTTTCCTCCTGGCACCATCCTGATCCGCAACGCGGTGCAGCAGCAGGAAATGGAGAAGCACGGCCAGGAGATGATCGATCTGTTCGGCCTGCGCTCGCCGCAGAATAAAGACCTGCTCGCGGGCGTTGTATTGCGCCGGCCCGACGTGATTTTCGGCCAGGAAGCGACGATCGACCTTGGCGGTGTTAGGGCCCGCCTGCTCTGGTTCGGCGGAGCCCACACCAAAGGCGACGAGCTGACCTTTGTTGAACCGGACCGCACGTTGATCTCGGGTGACGTAGTGCAAAATAAGACCATGCCGAACATCTTCGGCGACGGCGGCACACCTGAGAGCTGGCTTGCGGTGTTGGAGAAAGTGGTCGCCCTCAACGCCGCGCATGTCTTGCCTGACCATAGCGCTCCCGGCGATGGTTCACTCGTGGCCGCGGAACTGAACCTGATCTCCGAAATTCATACGCGAGCGCTCGCGCTCCAGCGCCAAGGCGTATCGCCCGAGGATGCCGGGAAACAAGTCAGCGCCGATCTCAAAACGCAGCATCCCGACTGGCCCAACACCAATGCCGCCGGATTCGTCAAGAGCGTCTATGCAGAACTTCCATAGGACACGTTGGCTGTTCTGAGCGGTCAACCGGCCACTCCGAGGTTGCCTGGAGCCCGGCCGACTTATCGTTACTGATCCGGCCGAGCATGGGACGGTCCCGCCGTTATCAGTGCGCAGGCCTTCCCTGATTGAGTCAAGGTTGGCGACTATTTCGGAAGGAAGGTGCAAGCATGGCGGTCTTGAGGTTCCCGCAGAGATGTTATGCGCTCAGCTCCGTATATCAGTGGTTGGTCATTCTTCACTTCGCGGTCGTGGGTTGGCGCAGATTTGGCGTCAGCACTGTCAATTCGCCGACCTGTTCCCTCTTGACGGTACCGCGAAGGTGGGCGGCGTGATCCATCATCCAAAACTCGGGAATGATTTCGGCAACCAGCTGTCCATGACAGAAAAGTCGCACTACCGAACTCTCGGAAACCACAATGCCCACCGCTTTCGTGACAGCACTCATGTTGGCGGCGGCAATGTGACGGCTGCCGAGTCCCAGCGGCACTTCCACTTGTGCGGCCACGGCATCGAGGTAGCGGCACGCCGAAAGGACAATTCCTTCGCGACTTACCACGAACCCACCGTCTAGCTGCGCCAATTCCTTGATGGTTCCGCGGAGATTGAGATTGGTGATATGTCGCGAAGCCTCCGGATGCCCCAATAATGGATCCAAAATCAAAGGCCTGGATCTCGCGAGCACGGCGGTCTCATCGCCCAGTGTGAACAGCGTGCCGACGCGCTTTCCCTCTCGGCCCTCGCGAGCAATTTCGACTGCGAGCCCAATCAGTGGCTCTAAAACGTCGGGATCGTATTCAGTTACTTCGCAAAGAATACTCTCAAACATCCATCGCACTCCTGGCTTCTGGTAGACGGCACGGACACTCAGCGCATGCGCACTCTGCTTTGGATGAAAGACCCAGCAGGAAGATTCAGGCGCTCAATGACAGGAGTTGCGCTGTCAATGTTAGCGCTCACTGCCAGCCTCCGCCGAGCGCCTTGTAAAGTTGCACCAGGCTTTGGTACTCACTGCCTCGGGCCTGGGCGAGAACAATCTCGGCGTTAAACAGCGATCGCTGCCCATCGAGAACCTCAAGGTAGGTGGTGATGCCTCCCCGATAGCGCACGAGAGACGTGTCGACTGAATCCTGCAGGTCCTTGACCGTTGTCTCCTGCGCGACGCGAACTTGATGGAGTTTCTGATAACCAATCAGAGCGTCGGAGACATCGCGGAACGCCAATTGGATGACCTGCTGATAAGCGATCAGTTCCTGGCGATGCTGCGACTCAGCCAGTTTCAAATTACCGCGCAGAGCGCCGCCGGTAAAAATCGGTTGGCTGACCTGGGCGCCGTAGGACCAAATTCCTGTCTGTGAACTCATAAGGCCTGTGAAAAGAGCGCTGCGTCCGAACGCGCCACCGCCACCGCCGGTAAGGGAAATTTGCGGAAAGAACGACGCTCTGGCGACGCCGATCTCAGCGTTAGCGGCGATTAGGTCTTGCTCGACCTGTCGAATGTCCGGCCGCCGTTCGAGCAGCGTCGACGGCATGCCCGGCGGCACTTCCGGAGGAAGGGGCTGCTCGAGCAACGGGCGCCCACGTCGCACCCCCTCGGGATAATGGCCAAGCAGAATACTTATCGCGTCTTCCTCCTGGCCAATCTGTCTCTCAAGGTCCGGGATCACCGCATTTGCGGTATCCAGCACCTGCTGGGCTTGAAGAACATCCAGCTTGGTGGCAACGCCGTGGTCGAGCCGCAACCGCGTCAGCTTGACAGACTCTTCCTGTGTCTTGACCGTGTCTTGGGTGATGCGGAGTTGGAGGTCGAGATCGAGGAGCTGAAAATAATCACTGGCGACGTCGCTCACCAGGGTCAACATGACCGTTTGCCGTGCGTCCTCGGTAGCCAGGAGTTGGGCGCGCGAGGCCTCAGTCGCACGTCGCAGGCGACCGAAGAGGTCCAACTGGAATGCTGCGTCAGCAGTCAGACCCAGAATGTTGTACTTAGATTGAGTGCTTGGGTCTTTTCCCCCGCTGAAATTCGCGTTCCCTTGCACCTGCGGAAACAGATTGGCGCGCGTGATGGCGACCTGAGCGCGCGCAGCACTGATGCGCTCTGTCGCCAGTTGGAGGTCGTAGTTCTCCTTCAGGGCTTTGCGGATGAGTTCTTGCAGTTGTAGGTCCTGGAAGACCTGCCACCAGGGAAGGTCTGCCAAGGATGCCGCTTGGGCTTGAGCCTGTGGGCCGTCCCTCAGGTCACGGTATACGCCTGGAGTCTGAACGACAGGCCGGTGGTAATTCGGGCCGACCATGCACCCGGCCATTACGATCGAGGCCAGGATCGCGGACATCAACAATATTGACGCCATCCTTTTCATGACCAACTCCGTTGCTCGTCCCTCTCGTCCATGCGGCATTGGATCACTTCAGTCTCCCTCCGCCGGCGCAGGCGTTCCTGGCAGTGCGGCAGGGACCGGCTCCTTGCCGGCACCTGACCATTTCTCCACGAGGTAGAAGATGGCAGGCACGAAGAAGATTCCGATCAGGCTGGCGGCCAGCATTCCACCGATCACCGTGGTGCCCATAATTTGGCGGGAAACCGCCCCGGCTCCGGTCGCGATCCACAGCGGCACGCAACCGAGAATGAACGCGAAAGACGTCATCAAAATCGGGCGGAGGCGGAGCTTGGCTCCCTCGAGCGCGGCATCCGCCAGAGGCTTTCCGTTCTCGTATTGGTCCTTGGCGAACTCGACGATCAAAATTGCGTTTTTCGCGGCTAAGCCGATGAGCATGACCAGCCCGATTTGCGAGTAGACATCGCTCTCGATCTGTACCAGGTAAGGCGGCAGAAAAGCGCTCAGCAGCACGCGGCGCAACCAAAGGATTCCAAAAGCCCCAAAGACCGCGACAGGCGTGCTCAGCAGTACGCTGAACGGGAGCGACCAGCTTTCATATAACGCCGCCAGAATAAGGAAGACGAATAATAGGGAGAGTCCGAAGATCACCGAAGGGGGCACTCCCTCCCGAGCTTTCTGCTCCTGAAATGACATGCCCAAGTAGTCGAAGCCCATCTCGCGCGGCATGGTCTGCTTAAAAACGTCTTCGAGGGCGGCGGTGGCCTGGTCTGCACTGTAGCCCGGCGCGGCGCTGCCGTTGATTTGCGCGGAACGGTATTCGTTGAAACGCATTGTAAATTCTGGTCCAAGCCGCGGCTTTACCGTGGTAAGCGTGGATAGCGGGACGTTCTCCCCTTTGCTGTTGCGAACGTAGAACTGTCCGACGTTCTCCGCCTTGGCCCGGTCCTCACCCTCAGCTTCGATATAGACCTGCCATTGGCGGCCGAATCGGTTGAAATAGTTTATGAAATAACCGCCCATGAAGGCCTGGATTGTGCGGTAGACATCGTTAAGGTTCACACCTTGTTTCAACACTTTGTCGCGGTTTACTTCGACAAACTCTTGCGGGACGCTCGCCAAAAAAGTGGTGCTCAGGCTGGCGATCTCCGGCCGCTTTCGGGCCGCTTCAAGAAAAACGCCCAAGTTCTTGGCCAGGAACTGAATATCACCGCCGGAACGGTCCTCCAGGACGAATGTGAATCCACCGGAAGTGCCGACGCCGGGAATGGCGGGCGGGGAAAAACTGAAGGCAATTCCCGCCGGCAGCTTGCTCAACTCCCGGTTGAGATGCGCTTTGATCGCTTGAAATTGTTCGTCTCTGGTGGTTCGCTCGTCCCAGGGCTTGAGGGTCACAGCAAAGAACGCGTTGTAGCTGGTCCGAACAAAACTAAGCAAACTGAAGCCCACCACGCTGGTCGCGTATTTCACCCCCGGGGTATTCATTATGATTTTTTCGATAGCGGCTGACACGGCGGTTGTCCGTTCCAACGAAGCCCCATTTGGCAGTTGCAGATTAATGAAGGCGTAGCCCTGATCTTCGTCCGGCAGAAAACTTGAGGGCACGCGACTGCCGAAGAAACCCGCCGCAACGCAAAACGCCACCAGCAATGCCACCACTACCGCCGTTTTTCCGAGCAGCACCCCGCTCCAGCGGACGTAGCTCTCTGTGGCTCGCTCGAAACGGCGGTTGAACCAATCGAAGAATCTGCGCAGCAGGCCGCGGCTCGGTTGCCTGGGGCGAAGAAGCAGCGCGGCCAGCGCGGGGCTGAGCGTAAGAGCGTTGAACGCCGAGAGAATGACGGAGATGGCAATGGTGACGGCGAACTGCTGATAGAGTCTGCCCGTAATTCCGGGAATGAAGGCGGTGGGCACAAATACGGCGGAGAGAACCAGCGCGATTCCTACGACCGGGTCCGAGAGTTCTTCCATTGCTTTCAAAGCTGCGTTCTTCGGAGTGAGCCCCTCCTCGATGTGCCGCTCGACGCCCTCGACCACGACGATAGCGTCGTCCACCACGAGACCGATGGCTAGCACCAGGCCAAAGAGAGAAAGTGTGTTGATGGAAAATCCGAACAGCGGGAAGAGTACGAAGGTGCCCACAAGTGAAACGGGTACGGCCAGGAGCGGAATCAAAGTGGAGCGCCAACTCTGAAGGAAAAGATAGACGACGAGGATTACCAGGAGGAGGGCGATCAAGAGTGTCTTAACGATTTCTTTGATGCCTTCCGTGACCGAAAGAGTCGTGTCCAGGGAAACGACGAAATCCATGTCCTCCGGGAAGCGTTGTTTCATTTCAGACATCAGTTTCTTGACGCCTGCGGCGGCATCGACCGCGTTCGAGCCTGGCAATTGGTATGCGGCAATGATGGCGCCCGGCCTCCCATTAAAACGGCCGGCCACGCTGTAATCCTGGGAACCTAGCTCGATTCGAGCTACGTCGCGAACCCGGACGACTCCGCCGTCGGGAGTCTCGCGAACCACAATGCTGCCGAATTCTTCCGGCGAGACGAGGCGGCCCTGCGCGAGAACCGTGTAGGTAAATTCCTGGCCTTTGGGGGCAGGCTCGCCCCCCGCTTTCCCTGCCGGGTTCACGGTGTTTTGGGCTTGAATAGCGCTGACGACTTCCGGAACGGTGATGCCGAGCTTGGCCAGTTGATCGGGTTTTACCCAAAGTCGCATCGCATATTGGCCGGCGCCAAACACCTGCACGTTGCCGATGCCTGGCGAACGCAGAATAGGGTCTGTGAGATTGATGTAAGCGTAGTTCGCCAGAAACTGGGCATCATAGGTTCCGCGCGGCGAATAAAGGGCAACCCACATCAGGGGAGCGGTAACCGATTTTCGAACGGTGATCCCGTAGTTGGTGACGTCCAGGGGAAGCTGAGAAGCAGCCTGCGTCTCACGACTTTGGGCGAGGATGTAATCCGTGTTTGGATCGGTTCTTATGTCGAAATCCACTATCAGGCTGGCGGTCGAGTTGCCGGTGGCATTCAGCGAATACATGTAGTTCATGTTGTCCACGCCGTTCATCTGCTGTTCGATGGGAGTGGCAACCGCTTGCTCCAGCGTCTGGGCGTCCGCCCCAATGTAGGTTGCCAGAATTTGAATCTCCGGCGGGGCGATGCTGGGAAACTGCGCGACCGGCAAACTCAGGATGGTGAGGGCACCAACAAGTACGAGCACGATCGAGATCACCATGGCCACGATGGGACGGTTGATAAAGAACTTTGACATGGGATTACCTCCCCGTCGTTTCCACGGCGAATGGCTTGGGGTTCACTTGCATCCCCGGACGCACCTTCTGCACACCCTCGGCGATCACCCGATCGCCCGGATTGAGTCCTTCCGCAATAATCCACTGGTCGCCGACGCGGTCGCCGACTTTGACCGGCCGGATGATCACCTTGTTCTTTTCGTCCACCGCTGCGACTTGATAACCGCCTTGCAGCTCCGACACGGCACGCTGAGGTACAAGCAACGCGTCCTGTTGGAGTCGGATGGCTGCGCGAACTTTGCCGTATCCGCCGGGACGCAGAATACTTCCAGGATTGGGAAATAGCCCGGCGATCCGAATTGCCCCGGTACTCTCATTTACCTGGCGATCCGCAAAGTAGAACGTACCCTCGTGCGCATAGGTTGAGCCATCGGCCAAAATCAGTTCGAGACGCAGTCTCTTATCAGCCTCTAGCCGAGTACTCTCTGTCGGGAAGCGTTTTCTCCATGCGAGGTACTGCGGCTCGCCAACGGTAAAATAGACCTTGATGGGGTCAACGGTTGACACGGAGGTCACGGGCCCGCTGCTTAGATTGACTAAGGCACCCACCTGAAGCTGAGCCTGCCCGGCGATGCCGTCGATAGGCGCCACGAGGCGGGTAAAATCGAGGTTGATCTTCGCCGTTTCAACGGCAGCCTCATCCGTTTTGATTAGAGCCTGAGCTGTCTCCACCGTAGCCTTGGCGGCCAAGTTATTCTGAACGGCGTTGTCGAGATCCTGCTGGCTGGCTGCCTGTTCCTTGGCCAGCGGCGTGTACCGCTCTACATCAAGCTGAGTCCTGCCTTGAACAGCCACAGCGGTTGCCAGCTGCGCTCGGGCCTGTGCTAACTGTCCTTGCGCCTGGTCGAGAGCCGCTTGAAAGGGTCGCGGGTCAATCTCGAAGAGCAACTGCCCCTTCTTAACGAACGCGCCTTCCTGGTAGCCCTGGCGCAAGAGGTAGCCCGTGACCTGCGCCCTGACGTCGGCATTTGTGAATCCGTCGAGCGTGCCGATCCACTCGCCAAAAATCGGGACGTCCTTCTGCTCGACCTGCACGACTTCAACGTCTGCGGCGGCGCCCGGTGGCGCTCCCGCTGCATGCTTCGGATATATCGCTCCAACAATTAGGCCGATGACGAGCAAGCCAAGCGCTCCGCCGATCCAGAGTTTGTATTTCGAAAGCGTTTTCATTTTCTCCCCCAGGCAGCTTGCCATTGCTGCGTCTGCCTCTAAGCCATGTTGACTCGGCGACACCTCATAGATGACTCATCTGTGGTGCCCGATTCAGATGCTGGCGGTTACGCACATCTGGTTCAACCCCTGGGACATGCGTGTTCCGCTCTGTGTCGGAGGCATGTGGGATCGAATGATGTTTTCCTCTGCTTGCGCCCTTCCCTCCCCAGCTTCCGTAGGTGGTCGCCCTCCCTTGTTCGGCTGGTTCACAGGTACTACGGCACAGTCCGACTTCTCCGGCACGGGCGTGTCCGCCGTTCGGTTCATGGCCTTCGCGGACCGGCCTTGGTCATGTGACCAAGGCGCGC
>DATDGS010000016.1:0-159507 GCA_036521955.1 Terriglobales bacterium
AGTGTTAGAACTTCTCAAGAGGTGCAGCGCCGAAGTTGGCGTTGAACCGCTCGCAGTAGATCGAGACTGTTTGGAACCTGCTCAGATCAGTATCGCTGGGTATTTCGTAGTTCTGCTCCCCCTCATTGCCTTTCAGAGTGCCCAGTTCGACCCGTTCGGTGCTGCTCTTGAGAAAGTTCGCGTCGTCTTCCGCGTCCTTCGCTGCAATCAGAATCACGTGGACATCGGGCCCGTTGGACGTCTTGAAGTCTGTCAGGCGGAGCAGGAGCTTCCCGTCCGCTTCCTGATAGTTGGTCGCGCGACCCGAGGTCTTGTGCACTTTGCCGTGGAAGGTGCCCGTCTCAAGCGTTTTGGTTTTGTCCTCATGCTTCATGCTGTCCTGCGCGTATACAGATGCCTGCAATGCGAATGTGAACGTTAGCGCGACGAGTGCTAAAGCTGTTTTGATGTTGCGAACCATAATGATTCCTCCTTGGGTTGTTTCTTGAACTTCCGGTGAGTACCCGCGGGGCACTCAACTCTCACGGGCATTGGAAGCATTTTTCGTGCGAAGGTTACATAGACAGAAAAAAAGCCGCTGGCAAGTACCGGCAAGCGGCCCTGTCAAGAAAATTTCTCGTATCTTTTTCCTATCCGCGCCGTCTCATCTCACAAAATCGGCTTCTGCGCTGGGAGCCGGACATCGCCACTTAGTCTAAAACCGAGGCGCCCGCGGCCTGGCCGGCCAACAAGAATCCGTACGTCGCGCTCCACAATTTCGCGCGGCAGAAGGGGAAAACGTAATGGCAAGTCTTCAAGAACGACCCGACGAGTTCAAGATCGACCGCACTTATCCGGGCCGGTGGACGATCACCTTCACCAACCCGCCGATCAACATGTTTGTCCCCACAACGATCGTCGAATTGGGAGCGCTCATGACCGACCTCGAGGCGGACCCGTCCGTGAAGGTCGTAGTGTTCCAGTCGGCGAATCCCGATTTTTTCATTGCCCATCTCGATGTAGCCAAGGCTGCTGAACGGCCGGAGGCGCTGGGCCTTTGGCGCGACTTTGTGCTTCGCCTCTCTTCCACGCCAGTCGTGAGCATCGCCAAGATTCGCGGCCGCACGCGCGGCATCGGTAACGAGTTCGTGCTGGCCTGCGATATGCGCTTCGCCAGCCGGCAAAGCGCCCTATTCGGCAACCCCGAGGTCGGCGTCGGACTGGTCCCGGGCGGCGGAGCGCTGGAATGGCTCCCGCGCTTGGTCGGCCGCTCGCGGGCACTTGAGATCGTGCTCAGCGGCGACGATTTCGACGCTGATATCGCCGAGCGTTATGGCTGGGTGAACCGCACGCTGGACGATGACGACCTCGACTCGTTTGTCGATACTCTCGTCGGGCGTCTGGCTTCGTTCGACCGTGAAACGCTGGCCGCGGCGAAGGCCCAGGTCAATCGGTTCGGGACGCCGACAGCTGGCGAGTTCAAGTCGAGCACCGACCTGTTCTTTCCACTGCTGGCCTTGCCAGGTGCGCAGGCGCGTCGCGCCAAGATTCGCAATATCGGTTACGGCGTTCGAAGCGACTTCGAATTGAACTTCGGCCGGTACCTCCCTTCGTTCGGGCGGGCGGACGACCATGACACGGATACGCAGCCCCTTGCGCCAAGAGGCAAAGCCGGTTCTGAGTGAGAGATCGAATACGGAGTCGACACAACATAGACACGATAGCGACGAGATTCGTTACATCAGCGCGTATGAAAAAGGAAGCATTTTGCGGGGTCTCTTCGACGGGATAGCGCATAAAGTTTTTCTGCATCCTCCATCTATGATGGTCATCATATACCCTGTATGACGGTCATCATAGTTGATTGGCCGATTGTAACAAAAAGGAGGCATTATGAAGCTCACAGGGAAGAAGGCTCTTATTACCGGAGGCAACAGCGGCATCGGCCTGGCTACAGCCCGTCTTTTCATTTCTGAGGGCGCTCAGGTCGCTATTACAGGTCGCGATCAGAAGACGCTCGATGAGGCCGTCGTCGAACTCGGACCAAATGCGCGTGGCTACCGCGCCGACATCACTATTGCAGAAGACCGCAAGCAGCTCTTCGCAGCCCTGGCCAAAGATTTCGGGAAACTCGACATTGTTTTCGCCAATGCCGGCATCTCCGGCCGGACTCCTACCGGCTCGACCGACGAGGCGACTTTTGAGAATGTAATTCGTACCAACCTGAATGCGGCTTTCTTTACTGTCAATTCAGCTGCTCCTCTGCTGAACGACAACGGCAGCATCATTTTTAATGGATCGGTACACAACTATCTGGGCCAAGCCGGTGTGGCCGCATATGCGGCCACGAAGGGCGGCGTTGTCTCCATGGCGCGTTCTATCGCCGCCGATCTTGCACCGCGTAACATTCGCGTGAACGTCGTGGCGCCAGGCGCGACGAAGACTCCCATTTGGAAGCGTGGGCCACGCGCTTCGATATCAGCCGATGAGTCCGCCAAGCTGGCAAAGTTTGTCTCCTCTGCGATTCCACTGGGCCGTTGGGGTGAGCCGGAAGATCTTGCCAAAGCCGTGCTTTTCCTTGCTTCAGATGACTCCTCCTACATCAACGCAATCGAGCTGATGGTCGATGGAGGCGCGACGGGCGCACCGTGGGGAGCCCCCATTTTTCGCGGCTAACTGAACAGGGTTAAGGCATGGAGCAAAAGTAACGAAAAAGGAGAATCAAATGAAATCAGAAAAGAAATTTCTTGTAACGGGACCGACCGGCGCAACCGGTGGTGAAACGGTTGAACAGCTACTTGAAAAGGGACACGCCGTTCGAGCGCTTGCTCACCGAGAGGATGAGAGATCGGAACGACTCAGGAAACTGGGCGCAGAGGTCGTTTTTGGCGACCTTCTCGACATGGAATCGGTACGTTCCGCCCTTCGTGGAATCTACGGAGCGTATTTCGTATATCCGATTCGACCGGGGATCGTGGATGCAAGTGTTCGATTTGCTCAGGCTGCAAAGGAGGCTGGCGTCGAAATCATCGTCAATATGTCACAAAAGTCGGCACGCGAAGACTCTCAAAGCCATGCAGCACTAGCGCACTGGCTATCGGAGCGTGTGTTTGACTGGTCCGGATTGCCCGTCAGCCACATCAGACCGACACTCTTTTCGGAGTGGATGCTCTATGGGGCCGCCATGATCCGTCAAGGGACCTGGCTCGTACCATTCGGCACTGGCCGCCACGCCCCCATCGCGGGAGAAGATCAAGCCAGAGTGATTGTCGGAATTTTGGAAAACCCGAAAGCACATGCGGGGAACACGTATCCTCTGGTTGGACCGGTGGAACATAACCATAAAGAAATTTCTCAGATCGTTGGAACCGTGCTCGGAAAGAAAATTTACTCCGAGCAGATTTCAATTGAGAAGTATGGTGAGATCCTAAGTAGCCGACCGCGTGGCTCGGCTCGAAATACCGCCGCTACAGCGTACGCCGAAGCAGACAAAGCTGGAGGCGCAGGCTCGGATTTCGTTCTCCAACATTTAAAAGAGATCGCTATCGACCACCAAAATGGGATTTTTAGTGGGATGAATAACTATGTCCAAGAGATTGGCGGTCGTCCTCCGATGACGGTTGAACAGTTTGTCGAAAAGCATCGGTCAGAATTTTGGGAATAAGACCATCGGAACTAATTCAACACAGGAGGGAAAGGCAAATTGAAGCAATTGGATTGTTAGTCACGCTCGAAGCACGCGCAGGCAAGGAGCCTGATGCCGAGACATTTCTGAAGTCAGCTCAGCCACTCGCGCTCATGAAAAAGGAACGTTGAAATGGTACGCGATCAAGCGTGGGCCGGGGAAGTTCGGCATCTCGACACCTTTGCCAATGAAGCGGGTCGCAATGCTCACTTGGGTGGCGAAATCGCGAAGGCATTGGGAGCGCGAGCCAATGAATTGTTGGCCGACCCCCCGCAGATTGAAAAAGTGGGAGTCCTTGCAAGTACACGCTTTAAGGGCTGGGTGCGAGGTTCGAAGTCACGAGTAAAAGGAGAAATCACATGAGTCAAACAGCTATCAGCACTAAACACCAGAAGGATGCCGCCGATACCGCGAGAGTCGACATGAAGCTTGAGGTCGAGCTCATCCCAGTCTCCGACGTCGACCGTGCAAAGGAGTTCTACACAAGGCTTGGGTGGCGGCTCGACGACGACATTGTTATGGGAAACAACCTTCGCGTCGTCCAGTTCACTCCTCCGGGCTCCTCGTCCTCGATCACATTCGGCAAGGGGGTCACGGAAGCCGCGCCTGGCTCGCTCCGGGGAGGGCTGATCGTCTCCGACATTGAGGCTGCCCACGACGAGCTTGTCGCCAGGGGCATCAACCCGAGCGAGGTGTTCCACGGATCGCCGTTCTCCCCGGCAGGACGCATCAGCGGCCGAGACCCCGAGCGTCAGAGCTATCGTTCGTACGTATCGTTCGAAGATCCCGACGGCAATGCCTGGATCGTTCAGGAGGTCACGCGTCGGTTGCCCGGCCGCATCGACCCCGCGACAACGACTTTTGCATCAACAAACGATCTGGCAAGCGCGATGCGGCGGGCGGCAGCCGCCCATGGCGACCACGAGGAGCGCAACGGACAGCGCGACGGGAACTGGCCGGACTGGTACGCAGCCTACATGGCGGCGGAGCAGGCAGGGACCGAGCTGCCGAAGTGAGCGACTGTGTGCTTGTAAGCAGTAGAAATTGTGGTTTCTGGTTGCCAGAAACCACAAGTAAGGAGAAAGAAATAGAACTTAAGGCGAAAAGAAATGAAAACTAAGGAGAAAGAAATGAAAACCTCACAAATATACCGAGCTGATTCCGCGCCCCTGGCGCCCAAGTCAGCGCTCCGAGGCCTGATGCAACGTCTCGGATTAACCCTTCTCGCGTGTGCGTTCGTCTTCGGTTTAGCCGGTTCTGCGAGCGCCGCCGAGGCTCAAGACGAAGCAGCCGTTCGCACGCTCGGAGATAACTTTGCTAAGGCTTTCCTTCAAAAGAATGCCGAACTCCGAGCATCGCTGTTCGCTGAAAATGGAACCTTCGTGACGCCGCAGGGTGATTTTCTGCAAGGGCGGGTCGCAATGGTGAAGGACTTCGGTTCCGAGGCGCAAGCCGTCAACGGCAACACGCAAGCGGTGTTCTCCAACTATCGGATCCGCTTCATCAACCCCGATGTTGCGGTCGCCGACGCGCTCCTTACCTTGCACAATGTCAGCGGTCCGGATGGGACGATCATCCCCGTGATCCCGGTCAACTTTTTCTACGTGGCCGTCCGCCGCGGGGGGCAATGGCTGATCGAGGATGGGCGCGCGCATTTCGCACCCGCGCCGCCTAATGGCATGACCGATCATGCCATGGCCGCTCACAACTAGCGTGGGGAATACTTGTGCCGCATTCCACGCAGCTCGATAAGGAACGAATCACTACCAGCACGCCGGAGTCTGAAGCCGGCGTGCTCGTAGTTCGCAGAAACCACCTGCTGGTGCGGTGCAAATCTCTGAACAGCAAATCAACCCTGAGGAATGAGGACTAGTCTTTATGAGTAAAGCAATTTCATCACAAGCGACAAAGCGCGTCACGCTGGAGGCGGAGCCGCTCGATGTATCGCCCCGTACCGCCGAAGCCCAGTTTAGCGTGCCTGCCACTTCCATCCACAGAGTCGAAGCCGATGGCGTCCGAGTGTTTTATCGGGCTGCCGGCGATCCTGCCGCGCCCGTCATTCTCTTGCTACACGGATTTCCGTCCTCATCGTTCATGTTCCGCGAACTGATTCCACGCCTGGCCAATCGTTACCGAGTCATCGCGCCGGATCTCCCTAGCTTTGGATTTACGGAGGTTCCGGCCGAACGAAAGTATGTTTACTCGTTCGACGGATTGGCCAAGACGGTCGAGGCCTTCACGGAAGCCCTCAAGATCAATCGCTATGCGCTCTATGTGTTCGACTATGGCGCGCCAACCGGCTTCCGTTTGGCGATGGCCCACCCTGACCGAGTCACAGCTATCGTTTCACAAAACGGAAATGCTTATGAGGAGGGCCTTGGCGATGCCTGGGGTCCGATCCGGAAATACTGGGCCGCGCCCACAGCAGAAAACCGGGACGTCCTCCGGAAAAACATTTTGACGCTGGAAGGAACGCGATGGCAGTACACACACGGCGTAGCTAATCCCGACAGCATTGCACCAGAGTCGTACACATTGGATACGACGCTGCTTGAACATCCGGGGAACAAGGAAATTCAGCTGGATTTGTTTCTGGATTACGCATCGAATGTGCAGCTCTATTCGAAATTTCAGGAATATTTTCGTCGATCGAAACCACCTTTGCTTGCGATCTGGGGTAAGAATGATCCCTTTTTCATTCCCGCGGGAGCAGAGGCGTTTCGGAAAGACTTGCCGGAAGCAAAGGTCCAATTCCTCGATACCGGACATTTTGCCATAGAGACACACGTCGTAGAAATTGCGTCCGCCATGCAAGAGTTCCTGGAAGCAAATGGCATTGGGCGTAGCTGAGATGCGGCACTTCAAACTGAATCGGGGCAATGAGCGGGCGGAGTGCCGAAGCTGGGTGTTTTTTCTCGATCCAGACCGAATCTATGGGATACTGTGGTCGCTATGTCGGTCTGCGAGACTCCAGAGCGTCAGCATTTTCGTACAATAAACGTACAATGGATCGGGCAATGGGGCCTTTTTAGCCGTTGTGGCAGTTCCTGGAATCAATAAGTTACGTATTATCAATACCCTGAATAGTTCGACTCCCGCCGCCTCCACCAGTATCTCTTTTGTTATCAATTGTTTACGCGAATTTTTCGCAGGTTCCTACCCGCCTCTCTCAACTTGTTTGAGATCAGCGGTTTTGGCTGACGTCTTTTTGTTTCGTACAATTGATCGCCCCCCTGCTTCCTCGAGATCAGATTCCTCTTCGAAGCGTCCCCGCACTTGTGAAACGTTTTATTAAGAGTCCCAACCTCCACCGAGATTTCTGTAGATTTCAACGAGACTTACAAGTTCATTCAGTTGCGCCTGGGTCAACGCGAGCTCGGCATTGAAGGCATTGGTTTCGTTGGTCAGGACCTCCAGATAGCTGGTGGCGCCGCCGCGATAGCGCAATTCGGAAAGCCGCGCCGCATCTTGTGCTGCAAGCACCAACTCTCCCTGACGCTCCCGGTACTCACGATTCTTCTGATATCCAATCAGTGAGTCGGAAACTCCGCGGAAAGCCTGCTGAATTGTCTGCTGATACGTCAGCACCAGCTCTTCTTTGCGAGCTTCGCTCAACCGCACACCGGACTTGATTCTGCCCCCGGCAAAAACCGGCTGTGCGATCGATCCACCGAAATTCCACAATCCTGCGGGACCCGTGAACAAGCTGGTGAGCGCAGAGCTTAGGAATCCGCTGTTACCGGTTAATGTGATCTGTGGAAAGTATGCGGCTTTCGCAACTCCTATTTGAGCGTTAGCCGCGACCAACGTTGAATCCTAAGTTTCCGAGCACTCTCACAGCGCCGGCCTTCCCACCCTCGAAATCGCCGGAGGCGAGTCGTTGTCCCGCGGCGAACTCATAAGCTGCCCCCAAGACTGCTTTAGGCGGGTAACGGCGTTTCACCCAGACCAACTCATAAGTCGTAGTAGGAGCGAAGCCATGCTTAGAGAAGAACTGCTCCGGGCCAAGTCGGTCATACTCGTGTATTGCGCGTAATACATCACTTTTGGTCACGCGCTCCGATGCCACCATATCTTTCCTCGAGGATTTATCGTCGAGACACAACCATCCCGCGCTGATTCACTGATTGACGGAGTAAAGCCGCTTGTCCCGAACTGAGCTTTCGATCTCTAATGAATTTGCGTTACTTGCGTCGGTCTCAATGCCGCAGCCCCGAAATTCACGCTGAATCGTTTACACCAGATGGAAACTGCACGGTATTTCGCCAAGTCCAGGTCGCTGCCAAGCGTGTAGTTTTGGTCGCCAACATTTCCCTTGATCACTCCGAGATCCATGAAACCGGCCCGCTGCACGGTCGCGATGTCCTTTGCATCGTCAGCAGCGACCAGATAAACGTGGACATCGGGGCCATCCGATGTGCTGAAGTTCGTAAAGCGAAGGATGCGGGCGCCATCTCCCGTCTGATAAATGGTTGCGGTGCCTGCCGTCGGGTGCAGGATGCTGTAAAACTGCCCTGACTCCAGAGAATGCGGCGCCGAGTTGTCTTGCGCGTTCGGCATCGCTTCGTTTACCTCTCGGTTCACGACGAGGCGTTCTGGCCGAAATGCGTACCAGGCGAGGAGAGCCGCGACCACGGCTGCACCGATAATCATGAGTTTCATCGATTTTTTCATTGTGCGCTGTCCTTCCTCAGGCATTCAAGCTGCTTCACGCAGCGGGGAAAGCGGTGGTTTCTTCTTAGGCGAAGAGGAACTGTTTGATCAGAGCCGCGGTATCGTCAGGATTTTCTTCCGGGAAAAAGTGTCCGCCCTTCATCGCCTGTCCGTGAGCGTCTGGAGCCCATTGCCGCCAAATGCCGAGTGAACCGCCGTCTTTCGCATAAAAAGTATCGAGAGGACCGCCCTCGGCCCACAGATGCAACATCGGGCATTCAATTTTTCTTGATGTTTCTTTGTCGGCGCGGTCATGCTCCACATCGATCGTCGCAGCGGCCCGATACTCCTCACAGATTCCGTGTACACGGGCTGGATCGCGATAGGTCGAAACGTATTCTGCCAGGACTTCGGGGCTGAAGGATCCTTCGCCAAACGGATTATGAAAGACGGCCTCGGGAGCGCCGATGAGATAGCTCTCTGGAAGCGGATTCTTCTGTGAAAGTAATATCCACGGCCAGTACGTGCGGGCAAAGCGCGCATCGGATCGGTTCCACGCCTCGAAGATCGGAATCACATCGAACACGGCGAGGCGCTCAACGGTCTTCGGATGATCCAAAGCCAGGCGGTAGCTGACGCGTCCTCCACGGTCGTGACCGATCAAAGTGAAAGTTGGAAAGCCGAGCCTCTGCATTACCTCGACCAGTTCCTTCGCCATGGCTCGCTTCGAATAAGGGAAATGGTCGTCAGTAGAAGAGGGAATGCCGCTGCGGCCGTAGGCGCGCAGATCGACGCAGATCACGGTGTGACTTTCAGCGAGCTTCGGCGCGAGGAATCGCCACATCAGGCTGGTGCGCGGGAACCCGTGGACCAGTAGAATCGCCGGCCCTTTCCCGTAGCGGCGCACGAAAATCGAGCTTCCCGAAACCTCGACTTGAGAAGCTTCGAAGGAATCCGAGTCGGCCATACTTCCTCCAGTCTTTTTTAGGGCCCCTGCTCGCGCGGGTTCGGCGAAAGCATTCTCCAACAGCACCCCGAAAGATGCGGCTGTCAGGCCGCCAAGAAACATGCGACGCTCCATCATCTCCTCCCGCAAGTTGGCGCTAGATACCCTTGATCTCGCCGCCATCCATTCGCACGGCAGCGCCAGTCATCCATCTCGCAGCAGGCGATACCAGATAACCAATCAGGTCGGCAATCTCTTCCGGTTTTCCGAAGCGAGTGATACCAGCTTGTTCTGGAAACTTCTTGATTGCCTCTTCCACCGTCAGGTTGTGCGCGGGCGCCCATTTTTCGAAAAACGCCCGCCGGCGTCCAGTCATCACCACTCCAGGTGACACGCTGTTGACCTGCACGCCGTCCTGAATTCCTTGTTCTGCGAACGCCTTGGCGAGTGCGTTGATCGCGGCATTAATCGCAGCGACCGCGGCAAATGTGGGTTTGGGTCCGAATGCTGCGCTCCCCGACATCAGCACCACAGATCCATTTGAAGCCTTCAGCGCATCCCAGGCACGTATCGTCAGACGGCGCGCGCCGTGGAACTTCAGCGCCATTCCGTCATCCCACTGCGCGTCGGTCATCTCCAACAAATCGATTTGCGGAACTGCGCCCGCAATGTTGATCAGGGCGTCGATTCTTCCGAAACGTTCGAGCGCGCCTTCGACGGGGATCTCTGCCGATTGGGCTTGGCGCAGATCGAGATCGAAGATCATCGCTTCGGCGCCGGCTGATCTGACATCGGTGCCGGCTTCTTCCAGCTTCTCTTTATCTCTCGCAACCAGCACCACGGCTGAGAAATCGCGCGCAAGCCGCAACGCCGTGGCTCGTCCGATGCCTTGACTCGCGCCGGTCACGATCGCGACAGATTTTGCAGTGCTCATATCGTTGCTCCTCAATCAGCCGTTAAACTCGCCGCGACCGCTTATTTCGCGAGAGTTTCATGTGCTGCTTCGAGGATTACGTCGACTACAACATCCGGATCGGCGTACATCGGAGTGTGATCTACGGGGTGCAGCCGGATTTTCGCGCCCATGCGCTCGGCCATGAATCGCTGCGTCTTCGGATTGATCATGCGATCTTCTTCCGCTACCAGATACCATGTTGGCTTTGATTTCCAGGCCGGCTTTGGCGCCGGCTGTTGAATGCACGGAACTGCGATGGGCCGTTGCACTGCAGCCGCAATGCTGGCTTGATCGGCAGAGGCCTTGTGGGCAAGCGCACGCCGAAATGCATCCTCCGGCATCCAGACAAAGTTATGGGCATCAGGGACCATCTTCGGCTGCTCGGGACTTGCCTCGTCACGATAAAAAACTTTTGCCACCGTTTCGCCCTCAGCTGGTGCGAGCGCCGTGATATAGACGAGAGATTTAACTCGGTCTTCCTCTACTGCGGCGATCACGGCGCCAGAGTAGGCATGCCCCACCAATACAACCGGGCCGCTGGTTCGCTCGAGAGCTCGACTCAGAACCGCGGCGTCGTCGGTTAAAGACGTCATCGGGATCGGCGCGCACATGACATGAAGGCCGCGTCGTTGCAACGGCAGAACGATGTTGCTCCAACAAGAGCCGTCGGCCCAGGCCGCATGCACCAGAACGATGGTTGAGTTCTGGGGAAAGGTATTCGCCTTCGGAGTCTGCGTGGAAAAAACCGCCGCGGCTTTTGCGAATGCACCTTTGGACCCAAGCCCCACGGACGCGGCGATAAGCGCGCCAACAAAGCTACGACGTTGCATTTCTTTTCTCCTTCAACTTTCCTTCTCAACTTTCGTTCGTCGTTCCGCTTTGGTTAGACGCCCGCGAGAAACTCTTTCATGGCTGCCGCAATTTCCACGGCGTGCGTTTCGATCGCGAAATGCCCGGTGTCGAGGAATTGGACCTTCGCCTTTGGCAGATCCTGTCGAAATGCTTCCGCTCCCGCTGGAGTGAAAAACGGATCGTTCTTGCCCCAGATCGCCAGCAAAGGCGGCCGCGATTTGCGGAAGTATTGGTGAAATCTCGGATACAACCTGATGTTCGAGGCATAGTCGAGAAACAAGTCGAGCTGAATGTCCTTGTTCCCCGGACGTTCCAGCAGAGCCGTATCGAGCGTGTACGACTCCGGCGGAACGCTTTCCGGATTTGCCACACCATGGGTGTACTGCCAGCGCGTACCGCCCGCTGTCAAAACACTTTGTCGAAGAATGCCGCGGTTCTCTGATGTTGGTTCGGCCCAGTATTTCCGGATCGGTCCCCAGGCATCCCCAAGGCCCTCTTCGTACGCGTTTCCGTTTTGCGAAACGATCGCCGTAACACGCTCGGGGTGCGCCATCGCCAAGCGGAAACCGGTGGGCGCTCCGTAATCGAACACGTAGATGGCGTAGCGGTCGAGTTGGAGTGCCTGCGTGAAAACGTCGATCGTCGTCGCCAAGCGATCAAACGAGTAGGAATAGTTCCGTTCCGGAGGCACGTCGGTGAATCCGAAGCCGGGAAGGTCTGGAGCGATTACGCGATATTCGTCGGCAAGGCGCGGAATCAGTTCGCGGAACATGAAGGACGAGGCGGGAAATCCGTGCAGCAAGAGGACAACCGGAGCAGTTTCCTCACCAGCCGCACGGTAAAACACTTTCACACCGTCGGCTTCGACCCGATGGATCGAGGTGACGGGGATACTTGCGCGGAGCGCATCCCGACCTGGCATTTTGCTTTTCGCTGTGGCTGACATTGTGTCCCGCATACGGTCCTTTCTTCGCTCATGAGAGCTAGCGCATCTGAAATGCCAACCGGGCAGAGCTTATTGCTGGGGAAAGGATTCGGTGCAAATCATTGCGGCCATTTAGGTTGGAATGGTGGGAGCGGAATGAACCTTGCCGCGAGCGTGACCAATCTCTGACGGATTTCCGCCGCTGACGGATTTCCGTCAAACCGGCTGACACTCGCGCTGATTGCTGCGGCAGTCGAAGTTCAGTCGCTGGCCAGGCCCATGTTGCGTTTCGGTATCGCCGGGGCAGGCCGATGGATGCGAAGCTTCTTCATCCTGTAAACCAAGGATGTCCGCTTCATTCCCAGGCACGTGGCCGCGCCGCTGATCACCCAGTTACTCGCTTCGAGCGCGCGAAGAATATGATCCCGCTCTACTTCGGCGAGACCGTTCATCGTAACGTTCATCCCGCTCTTCGGTGAAAATGGCTCCAGTTCAGCGGTGGGCGCGCGTAATACTGAGTGTGGCGAGAGGATCACTGCGCGTTCAATAAAGTTCTGCAATTCGCGCACGTTTCCCGGCCATTGGTATCGCACCAACCCGTCCATGGTTTCCGCAGGGATCACATCAATTTGCTTGTTCATCCGTTGCGAGTAGATGGCCGTAAAGTGCCGCACCAATCTCGGAATATCTTCTGCACGTTGTCCAAGGGTCGGAACCTGGATTGGAAATACTTTCAGCCGATAGTAAAGGTCTTCGCGAAATGTTCCTTCCTTGACCATGGCAGGCAAATCACGATGCGTGGCGGCGATCAGGCGAACATCTACTTTGTGGGTACGATTGCTGCCGAGCCTTTCGAATTCCTGCTCCTGTAGAACGCGCAGCAATTTTGCCTGAAGTTCGAGAGGGATGTCGCCAACCTCGTCAAGAAAAAGGGTACCTTTGTCGGCAAGATCGAACCGTCCCGTTTTCTGGGCGATTGCGCCCGTAAATGCCCCTTTCTCGTGGCCGAAAAGCTCACTTTCAAGAAGTCCAAGAGGGATGGCGGCACAGTTCAACTTCACGAATGCCTTTTCGCTGCGGCTGCTCAGCTTATGGATCGCACGCGCGACAAGTTCTTTGCCAGTTCCTGTCTCGCCCATGATTAGCACGCTGGAATCCGTAGGAGCCACCACAGATACCATGCTCAACGTGGTCTTCAACGCCGGACTCTCTCCAACGATTTCTCCCAACCCCGAACGAATCTCCTCCTCAAGGTAGAGTCGCTGTTTCGTTTCTTTGTCTCGATCCTTCGTCGCCCTTTCGTACTCCAAGGTATTCTCGACAGCAATCGCTACCTGACGGGCCACCTGCTCGAGCAAGAGGACATCGTCCTTGCCGAAAGCACTCTCCGAACGGCGGCAGAGCATCAGAACGCCAAGCACGCGATCGCGACCTGCGAGCGGAAGATAACAACCTGTCCTCAGACCCTCCTCGACCACGTGCTGATAAATGAGCCGGCCGTCAGGGTTTCCGTAAATTTCGGGATCTTCGCGGACCTGTTCGAAGCCGTCAATCCGCATGCTTTTGCCCTTCCGCAATACCTGGCCTGAGATCGAGCTATTCATCGGCACCAACGATCCCTCGCGGTAGGGACCTCTCGCATCAGGATTGTGAAGAATATTGACGCGCAACGCACCGCTCTCGGATTCAGGTAGCAACAACGCGGACACGTCACAATGCATGACCTTGAAGAGATTCGCCGAAAGCGCCTGCACCATTTGCCGGAGGTCTAATCTGGATGTCACGCTGCTTGTGATTTCGAGAAGCAATCGCAGCCGATCGCGCTCGCGTTGTAGCGCTTGTTCGTTCATGTGGCGCTCAATCGCGATGCCGGTGATGTGACTGGCGTCCTCGATCAACTGCAGGTCTTTGGCAGAAGGGCTGCGTGGCTCACGATAGTTGATGGAGAAAGTGCCCAGGACCTTGCCCTCACGTGTAAACAACGGGCGCGACCAAACGGAGCGAATTCCATAATGCATTAGCCGGTCGCGGTAGAGGTCCCATGCCGGGTGGGTCAGAATGTCGGTTACATATACCGGCTCCCGTCGATAAACGGCTGTGCCGCAGGAACCACCTTGCGGACCAATTAACATACGCCCCACGTGAGCGATAAACTCGGGGAGCGCGGGAGCTGCGGCGCAATAAAGTGCTTTCCCCTCCTCGTCGGGTAGCCAGATCGTACAGAACATGCCATCGGCTTGCAATTCCACCAACTGCGCAATATTGGTCAGAACTTCGGATAACGGAGAGCCAGCAAAAATTAATTTTTGCAAGTTTAGAACAGATGCGATCGAGAACAGCCCTGACTCACGGTCCGGCGGCCCGTCTTGTGATACAACTTTTGCGGGAGACTCCATCGCTCTCTCCATGAATTGTCTCTAACTCTTGATTCCGCTAGTCGAGTTTTGGTGCTACGACGAGGATTGGGATGACGGAACTCAAATCCTTACTCTTCCTTATCATAAGGGATCCGCCGACCGAAATACGGCGAGCGCAACTCGAGCTACCTGTTCTAACGCTTTCCCATCTGACCTAAGCCTGGCCATTGATCTCATACCTTGAATGGTGACTACGAAGAAGCGCGCCAGAGCAGCAGGGTCGTCTTTAGCCGACAATTCGCCCTGCTTTTGTGCTCTCACCAGAGCCAGACGGAAGATTGCTTCCACTCGAGCCTGGTTATCCCGCAAGAAGTCCCTTATGACTGCGTCTTTCGGGTCACGCTGCAGGTTGGCGCTTAACAACAGACAACCTCGTTCATGTTTTGCCCGTGTCTCAGCCGCAATCCCGTATAGAAGCTTCGCAAAACCGTCTCTCACGGAGGGAATCTCGTTCAGCATCTTCTGCCCCTGGCTGTTGGTTTGATCCCGGTAATGTGTGAGCGCTTTCAAGTACAGGGAGCGTTTATCCCCAAACGTGTCATAGAGGCTCTGTTTGGCGATTCCCATTTCCTTCATCAGCGCTTCCATGGAGGTATTTTCATACCCCAAGCACCAGAAAAGATGCATCGCTCTGGCTAAAGCGCGCTCGGGATTGAATTCTTTGGGCCGTGCCATATCTGGACCTCCCAGTCTACAACTAAGCGAGATTGACAGTTGGCATTCCAGACTGTATAGTCTGGAATCGTTCCCCAGACCCAGGCATGGATAAGCCCAGAAAGAATCGTTACATGCGGAGGGAAGTCAATGAAGACGGGTTTGAAACTACAAGCAGGAGTGCTCCTTGGCTTTCTTTTGGCGGCGACTGTTGCAGCCATGAGCCAAACCCACGCCGGACCCGGCGCGATCGAATCTCGGTTCGGCAAGGTTGATGGGATCAAGATTCACTACCTCACTGCCGGCCACGGACCTGCTGTGATCCTTCTACATGGCTACACGCAGACCTCGCGGATGTGGAGGCCGTTGATTCCGAAGCTCGCGGATAAGTTCACGGTTATTGCGCCCGACCTGCCGGGAATTGGCGATTCTGATATCCCCCAAGACGGCCTCGATATGAAGACCGCAGCCATTCGGATTCATGCTCTAGCGAAGTCGCTCGGAATCAATAAGGCGAGGGTGGTCGGACACGATATCGGTCTCATGGTTGCGTACGCTTATGCAGCGCAGTTCCCGAGCGAGGTGGAAAAACTCGTGGTCATGGACGCGTTTCTCCCGGGAGTGGCGGGGTGGGAATTGGCTTATGACAGCCCGAATTTTTGGCACTTTCGGTTTCACGGCTCCACTCCTGAAGCCCTGGTGCAAGGCCGGGAGAAGATTTACTTCGCCTATTTCTGGAACGACTTGGCCGCGGACGGAACTCATTCGCTTCCGGAAGCAGACCGCGCGGCGTATGTTGCTTCCTATTCGCGACCAGGCCGAATGCGAGCAGGGTGGGCGTATTTTGCTTCGTGGCCTGATACCGCAAGAGACTTCGCTCAAATGGCGCAAACCCAGTTGACGATGCCTGTCTTCTCGATTGCAGGTGAAAAAGCAAGCGCCGCGATCCTTAGCCCCCAGATGAAGCGCGTGGCTACCGATGTCAAGGTGATCGAGCTGAAAGGATGCGGTCACTGGCTGATGGAAGAACGTCCCCAAGAGACAATGGACGCGCTCGTCAACTTTCTCTGGCATCCGTGAATTTACGATGAGGGGTCACAATTCTTCGGACCAAAATCCTGCCGGTTAAGGTTGAGCGTTCTTCATTATCCAAACCGTTGCAGAGAGCAACACGAACGACAATACGAGCACTGTCAACACGGAAGTCACACGACCGACATGGCCCTTCTCAAGTATTGCGACAATCGGAGTGAGCAAGAATGCCAGCAGCACCGCGAGGGCAAACGGGATTAAGACTCGTCGTCCAAAATAGAGTCCCGCAATCACGACCACGATGCCGAGGAGGGTTAACAGCCTCCATGCAGCCGAGACGTCTTTCACAGGAAGCGAAGTGCGGAGGCTGTCCATAGATGGCGTGTATAACCCTGTTGTTCTGCCGCACGCGAGCGCTCGGCGAGCCTTGCAATTGAACGACAGAGATGAGCTCGCTTCGCGCCGCCCACCTAATGTTTGGTGGGGGCTCCCTTTCTTGAGTCCGACGCCGACGCTTGCGGCCAAACGGGTGAGACCAGTTCAATGCGCCACATTGGCCCTCCCATGTATGACTGTGTCTCAGACTTTATGAAGGCCGGGGCTTCTCCGCCAAGAATCAAAATCTGCGAATCTGGCGGCTGCTTTCCTAGCACCGGCGCCACCACGCCGGCGATGCCGCCAACTTCAACCTGGGCAATATAATGCATGGCCTCGCGGCTGAATCCGGCGAGGGAAAAAGGCTCTGTCCCCTGGGCATTCACCACGATCTTCACCAACCTGGGCTTCGGCGCAGCCACCGCCATGGGAACTTCGATCTGTGGAGTGCCGGCTCGGAGATTCGCCAACAGCGTGGGAATCAGACCATTGCCTAGATCGAGCGGCAGCGCGAGATGCTCATTCGCTACTTTCTCTTTGCCATCTTCGTCGGTGTAGCGAACCGTAACCTGCCCGGTGGCGCACGTAACTGAGAGATCGCTTGCATTCTTGAACGAAGGCCCTTTCTGCACCAGATGATAGGAGATGAGCCGGAAGTTGCCGCGCTGGGAAAGAACGGTGGTTTCCTCTTGCCGTGAACCGTCTTTGAAGTAGAATACGAGTTGAGTTGTGACTCGATCGCCGCGAGCCACCTGGGTCAGGTCACCTGCAGCGATCGCCACGCCATCCAGCGTGCTGAGCACCAGAAAGCCGTGAATTAAGCCTTCTCTGTAGCGCACCGCGATCGGAGACGCCGGCGCCGCGGCGCCGGAAAGAATACAAGTGGAAATCAGCAGAATGGCGAGAACGCGGGAGGGCAAAGCCGCAACCTCTTGTGCCCAAGAGACGGCACAGCCCTTCGATGCTGTTACCGTCTGGGTGGTTTGCGTAATTGCTGGGCGGATCGAGTGAGAGTAATGTGTATTCCACGGCGAGTCGTCGTTGTCCAGGCCTACCCTAGAGCGGTTAGCGCGCAATCAATGCGGCTTTTCCGCAGGAGGACGACTCTCCGGTTTCGGTGCATTTGGCCGCGGCGCTTGGCGCTGCTCCATCTGCTTCTGCTGAGCGGCGTGCTTTTGCTCGAGCTGTTGCGTTTGCTGAGTGTGCCGCTGCTCCATCTGCTGTTTTTGCGCCTCGTTGTAGTTTTTCGCGCTGGCTTGCTGATGTTCTTTTTCCTGCTGTTGCTGGAGTTTTTGATGGTCCTGCGCTTGCTTGGCAGTTAGTTTGTTCTGTTGCTGCTGGTATTTCTTGTCGGTTGCGGCGTTGCCCGAGTTGGGAGGCGTGAACTTGTGTGGCTGTAATTCGCTGGCATGGTTATTGGTAGTGGGTCGAGCTTCGTTGGTGCTTTCCGGGCGGTTTTCCGTGCCGGGGTGGGCTTCATTTCCTGGACGCGCCTCGTTGCCGCGTGCGGCATTCGCCGGAGGAGCCTTATATTCTCCGCCCGCTTCTCTGGTAGCTACGACGCCAGACTTGAAATCAGCCGGTTTAGCGGTAGCCGCGATGGGAGGTTTGCCGTGGTTGGTGGTAGCGCGCAATTCGGGATTACCGCGGGCTTCCTGGACGTGCTGCGTTTGCGCGCCCACCGGACCTACATGGTGTTCGTTAGCGTATGACTCTTGCTGCGGCGTAGGACGCGCTTCGACTCCACCGGAGCCGCCGTTGTAGCTGACGTGGGTCCCCGAGACGTACGTCACTCGCGTGTTGTAGGTGTTGTGAATGATGGTGGTGTTTACGTGATTCACATAAGTGTTGTAGGAGAAGTGACCACCTTCCCAGCGGCCGCCTTCATAACCAACCCCGCCGTAGCCGAAACCATAATTGATGCCTCCGTAAAAGCCCACCTCGGGGCCCCAATATCCCTCATGGAAAAAGAACGCGTTGCCTCCCCAGCCCCAATAGCCCGGAGTCCATAGAAAGCCGACTTCAGGCGCCTCGACCCACGTCCCAGGCACCCAATAGTATCCATCGTCGTCATCATAGGCCCAGTATCCGGGCGTCCACAGGTAGCCATCACTGGGACAGATTGGCTGCTCGTAAACCGGAAGTGCCGGCGGCCCGAAGCTCACGGAAATGCCGACACCGACTTGAGCAAATGCACCGCGCGAGAAGATCAGGACGATAAAGGAAAACAACAAAAAGCGAATAGCAACCGAAGTACGCATTTGCTTCTTTCTGCCTGCTCATCCTTTATTTCTTGCCCGCGTACTGCGAGAGCCTCGCGGGCGCGGATTTGAGCGGCGGGTCAGTCAGGTGGCCGGTTAGCGTCACCAGACTCTAATAGTTTGAACTAAATGGCGATAGGGTCTTACCTGTAGGTACTTAGAAGAAATGCGTTAGGCTGTCCTCACGCGGACTCGCGAGTGGGAGACTGAGAAAGACCCCCCCTGTTGTGCCGTCGACCGTAACCGATGAGTAGATCTTGCTTCCATCGGTCGTAATAGACGTGTAGGTGCTGTATTCTGGGATCATCCAGCTAAAACAAGTCTGTCCCTGTACAGGCGCTAGCGAAGCGACAAATATTGCTATTGTCATCGGGAACTTGCGCCCTATGGCTCCCATTGCGCCTCCTTGGCTCCCACCGCATGTGCTGTGGACCTCAGTTCCGCGGACCGCATGCGCAAACTGGAAAAAGAACAGTCGCGCCATTGGAAGGAAACTAAGAACACCCGCCCGGATAAGTCTTTCGTTCGCAAGGCGGCATGAGGCGGCTGGAGAACCACCTTGCCGGAGCGTTGCGTCGCCCAGGTCGAGTCGGCATGGGGAGGGGTAATGCGCTCCGTCGGCTACGAACTGGTGACAACAAACGAAGCCGTGTCCCGCTGACCGCTACGTCGAGCACTACAGATCCACCACAGGTTCGCTGCAGATCTCAACTGGCGAATAATGACTGGCGAATTCTGAGTGGACTGGGGAAGTTACATGTCGGTTCTTTGCTCAGTGTGCCGGACGAGAAACCAGCAGGGACGATCCCCGTAGTGCGGGAAGAGGGTGTGCACGCAGGTCTGCTGGACGGGTGGATCAAAAATCATCTCAGCCCTCCCATCTTTGTGGGCGACAGCGTAATAATGTTCGACGGTTATGCTGCCAAAGGCCTGGTGATTCGTTGCCAGACGGTATCGAAATACGCAATAGTCCGCAGCATAGGTGATTCCCAGCAGACCCATACCAGCCAAGAACAATCTCAGAGCAATTCTTCGGAGGCCGGGGCCGGTTTTATTGCCTGATTTGTTGCCTTCGACGGCGATCACCCGGCAAATTATACGCGCCCGCGAACCGGCCCAAGAAGCAAGCGTTGACAATTCTTCACAAAAAACTCGACTCGATTTGCTCTCCCGCACGTCCAAAGAGTGTAAGAATAGATGATAATATTCACCAGAAAGCCATCATAAGAGCTGGTTTCCCTGATCAATTTGAGGAGTGCAAGTGACGGAACAAAGACCAGACGCAGCTGTTGCCAGGGAATCCGAGCCGCAAATAACCGAGAATTCGAAAACGCACAAGAGCCGCTGGTGGATCTGGCTGATCGCCGCCGCCGTTATAGTTGGCGGCGGGTGGTGGTGGCAGCACGGTGGGGCCGACCCCGCGAAAGCCGGCGGTGACGCGACCTCTCGGCCGGTTATGGTGACGACGGCGACAGCGCATCAAGGCGATATCGGGATCTATCTGAGCGCGTTGGGTGCGGTAACGCCCGTCTATACCGTGACGGTGACCAGTCGAGTGCAAGGCGAGATTACGCAGGTCTACTATCACGAAGGGCAAATGGTGCGGAAGGGTGACCCGCTGGTTGAAATCGATCCGCGCCCGTATCAGGCTGCGCTAACGCAGGTCGAGGGACAACTGGCGCACGATCAGGCGGTTTTGACGGAAGCCAAGATCGATTTGGAGCGGTACAAGCAAGCCCTGGATCGTAATGCCATCGCCAAGCAGCAATATGACGATCAGGAGCAAGTCGTGCTGCAGGATGAAGGCACGGTGAAAAATGACGAGGGCCAACTGGCGAACGCCAAGGTCAATCTCGTATACACGCACATCACCTCACCTATAGACGGGCGCGTCGGACTGCGGTTGGTCGACCCCGGAAATATCATACAGGCCAATAGCACCACCGCCCTGGTGGTGATCACGCAGCTCCAGCCCATCACGGTAATCTTCAGCATCGCGGAGGATTCCCTATCCCAGATTCAGCAACAATTACGCAAGGGAAAGACACTGACGGTGGACGCTTTCGACCGTGAAGGAAGTACGAAACTGGCATCCGGAACGCTGTTGACACTCGACAACGTCATCGACCCGACCACCGGAACTTTGAAACTCAAAGCCATCTTTGACAACAAAGACAACGCTCTTTTCGCGAGTCAGTTCGTGAACGTGAAGCTGCTCGTCGACACCCAACGCAATGCGACTTTGATTCCTACTCCGGCAATTCAGCGCAACGCCCAAGGGGCCTTTGCCTACGTGATCAAGAGTGACCAGACTGCTTCCATGCGGACGATTAGCCCCGGCACGACGGATGGATCCGTGACTGCCGTCCAAGGTCTTGAGCCTCAAGAAGTGGTTGCGGTGAGTGGCTTTGACAAGCTGCTGGATGGGGCGAAAGTCACGCTCCGCACGCCTGCGAAAGCAAGCGGCGGAGCCGCTGGCCAGCAGCCTCAAACCGGCCAGAATAACGCGAACCAATCCGCTCCCTCCGGAGCCTCTAATGGAGGCGCCGCCGGCGGTAAAAACGGAGCCTCGCATCAGTGAGTCCCTCTCGCCCATTTATTTTACGGCCGGTAGCGACGTCGCTCTTGATGGCGGCTATCTTACTTGCCGGTTTCGTCGCCTATCTCCAACTGCCCGTTTCTGCTCTGCCAGAAGTCGATTACCCCACCATTCAGGTGGTTACGTTTTATCCCGGCGCCAGTCCTGACGTCATGGCCTCGGCCGTAACCGCCCCACTGGAGCGGCAGTTCGGTCAGGTCCCGGGCCTCAGTCAGATGACTTCCACGAGTTCCGACGGAAGCTCCATTATTGTTTTGCAGTTTTCCCTCGAACTGAATATCGACGTTGCCGAACAGGAAGTGCAAGCCGCCATCAACGCAGCCCAAACCTATCTGCCTTCCGGTCTGCCGGTCCCGCCCATTTATAGCAAATCGAATCCGGCAGACACGCCGATTCTCACCCTGGCGCTCTCTTCCAAGTCAATTCCGCTGTCGCAGGTCGAAGATCTAGCCGACACCCGCTTCGCGCAAAAAATCTCTCAGCTCCCCGGTGTGGGACTGGTCAGCATCAGTGGCGGCCAAAAGCCGGCGGTCCGGGTACGCGTAAATCCCACCGCGCTTTCGTCGTACGGCATCAACCTCGAGGATGTGCGCACCGCGCTGCAACAAACCAGTCTCGACCAGGCGAAAGGCAACTTTGACGGCCCGCAACAGGACTACCAGATTCAGTCGAACGACCAGCTCCTCACCGCCTCCGATTTCGCGCAAGTCATCGTTGCCTACCACAACGGATCGCCGGTGAAGCTTTTGGAAGTGGCCACCGTCGACAATGATGTGGAAAACAATCGCCAGGCGGCATGGATGAACGAGACTCCCGCGGTCATCGTCAACATTCAACGCCAGCCCGGCGCCAACATCATTCAGGTCGTTGACCGCGTTACGAAGCTGCTTCCGCTCCTCAAGAGCAATCTCCCCGCCGCCGTTCAAGTGGATGTACTGACCGACCGCACCACTACAATTCGGGCGTCGGTGAAAGACGTCGAGTTTGAACTCATGCTGACCGTGGCCCTGGTGGTCATGGTCATTTTTCTGTTCTTGCGTAACGTTTCTGCCACCATCATTCCCAGCGTTGCCGTTCCTCTCTCCATCGTGGGCACGTTCGGAGTGATGTATCTCGCGGGTTTCAGCTTAAACAACCTCACACTGATGGCGCTCACGATTTCCACCGGCTTCGTCGTCGATGACGCCATCGTCATGATCGAGAACATCATCCGCTTCATCGAAGAGGGAGATCCGCCGCTCGAAGCGGCCCTCAAGGGCTCGGAGCAGATCGGCTTCACGATCGTATCGCTGACCATCTCCTTGATTGCGGTGCTCATTCCTCTGCTCTTCATGGGCGACATCGTTGGCCGGCTTTTCCGCGAGTTTGCCATCACCTTGAGCGTAACGATTCTCGTCTCGGCGGTAGTTTCGCTCACCCTCACGCCGATGATGTGTTCGCGCCTGTTGAAAAGTACGCACGGGCAAAAGCAGACACGTTTCTATGTGGCGTCAGAACACGCCTTCGAAAGCATCATCGCCTTCTACGGGAAGACCTTACAGTGGGTGTTGAAACGCCAAACCGCAACTCTGCTGGTGGCGGCCGGGACACTGGTGCTCACGATCGTCCTCTACATCATTGTCCCGAAGGGCTTCTTTCCGGTGCAGGATACCGGCATCATTCAGGGCATTTCCGAGGCAGGACAGTCCATTTCCTTCCCCGCCATGGCGGAAAAGCAACAACAACTCGCCCATCTGATCTTGCAGGATCCTGCGGTCGAGAGTCTTTCCTCCTTCATCGGCGTCGACGGCACCAATACCACATTGAACAGCGGGCGTATCCAAATCAATTTGAAGCCTCTCGAAGAGCGCAAAATCAACGCCTCGGATGTCATCCGGCGCCTCCAGCCCACGCTGGAAAAAATCGACGGCATTACGCTCTACATGCAGCCGGTGCAGGACCTTACCGTCGAAGATCGCGTGAGCCGGACGCAATATCAGTACACCCTCGAAGATCCCGATCCGCGCGAACTGAATTTCTGGACGGCCAAGCTCATGGCCAAACTGCAATCGATTCCGGAGCTTCGTGACCTCGCCACTGACCAGCAAACCTCCGGTCTAGCCGCTTCCCTCGTCATCGACCGCGTCACCGCCTCCCGCATGGGCATCACGCCGCAGGCCATCGATCAGGCCTTGTACGATGCGTTTGGGCAGCGGCAAATTTCTACGCTCTACACGCAGTTGAACCAGTACCACATCGTTCTTGAAACGCAACCGGAATTTCAGAAGAACCCATCGAAGTTGCAGGACATCTACGTTCGTTCCGCCTTAGCTCCGACGGCGCTGACGACCAGCTCATCCACGCAGACGATCACGGCGACGACGGCCTCCGGCAACTCCGCCTCTTCCGCGGCGCCGAGTCCTTCCGCTTCCCCGAGCACCGCAGCCAGTTCGGGCTCCGCCAACCCCAGCGCTGTAACAACGGTGAATGGCGGTGCAGTTCCCCTCAGCGCCTTCACTCGTTTCGAAATGAAAAGCAGCCCCCTGTCGGTCAATCACCAGGGACAATTTCCGGTCGTCACCATCTCTTTCAACCTGGCTCCGAACGCTTCGCTGGGTGAAGCCACCGAGGCTTTCGACAAGGCCCAGCGGGAAATTGGCATGCCGCTCAGCGTACAGGGCGCATTTCAAGGCACCGCCGCTTCGTTTCAAGCTTCCTTGTCGAACGAGCCGCTCTTGATTCTCGCGGCCCTGATCGTGGTTTATATCGTGCTCGGCGTGCTCTACGAAAGCTACATACACCCCATCACGATTCTGTCGACCCTGCCCTCTGCCGGGGTGGGTGCAATTCTGGCTTTGTTGATTTGCGGCCAGGAACTCAGCGTGGTCGCTCTTATCGGAATCATTCTGTTGATCGGCATCGTCAAGAAGAACGGGATTATGATGATCGACTTCGCGCTAGAGGCGGAGCGTAAAGACGGCAAGAAGCCGGAAGACGCTATTTATGAAGCGTGCCTGCTGCGTTTCCGTCCCATCATGATGACCACCATGGCCGCCCTTTTGGGCGGGTTGCCACTCGCCCTCGGCACGGGAATTGGGTCGGAGCTTCGTCGCCCCTTGGGCATCTCCATGGTTGGCGGCTTGATCTTGAGTCAGGTGCTTACGCTCTACACGACTCCGGTCATTTACATATTCTTCGACCGGCTCGCGCAGCGTTTTTCTTCCCACCAGGCGCCGGAAACCGGACCTGAGGCGGTCCCAGCGGATTAATTACGTGGATGGAATTACGCGAGTTGAATTAGTATGAGTCTCTCTTCTCCATTTATTCGGCGGCCCGTAGCCACTACCCTCCTGACGGCGGCTATTGCGCTGGCCGGCGCTGTGGCCTTTCGGGAGCTGCCCGTCTCGGCGCTTCCGCAAGTCGATTTCCCCACGATTTCGGTGGGCGCCAGTTTGCCGGGAGCCAGTCCGGAGATCATGGCCTCCTCCGTCGCTACTCCTTTGGAGCGCCAATTTGGGAGGATTGCCGGCATTACTGAGATGACGTCATCCAGTAATCTCGGTACGACCAGCGTCACCCTGCAGTTTGATTTGAACCGCAACATTGATGGGGCCGCGCGCGACGTCCAAGCCGCAATCAATGCCGCGCGCAGTTACTTGCCCGCCAATCTCCCCGCCAATCCCACTTATCGCAAAGTCAATCCGGCCGATTCTCCGATCGTGATCTTGGCGCTTACCTCCGCTGTGTACGACCGCGGCACTCTGTACGACGCCGCCTCCACCATCATGCAGCAGCGCCTTTCCCAAATTCAGGGTGTCGGGCAAGTGACGGTTGGCGGTAGTTCGCTGCCGGGCGTGCGCGTGGATGTAAATCCCACACAACTTAACAGCTATGGCCTCGGCTTACAGGACGTTGCCGCCATGCTGAGCCAGCAGAATGCCAACAGTCCAAAGGGGCAAATTGCTAATAGCACAACCAGCGCCGACATTGTAACCAACGACCAACTCCTCAAGGCCGTAAACTACATGCCGCTGGTGGTCGGCTACCACAATGGCGCTGCCGTGAAGTTGTCCGATGTCGCCAACGTCCAGGATTCCACGGAGAACATACGTGCTGCCGGCTTCGTCAACGGGAAGCCCTCGGTTCTCATCATCATTTTCCGTCAGCCGGGCGCCAACATCATCGATACCGTGGATCGTATCCGCGCCGCGATTCCCGCACTGAGAGCCTCCGTCCCTTCCGCCATCGACACGGAAATCGTGGTCGACCGCACCCAAACCATTCGCGCTTCCGTTAAGGACGTCGAGCGCAGCCTCGTCGTCTCCATTACCCTGGTTATTTTGGTGGTTTTCCTCTTTCTGCGAAGCGTCCGCGCCACCTTGATTCCCGCCGTCGCCGTCCCGGTCTCCCTGATCGGCACGTTCGGCGTGATGTACCTTTTTCACTACAGCATCGACAATCTCTCGCTCATGGCGCTCACTATTTCGACCGGCTTTGTGGTGGACGATGCGATTGTAGTGATCGAAAATATCACACGCTATATCGAGCAGGGCATGGCGCCCATGCAAGCGGCGCTCAAGGGCGCCAGCGAGATTGGATTTACCGTCCTCTCCATCAGCATCTCTCTCGTCGCCGTCTTCATTCCCATTCTGATGATGGGTGGCATTGTGGGCCGGCTCTTCCGCGAGTTCGCCGTGGTCCTCTCGGTTGCCATTCTGGTATCCCTGGGCATTTCTCTCACCACGACACCGATGATGTGTTCTCGCCTGCTCAAACATCAACGCGATGACGAGCACGGCAAATTGTTCCGAGGCAGCGAGCGCGCCTTCAATTGGATCCTTGGCCTCTACGAGCGCAGCTTGGGCTGGGTGCTGGAACACTCCCGCCTGACGCTGGCCGTGCTCGGTCTCACCATCGCGCTCAACTTCTATCTTTTTTGGATCGTCCCCAAAGGATTCTTTCCGCAGCAGGATAACGGCATCGCCTACGGCGGCATCCAGGGCTCGCAGGACATTTCCTTCCAGGCCATGCAAGTCGCTACCCAGGGCATCGTCGATGTCGTCAAAACCGACCCAGCCGTCGCCAACGCCATGGCGTTCACCGGCGGCGGCGGCGCCACCAATAGCGGCTTCATCTTCCTGGGTCTGAAACCGTTTGACCAGCGCCACGCCACCTCCAGCCAGATCGTTGACCGCCTGCGTCCCAGACTCCTCGCTGTCCCGGGTGCAAACACCTTTATGCAGGCTGCACAGGACCTTCGCATCGGGGGACGGGCGAGCCGCGCCCAATACCAGTACACCATTCAAAGCGACAATTTACAGGATCTCGTAAAGTGGGGTCCGGTGCTGCTCCAGCAAATGCGGGAATTGCCGATGCTCACCGACGTCAATACCGACCAGCAGAACAGCGGTCTTCAGGCGATGCTTACCTACGATCGTGACACCGCTTCGCGCCTTGGCATTACCCCGCAGATGCTCGACAATTCTCTCTACGAAGCCTTCGGGCAAGCCCAGGTTTCAACCATGTACACAGCCATCAACCAATACCACGTGGTGCTCGAAGTGGAACCGAAGTACTGGCAGTCGCCGGTGAACCTGGACGACGTGTATATTCGCGCCGCGCAAGGGAAAGTCATTCCGCTCAGCGCCATCGCGCGTTACGAACCCTCCACCGCTCCATTGGCGGTGAATCACCAGGGTCAATATCCCTCGGTCACCATTTCCTTCAACCTTGCCCCGGGTGTGGCTCTCAGCGATGCTTCCAGGACCATTCTCGCGATGGAACAGAAGTTGGGAATGCCCGACAGCATTACCGGCATGTTCTCCGGCACCCTTCAGGCCTTTCAGTCTTCCCTGGCGACCCAACCCTTTCTTATTATCACCGCTCTCATGGCCGTCTATATCGTCCTGGGAATTCTCTACGAAAGTTACCTGCATCCCCTCACGATTATTTCCACCCTTCCCTCCGCTGGCGTCGGCGCCGTGCTTGCGCTCATGATCTTTAAGATGGACCTAAGCATCATCGCTTTGATCGGCGTCATCTTATTAATCGGTATCGTGAAGAAGAATGCCATTCTGATGATCGATTTTGCGCTGGCCGCCGAACGCATCGACGGCAAAAACCCGCGCGACGCCATTTTTCAGGCTTGTATCCTGCGTTTTCGTCCCATTCTCATGACCACCATGGCCGCCCTGTTTGGCGCTTTGCCGCTTGCTTTCGGCACAGGCACGGGGTCGGAACTCCGCAAACCTCTGGGCATCGCCATTATCGGCGGCCTGCTTCTGAGCCAGATGCTCACGCTTTATACGACGCCGGTGGTTTATCTCTCGCTCGACCGCATGAGAGTCAAATGGCTGCGCGCTCATGGAAAGCTCGAATCCCAAAGACAAGTCGAGTCCTTCGGATGATAAGTTCTTATGTGGCAAGCCAGCTCAGGATCAGCAACCGCCGAAGTCGACATGGCCGCGGCAAGGAGTCCGAGAAATCGATGAAGGCAACCGACAAAATGCGCGCTGCGACCGCGCTTCTCTGCGGCGCACTCCTCCTCATCTTCCAAGGCTGCGTCGTCGGTCCGAAATACAATCGCCCAACAATGCAGGCGCCGGGGACCTATAAAGAAGTCACTCCCGACGATCTCAAGAAAATGGATGGCTGGAAAGTCGCGCAGCCACAGGACAGCGCTCTTCATGGCGAGTGGTGGAAGACTCTCGGGGATCCGCAGCTCAACACGCTCGAAGAGCAAGTCAACATTTCCAATCAAAACGTCGCCGCTGCGTTCGCCAGCTTCATGGCAGCGCGCGCCCTGGTGCGGGAGGCGCGCGCGCAGTATTTCCCGACTCTTACCGTCGGCGCCAGCGCCACTCGCCAGCGCACGACCATTGCCCAAGCCAATGGCCAAACTACCGGGACCACTTTCAACGAATTCTCTCTGCCCTTCGACGCTTCCTGGACGCCCGACCTTTTTGGCCGAGTGCGAAACCAGGTTCGCGCGGGCGTGGCGAATGCGCAAGCCAGCGCAGCCGACCTCGAGAATACGCGGCTGACCGCGCAAGCGGAACTGGCGGTCGATTACTTCCAACTACGGGGGCAGGACTCTCTCAAACAACTGCTGGATGCCACCGTGGTGGCTTATGCTGAGTCGCTGAAACTGACCCAGGCGCTCTATGAAACAGGTATCGACTCCGACGAAGCTGTCGCGCAAGCCGAAACTCAACTGGAAACCACCCAGGCACAAGCCACCAGTCTTGGCATTCTGCGCGCTCAATATGAGCACGCGATTGCGCTGCTGGTCGGTCAACCTGCTTCTTCTTTTTCAATCGCGGTCGAGCCTTTGAAAACTCCGCCGCCAGCGATTCCCTTTGGCGTACCTTCGCAACTTCTGGAGCGCCGTCCGGACGTGGCCGCATCCGAGCGCCTGATGGCTCAGGCTAATGCGCAAATCGGCGTCGCAGTAGCCGCTTATTATCCAACCCTGACGCTGAGCGCTTCTGCCGGATTTGAAAGCGCGAAGGCCTCCAGCTGGCTTACCTGGTCAAGCCGGCTCTGGTCCGTCGGCCCGTCCATTGCTGAGACGATTTACGATGGCGGGCTACGTCGTGCCACCGTCGAGCAATATCGCGCGCAATACGATCAGACGGTCGCCAACTATCGCAACACCGTCCTCACCGCGTTTCAACAAGTCGAGGACAATCTTGCCGGCCTTCGCATTCTTTCCCAGCAAATTCAGGAACAAGACACCGCGATACGGTCCGCGCAACGCAGCCTGAAGCTGGCCACCGATCGCTACCGTCTCGGCATCGATCCTTACCTCAACGTCATTACGGCCCAGACGACGCTCTTTAGTAATCAGCAGACAGCCGTGACCCTGCGGATCACGCAAATCGTGGACAGCGTGCAATTGATCGAGGCACTCGGCGGAGGTTGGGATTCCTCCACGCTCCCCACGTCGCGGCAGATTATCTCACGACAGACGCTAACCCCGGCTACAACCGCGGCTTCTCCCTCGGCGAGCCAGCCAGCAGCTCCGTCCAATCCCTGATCGGTCTTTCTTTGGGAATTTGTGTTCAGCGTGCGGAGCCCGCCCCTTCTTGCCGAATCAACAAAGCAAGCCGGGGAAATAGGAAATGCCCGCCGGCGTCATCGATCACATTCACCTGGCAGGTGTAAAAACCGGGTTTGAGCGACATCAGCGGCACGTCTAACTGAAAAACGGCAGCCTTCCGCTCTCGCGCATTCAATTCCTTCAGCTCCACCAACGAGCTTTCGTAGGCTTTGGCTTTGCCCTGGAAGAAAGCGACGTTGGACAAAAGCCGGACGCTGGACTTGGCGTCTTTGCCTCTCGCGGAATCCTGACCTCTTGCCGGCTCCGCGACCGCCGGCCGCGTCGGATCGTAGACCTCGTAGTAAAGAAACAGGTGCTGCGTGGCCGAGAACACATGCGTGATGTTCGGGATAATCTCGGAACCGTCGTGCACGAGCGGGTTCAGGTTCGCCGTCGTCTTTACCCTTGCTGTTTGAATCTGGTTGGCCAGCACCACCGAGCTCATCTTCAGCGGCATTGCCTTCAACTCCGGCACCTCGATGTCGGTTTCGAATGATCCCATGCGGCCGGTCTGATTCTCGCGCACCACAAATTTCAGGTGATACTTGCCGCTCAGCAGGCTCATGCCGGTGTCATACTGCACATTCTTTTTTTGTACCTCAGTCGAGGTGCTCACGGCGAGTTTCACCGTGTCGCGAATCCGGTTCAAAGGGTGGCGTTCGTTATCCAGCACCATGCCAATCACATCCAGCGTTGCCTTGTCGCGGTCGCTGCTGCGAACGAATGGAATCTGCGAACCCGGCACCACCAGCGACATCGGAACGAAAAACTTGTTGCTTTCCAGCCGGAAGTAGGCGACGCCCAAATACAGCGGGAAATCCGTCGCCGGCATCTCAGACGCAAGTTCCTCTTCCAGTTGCCGCTCCTTGTCGTCTTTCGTCGCATGCTGATAATCCGCGGGCGCGTAGTACCCACGGCGGTAGTCGATCTTGGCTCCGGGAATGTTGCTCTTCACGACAATGCGACGGTAACGCCCGTCAGGCGCGGGGTTCGTGCTCTGGTAGCCCAGCAGGTAATAAGTCGATGTATCCTGCTGCACTCCTTTGAAAATCTTACTGAAGTCGTTGGAGTCGAGGAAAGCGCGTCCGCCGGTATCGCTCGCGAGCGTTACCAGCGTTTCCTGCGTGGTGAAATTCGAATTCAGGGCATTGAGCGTCGCCTGTCCCGAATACGCCGAAACGCCGCGCAGGCTCGCGTTCTGCGCTTCCCCCCCGGCCACCAGCGCCTGCAGGCCACGCATGTCCATGGTGTAAATCGCAAGGTTAGAACGCACTGCCGCGTTCACCGCCGCACGCAGTTCCGATTGATTCTCGATGCCGGTGCGGTCCATCCCGCTGGAGAAATAAATCAGCGACTTTTTCTGCTGAACGTGCGCCAGTTTCTCCGCCACCGAGCGCAACGCCTCCAGGCGCCGGTCAGTATTGAAGATGTTGTATTCCGTATCGTCGGCGGTAAAGGACTGACCGGTGTCGGGCGTTCCTTCGGTCGTACCCGTGGTGCCTTCCTCGAAACCCTGGCCGCTGCCCGAACTGAATCCGTCCAGCTGTTTTTTCAGCAGCGCGTAATCCGTCGTGAAGTCCTGATTCACCACCAGCGAACTTCCCAATGAAACAATCGACACCAAATCGGCAGGCAGCATTTGGGTATCGACATAGTGTTCGGCGGACGTGACGGCGTGGTCGATTTCATCCGGTTCCATGGCAGAGAGATCGAAAAACAATACAATCAGGCGCCGGTCTTTGAATTGGGCTGACACATCTGCCGTGGAAGTCGCCGGACCCGCCGGCCCGGATGCCGCCTCCGGCAGCGGCTTCGCCTGCGCCACATCCAATGCCGGCACGGCATCGACGTTCTCCACATCGAAGGAAATGATCTTCTGCGGCTTGTTGTCCTCGAGAATCGTGAAGTCTTCCCGTTTCAGTCCCGGTAGAAACTTTCCGTTCTTGTCCTTCACCGTTACGTTCACCAGCACGAGATCCGATTCAGCGTGAAACACATAGTCCGATTGCTGCCGCGAAGGCGAGGCGGCGCACAACAATACGAGCACCAGCAGTACCGCTACGGCTTTATCGGCGAATCGACTTGGAATAAGACTCATTTGATTCCTCCTCGCGGCGTCGTCCTCAGAAACGAAAGCGCGACGTAATCGTGAGCTGTCGCATCGCCCCCGCCGCTGTAACCCGGCCAAAAGTGGGCGAGCCAAGGTTGGTATCAATCGAGGAGTAGTTCACGATGTTGAAAATGTTGGTGGCCTGCGCGCGGAACTCCAGAACGCGCGCTTCCTTCAGGGGAAAGATTTTCGTGAATGCCATATCAAGCACCTTGCTGCCCGGGCCTATGATGCTGTTGCGGCGCGCATCGCCATAGGTACTCTCGGGCGGCGCAATGTAGGCAGCCGTATTGAACCACTCCGCGATCGAGGGATTCGGCAGGCTCACGAATTGGCCGGGAACTAAGTTCGGCCGCAGCGTACCGTTAGTTCCGCTGTTCACGTCATCGACGTTGCCCAGGATTCTCGGCGTAAATGGCAGGCCCGAAGCGATTGTCCAGTCGCCGCTCCACTGCCAGTCTCCGGCGATGGCGCGCCACGGCGTGTTCCCTGTAAGCCAGCGCTTGTCATGGCCGAATGGTAGCTCCACCAAATAATCCGCAGTGAATTTGTGAGTCTGGTTGAAGCTGGAAAGCCCGCGCTCCGCGGACAGATCGAGAGGATTCTGCGCAACATTGGCGGCACCTCCGCTCGACGAAGCGCCGCCTCCGCCGGCTCCGGTACCGCCAGCGCCCAGTCCGGGAGTATTCGCCCCAGAGGTTGCTCCCGCGCCGATGGAAGAGGCATCATCCAGTGACTTGGAAAACGTGTAGGTTCCACCGATGGCAAATCCTGCCGCCAAGCGTTTGCGCACTCGCACCGAGAGCGCGTTGGCCTCCTGATCCGACACCGAGTCTTCGTAGGTAAACGCGTCAACGCCCGGAATGAGAATTCCGGTCGGGGTCCGGTTGGGAGCTTCCAGAATGTCGAGATCCGTTCCTTTGGTGCCCGTGTAGTCAAGATTCAGCAGCAGGGTCGGGCGAATCTGCTGTTGAATGTCGAGATTGCGTATCTGCACATAACCCAGCCGGTAATTTGGATTCACCGCATAATTATTGGTGATGGCGCCGGGAGGCGGCTGCGGAAATCCGCTTTGCAGGGTCAGTTCTCCAGCAGCGCTCTGGACGTTTGTCGCCGCGGTGGCGAACGGAGGCTGCAAGGCGAGTTGCTGTGCGATGCCCTGATAGGCGCCGGTGTTGTAGTTGATGCCATATCCGCCGCGCACCACCGTATTGGGGAGCGGTTTCCACGCGAAGCCGATCCGCGGCGCAAAGTTGTTGCGGTCCGGGCGCACCAGGCTGTCGGGCAGGCCACCGTACCCCGGCTGAACCGGAGTCACGATCAGTGGTGGTGTCTGCGTCAGCACCCCGGGAGAAAGCTCGAGGTTCACAATGCGGTTGTTGATTTCGGTCAGCGGCGAAACATACTCGTAGCGCACTCCGAGATTGAGCGTTAGATTCGCGCGCATCTTCCATTCATCTTGCGCATACAGATCCCAGTAATTGCCGCGGAAGTACTCGCTTTGTCCAAACTGCACGGAAGTTTGCTGCGGTAGTCCGAGCAAAAAATCGGCAAAATCGTATCCCGTCCCCGGCACCTGCTTTCCGCCGATGAACTGCGCGGTATTGGTGCCGGTGAAGACGAATGAACCGCGTGGATTGCTATCCCTTTCCGTATTCACTTGCACGCGCCGGAAATCTCCGCCCCAACGCCAGGTGTGCTTGCCGTGATTCCAAACTACATTGTCCGAGAAAGCATAGGTCTGTGGTCGCGTGAGCAACGGAGCCGTGTCCTGAAGACTGGTGATGTCGGTGAAAGAAAGATTCGGGAGTCCCCAATCGAAAGGGTTCGCCGAGACTCCCGTGATTCCCAGGTTGCCGGTAATGTTGGTATTGAAAGCGTACAGGTTCTGCGTGCGCGTCCGGTTGCGGTTAAAGTCGGCGCGAACAATGTTGGTCAGCTTTCCGATGCTGCGCGTGTAAGAAACCGGGATGTCAAAGCTGCGGACGGTTGTACTGCCGCCGACGCTGGGGAACGGATTGGTTAAAGTAGTCGTGGATTGGTGGTAGTGGAAGCCAATCTGCAGGCTGTTGTGCGGAGCGTTGCGGCCTCCACCTCCGCCCCGGCGTCCGCTCGCGGGCGCCGCGCCAAAGCCGTGGTTCAAACGAATGTTCAAGTCGTCACTGTCGCTCGTGGCGGAAGTCACGTAGTGGAAGTTCTGGTAGATGCCCGGCAAATTCGGCATCGGAATATAGTTCAACAATCCCAGCGCCGCCGAGTTGATTTGTGGAATCGTGTTGCAGGTGGGGTTACAGGGGAAAGGGGCGTTGGTCGCAGGATTGAAAATCTGCACCGATCCTCCCGACGTGTGCGTGGTCTGGGAAAAGTTTCCCTGTCGTTCTGGCAGCGTAGGCACGGTCGAAAACTGATCGAAAGGATTTTCTCCATGCTTGCCGTTGAAGTTTATGAAGTAAAAAGTTTTGCTTCCGCCGTGGTAGATATGAGGAATGTTCAGCGGCCCGCCCACGGAACCGCCGAAACTATTCTGCAAATATCCCGGCTTTTCCGTAGGCTGGCCGGTGAGCGCAAACGGCGACGCATTCAGCGCCGAGTCGCCGACGCCGTAATATAACGATCCATGCGGGCGATTGATGTCAAAACCCCGCCGGCCAAAACCACCACCACCAAATCCGCCCCCGCCGCCGCGACCACCGCCCGCTCCTCCGAACCCGCCCCCGCCGCCGAATCCTCCCCCTTGTTGGCGAGCGTCGTTAACGCGCTGCTGCATTTGGTCGGGGCTCATGGCATTGAACGAATCGGAAGTGTTCCCCGAAACTGCCACGGATTCCGTGGCACTGCCCGACGCAATTCCCGGAACCGGCATACCGGAAGGCACAACGTCGCTCATTGAACTAGCGCCCGAACTGCCCGCCGAACCACCCGACGCGTCCTGTCCCGCTTCGCTCTGAAACACGGAAAGACTCTGAAAACCACGTCCGCCGACATTGGCCCGCCGCTGCTGCTGATCTTTATTGTTGTTGTTGTCGGTGTCGGTGCGTGCCTCGCGCACTCGCGACAGCAGCATCAGCTCAAAATTCGCCTGCGCTTCCGGATGGGTGGCGTCCAACACCACGTCCTGCGCGCCAGCGGCAAATGCCGCCATCTGTACCCGCACGATATAGTGCCCATCGGCAGAAAGCCGCAACCAGTAACTGCCGTCCACATCCGTCGAGGTATTGATTTGTTCCTTAGTGGCCGCATTCACCGCGGAAACTCCAGCGCCAGGGATTGGCATATTTCCCGACTTCACTACCCCGTGAATGGTCCGCCCTGCAGTCGCGGGCGCAGCCGTTTGCCCCCGCAACAGTTGCGGATGAAACAGGACAGCGTGAACCAAGAACACGAACGGAAAGACGAACTCCGGGCGCAGTCTACCCTTGACCACCCGAAAGCAAAGACCGAAATTCCTCATAGCGTCGCGCAAATATTCAATGCTGGCTTGCTCGAATCATACCGCTGTCGCATGTGCGGAAACGTAGAGTTTTGTGAGTTTATTGGCGGATTACACGGTCATACAGGCAAGGGATCCGACTTCCCTGCTCCCTCAAAATACCCTTCAATTTCTTCCAGTGTTTTCCCTTTGGTTTCCGGCAGGAACACCGCGGCCGTGATGAAGTAGATTACGGTGCAGCCGGCAAAGCCAAAAAACATGGCCGAGTAGCCATGCTTGCCGACGGTCGGGAGAAATATGGCGGCGATACCGGTCGAGACCGCCTGATTAATCAGCAGCGCGATGCTCATGCCGTTGGAGCGAATTCGGGTCGGCATCAGCTCCGAAAGCGCCAGCCACACGCACACTCCCGGACCGATGGCAAAAAACGCCATGAACACGAAAAGCGTGATGGCCACCAGCATTCCGTTGTGCGGGGTGGGCAGCGGAGTGATCAGCGCATTGTCAATTCTGAGCGGAGCCTGACGCGCGGCATCGAGATCGCCGAAGGGGTTCGAAAAGAACGCCACCACTTGATTGGCGGGCACACAACCTTCACGTGTGATTTCGATCGGGGTTGCGGCCGGGTCGTCGGAGCGAGCGGCCTTGGTCGCGGCGCGAAAATCCCCATACGAATAGATCACGACGAGCGATGTAGGACCGCTGCCGATGCCCCGGGCAGCGTCCCCAGCCGTGGTCAGCAGCGTCTCAGCCAGCTTCTGGTCATAGGTAAGCGCGATCTGCTGATCCGCCCTCACCATGGACTGAACCACGCCTCTCGAATCCACCCGCAGGCTCTCCGTCCGTCGAAAGAGCAAGCCGGTGCAAACCAGCGACAGAATAATTCCGGCCGTGCCCACTGACAGCAGGAACTTGCGTCCCTTGCGGTCGACCAGCAGCACGCTGCCAATGGTGGTGAGAAAATTAATGATGGTGAAAATAACGTAGCCCCAATGCGCCTGCAGATCGGAAAGCCCGCTTTGCATCAGGATGTTCGTGTTATAGCCGATAATGGAATTGATCCCAGTGGCCTGGTTGCAAGCGAGAATGACACAGGCCAAAACAAACGGGATCACGTACTTCCGGCGCAACAGCGATTCCTTGACTTTGGCGCCGGTGGAGCTTTTGGCTTTCTCGGCGGCCGCGACTTGCTCCATTTCCGCGATCTCAACATCCGCCTGCGGCTCGGTGCGGGAGCGCAGAAGCGCGGCATAGGCGGCACCCCGATGGCCACGCAGAAACAGCCAGCGCGGCGACTCCGACACCATGAATCCGCCGATCACAAACAAGATGCCAGGAGGCAGCGAAACCCAGAAGATGCTGCGCCAGGCCGTGTCTTTAAACGCAAAGAGTCGCGCCGCATCGCCAAGCTTCGCGACTTCTTCAACGCGAAAACTAAAATACATGCCGACAAACGCCGCGGTCACGATACCGAGCGTCAGCAGCCATTGGAAGATCCCCGTCCCCTTGCCACGGTTGGTAGCCGACAAACACTCCGCCAGATACAGCGGGACAACCACCCCGATCAGGCCGGCGCTGATGCCTTGCAAGAGGCGTCCAATAACCAGCGACTCATAGCCATGCGAGAGCGCAATGGCAGGAATGCTAAAGACAAACAGTAGTCCACTCGCGATCATCAGAGGCTTGCGTCCCATCCCATCTGCCAGTGCGCCCGCAAACAGGGTTGAGATCACGCTACCGAGAAGCACGGCCGCAACCACGTTCGAAAGTTGGTTTGCATTCAACTGCGAAGTGGCCTCCAAATAGGGATAGGCGCCGGCAATGATGCCGACATCCACTCCGTACAGCAATCCGCCGAGTCCCGCGACCAGCAAAAGGAATCGGTTGTAGCCAGCTTTTGAGTCCCTCATTACAGTAGCAGCCCTTTCGCCTATCATTCCCATCGCATCCCGCGCACTGGTATACGCAGCCCAGTGGACGAGCGCTCGCAATAATAAAGAAGGTGAATGTTATCAGAGATGAAACAAAATCATCCTAAAGAAGTGAGAACGCGAACCGAACGGGAGAAATGTCCCCTAGGCATCCGCCGATGGCTGCAGCGGCACAATAACGTGCAGTCCGCACTCAGTTTTCGCGGTGCCCGGCCAGCGTCCTGCCCTGGGATCTTCTCCCGGCCGGATGGCCCGCGTGCAATGTGTGCAACCGATGCTCGGATAATTCTGATCATGGAGTGAGTTGTAAGGCACGCCGTGTTCGTGGAGATAGCGCCAAACTTGTTTTGAACTCCAGTCGACGATCGGATTCACCTTCACCAGGCCGAATTTCGCGTCCCACTCGATTTTGTCGGCCCCCTGCCTAAATGAAGTCTGGTCGCGACGAATGCTCGTGATCCAGGCAGCCAATTCACTCAGCTTGCGGCGCAGCGGCTCGACCTTCCGCAGGTTGCAGCATTGGTCGGGATCGCGCGCCCACAGCGCCGTCCCGTGAACCCGCTCCTGCTCTTCTGGCGAAAGCAGCGAAAACGCTCTCTCAATTTTGATTTCATATTTTTGCTCGATTCTATCGATCAGGCTGTACGTCTCTGGAAACAGGAATTCTGTATCTATCGTGAACAGGCGGAAATCCTTGCGCACCCGCGAAGCCATATCAATAAGCACCATACCTTCGGCCCCAAACGCCGACGAGATAGCCACTTCATTGCCAAAGCTCTCAAACGCCCAAGCCAGCACACGCTGCGGACTCCAACTCTGTGCGGCCAACTGTGCTTCCGCGATCTGGTTTTTCACGCCATTGGCTCCTTATCTATATCTGTTCCCCGGCGCGGCGCCTGCGAAAGAAACTTTTCTAAAAGTAACGCCGGAAGCAAACCGTTCTCGCCCGTCGACGCCGGCACCACAAATTCGCCCACCATCGCTGCAGGTTCGACTAACTTCACCACCTCACCGACAACCAGCAGCGTGGGCGCAGCGAGCTGCGGCGCGCGATGCAGATCAAGCACGGTTGTGCGGTGGGTTCGCTGACACCTGGTGGTAGCGCGCGAGATGACAACACAAGGCGTCTCGCCGGCCAGCCCAGATGCAGCCAGCCTTTTGGCGATTTCCGAATAGTTCTGCCCCGGCATATAAATCACCAGCGTCGCTCCAGTCGCGACAAACTTGCTCCAATCGGCATCTTTTTTCGGAGCGTCTGTTACGGAAGCGCGATTTTCGCGAGCCCGGTGGGCAGTAATGAGGACGAGCGCGTCGGAGGTTCGACGATGCGTCAGAGGTATCTCGGCCGCAGCCGCCGCACCCAGAGCCGAGGTCACGCCGGGAACGATCTCGAAAGGAATGTTATTCGCGCGCAGGGATTCGATCTCTTCCCCGGCGCGTCCGAAGATCATCGGGTCGCCACCCTTCAGCCGGACAACGCCCAGTCCCGAGGCCGCCAGCGCGATCATCAGACAATTGATTTCTCCTTGCAGGATTCTCTTTTTTCCGCAGCGCTTGCCGACATTGTGAATCTGGACGGTCGATGGAATCAGTTTCAGTATCTCCGACGTGACCAGATCGTCGTGCAACACGGCGTCGGCGGTTCGCAGCAGGCAAAGCGCTTTCACGGTCAGCAACTCCGGATCTCCCGGCCCTGCGCCCACCAGATAAACTTTTCCCTTCATTGCTCCCTCACCTTTCGCGATCACCTTTTTTGCGCTCAACTGTTTCTGCTCAACTTCGGAACTCTGGCCAGCGCCGCTTCGAACGCATCCCTGCTCGCCAATGAGTGCAGTAACTCCCACTTGGTCTCTTGATCGAGATCGCTAGCCAGAATGAGGCGTCTGGTCTCGCCGAGCCGTTTAACCCACTCTGCGTATCCGGGACCGAACTGCCGTTCCAGTTGCTGCCGAATCTTCTGCGCCAGCGACGGACTTTTCCCGGCGGTTGAAATCGCGATCTGCAGATCGCCACGCCGCACCACAGCGGGGTAAAAGAAATCGCAATATTCCGGAACATCGACCACGTTGCACAGCACTCCGCGTCGCTGCGCCGCGTGATAAATGACTTTGTTCAGATTCTCGGAAGCGGTTGCCGCGACGGCGAGAAACTTGCCGTCGAGGTCATGCTCGGAGAAAGGGCGCAGTTCCAGTTCGATCTTCCCCGCGTCAGCCCATTCACGGACTTGACCGCTCGCCGCAGTCGCTACCACGCGGATGCTGGCGCCCCTATCGATGAGCCCGCCGATCTTGGGCTCGCCGACTTTTCCCGCGCCGACGACAAGGCACTGTTTCCCCGCCAGCTTCATAAACATGGGGAAGAGATTAGTCACCGTCTCCTCCTCCTGCTGCATGCGCTAGCTTTCCCGCTCCCGTGGCGCTAACGCTGACAATGCTTGCCGGCAAATCGCGGGCGACAGCATCCATCGATGCACCCGCCAGAAATTCACGCAGCTTCGTGTCGGTGTGCCGGACAAAGAACTGCCGCAAGTTCTCGCCTGCCTTACGCTCGGCTAGGTATCGCCGGAGCAATCTCTCGATCGCATCGGGAACCTCAGTGGCAAGGCAGCGATATCCCACCGGCCGCGCGGTCGCCTGATGGAGGCCGAGCGCTCCGCCAACGCAGAAGTAATAGGCATCGACGAGACAGCCATCTATCTTCATCTTCTTGCCGTCGATGCCGATATCGGCAATCCAGTGCTGCCCGCAACTATTTGGGCAGCCCGTGACGTGCAATTTCAAGTGCTGATCGAAACCGGGCAGACGATCCTCCAGCTCTTCCACCAGCCAGCGGGAAAAGCTCTTCGTCTCCGTGATTGCGAGCTTGCAGAATTCCGTGCCGCTGCAGGCGATGGTGCCGCGATAGAACGGCGAACCGCCCACGCGCAATCCAATGCCATCCAATTCCTTGGCCAAGGCATCAGTGTTATGCTGGGGAACATTCACGACGAGTAGGTTCTGCATGTTGGTCGCGCGCAGTTCCCCTGACGCAAAGCGATCGGCCAGATCGGCGGCAGCGTGCATCTGCTCGGCGGTAATTCGCCCGCGGAGCACTGCCGCTCCCACGTAGCAGTAGCCCGGCTGCTTCTGCGAATGAATGCCCACATGGTCGCGATAAACATCTGCGGGCGGCGATTCCTCGACAGCGGGATCGAATTCAAAGCCGATCCGCCGTTGCAGTTCGTCAAGAAAGCGCTCCGCTGTCCATCCCTGCCGCAGGAAGAGAAACTTCAACCGTGCCCGCTCGCGATGCTCGCGGAGCACGTCAGAATCGCGAAACAGTTCGGCGATCCCCTTAATGGCGGGCAGCACCTGATGCCAGTGGACAAACGCGTTCAAGCGCGCTCCGAGGTATGGTTCGGTGGAGAGCCCGCCCGCAACTCGCAGGGAAAAACCCACCTCGGACGTCCCCAACACGCGTGTCGTCGCCGTCAAGCCCACATCGTTGATCTCTGGATACGGGCACCACACGCGGCATCCCGCGATCGAGATCTTGAATTTGCGAGGCAGGTTGTAGAAATCGGCATTTCCCGAAAGCATCCGCGAAGCTTCGAGCGCCAGAGGAGAAGCATCGCAAATCTCGTCCACGTCTACTCCCGCGACGGGACAGCCGGTGACATTGCGCGTGACATCGCCACAGGCGCTGGTCGTGTTCAATCCCACCCGCGCGAGGGCTTCGAGCAATTCTGGAAGCGCCTCGATCGTGACCCAGTGCAGCTGAATGTTCTGGCGCACGGTGATGTCGGCAATTCCGTGAGCGTAACGGCGGGTGAGTTCGGCAATGGTTCGCAGCTGTTCGGAACTGAGCAGACCATTCGGGATCCGGATTCTCACCATAAAGCATTGCAGCGCCCGGCCTTCCCCGCCGCCCTGGCCCCCGGTTACGCCCGCGCCATCGCCCTGGGTGTAGACGCCCCACCAGCGAAAATATGTCCCCAGCCACTCCGGCGGAATGGATTGGAACCCCTCGCGCGCGAAGCGTCGAATCTCCTCCAGGCCTTCCCATGGATTCCTGGAGCGCTTGAGGCGCTCGACTCTTTGCGCCTTGGTTTCTGCCGCTGTGATTGTCATCGCCTGTTGTCCCCCACCTGTTTGTCCCCAAAAACAAAAACCCACCGCCAGGATGATCTGGCGGTGGGATTATAAGTGCCGTTTTATTTAAAACTAATTCCTTAGGTCGGCAACCTCCCCGCGCCAGCGCACACGAACGCGCAACAACAGCAACAACAAGTGCACATGGACATCGCGGAAAGATTCCGTACCAACATACCCTGCATTCTAGGTTGAAAGACTTCTGGCGGTCAACAAACTTCGATCATGCTATGGATCAATATTTTCGATTTTACGAATCGTAATTTCCGCACCGGCCGAGCAGGACTCAGTGCGGGTATCCATCGGGATGTGTGCGATGCCACTGCCACGCGCTTTCCACAATGGCCTTCAGGTAGGGGAACCGTGGCTGCCAGCCCAGTTCGCGTCGAATCTTTTCGGAGCTGGCAACTAATACCGCGGGATCGCCTGCTCGGCGCGGCGATTCGATCACGGGAATCGGATGGCCGGTCACTTCCCGCGCCACCTCGGCCACCTGGCGGACACTAAAGCCGTGTCCGCTGCCCAGGTTGTAGATCAACGAGTTGCGCGGCCCATCATCCAGCGCATCGAGCGCCAGCTTGTGCGCACTCGCTAGATCGCTAACGTGGACGTAATCGCGGACACAGGTTCCGTCCGGCGTGGGGTAATCGGTGCCGAAAATTTTCACGTGTTCGGCGCGACCGAGAGCGACTTCGAGAATCCGAGGAATCAGGTGCGTCTCTGGTTGGTGCGCTTCGCCCCGGTCAGGGCGGGACGCACCGGCAGCATTGAAATAGCGCAGGCTGGCATAACGCAGGCCGTGAATGAGGTGGAACCAGGACAGCATTCGCTCCACCAGCAGCTTCGATTCGCCGTAGGCGTTGGTGGGATGGACGGGATCGTCTTCCTCGATTGGAGTGCGCTCGGGATTTCCGAACAGAGCGGCGGTCGAGGAGAAAACGAAGCGCTTCACCTGAGCGGCCCGCATCGCTTCAAGCAGGGTCAGCGTATTCGCGGTGTTGTTGCGGAAGAACTTTTCGGGTGCCTTCATCGACTCGCCCGCTTCGATCAGCGCCGCAAAATGCATAACGGCATCAATCTCGCGGGAGCGAAGCAACTGGTCAAGCGAAACGCGATCCGCCAAGTCGCCGACGACCAACTCGGCGTTTTTCGGGATTGCCTGGCGATGTCCGCGGCTCAGGTTATCGAAGACGACAACCTTATGCCCTGCCTGCAATAGCTCGTCGGCCACCACGCTGCCGATGTAGCCCGCTCCCCCTGTAACCAGAACCCTCATTCGGGACGTTGTCTTGTTCTAGCTCGTTTGTTCTACCTCAGTGGGAAACGGCCGCGAACAGCGGCGAGTGCATCAGCGATTGAAACTTCTGGTCGTCGCTCTTGAAGTGCAGCACCACATTCGAGCTGTCGGAATCGACGGTGGTAGCGTCAATAGCAGTCTTTTCGATGGGGCTAGCGCCCATCTTCTTGTAAAGCATGCCGGCTTTGACGATGGTAGAAAGCGTCGTTGCCGTCGTCGAATCGGCGGTGAGAACGGTGAGATCGAAATTCACCCCGCTCTGGAAGTTCATGGTATAGCTGGACGCCAGAATGCGCTTCTTGAGCGTATCGTAGTCGGCAATCTTCGCGGCATCGCCCAATGCCGAGAACATGATGGCCTGGGTTCCCTTCTGGTCGAGGACGCTCCACACGGTCGCACCATCAACGGCGGACATCTGGTCGGACACCACCTGATTAGTATCAAGCGAAGATCGCTTGCCGTCTCTGGTATCGAGAGCGCTGTGTAACGACGCCGGAGTGCCGAAGGCCAGCGTGTTGTCGTCGGTGAAGGTCATCACCAAACCATTATCCATCGGGTAAATGCTGGCGGTACCGTACTTCACGGCGGTGATCTTTTTAAGTTTCAATTTCTTGATAACCTTTTTGGCGGAGAACGAACCCTGCGCCACATAGACGGTTTCAATGCCCTTCTTCTCCGTACGGAAGGAGGCGACATTGAGCTGGTCGAGATCGTTCTCGACGTCAATGCCAATGCTTTTGAGCGAGGTCTCGGTTTCCTTGACGTTGTCGGGCATCACCTGTTGCTTGAGCGCCTGCGCCGTAGGCGAATCCTTGAGCGCTCGGTAGTCGACGCCGAACAGTTGCTGGATTTCAGAAGGCACCAGGGCACGGGCCGACGATGCGATCGGCATGGCGTAACCCACCGTTGCGACAAGAAGCAAAACCGCAAAACGCAAATTCTTCATAGAATTCCTCAAAACGAAGCCCTCAGAGTGGGGTCTGCCAAATTTAGATGCAAAACCCAAAACGCGCGTTCGGGATCTTGGGCAGGCCAAAACTGCTGTCGTTTTATTTTAGTCCCTAATGCGCACTGCGGAAACCGTAACTAAGGTGCGTCCCCCTCTGTATGGTTTTGGAACGTTCGAATCGCGGGAGTTTGCGTGGAAAACGGATGACCTGGAAATCGGATGACTGGGAGTGTGACCAGTGGCACCCGCTTTTTGTTCTTCTGCAAAGGACTTATAGTCAAAACATTACGGAATAAGGACTTATAGTTGCCAAAGAACTGAAAAATAGCGTTGGGGCAGGCGGAGGCCGTCTGGGGAGACGGCCCCGCGATTTATGGGGCCTCTTCAATAATCGGCAAATTCGACGCGATTTGCAGGTCTACCAGCAACTGGATCTGATTCTCCACCTGAAAGAATCGAACCACGAGGACAGTCGGGAGCGATTTCTTCATGAGCTCGTAATATTTCTTCTTGAGTGCCAACCTCTGGTCGTCCAACACCATGACCTTTTGGGCAAGCTGATCTGCTTTCTCGTTGCTCATGCTCAGAAAGTTCTGGGCGTAGTCCTGGACAATCGCCAACTTCTCGTCCCCGAGCTTAGTCTGTTCGGCATTGTAGTCGCGGTAGACGGGCCAGAAAGCGGCCGCTTGTTGATCATTCAGCTGCATGGTTTCCTTGATGATCTGCTCCCGCGCGGCTTTCAGGTCTGAGCGCAGAAGCCGAACATATGCCTGATTGTTCAGTTCCTTACTTTCGGCTGGATCCTCGACCTTTTTCTCCTGGGCCCAAAGGGCAGTCACTACCGTCAAAACCGCGACCGTCAACCGAATTCTCATGGAACCCTCCAAGACTTCTTCCTTGTCTTTCAGGTGAGTCTCTGTGTGTCTTTAAGGCATGACCGGAAGCTGTACCGGTTGCTGCAACGTGAACTGCAACTGGGTTTCGCTGGGAATCTGCACCTGGTCACCTTTCTGTACGCCGGAGGCTACAGCGCCCGAAACCGCACCAATCGCCGCACCCATTCCTGCATTGCCGGCGATGGCGCCGATGGCTGCGCCCAGCCCAGCTCCTCCCAAGAGCCTTTTCGCAGAACGTTTACCGGAGCTCTTGCCTTGGGAATCAAAAACATCGGTCATGATCGGAATGGCGTTTCCGTTGATTACGATTTGTGTCAGTTGAAGTTTCAGTTGCGACGTGCCCTTAGCGCGTCCGGCTGAGTTTGCCTCCACCACTTGGCCGTAGACCGTTGTGCCCGCATAAGCCATCAAATAGCCATTGGCGGCAAGATTGACAGACAAGGTAGCCGAGAATAGCTGGCCGGTGTAGGCCGTGCTTGTATCCAAGCCGTTAACCATGCGGACCAGAAGCACTGTTCCCGCCGGAACCCAAACCTGCTGCGGCGCCTGAGGAGGTGGTGGTGGAGTGGGGACAGGGCCAAAAGCAAGAGATTCGACGTCCTTCGAAGAATAGAGCTGGCTTATTCCGTCCGGGCCAATGAACTGGATTCCCGCCGAGCTTCGACCAAGAAAAGTACCGGTAATGACCTGGCCGCTCTTTAATTGAAGCGTGTCGGCAAAAGCCGCACACGTCAAACCAATGCCGATTACGCAGAACAGCAACGCCTTCGATTTCATGAGTCCTCTCGGAGCATCCGCGCCAATGCGCACACAGTCCAGCCGCTTGGATCCGTTGCGCGGAGGCATCGGCCCGCTGACTAATGTAGCACGTGGAGAAAACAGGAACTACGGACAAATCTTACAGTCCACTCCCAACCATAAGCGAGACACGAGTGAACTGCTGCGCCACCCGCAAATTCGCGAAGGCCGAGGCAGTCGCGGCGACGGCATCGGCCCTCATGCTGCTTCAGGGAAGATTGAGTACCCAGACGCCAAGACCATGCGAGGCGGCATAGAGCAGGCGCGCGCTCGGCACGATAGTCAAGCCCGAGATTTCGGCGTTAGGCATTCCCTTCGCTGCGAGCCCCCAAGCCGTCGAGCTTGATTTCAACCGATACACGCCAAAATCGCTGGACGCGTAGAGGTCTCCAGTCACGCTGTCGAGCACGACATCGGTGATCGGAAGGTCATTCAAGTCGTAGCTGCGGTCGGTGAAGGTCGCGGTCTGGGAAACTGGATTGTAGGTAACCTCGAACACATGGCCGGGAGTTGACGGCGTGCTGGCGCTGAAGCCGTCGTAGGTGATCCAGGCATGATTTGAGTTTGCCGGGTCGATGGCGATCCCGCTCACGAAACGGTTGGGAGCAGCCGACCAGGTAGTATCGATACGCGTGAACACGACCGAGGTATTCGGATCGGTATCCGCATTGTGCGAGATGAAAACCCGTCCCGTGCTGGTGGCGGCCCAGAGCGTGGAGGTATCGGATGCGGTTCTTTGCACCGCGGCCACGGACCCTCCCGCCCGGGTGCCTAGACTTGGGTCGGTCAGCGAGGTGGCGCCGATGGTCACCCAGTCACCGCACTCGACCGTGAAGTCGCCGGTGAATTCGTTGCAGTGCTTGCGGAGCTGGGTCAGGTTCATGGAGCCCATTCCGTCGGTCTTGGTCCGATAAACGGTGGCCGTTCCGACGAACATGGTCCCGCTCACGCTGGGATCGCTGATGATGGGAACGTAGAATTCCTCGCCCGTGCCGTAGATGGGATCGGCAATCCAGTTCCAGTCGAAAGTGGCGCCATTGCTGAAGTTCACGTCCGGGCTGGCGTCGTAATAGGTGTGGAAACGGAAGCTCGCGTTCACCACGTCGAAGCCGGATTGCCCGCCGTCGCCAAACATCGACTGCTTGAAGAGGCCCGGCGTCGTGGTGGACTGCCAGGTGCCGTTGTCCTGGGTTCCTCCTTGGATGAGAGTGGAATCGAACGGGCTTATGGACACGCTGTAAAACTGAAGCGTGGTGAGTCCTTTATTGATGCTCTTCAGTTCGGCGGGAACCTGGGAGAGGAGTTGCTGGCAACGGGCTAGTGCGGCGCCCGAGAGGCCGCGTGGACTGCAGTTGGCGGAAGCATCGGCCAAAGCTCCGCTAGAGCGCATGATACCGCCGTCGCTGCCCTCGATGAATTGCAAGGGATTGGCGGGATTGGTAACCATGGAGTGCTGATCTGGATGTATGCCGTTGGGATGCAGGAAGTCGGTTGCGTCCATGGTCATATCGGTGAAGGTGTGCCCGCCATCGGTGGAAAGCACGACTCCGCGGCCGTTCGAGATGTTTCCGGTTTCTCCATACTGGTAGCACCCCAGGATGTAGACGATATCCGGGTAGCCTGGAGGCGTGTAAACAAAGTTGTCGTACCAGCATTGGCCGGTGCAGGAATCGAAGGTGCCGTACAGAGGAGAAGCAGGATTACTACTTGTCCGCAAGAAGAAATTGGGGGTGCCGGTGGCGACGTCCTCGCTGACGAAGGTTTGCGCCGGCGGCGCGCCTACCTGCCCAATGGTCAGGTACATGCGGGTATGGCCACTCGGCAACTTGGCCACCGCGATCTCCGGCCGTTCGGTAAAACCGGTGGCAATGGGGTTGGCGATGGGGAGGAATATCTGGCTCCAGGTGTTGCCGCCATCGTTGGATCGCCACACACCGGTCGCGTATGCCGAAGCGTAAACGATGTTGGGGTTGGAAGGATCAAGCACCACCCTTCGCACACCGAGCGGCGAGCAAGGAGTCAAGTCGTCAATGACATTGAGCGTGTTCCGGCAGCCCGCAGTTGAAGCCGCTCCATTAAAAATAAACGACCAGGTAACGCCACCATCCGTCGACTTGTAGAGTCCCCACGGAGGCGCACCGGGAGTGAGGACATCCTCGCCGCCTTCAACCGAGGATATTCCCCGTACTGCAATCGTCGTGGCTACATACATATTGTTGGAGTTCGTGGGATCGATCGCGATCGAACCGATCGCGCGCGCATTGAAAAAGTCTCTGCCGATGGGCCCGGTCCAAGTATCTCCACCGTCGGTGGACTTATAAAGACCGACGCCGGCCTCGCTGTCACTGGAGACGTTGGCCTCGCCAGTCCCAGCCCAGACGATGTTGCTGTTGTTCGGATCGAGCTTCACCGAGCTCACGGCGTTGATACCAAAAGAGCCGGAGACGTAAGTCCAGACTGGTTGCGCTTTCAGCGCATCGTTGGTGCGCCAGACGCCGCCACCAGCGGGAGCAGCGTATAGGCGGCAGTTGCCGGGGATGCAACCGGGGTCGATCGCCAGGGCGGTGGTGCGGCCCCCGGCTAAATAGGAAGCGGGCACGTAGCTGTAGGAGTTGCGCAAGGGCGTCTGGGGATAAAGCGCGCTGCTGGGACCCAATGATACCCAGGTTGCAGCCACTGAGGTGGCGTCGGTGCCGGCTGGGCCTTTAGCGAGACGCGCGGCGTGAGCGGCGCGCGCGCCCTCAATCTTGGCCAGCGAAATGTCTTTCGCGGGATAAGCCTGCTTCCTGAATCTCCACTCTGCTGCCGAGGCGGCGGGGCCTTCGCCACCGTTGCCGGGTGTTGTCCGCGCGAGCTTTTCGATATGGCGGCCGAGGGCGGGAGGCAGGTCAGGTTCGCCGGCGTCATGCTCTGATTTGGCCCGTTGGGCTTTGGCGGCATTTCTTGGCTTTTCGACCAGGGCGATCGCTGGAGTGGACGACTCCGTGGCGGCGACCGGGCTGGTTGAAGCCGGGTTCTTGGAATCGATCTTCAACACCAAGCCAGCAGCAAACAAAACGAGCGAAAGCAAACTCAGCGGCAACAAAATTCGCCTCATAACACTCCTTAATCTGAAGTTCTCTTGCACAACGACTCCGGACGACTCTTGAAACTTCATGGGTGGCGCTTGGGAGAATCTCTGAAAACCGGCATCCCAAGCCGGGTTGCGGAATTACTACCCACAATAGGAGACGAATTATTATCCGGACGTGCGTAAGGTGTCAAGGGCGCATCGTCCCGTGACGAAGGTCTCGGCCTACTTATCCTTCAGAGAGTCAGGAATCAAGGATGGGTAAAAGCGCCAGACTTTCTGGGCATGGTTACGGCTTCAGAGTTAGCGCTCTCTTCCGTGTCTCTGCCACAAAACCCTCGTCCTTCATTGAATCCAGGTTGATTTCGACGTTGGCGAGCGCGCCTTCGAGGGCCGCTCTGGCTAGAGCGATTGCAGTCGTCAGGTCGGACTTCATGTTCGGGTTGGTGACCGGCTTCAGCCTGGTTGCGATCTCCGCCACCTCGACTACTTTTTCGGCGACACTCAGAGGGATGCTGGTCGCTTGCTTGAGAGCGGCGCTGATCGCGGCATCTCCATCGGACGATTCCTTCGCTGCCTTGTACGCCTTCATGACCACGTTGTAGGACTCGGCGTCGGCGTCGATCGCGGATTTTAGTTCCTCGCGAAGCTGGCTGAGGCGGGAGATCGCCTCGCTGAGTTGGCTTTCGTACTGCAGATAGGTTTTCTTGCCTCGCGACATTGAGGCGACCATGTTGGCGAGTCCGGCGGCCATGGCTCCGCTGGCGGCGGCGGCGCTGCCTCCTCCGGGAGTCGCGGTGGGAGCGGCCAGTTGTTCGATGAAGGGCTCGACTCCGGCGCGCAGGCCTCCCACGGCCATTTTGCCGCCCATCACTGCGGCCAGGCGGTTTTCGAGGATGAGTGAGGAATCGAAATTCTCGACTTGCAGAAACCACTCCGCGGCCTGCTCTAAAGCCCGCTTCGGAATCAGGCCGACGATCTCGCTGGAGACGGGGATTACGCCGTAGCGCGCGGCTTCGCGTTTCACGTATTCGAAAACCCGGTGGATGGGAGTCTGCTCGAAGTCCGTCAGGTTCATCGAAACCTGAGCCAGGCCACGGACCAAGAATCCCGCGCCTTTGACGAAGCGCAGGCCGCCACTGGAAAAGCGTACAGCTTTCGCGATTTTCTTGGCGATGTCGACGTCATGCGTATTCAGGAAGACGTTGTAGGCAACCAAAAATTCGCGCGCGCCAACGACGGTGGCGCCGGCGGTGGGGTGCACTCGGGGCTCTCCGAAATCGGGCTTGCGCGCGGGGTTGGTGGCGATGTCGGCACGAATGCCTTCGAACTGACCGCGGCGAATATTCTCCAGGTTCCGCCTTTCGGGCGTGGTTGCGGCGGCTTCATAAAGATAGACCGGGATCTGGAAGCGTTTCGCGATCTCGTCTCCGACGTGGCGCGCCATGGCAACGCAGTCTTCGATGGTGACGCCGTCGATCGGGATGAACGGCACAACGTCCGCCGCGCCCATGCGCGGGTGCGCGCCTTGATGCTTCGTAAGATCGATCAGATCGGCGGCCTTCCCGACGCCGCGAATGGCGGCTTCCTGAATGGCTTCGCGCTCGCCTACCAGCGTGATCACGCAGCGGTTGTGGTCGGAGTCCATCTCCCGGTCGAGGAGATAGACGCCGGGGATTTTCATGGCTGCAATAATGGCGTCGACTTTGGCGGGGTCGCGGCCTTCGGAAAAATTCGGAACACATTCAACAAGAGTGCTGGGCATACGCGAGAAGGATAACGGGCGTGGTCGGATGAGGCAACTGCCTGGATTTGACAGGGAGCGAGTGCAACGGGCAGACTGCAAAGCTAAAGGATGCGTCATGTCGCGTCGATCTCCAGCATTCATGTTGCTTGTGTTGTCCTCTCTGGCGGCAAATGTCCAGCCGGTTCGGGCTCAGTCTCAGGTCGCTTCTGCGCCGAAAGAGCGTCACTTCATTTTCCACTACGCGTTCACGGTGAAAAATGTCGGCCCCGGTGAACGCGTACGCATCTGGATTCCACTGGCGCACTCCGATCGCTTCCAGGATGTGAACGTCACTTCCGAAGGCGGCGACCTGCCGCTGGAGCAGGTTCACCAACCGGAATATCGGAACGACGTTCTTTACGCCGAAACGGCGAAAGCGGACAAGGGGGAGTACAAGTTCTCCGTGGACTACGACGTGGTGCGCAGAGAGCACGTCGTGCTGGTAAATGGAAAACCACTCACTGACGCGAAATCTGCGCCCGTGCCACGCGTTGAGCTGGCACGATTTCTAGAAGCGGACCGACTGGTGCCGGTGACGGGAGTTCCGGCGCAATTGGCGGCGCAGGAAACAAAAGGCGCGACCACGCCGCTCGAAAAAGCGCGCGATATTTATGAATATGTTTTTCGCACCATGAAATACGACAAAAGTGGCGAGGGCTGGGGACATGGCGATACGCTCTGGGCCTGTGATTCGAAGCATGGCAACTGCACCGATTTTCATTCGGTTTTTATTTCGATGGCGCGGGCCGAAAAGATTCCAGCGCGCTTCGAGATCGGGTTCCCGCTTCCGACCGACAAACACTCCGCCGAGATTCCTGGCTACCATTGCTGGGCGAAGTTCTATCTAGATTCGACCGGCTGGGTGCCGGTAGACATTTCGGAGGCATGGAAGCATCCGGAAAAACACGACTACTTTTTCGGCGCACACGATGTGAACCGGATGCAGTTCACCGAAGGACGCGATCTACGGCTTGCGCCCGCGCAGGACGGAGCTCCGCTGAATTATTTTGTTTATCCCTATGTGGAGATCGGCGGAAAGGAATATCCGAATGTTTCGATCGCGTTCTCGTTTCAGGATGTCGACTCATCGCCAACGAAAGTCAACGCTTCGCACTAGAAAAAGATTAAAGATTGTGGTGTTTCTGAAACTTCCGGCAGTGCTAGAATCCGGATTCGCAGCTGCAGCCGCCAGAGCTGCGACCCCTGGGGGAGCACATGCCGAAATATGTCATCGAGCGCGAGATTCCAAACGCCGGCAAATTGACTCCGCAGGAACTTCAAGGCATTTCGCAGAAGTCCTGCGGCGTTTTGCAGAAGCTGAGTCCACAGGTTCAGTGGCTTGAAAGTTTTGTCAACGACGACAAGACCTCCTGCGTCTATATCGCACCGAACGAAGAGATGATCCGTGAACCGGCTCGCCAGGGCCGGCTTCCGGCTAATCGAATTTCCGCCATCCGTTCGGTCATCGGTCCGACCACTGTGGAAGGCTGATCTCTGCCCACCGACAGACCAAGGATCGGCGTGTTTGACTCAGGTGTTGGCGGCCTCACTGTTCTCAGGGCGCTCATCGATCGCATCCCGCACGGCAGCTATCTCTACTTCGGCGACACGGCTCGCCTTCCTTATGGATCGAAATCTGCGGCCACGGTGGCGCATTACGCGGTCGGGGCAGTGCGCTATTTGCAGGATCAGGGAGCGGAACTGCTGGTGATCGCCTGCAACACGGCGACAGCGCTGGCGCTCGACGAGATCAAAGCGGCGGCCGACGTGGAAGTGATCGGCGTCGTCGAACCCGGAGCGGACGCCGCCGCGGCGGCTAGCCACAAACGGAGGGTGGTCGTCATCGGCACCGAGGCAACCATCAGTAGCCATGCCTACCTGCGCGCGCTCGAGGCCCGCGGAGTCGCGGTACGCGAGAAGGCTTGTCCTCTGCTGGTGCCGCTGGTCGAAGAGGGTTGGCTGGAACATCCTGTGACCGAGCGGGTGGCGCGAATTTATTTGTCGGAAGCTTTTTCGGGCGACGTGGGCGATTTTGATGCCGATGTGCTCGTGCTGGGCTGTACGCACTATCCGCTGATCAAGCCGCTGTTGCGGTACGTAGCTCCTGAGCACATTGCCATCGTGGACTCGGCGGAATCTACGGCGCAGGAAGTCGTGCGGAAGGCGGCGCCAGCGCTGCCTTCTTCAGGCGGGACGAAGGCCGAGATTCCAGGCGTTCCCAGGCTTAAGTTTTTTGCTACGGATTCGGCGGAGAAATTCAGGAAGATGGGAACGCGGTTTTTGGGGCTTCCGGTGGAAGATGTGGTGCATGTGGACTTGACGGAGTAGGCGGCGCCATACTGCGCACGGCTGTGCGGGCGGGGGCGCCCGTCGCTGCACATGCAGCGAGATACGAATCACAGCTATTTCATCCCTCTGTGATTCGGGCATTTCCGATGTATTTCAATCCAACTGGCCGCCCTGATGAGCAAGACAAGTTATGTTTCTCACATGAAGAACTATCTGACTCTCTGGTGCAGAGGAAGTCCTGAGATTAGTGTCGCCAAGTGCGCTGTCTAGCGCCTTCCAACGTTTACAAAGTCACGAAACCGATCAATCGGGATAGGGGGACGATCGCCTGTCCTGCGCTCCCTCACCACCGTAGGTGCGGGTCCGCATACGGCGGTTCGGCGGGTTGAGCTAGGTGTGGAGTAGCCAGGCTTTCTGCATAGTGCTTCGCCTGGAGGCGATTCGGTCCCTTCCGGGATGCCGCTCGGGGCTTCACCCCTACCATCGCTTGTTCGCTCGCCCGTCACCGTACCCCTCCTATCCGGTTCTTGTTCATCGGCTCGCGTCTTCGCTCCACGCTTCTTTCAGGCCCCGCCTCGCAGCGAGTGTTATTTCGCCTTTGCGCTTCGCTAACCCTTCATCTCCGTCAGGTTGGGCAGAGGACTTTCACCTCCAAGCTGTCGCACATGCTCGGCACACAACAAAAACGGCCGCTTGCGCGGCCGTCCTGTGGGATCCCAAATTCTCCCGGCAAATTCGGCTTCAGTACAAGCGGAAAGTAACTTCGACGCTGATCTGCGCCGACACCGGTTTGCCATCTTTCATCGCTGGCTCGAAGCGCCAAGTCTTTACCGCTTCGACGGCTTTTTCATCCAGACCCAATCCTAAAGTACGGTGCACCTGGATATCGCGCGGCCTGCCATCTGGACCGACCACGAGCCAGACCACGCAGACGCCTTGATACTTGGCCTTGCGGGCTTCCTCGGAGAATTCAGGCTCCGGCGTATAAATCGCTTTCGGAGCAGAAACCCCGTTGCCCACGCGGAACACTCCACCTCCGGTGCCGCCGCCGCTTCCCGGGCCGTATCCGTTACCCGAACCTGAACCGACACCGCCCCCGTTGCCGGAGCCAATGCCGCCACCATAGCCCGTTCCATTTGACGCCACGGTTGGTAGGTGCGACATCGGATCGCCCAGGTCGAGCGTCTTCGGCTGCTGCAGGTGAATGTCGGGGGGAACCACGATTGTCGGGTCCATTGCCAGCTTGGGATCCGGGTTGCGCACCACAGCCATGGGCGGAACGAACTGCTGCTTCAAGGACTGCTTGGGCAAACGGCCCTGCGACGCCTGCAACTTGTCTCGATCGCCACCACCGCCGCCACCGCCGCTCTGGGTCTTTGAGGGCTGAAGAACGGGAAGGTCTCCGGGATCGAGCAAGATGACGGTTGCAGTTGGCTTCTTGTCGGGAATCGCCCTGCGCGCGATTAGCGCCACGGCAATGATGATGGCCACGGCCAGCACGTGGATTATGGTTGAGCCAGCAACTCCGCCTCTCTTGTAGTTGTAGAAGCCCCAGATGTCGCGCACCGGGACGGGCTTCGAGGTCAGGACCAGCGGAGGAAGTTTTTTGGGAAAGAAGAAGTCATCGATGTTGCGAAACAGGGATCTCCAGATAGGCTCGTCCAGAGTCTGATTGTGCAGGAGAAGATGCAGCTCGGGCTCTGGACCGAGTGCTTGCGGATCCGGCTGTGTTTCAAGTTCCGGCATATTTTCCCGAGCGCCAACCCCTCGTTCACGATAGCTGATTTAGATGCGCGAGCGATGCCCAAAGATCGCTTGCAAAACAGACGAAGCTTGCCGCTCAAAGTTCCCCAGTGCGTTGGATGCTTGCAGGCTTCGAATCTACGAAAAATTGTACACTTTTTTTGCAAAGGAGAAACAGTACTTTTTGAATTCGTTCCGCGTCCGGCGTCTCCATTAGCCGTGTCCTTCCGCGCTCCCTATATAATGAAAAGATTCAATCAGTTGGGAGAACCTTGCGAGTGCCGACGGACCTGAAATTCACCATCAATTTGCCCAAGACCGGTTTCCCCATGAAGGCAGGGCTACCCCAGAACGAGCCCAAAATACTGGCTCGATGGGAAGAGCAGCGAATCTACGACCGCATCCGTGAAGTGCGTAAGGGCGCGCCAACCTACGTGCTGCACGATGGACCTCCGTACGCCAACGGGCCCATCCATCTGGGAACGGCGATGAACAAATGCCTCAAGGACTTCATCGTGAAGTCGAAGAACATGGCCGGCTTCGATTCGCCCTACGTTCCGGGATGGGACTGCCACGGGCTGCCCATCGAAATCAAAGTGGATCAGATGTTGGGCGGCAAGAAACTCCAGATGGCTGCGGTCGATGTGCGCAGCGAGTGCCGCAAATACGCCGAAAAGTTTCTCGACCTGCAGCGCTCGCAGTTCAAGCGCATCGGCGTGTTTGGCCGGTTTGACCACCCGTACTCCACAATGACGCCGCAATATGAAGCGGCGGTGCTCGACATTCTGTATCGATTTCTGGAGAACGACTTCGTCTACAAGGGACTGCGTTCGGTCTACTGGTGCGTGTTTGACGAGACGGCATTGGCAGAGGCTGAAGTCGAATACGAGAACCACACCAGCCCGACGGTGTGGGTGAAGTATCCGTTTGCGGGCGATCCGGCTTCGCTCGATGCGGCGCTCGTCGATGCGGCGCGGCGGGGAAAGAAAGTTTCTACCATCATCTGGACCACGACACCGTGGACGCTGCCCGCTTCGATGGCGGTGGCGTTTCATCCGGACCAAGAGTATGTGGCGCTGGAAGCCGGCGACGATGTTTTTATAGTTGGTGCACGGCTCGCGTCCGTGGTGCTAGAGAAGACCGGTCTGCATTCGGCTCGCGAGATCGCGCGCTTCCCCGGGCGCAAGCTGGAGTATGCCGACTTCAAGCATCCGTTTCTGGATCGCAAAGTCGTTGGCGTGCTGGCCGACTACGTCACCATGGACCAAGGCACGGGCGTGGTGCATACCGCTCCCGCGCACGGCGCTGAAGACTTCATCACTGGTCAGAAGTACAAGATCGATCCGACCTGCGACGTGGATAAAGCGGGCATCATGCGGCACGGCCTGCCGGAGTATGAGGGCAAACGGATATTCGATGCCAATGCTCCGATCGTAGAACTGTTGAAGGCGCGCGACGTGCTGATGCATTCCGAAAAGATGGAGCACTCCTATCCCCACTGCTGGCGGTGTCACAATCCGGTGATTTTCCGCGCCACCGAGCAGTGGTTCATCGGCATGGAGACGCCCATGAACGCGAAAACGAAAGGGGACAATCGCGGCGAGACGATGCGCAGCCGCACACTGGCCGAGATTGCGAAAGTGAAGTGGGACCCGGCCTGGGGCGAAGAGCGCATCTCGAACATGATCGCCACGCGTCCGGACTGGTGCATCTCGCGCCAACGAGTCTGGGGTGTTCCAATCGCGGTGTTTCTGTGCGACAACTGCGGCAAGCCGGTGAATGATCCGCATATAAATCGCAAGGTGGTGCAGTTCGTTGCGCAACACGGCGCCGATGCCTGGTACGCGCCGCATGCCGACACGATTCTTTCTTCGGGCCACAAGTGTGCGCATTGCGGCGGGACGAAATTCAAGAAAGAAACGGACATTCTCGATGTGTGGTTCGAGTCGGGATCGAGCCACGCCGCCGTCCTTGGCCACGAACCGAACCTGCCCTGGCCAGCCGATCTTTACCTGGAAGGCGGCGACCAGCACCGCGGATGGTTCCACTCTTCCCTGCTCTGCGCTATCGGCTACGAAGGCAGCGCTCCCTATCGCATGGTCGCAACCAGCGGATGGACGCTCGACGAGCAAGGCCGTGCCATGTCGAAATCGCTTGGCAACACGGTTGATCCGGTTGAGATCGCCGACACTCTGGGCGGCGAAATCGTGCGCATGTGGGTCGCCTCGGTCGACTTCCGCGAAGATGTTGCGTGCTCACCGCAGATCATGCAGCGGGTCGCCGGTATCTATCGCGACATTCGCAACACGTTCCGCTTCGTTCTTGGAAACCTCGATGGATTTCATCCGGTGAAGGATGCCGTCGCGTTCGAAGAGTTGCATCCGCTGGATCAATACATGCTGCGGCAGGCGGTGGAAGTGTCAGCGGACGTGCAGCACTCTTATGAAGAGTTTGCGTTTCATAAGATCTATCACCGCATCAATAATTTCTGCGGCGTGGAACTGAGCGCTTTCTATTTCGACGTATTGAAAGACCGGCTCTACACCTCCGGACGCAGATCGGTGTCGCGGCGGGCGGCGCAAACTGTGATCTGGCGTATTGGCGAAGCGCTGGTGCGGCTGCTGGCGCCGATCATGAGTTTTACTTGCGAGGAAGTGTGGCAGTACTTGCCGTCAGTTGCCGGGAGACTAGAGAGCGTGCATCTGACGACGTTCCCGGAGGCGGCGGAACTGCTGGGCGCGAACGAAGCTGCAATCGCCGCCGATCCAAAACAAAATGATTCTCGACAAGCTGAAGACTGGAAGACGGTGCGGGCGGTCCGCGAATCGGTGCTGAAGGCGCTGGAAGAGGCGCGCAATCAGAAACTGATCGGAGGCAATCTGCAGGCGCAGGTTACGTTGACTGCGGTCGATCCGGTGTTTTCGGTGCTGGAACGCTTCAAGAACGACTTGCGCTATTTCTTCATTGTGTCCGCTGTCGAAGTAAAAAAGGGGGCGGGGAACGGCGACTCGCCGGTTGTGGTCGAGGTCGGCAAAGCTCCGGGACTGAAGTGCGAGCGCTGCTGGAATTTCTCAACCCACGTCGGAGAAGACAAGAAATATCCTACGGTTTGCGAGCGTTGCAGCGCCGTGCTTAAAGAAATTCAAGGGGAGTGACCGCGGCTTCCGCGGACGCGATAAGCTAGAGTCATGTTCCGCAAGTTCGTAGCATAAATCCATACTGTCATCCTGGGCGAAGCGAAGGACCTGTGCAACTTGCTAGCGGCGGTGGAATGCAGAGGTCCTTCGCTTCGCTCAGGATGACAACTTAAACTCATGTCGCAAATTCAAGAGACGCGGCATAGGTGAGCAACACAAGAAGTCTTTCGGGTCATGCGCAAATATCATTTTCTGATCGCCTTGTTCGTCGTCGCTCTCGATCGCGTCACCAAAGCGATGATCGCACACCGTCTTTCTTTGCACGACAGCATCATCGTCATTCCGGGATTTTTTCGCATCATCCACGCTGAGAACCCGGGAGCTGCGTTCGGTATTTTTGCGGAGTCTCCTTCGCAATGGAAAGTCGGGCTGCTGATCGTCTTCTCGGTGATCGCGCTGTTGATCGTCTCCCTGCTGCTCTGGAAGAACAGCCACACCCTGACCTCGACTGGAATCGGGCTGTCGTTGATTCTGGGTGGTGCGATCGGCAATCTCTGGGACCGCCTGGTGAGCCGGCACGTGGTCGATTTTCTTCTCTTCTATATAGGACCGCACCAGTGGCCGGCTTTCAACGTGGCCGACAGCGCGATTGTAGTGGGAGCTGGGCTGCTGGTGTTTGAGATCCTGTTTGCGAAGTCGCCCAGCCAGCAATCGGCCTAGCTGGAACTTCTTCTTGACGGTCTCTCCCCACATCAATCGATGCCAAGCGGCGACCGTCCTCGGAAATACAGGGGTAACTTCGGCAACGTTGCAGCAGTGCACGTGGAACCCGCAGAATTCTCATGGCTTGCGCGATGGCGGTTTTACGGCGCCCCGTAAAGCTGCCGATACACATTCGCATTGCGCAGAATGGCCTGCACATATTCGCGGGTTTCGGTGAATGGGATGGACTCTACGAACTCCTGCGGATCGCGGTAGTGGCCTTGTCCGAGCCAGTCTCCTACGCGGTCCGTGCCGGCATTGTACGCGGCCAGGGCGTATTCGAATTGTCCGTTGTACTTGTCCACCATCTCTTTAAAATAGCGCGTGCCGAGTTCCAGGTTCACTGCCGGCGTAAAAAGTTGCGGCGCGCTATATCCCTTGAGCTTGACTTGCTTGGCCACGGTTTTCCCGGTCTTGGGGAGAAGCTGCATCAGGCCTACGGCGTTGGCACGCGAGAGAGCTAGCGCATTGAATTCGGACTCTTGCCGGATCAGCGATGCCACTAGATAAGGATCGAGGCCGTTTTGCTGCGAATACTTGCGCAGATCGGTCCAGTAGGCTTTGGGAAACAGCGCCTCCCAGTAGGGGCGAGGCAGGTCGGGAATATCGATGGCGAAATAGTTGGGCGTGGTGTGCTTCATGATCTGGATGCCACGATCGTAGCGGCCGAGCTCCTGATAAACGCGGGCCATCTCGGGGGGCGCCCAGGTTCCGCCCTCCTGGCTGGCGGCGGCCTGCAACTCGCGCACCGCCAAATCGGCCAGTCCGCCATTCGAGAGCAGACGCGCGCGTTCGACGCGCAGGTTGTCGTCGGGAGGATCGACCGCGGTAATTTTCCCCGTCGTCGGAAGGGAAGCAATGTGGTCGAGCAGCGTATAGTGCGCCAGATCTTCTTTCAGCGACGCTTCGGTTGCCGGGCCCTGCTTCGGCGAGCTTTCGCCGGCACCGGGCAAGGCTTTCAAGCGCTGCCTGCCGAACTCCGCGTAGTAGTAGTTGCGAAAGCGATCGGTGAGCTTGTGATAAAACGCCCGCGCCATGGCGAGGTTGCCATCTTCTTCAGCGAGACGCGCACGCCAGTACAGGGCGTTCGGAATTTCCGCGGAGTCGGGATAAAGCGCGATTTGCTGTTCGAATTCTTGCCGCGCCTCATCGGTTCTCCCTTGGCGGAAGGTCAGCCACGCGGCCTTCCAGTGGGCGGAGGATGCGTGCGCGCCATTCGGAAAGCGCTGCTGCAACTCGCGGTAGTAGTCGACGGCGCGATCAAAATCGCGCTTTAGTAGATACATGTTTCCGGCGGAAAGCAGCGCTTGTTCGAGCCACGGGCTGGTCGGACCAAACATCCGCAACTCGGTCAGAGTGCGTTGCACCGCCTCTTCATCGCTGGTGGAGCGCTCGGTCTCACTCAACAGGTAGAGACGGTGGGCCTCGGCATCGCCTGTCTGCACGCCCATGGCGGTTAGGATATGTCGAGCTTCGCCACTGCCGCCGCTCTTTTCGAGTGCCTCGGCCAGTGCCAACTGTATTTCGGGACGGTTCGCTGCACCGACTTCTCCGATGAGATCGCGGTAATCATGAGCCGCGTCGCTGTAGTGTTTGGATTTGAACAGGAGATCGGCGCGCGTGCGGCGCTCGGCTGCAGAGCCGGAGATTCCGAGCTTGCGTAATTCCGCTCCCGCCGCATCCGCCTCGATGCTGTTGGGAAGGTTGAAATAAAGGTTGCGGAAAGCGCTCGCCGCCTTCTCATTCTCTCCGGCGGCTTCGTAGGCGCGTCCGATGCCGAGTTCAATGTCGCTGCGCACGGGAACACGGTCCTTTTCGAGCAGAGCCGTTGCCTCCGGCGCGCGACCATCCTCGAGCAACGCGCTCGCATATCCGAGGTGGGCATCACGGATCAGAAGTGAATCGGGAAAGTTTTGGCTGAAATCGGCAAGTGTGGAGAGCGCCTCGGCGTTGTGCGCCGTTTTCAGGTAGGCGTCGCCGAGGTAGTAGGCAACGTAGTCTCCCAGCTCGCTGGCGCCGGCTTTGGCGCGGTTGAACGGGTCGATCGCTTTGGCGTAGTCGTGATCGAGTGTGTGGGCATAGCCAATGACGAGCCAGGCTAAGGCGACGGCGTCGACATCGTCTTTGCCGGCGTGACGGCGCGCATAGGCTTCTACTCCGGCGTAGGCGGTGGGAGTGCGATCCTGCAACAACTGCTGCGCCATGGGACGCAGACTGGCGGAGGCGACAAAGGCCTGCCGCACGCGGCGCATGCGCGGAGAGACTGCATTACGCTTTTTTCCAGTAGCGACCGTGTGGGTGCTGCCGGTGGCGGCGGTCTTCTTGGAAGCCGGTTTGGGGGCTGCGGTGTTTTTGGCTGGCACACGCATAGCCGGCTCGCTCTTCGTCGGCACAGTCTGGGATGGCGTGCTCTCGACCGGCGTGGACGACTGGGACTGGGACTGGGCAACTGCGGGCTGCAAAAAACCGAGCCAGAGCAGGGAGAAAATTCCCGCGAAGACTACAACTGCAAAACGGAGCACTCAAACCCTACCTAGTGCCGAAAGTTGGCACCCATGATGGAAAGATCATCTTCTGCTAGACTTCTTATTATTTCATTTTGAAAGTAATTAGCGGAAGCGGCAACGGTGTTCCCGTAACGTTTCTGGTACGTGGCACGGCTTTTTTCGATCGCCTCTTTCAGACGATCATAGAGATCCTTGTTCTTCCGACCTTCGGCGACCTTGGCTTGATTATAGAGCTTGACCTCGTCTACCAGCAGGCGGGCAAAGCGCTGGGCTTTGCGATGAACGTCCTGATCCTCGGGCGAGTGCGATGAAGCAAGGCCCTCGGGCGCCCCCTCGGCTTGCGCATCACCGATGGGCAGCGGCTCGGCCATCGTTGGAGTCGGAATTGGAGCCGCAGCCGCCGCGCTCGCCACCGGCGCGGAGGCTTCGTGCGCCGATACCGACGCTGCTGCCGCCATAGCGTGGCCGGGAGCATGCGAGGCGAAGGGATCGTTGAAAGCCGACACGGTCTGCACCGGCGTATGGGATGTAACCGCCTCGGCTGCCGGGACACCCGGGCTCTCGGCGTGTGCCTGGTTTTGCTTGCGGAGCGAGTTCACCTCGAGCCAGGCGCTGGTGGAAAGCACGAGCAGTTCGAGCGAGCCCGCGTCGAGCGAACCAGCGTCGTTGGTGCCGGCGTCAGCGTAGACCAGCGCGGCCACTTTGTCTTTCAGAATTAGAGGGAGAATGCGGCCTTCTCCGCTGGATGGGGCGCCAAAATCGCGCAGGAAACGCGAGTCCAGGTCGGCAGCCGGCGAGCTCGCCATTACGCGCTCGCTGATGGCGCGAGATACGGCACGCGCTTTTTCATCGAGCTGGAAGTCTTTCACTCCGTCGCTATTGGCAAAGCCGCGAGCCTGCCATCCGGTGGCGTGGCTTCCCTTTACGACAAAGAGCGCGACTCGGGCGGCGTAGCGGGCAGTGGTATCGAGCAGGGCGCGCAGAATTTCTTTTTGCGAGGAGCCCAACTGGATTTCGGCTACGGCTCGCGCCAGATCTGCCGGACCGGACGCGGAAATTCCATTGTCGTTGGTGGGCTGGGCGGCGGCAGGATTGGCGGCAATTTCTCTCATCACCCGCTGGACGATCTCGGTGCGAAGTTGGGCCGCATGGCTGTCCAAAACCTGGCCAACCACTCGTTCCACAATTGGTTCAATCCAACCGTGCTCCTTCATTCGTGCTCCGAGGTAAATCTTTTATGGGGGATGAAGGGAGTAACCCCTCTAAACTCTTATTATATGGCCCCTGGCGGGCGTTCTCGGACACCTTAGTACCTGCCCTACTGGGTACCTGAGGCAGCCCATCGCCACGCGTGGGAAATTTTTTTGGTGCGCACTCGTCAAAAGCACGCACGAAAACACACCCACCAAGTACAATAGCACTGGGGCATGGTTCGCGCGGTCGGAAAAATCTGCATCAAGTTACGAATGAGTACCATCCAACCCAACATAGAGCAACCGGTAAGCGAAGAAATGCAGCTGGTCCGGCGAGCCAAGCGCGGCGACGATCACGCGTTTGAGGAATTAGTACGGCGCTATGATCGGAACGTTTTCCGCATTGCACAACACATTACGCAAAATCGCGAGGACGCAGAAGATGTAGTTCAGGAAGCGTTCCTCAAGGCGTATAGCAACTTGGAAAAATTTCAGGAGCAGTCCAAGTTTTATACCTGGCTGGTGCGGATTGCGGTTAACGAAGCGCTGATGAAGTTGCGCCGGAGAAAACCGGAACGCACGGTTTCTCTGGATGAAGAAGTAAAAACCGAGGATGACTCGCTGCCCCGTGAGGTTGCGGATTGGAGCCCCAATCCAGAGCAGATGTACAACCAAGCGGAGTTGCGGGACATCCTGACGCGCACCATTCAGGGATTGCCGGCGGGATTCCGAACGGTGTTCGTGTTACGTGATGTGGAGGGCCTCTCGACGGAAGAGACGGCCGACGCGCTGGAGTTGAGCATTCCGGCGGTGAAGTCGCGGTTGCTGCGAGCGCGCTTGCAATTGCGCGAACGGCTGAACCGCTTCTTTCAGAAAAAGGCGAGTGGAGATGGCGACCAGTGAAGTGTTCTGAATTTCTAAACGAGCTGACCAACTACCTCGACGGCGCGCTGGACGCCCGTACCAAGACCGAACTCGACGATCATCTGGCGTGGTGTCACAACTGCTACGTCGTCTGCGACACCACTCGCAAGACTATCGAAATCTACCGCAATTCGGAACTTTACGAGTTGCCCGACGATCTGCGCACCCGGCTCCGGACAGCCATCATGAGCAAGTGTTCGGAGCACAAGAAGTCCGACCCGCCGAGCAGTTGAAGCGCGGAGTCAATCTTCGCGATCCCCTTGGTTACTCCCCGTGCTCTTCCTGTAGTTTCTTGCTGTCGTTTCTGAATATGCCTGCTGTGCGTGCGGGAGAACTGGGTCTTCCCGAGGGGCGCGCTGGATTCTCGGACGTTTCGTTCCGCTGGATATAGAATTGCGCATGAGCAGAACGAGAAGGCTCAGCGCCACGGACGGATTGGCGCGCATGCGTTTCGAATTGTTGCTTGCTGCGAACTCCGGCTGCGCTTAGGCTGCGCTGGGACTGTTAGAAGGTAAGGTGAGGTCGATATGAAACTATTTTTGGCTGTGGCTTGCTGCTGCTTCGCTCTGTCATCCTTAGCTCACTCTGCGACCGCTACGCAGACGTTTCCCACCTCGGCGGGAGAGGTTAAGATCACTCCGTTGTATCACGCCAGCACCCTGATCGAGGCGGGAGGAAAAATTATCTACCTCGACCCGGCTAAACCAACCAAGCTCGCCGGGCTACCAAAAGCGGACCTTGTTCTGATTACCGATATTCACCAGGATCACATGGATCCGGCCTCTATTGCCGAAATCAGCAAGGCTGGGACGGAGATTTTCGCTCCGCCCGCCGTGGTGGTGACGGTCACGACTGCCGCCCCGATTGCCAACGGTCAAACCAAGAAGTGGCAGGGCTGGACCATGGAGGCCATCCCCGCCTACAACCTCACGCGCGGGCCCGCCCCTGGCAAGCTCTACCACGACAAGGGCCGCGGCAATGGATACGTGCTCACCTACGGCGGCGTTCGCTTCTACTTTTCGGGTGACACGGAAGGGGTTCCTGAAATGCGCGCCCTGAAGAATATCGACGTGGCGTTCGTGTGCATGAATCTGCCGTATACCATGCCCCCCGAGGAAGCGGCAGTTGCGGTGAAGGCGTTTCATCCTACGATCGTGATTCCGTATCACTACCACGGGTCGGATCTCGCCGTGTTTAAGAAAGGGCTGGAGGGAACCGGGATCGAAGTTCGGTTGCTGGATTGGTATCCGCAGTAGGCGGAATTAGTAGACCGTGGGTGGGGTAGCGGTTTTTGCGAGATTCCAGCACTCGCGTGCAATCATCCAGTCTTCCTGGGCGTGAATGACCAGGACGCGGACGGTCGTAGCGGGCGCGGAGATGTCTTTATCATTATCATTGTCCAAAGGCGATTGAGCGTTTTTTCCTGCGTCGAGCTTCAGGCCGAGGAAAGCAAAATTGGCGCACGTGGCGGCGCGGACTTCCGGTGAGTTTTCGCCGACTCCCGCGGTGAAGACGATTGCATCGACTCCGCCGAGCACGGCGATCATGGCGCCGATTCCGGATTGCAGTCGATGGACATACATATCAAGCGCCAGTCTTGCGCGCGCCATTTTTGCGGGGTCGTTTTTTAAGCGATCGTAGCCGTTCTTGCTGGCGGCTAAAACCTCGCGCATGTCGCTGGAGATGCCTGAGATGCCGAGGAGTCCCGACTTTTTGTTGAGCACGTCGTCGAGCTGCTCGTCCAGGAAGTGTCTCCGGCGCATTAGGTAAGTTAGAACACCGGGATCGACCGAGCCGGAGCGCGTGCCCATCATAAGACCCTCTAGCGGCGTGAACCCCATCGTCGTATCTATGCTCTTCCCTTCCCGAATCGCGGTCAGCGAGCAGCCATTGCCCAAGTGGCACGTCACTAGTTTGAGGGAATTTGGATTCTTCTTACCGCCCAGCAACTGCGCGGCACGCTCGGCGCAATATTGATGATTGATGCCATGGAATCCATAGCGGCGAATTCCCTGCTCGAACCATTCGTAGGGACCGGGATAGGTCTTTGCCGATAACGGCATGGTGCGATGGAAGCCAGTGTCAAAGACAGCGACCTGCGGCACCGGACCCAGCAATTTCGCGACAATCTCCATGCCTTCGAGTTCGGCGCGGTTGTGGAGCGGAGCAAAAACAGAAACGCTTTCGATTGCCGACCTGACTTCGGCGGTCACGAACGCGGGCTCGAAATGGTTTGGACCACCGTGGACTACGCGGTGCCCTACTACATCGATTTCGGAAGGATTGGAAATCGCTTGCGTCTCTCCGCTCCACAGGCTCTGGAGCAGGCGGCTGATGGCTTCCCCGCGGGACGCCACGCCTGCCAGCTCTTCCTTTCCGGAAATTCCTCGGGAATTCTTGATCGAGTACTCAGCCTTGCCATCGACCCACTCGATCTTGCCTTCCCAAACGCAATTTGGTGGATCGGCTGGGAGCTTATCTCCAATTTCGTAGAGACAACTCTTCTGGCTGCTGGAACCGGAGTTGAGAACGAGCACTTTCATTAGTAGGGCCACGTCCAGTGACGGATTTCTGGCATATCGTCGCCGTGTTCGTGGATGTATTGTTTGTGCTCGACCAGCCGGTTGCGCAGCAACTGCTTGAAGTGGCCACTGATTTTCTGCAGTCTGGGAACGCGATCGACCACATCTCCGGCCAGGTGGAACCGGTCGAGATCGTTCATCACCGTCATGTCGAACGGCGTCGTGGTTGTACCCTCTTCTTTATAGCCGCGCACATGCAGATTGTCATGGTTGTGGCGGCGATAGGTGAGCCGGTGAATCAGCCAGGGATAGCCGTGATAGGCGAAGATAACCGGCTTATCGACCGTGAACAAGGAGTCGAAATCGAGATCGGACAGACCGTGGGGATGGTCGCTCGAGGGCTGAATGGTCATCAGATCGACGACGTTGACGACACGAATCCTGATGTTGGAAAAATTCTGGCGCAAAAGATCGACCGCAGCTAGGGTTTCGAGCGTGGGGATATCGCCGGCGCAGGCCATCACGACATCGGGCTCGGCTCCCTTGTCGGTGCTTGCCCACTCCCAGATGCCAATGCCGGTGGTGCAGTGTTCGATGGCCGACTGCATGTCGAGAAACTGCAGCGCGGGTTGCTTGCCGGCAACGATCACGTTGACGTAGTGTCGGCTGCGCAGACAATGATCGGCGATGGAAAGCAGGCAATTGGCGTCGGGCGCGAGGTAGACGCGGACGATGTCGGCTTTCTTATTCACCACATGATCGATGAAGCCGGGATCCTGATGAGTGAATCCGTTGTGATCCTGCCGCCAGACGTGAGAGGTCAACAGGTAGTTGAGTGATGCGATCGGATGCCGCCACTCGATCTCACGGGTCACCTTCAGCCACTTGGCGTGCTGGTTGAACATGGAATCGATGATGTGGATAAACGCTTCGTAGCAGGAGAAGAAGCCATGGCGGCCGGTGAGCAGATAACCTTCCAGCCAGCCCTGGCACATGTGCTCACTTAGCATCTCGAGGACGCGTCCTTGCTGCGAGAGATGTTCGTCGACCGGGAGGATCGGTTCCATCCAGAGCTTGTCGCTGGCTTCATAAATTGCTTCCAAACGGTTGGAGGCGGTTTCATCGGGGCCGACGACGCGGAAGTTTTTGGAGTCGGCGTTGAGCTTCATCACGTCGCGCAAGAATCCGCCGAGCACACGCGTGGCTTCAGCATTTTCGGTGCCGGGCTTCAGAACCTTGACGGCATAATCGCGAAAGTCAGGCATGACCAGATCGCGCAATAGTATGCCGCCGTTGGCATGCGGATTCGCTCCCATCCTGCGATTGCCTTTGGGCGCGAGTTCCGCGAGTTCGGGAATGAATTTGCCGTTCTCGTCAAATAATTCCTCGGGGCGATAACTTTTCATCCAGTCCTCGAGAATCTTCAGGTGCTCCGGCTTTTGCAGGTCGGCCACTGGGACTTGATGCGCACGCCATGTGCCTTCTACCTGCTTTCCATCGACAAACTTCGGTCCAGTCCAGCCCTTCGGACTGCGCAGGATGATCATCGGGCATACCGGCATCGACCCGGTGGGCAGGCTGGCGTCTCCTCCGCTCGTATTCTCTCCACTGCGGGCGTGTTCTTGCATCGATCGAATTTCGTTGACTACCGTGTCCAGGGTTGCGGCCATGAGTTGATGCATCGCTTCGGGTTCGTGTCCCTCGACGAAATAGGGTTTCCAGTGGTGACCCTTGAAGAATTGCGTGAGCTCTTCATCGTTCATCCGTGCCAGCACGGTGGGATTCGCGATCTTGTACCCATTGAGATGGAGAATTGGTAACACGGCACCGTCGCGCACCGGATTCAGAAATTTATTGCCATGCCAGCTGGTAGCCAACGGCCCAGTCTCACACTCGCCGTCTCCCACGACGCAGCAGGCGATCAGGTTGGGGTTGTCGAACACCGCGCCGCACGCGTGCATGATCGAATAACCTAGTTCTCCACCTTCGTGGATGGAGCCGGGAGTTTCGGGGGCGGCGTGACTTGGAATTCCTCCGGGAAAGGAAAACTGTTTGAATAGCTTCTGCAGGCCCTCTTCGTTTTGCGTGATGTTGGGATAGAACTCGCTGTAGGTGCCCTCCAGATACGTATTCGCGACGAGTCCGGGGCCGCCGTGGCCGGGGCCGGCGATGTAGATGACATTCAGATCGTGGTCCTTGATCAGGCGATTGAAATGGACGTAGATGAAGTTCAGGCCTGGGGTGGTTCCGAAATGCCCTAGAAGCCGCGGCTTGATGTGCTCGATTTTCAGCGGCTCGCGGAGCAGTGGATTGGCGTAGAGATAAATCTGCCCTACGGAAAGATAGTTGGCGGCGCGCCAGTAGGCGTCGATCCTGTGCAGTTCTTCCGTGGTCAGAGGCTGGGTGGAAATGCCGTGTTGCGCGGAGTCTGCTGCGGCTGGGGGAGTCATCGAATCCTGCCTTTCGGTCTGACGCTGTTTTATATTTTAGTTTCCTGGAGCCAGGTTCGCCAGCAAGGTGATCTGATCCCCTCTGGTCGGTCACAGCTACATCGGAATAACCAGCGATCGAAACGGTTGCGCCACCTACCGCCGCTAGCTCTTCGTTGACCACGACCCCGCGAAGCACCGCTGAGGTAATTTCGTTCTGCCCGCGCACCCGGGGAAGGGACAGATAATCGAGGTACACGCGCAGAAGGGTCAGTTGACGGGTAGTTTTTCGGCCCCGCCGGAAAGTGATCGAAGTAATCATAAGTCGCGAATGAGTGCTTTTCTTCCCGAGCCGGCACCGCAAACAGCGGTGCGTCGGAGAGAAATCTGGCGACGGAAAGGAGATTGCGATGAAGTATGTCCACTTGGTTGCCCTCGTCGTGGCGGCCCTCACGGTGAACGGGAAATTGTTGCGGCCGAATATTCCAACCTGCTGTTTCAAGATGAGCTGCGGGACATATTGGCACAGCTGGGCAACCGCGTCGGGCTGGCAGCGCCAACCTCGGAGGAAGAACTTCGGGAGAATGTAGTTCGCAGAGCGAAGAGACACGAAATAGAGCTCGAACCCAAGCAAGTGACGGCACGGATCAGTGGACCTTCGGGCATCGGGTCATATTCATCGCGGTCGACTATACGGTGCCCGTGAATCTGCTCAGGTGTTCGTTCAGTTTGCACTTCACGCCTACGAGCACTGGTATTACGTTCGAAACCGCGCCCCCCTTCAATCGACTCGCGGCGTCGCGGAAGCGATGCCCCCATACGGATCTCACTTGCACCCACTGCAAAACGCCACCGGCCGGTCGGAAGTCCAGCAGCCGGTGTTTCTGCGGTCCTCTTTTCGACGAGAGGCTCTTGCTAAAGGCAGCCGCTCCTGGTCGTGATCTGCACGGCGAGGTCATTCATCGCTACTCCACCGTCCTGGGCTGGGGCTACGGCTAGCGCCAGCGGCATGCGGCGCTGCAGCTGGCTTGCTGACTCTGCGGTCCACCAGCGGACGAGTGTGAGTCGGCGATCGCCGAAGCGCAGAAGATACTGCAGGGCGAGGCGCAAGGCGTCAGTCGCAAGTTGATGGCGGAAACGGTGATGCCCACCATCGTGGCACTGCGCCTGCGGCCGAACGAAATTGGCCGGCAAGAACTGGATTGCTTCCAGCGAGAGAGCGGGCCTTTGTCCAAGGACCAGGACGAAATGCTGAATGCCGTCATGTGCCGGATGACTCAGAGGATTACCGGGTCAGTCGCCCGAGACTCAAAGAGCTTCCCGAGAAAGTGCAGCAGGAACAGATGACTACCGCCTTGGAACGGCTGGTCCACTTGCAGACCGCCGGACCGGTCATTGCCGACAGCAAACCAGCGTAAAAAGAGCTCATCGTTCGTCAGATTCCGCGTGCGCTCCCTACCAGCTAGCTCACCGCCTTTTTTTCGAACTGCCGCAATCCTACAGCTAGCAGCAGAATGTCAAAAAAGAGCAGCGCATTGAGCACGGCGGCGATTGGTAAATGCGGGAACTGCGGAACCAGCGTGGCGCGCATTCCTTCGCTGGCATACACCAGTGGGTTGATGAGCACAGCTTTTTGCAGGATGGGAAAGGTCTTCAACGCACTCCAGGGATAGTAAGCGCAACCAAAGAAAATCATCGGCGTAATTACCATGCCGAACATCAAGCCAATATGTTGTTGATGGATGCTGCACCCCAGGGCCAGCCCTCCGCATGCGGAGAAGGTGGCTACGAGGACGATGATCACAGCGAAAGTTAAGGGCGCGTGAATACTGATCTCAACTCCGGGGCGAAGCACGAGCCAGGCTAACGGGATCACAATCAGGCCGGCGACCAGCGCTTGCAGCATTCCGGCGAAGACTTTCTCGATCGCGATCCAGGCAACGCCGATGGGGGAGAGCAGGCGATCTTCGATTTCACGGGTAAACTGAAACTCGGAGATGAGGGGCATGGCCACTGCCCAAATTCCAGTGAAGACCATACTGATCGCGATAATCCCGGGTAGCAGAAGACTCTTGTAGGCCGCCGGCATATAACCGCTGCCGACCATGACTTTGCCGAAAATAAAAACAAAGAGCAGTGGTTGCAGAAAGGTCTGAAGAAGCAATTGAATCGCGTTACGCCGCGCTACGTGAGCGTCGCGCGCCAGCATCGCGAAAAATGTTTTCCAGTTCAATCGCGCAAACTCCTTCCGGTATGGTGCAGGAAGAGATTCTCTAAACTTGGCTCAGAAATGTGAACGTCTGACAATTCGGCGTTTGAATTCGCAGCCAAGTTCGCGATCTCAGAAATTAGGGAACCGCCGCGGTCGGCATAGACGTCGACGTCGGCACCTGTGCCGTCCGCCGCACCGTCCGCCGTGCCATTTAAAGAACGCACCTCGCGGACTCCGGTCAGCGACTGCAGGCGCTGTAGCAGGTCGGGAGTCTGATTCCCGAAACGAAGACGCAGCAGGAATCCTCCGGGGATCGATGCTTTTAACTGCTCCGGGGTGCCCAGGGCAATCATATGGCCGTGGTCAATGATGGCCAGGCGCTGGCAGAGCGCGTCGGCCTCTTCCATGTTATGGGTCGTCAGCAGGACGGTTTTTCCCGCCTGGTGGTATTCGCGAATGATGTCCCATAAGAGAATCCGAGTTTGAGGATCGAGCCCGGCGCTGGGCTCGTCGAGAAACAGAACCTGCGGATCGTGCATCATGGCGCGGGCGATGGAAAGGCGCTGCATCATGCCGCCCGAAAAGCCGCGGACCATCTGGTTTGCTCGTTCGGTGAGCTTGAACTCCCCGAGCAGCGCGTCAGCGCGGTCGTTTCTGATCTTGGAGCCAATTCCGAAGTAGGCAGCATGAAAAATGAGAATCTCGCGGGCGGTTAAGGAAAAATCCAAATTGGGCCGCTGCGGCACAACACCGATCAGGTGCTTGACTTGCGCCTGTTCCTTCCACACATCGTGCTCGCCGATCCAGGCTTGGCCGGAGGTTGGCCGGACGCGAGTAGTTAAGACCCCGACCGTGGTGGATTTCCCCGCGCCGTTGGGGCCAAGAAGGCCGAAAATCTCTCCGGGAAGAATCTCGAGCGACAGGTCATCGAGGGCTGGAATTTGGGCCTTTGGCTGCTTCGCTCCTTTGGCATCGGCGCGCGCAATAAAACCGCCGCCAGCGCCTAACGGTGGAGAGGAGTTATAAACCTTATGCAGGTCTCGAGTGCAAACGCCAACGGCCATGCAGAGGAGTCCCCAATCTGTCAGCGACTGAATTTCTTGGAAGTATATCTTATGCGATGAATGTCGGTGGCGTTTCACAACCTTAGAGAGACAGAGTTGTTGCACGGCTGAGACTGGGCAAGCCCCGTCTCTACGGCGGGTGGTGTGCAGCTCTACCGTTTCGCGGCAGCTGTTCTTGTGCAGTCCATATCTGCTAGTCTGCTTTGGAACTTCTTCTTCAATTCAAAGGGAGGCCGATGCGTGCGATTCCACAAGCGTCACAGAATCCGATTTGCTTTGCTTCTTTGCTTTGTCTTGCCGCTGTCCCTCTTTGCCTCTTCCGCCGACAAGAAAGAGAAAGGAGCGGCGGCCGAAGCCGACAAACCATCGTACGAACTGCCACAGCCTGCAACAGAGAGTCTCGACTACACCATGTACCAGCGCATTCGCGACGAAGGGCTGACTCATTCCCATGTGATGGATTTCGCATCCGCTCTGGCGGATGGCATCGGCCCGCGCCTTACCGGTTCGCCCAACCTGCACAGGGCCAATGAGTGGACGCGCGATCAATTGATGGCTATAGGTTGCAGCAACGCCCATCTTGAAGACTGGGGTGAGTTTGGTATGGGCTGGCAGCAGCTCAACACCTGGGTGCGGATGTCGTCGCCGGACACGGCTGTGTTCATCGCTCAAGCGGCCCCCTGGTCGCCTTCCACCAACGGCGCAATCAATGGCCCGGCGATTTGGGTCGATATCAAGGATGAGAAAGATTTCGAGAAGTACAAAGGCAAGCTGGCGGGGAAAATTGTTCTGCTGGGAGATATGCGCGAGGTGAAGCCGGTGGATAAGCCCTTGTTCACCCGCATGGACGACAAGGATCTCGCCAAGATTGTTGAATTCCCGCTGGAAAAGCCACAGTCTCCGGCCGACAGACTTAAGGACATCATGAAGCGGCGTGCCCTGCTCGATAAGACTGGAAAGTTTCTCGCCGCGGAGCATGCGCTCGCGGTCATTCTTCCCAGCCGCGAGGGGCGCGATAACGGCGGCTCGGGCGGCATCATCTTCGACGACAACGGCTCCTACCTGACCAGGTACGCTTATCAGCGCGATCACGCCGACCCTCTTCCCGTGGTGGTGGCGGCAATCGAAAGTTACGGGCGCGTGTATCGTTTGCTCAAAGCGAATGTGCCGGTCAGCATCGAAATGAACGTTGACGTGAAGTATTTCGGCGACCATGAGCATGGCTTCGATACCGTCGCCGAGATTTCCGGCACCGATCCCAAGCTGAAAGATGAAGTCGTGATGGTGGGCGGCCATCTGGACTCGTGGGCGTCGGCAACCGGGGCAACCGACAATGGCGCGGGCACGGTGGTTGCGATGGAAGTCATGCGGATTCTTAACGCGCTGCAAGTCAAGCCGCGGCGCACCATTCGCATTGGGCTATGGACGGGAGAAGAGCAGGGACTCTTTGGTTCCATCGGCTACGTGAAGCAGCACTTCGGATACGTGCCGCTCTCGACCGCCCCCGATCAACTGGCGCTGCCCGAATCGCTACGTAAAGCTGCCGGTCCTATCGTGCTCAAGCCTGAACAGCCGAAAATTTCCGGCTACTTCAACGTCGACAACGGTACCGGAAAAATTCTGGGGATTTATCTACAGAAGAACACCGCGGTAGCGCCAATCTTTGCGCAATGGATGGAACCGCTGAAAGATCTCGGCGTCACTACCATCACCGCGCGCAACACCGGGGGCACGGATCACGAATCGTTCGATGCGGTTGGAATTCCAGGCTTCCAGTTCATTCAGGACGGCCTCGACTACGGTTCGCGCACGCATCATTCGAACATGGATACCTACGAACGCTTGCAGCCCGCCGACCTGGCGCAAGCCGCAACCGTGGAGGCGATCTTCGTATACAACACCGCCATGCGCGATCAGATGCTGCCGCGCAAGCCACTGCCGCATCCCGAACTCGAAGAGCAGCGCTCGGCTCCGCTCAAGGTGATGCCCGGAGCAATCGAACCTGCGGAGGAGCCCAAATAGGCAGTGGCCAACCTTTGGAGGCTGCACGGCACTCCGCGGCCTTCCTCACTGTCGTTTTTAAGCCTGCACATCGGAGAAACGACCTCCGGTTCAACCTCACTATACCTGTGGGACTTGGTCTCTCCGATTGCGCGAACCGGCCGCCCCGCCTGCCGTTTCTGGCGCCAGTGGAGCTTGAACGTCCGCAAAACTGGGGTATACTAATCCCCGCCTCTGGGGGTCTATATGCGAATCCACGGGCTAAGTTCCGCTAACATTCGTGTCCTTGCGTTTCTCCTGTCGTTGAGTTCGTGCGCTCTGGGCGCCACCTTTCCGAGATTTGCCTTCGTCGCCAACGAGAGCGACAACACCGTTTCCATCTATACCGTAAACGCCACCAGCGGGCTTTTGCGGGACGGCGGCTATGTGGTAGTGGGCTCGAAGCCGGTGGGAGCGACGGTGACACCCAGTGGAGCGTTCCTCTACGTGGCGAACTCCGGTTCGAGCAACGTGTCGGCATTTTCGGTGAATCTGAGAAACGGCAGTCTCGCGCCGGTGAGCGGATCGCCATTTGCGGCAAAGACCGGACCTTCGGCGGTGGCCACCGATCCGGCGGGCAAGTTTCTGTACGTCGCGAACAAGACTTCGGGAAATATTTCGGCTTACACTATCGCTAGCACCACGGGAGCGCTAACCGCGGTCGCCGGATCGCCGTTTACAGCAGAGACCAGTCCCGCGGCGCTGAAGGTTGATCCTTTGGGCAAGTTTTTGTATGTCGCCAACAGCGGATCGGCCAACGTTTCCGCATTCACAATCGCCAGCAGCGATGGCGCGCTGACGGCCGTTGCGGGATCTCCCTTTGCTGCCGGAACAACTCCAGTTGGGTTGTTTATTAGTGCTTCGGGAAAGTTCGTCTATGTGGCGAACAACGGCAGCAGCAATGTTTCCGGCTATACCCTGGACACCACAAGCGGCGTACTGACGGCCACCCCCGGTTCGCCATTTGCGGCGGGAACAAAACCTTCGGCCGTAGCGGTCGATCCTCTGTCGAAGTTTGTTTACGTGACAAATTCCGGGTCGAATAATGTCTCCGAATTCACGCTCAAGGCGACAAGCGGTGCCTTGACCGCAGTTGCCGGTTCGCCGGTGAGCGCCGGCACGGCGCCTTCGACGGTGGCGGTCGATCCCAGCGGGAAGTTTGTGTTCGCGGGCAATGCTACCTCGGGGGATATCTCCAGCTTCTCCATCAAAACGACCACCGGGGCGCTGACCGCATTAGTGCCCGGGCCGATTCGCGCGCGTAAGAATCCACTCGCGCTGATCGTTAGTTCGGGAACCACGAAGATCACTTACACGCCTACCTTTGCCTACGCCGCCGACTTTGAGGGGTCCGTGGCCGGGCTGAAGGTAGCTGCCGCTTCTGGAGCGCTCACCACCATCACCGGATCTCCGTTTGGCAGCGGTGATCCGCGGTCGATCGCGGTATCTCTCAATGGACAATTTGTTTATACCGCGAACGCCGATGGCACAAACACCATCGGCGAATACACGGTGAACGCGACGACGGGAGCGCTGACATCGGTGGGGACGATCGCGAACGGGGACAGTCCTTATTCGGTTACGGTCGATCCGAGCAGCCGGTTTGTTTATGCGGTGGCGATTGATACGAACGGTGTCTATGCGTACTCCATCAAGCCAACAACCGGGGTGCTCACTGCGATTGAAGGATCTCCGTTCACCGCGGATCTGGTCGCGCCGGATTGGGTCGCCGTAGATCCCACGGGACGCTTCCTGATGGTGGCGGAGGCGTGTTGCGCGGATACGGCGGGGGTCACGGTTTACAGCATCGCTCCGACGACGGGCAAGCTGACGGTGGTGCCGGGTTCTCCGTTCCTGCCGGCTTCGGGGGTTAGTGAGCCGTCGGCGGTGACCGTCGATCCCACGGGCCGCTTTGTCTATGTGGCTAATGGACAAGCATTCGGCACGGGCGGAGCCACGGTTTACAGCATCAATGCCAGCAGCGGCAAGCTGACTCTGGTGGGTGCGGAAATTCCGGGCGGAAGCGCGCCTTGGGGCATCACGACGGATGTAACCGGGCATTACGTGTACATGACCAATAACGACGCCACGGTTAATGCTTACCTTATCGATGACACGACGGGGGGTCTTACTAACGTCACGGGGTCGCCGTTTTCCGCACCCGGAGGAGCTACTCGCGGCATCGCGGCAGATCCATCGGGAGACTACCTGTACATCGCGAACTCGGTTGATTTGCTTGGTTACAAGATCAGCGCCAGCAACGGCGCTCTGACGGAACTAACGGGCTCTCCATTTAGCGCTGGCTTAAGTCCCATTGATGCTTGTGTGACGGGGACAATTAAATAGCAGGCCGCGGACAGGAATCCTAGACTAGCAGGCTGCGGAAAAATCGTCGGGGTGCAGAAGCCCACCGCAGGCATTAAAGCGCGAACACATTTTCAGCGACTTAACGACACGAGTAAACTCGCGCCCTTCCCGTTCGTTGAGAAGTCAGAGTTTCCCGGCAAGCTGGTGGTGCTCAACTCCGTAGCGACAGGTTGCAATGTGCCAGTCCATGTCGGAGTCGCCAACTGTGTGCAACCCGGCACACAAAGTACTGAGCAGCACCAGCAGAATAAAAATCGACTTGACAATCGGATACGCCTTCTCCGGCGAAAATCCCATAAAAGATAGATTCCTATAAATAATGAGCATACCCTCCGAGTGAGTATCGCATCGCCGATTAAACCGTTTCCACCAAATTTCAGTTATGCGCGCAGCAATTATGCCCGACCCCTATCTCCGCTCGGTCTATCATAGAGAACGGTTTACGACCTTGGAAATTCTGGCTTAGAACTTAAAGCGGAGTCGCTATGCATGAAAAGCGCATCACGATTTTGTTTCTTCTGGCTCTGCTCTTAATCGTGCTGGGGTTTACCTATGTCATCACCGAGCCATTTCTCAAGCCGTTTGCGTTTGCCGTCATTCTCGCGGTGGTCTTTTATCCCGTACACGAGCGCATTCTAAGCCGGACCAAACACCGGACAGGCAGTGCTGCCTTATTGTCCACTCTGCTCCTGATCCTTCTGTTCGGCGTGCCGGCATTCATCATCGCCACTGTGGCCGCCAATGAGGCTTTATCGGCAGCGCGCTATGTCGGACGCAGGACCGCAGAGGAAGGTGGCCTCACCTCGTTTGCCCTGACCTTAGCTGAGCGCCCGCTTGCTTTTGTTGGCCGCTGGGTAGATATATCGAAGTACGACATAAGAGGAATCATTGCCTCTCACGCGCAGAGGGCCAGCGGCTGGATGGTCGGGGTTGGAGCGAGCACTCTGAGCAATCTCGCCGGATTGGTCACCGGGGCCCTCATTACTTTCGTGGTCGTGTTCTTCCTGTTTCGCGATGGCAAAGATTGGGCTTATCGCGCGGGAAGGCTCATGCCTCTGGCTCCGGCTCAGGTTGCACGGTTGTATCGGAATGTCTCCGAAACCATCATCGCCAATGTGCACGGCATGCTCTTCGTAGGCGTGGCGCAAGGCGTGATGGTCGGCATCGGCATGCGCATCGTCGGCATGCAATCGTCGCTGTTGCTGGGGCTTGCCGCCGGCTTTGCCTCGATAATTCCGGTCGTGGGGTCCGCCCTGATCTGGGGAAGCGTCGGGATCTACCTCCTGATCACGGCTCCCTTGTGGAAGGGAGTTTTTATACTAGTGTGGGGCATCGTGCTGGGAAGCAGCATCGACAATGTTATGCGGCCCTGGTTTGTGGGCGGGCGTGTGGAGTTGCATCCACTGGTACTGCTCTTCTCTATTTTTGGAGGGGTGCGAGCCTTCGGGTTCCTGGGGCTGTTCTTAGGCCCTGTGGTTGCCTCAGTCCTGGCTGCTCTCTTCGATATCTTGCGTGAAGAACTAATCGAGCCCGCAGGAGGAGCCGCCGGAGTTGCGAATTGAAACCGCCCACGAACTGGAGGCCACTTTTTATGCCTGGACCCCGCCCTCGCGGACTCCCCAGCCCCAGTACCTGCGCCGGGATTGTCATTGCCATGTTGGCGATGATTGTTATACCCACGGCCATTACGCTGCAAACTATCCACACCCCTGCCTCGTTGATGCCGGTCAACCAGAACTCCACACCCCACGGCTACACCGTTAGCCTTCTGCTGTTCATCTTCCCCATCGTCTTTATCGCAGGATGGTTTCTGCCCAGCGAGGGATTGCACATTCCGCGGCGCGCTTTCTGGTGGACGCTTGCCATACTCGTCCCTCTGGGCTTCATGCTCGACTTCTTTTTCGCACAGTGGTTCTTCGACTATCCCAACTTAGGAGCGACCATCGGTGTCCGTGCTCCCGCGCTCGGCAGACCCGTTCCAGTCGAAGAGTACGTTTTCTATCTAACTGGTTTTCTCGCCGTTCTTCTTCTATACGTGTGGCTCGGCGAGTTCTGGCTGGCCGCTTACAACGTCCCTGATTACGCTGGCGAAGCCCGTAAGATGCGCCGCCTTCTGCAGTTTCATGCTACTTCTTCGATCCTCGCTGTGCTTTTAATTGGTGCCGCATGGTTTTACAAGAAGCATCTCGCCCTTCCTGAAAACCAGGCGGGCTTTCCCGGCTATTTCACCTTTCTCGTCGCCGGAGCCCTGCTTCCCGCAGCGATTTTTTTTCCGGCTGCCCGGCGCTTCATCAACTGGCGCGCCCTCAGCCTCACGCTTTTCTTTATGCTGCTCGTCAGCCTGCTCTGGGAAGCTACGTTGGCTGTCCCTTATAACTGGTGGAACTTCCAGCATCGACAGATGATTGGTCTTTTCATCAGCGCCTGGTCCTGCCTCCCAATCGAAGAGGTTTTTGTCTGGATGGCCGTCACCTACGCCACGGTGATTGTTTTCGAAGTGGTAAAAGTCTGGCTGGCATCAGAACGCTCCATACGCAACGCTTTGCTGGGCGCGACCGACCCGGCGAAGCTTCCGTAGGTTTCTGGAGGGCACTGCGTTGAGCTGGAATCGCGACGGCTTGATCGCTGAGGAATGAGCTTCGACTCGACGTGCACCACGAGTCTAGGCGCCGGCGGCTGCGGCAGCCAAGAGTGGTTGTACCGGTGCGTCCGCGAGCAATAACTTGATGGTTACCCGCGCTCCGTGCGGCTTCACGTTTTCTATTTCGAGATCTCCGCCACGTTTCTTGACGATTCCATAGCAGACGCTCAAGCCGAGTCCGGTTCCTTTGCCCACGGGTTTCGTGGTATAGAACGGGTCCAGCGCGCGACTCAGATTGCTAAAGCCCGGGCCCGTATCTTCTACTTCGATTACCGCCCTTGGGCCGGTCTGATAGGCGCGAATGCTGATCTGCTTGCTGCCCGCCATTCCCTCCAGAGCGTCGTTTGAATTGTTGAACAGGTTGAGGAGAATCTGTTTGATTTCGTCCTCGTTGGCTGCCAGAGAGGGCAAATCGGGTGCAATGTCGAGTTCAACTCGGACGTTGCGGGTGCGCGTGTAATATTCGCGAAGTGTCAGCACCTGCTGCACGACCGGAAAGAGTTGGGTAGCCTGGGTATCGCGCGCACTTTGCCGCGAGAACCGAAGCAGGTTGTCAATAATCCGTTTCATGCGGCGGGCTTCACCCACCAGCTTCGCGAGTTGATCGCGAGTATGCGGCGCCGCGATCGCATCGCTAACCAGTTCACCGTATCCCATGATCGCAGTTAGAGGATTGTTAAGCTCATGCGCCACTCCCGCCAGCAGTTGCCCTAAGGCAGCCAGTTTTTCCGACCAAACCAGTTTCGTGTGCAAGTCCCTCAGTTCGACAGCTAATGCAAGATCGGCTGCGAGCATTTCGATGTGGGACAAGTCGAGGGCATGGATCGTACTCGTCTTTCGTGGCGCAGCCAATCGTATGCAGCCCAGGTATGCTTCTCCATCCGAGCAAAGGGGAATTAATAGCTCTTGGCTGTTCCGGCGCGCAGTCGGGTTCTCGCGCAGCGCAAACGGAATTGCTTCTTGGGGAGGCAGCAAGTAAGAATTCTTCCCTATGAGCTGCGCATTGGAGCAGAAGCTTTTAATGTGATCGAGCGTCCAGTGTTCGGTTTGAGCCTCCAGGCTCCGCAAAGACTCCGCCGGCAGCCCACTGGAGCCGGCCACCCGTAACCTGCACTCTGCATCTTCGAGTAGGACCACCGCCACACTGAAGCCGGTGACGTCAGTGATGGCCGAAGCGATTGCGGGGCAAATGGTATCCAATTCTGCACCACTCAGAAGGCGGGAGGTGATGGCCGAGAAGCGTTCCAGTTGACGGTTGAGCCCTTCTGCCTTGTGTTGCATGCCGGCGATCGATTCTGACTTGTCTTCCACCACCGCGAGAATCATTCCAAGAGCGACGAAGAGCTTGGGAGTGTGCCACAGCTCGGCCGGAATGATCAGGTGTGGAGTGTGACGATCCATCAACAGTCTGATGGGAAACGCTGCTCCCCAGCTGAAGAATCCACCAGCGATCGTCAGAACGGCGGGCGACGGGCGCCAGTGCACCCGGCAAATGAACACGGCCGCCAAACCAAATCCGGTGGCAAGGAGCGCAATCGTCCCTTCCTGAAAAGAGCCGCGGAGCGCGGCACGAATCGCCCAGACTCCGGCGAGCGAGCACAGGACGGTTGCGGCCTCCACGTACAACGACATCTTGCCGCCTACCCCGAGGAAGAAGCACGCCGCGCCGCCGAAGCAGGCCACCAGGCACAAGACATAAGGCCAGGTTGCGTGCACGTCGTAGCAGCTGCCTACCACGTACAGCACGGAAGGCACGCCTAGCCCGAGCAGAAGGATTGTCCGCTTTGCGTAGTCTTCAGCCACCGAAGAGACCGAAACCAGAAAAGTGACCACCGCTGCCTGCAACGATCCGGAATCGACGGCCAACAGAAAAGAAGTGGCGGGGCCGTGATCCGGCTCCAGCAATTGCGCCAGGAAATGCGTGAAGACCAGCGTCCAGCCCACCGTCCAGAGTGTCAGGCGGGCGTTGCGCGCATGGCGTTTCAGACATACAAAGATAATGACCAGTACGCCTACGATCAAAAATGTCGGAATCTTTTCGAGAGCACTCATTAAGAATACAGAGGGGGAGAAGCATTATCGCAACAGTCACCAACAGTAGCTAACCGTGGAACCATTGGTCAACGCCAGAACGTGCCATCCGCGTGGCACCAAAGGTGGTGCAGTATGCACGCTAGTGCCATCGTGTGACAGCACGAGATGCCCTTCGGAGTTGGCGATTCCGCGGAAAGGGCGGGTTTAACCGGGAAGGACGTTTTTGTAGGCGAGCAGTTTGAGGGGTAAGAAAGCCTGCGAAAAAGGGAAAGGCTGTGACATTGGTTATGCTCTAGCCATTCGCTCCTGCGAGGGAGCCAATAGCGTGGAGACATGCACCGTCACAGCCCTTGATGCGATCACCGCTTTCGCGGTCCCAAACCCCAACTGCCCCTCGCAGAGCCGTCGGTTTTTTCAGGTCTGGCTGCCCTTCGGGTCACCCCGCCGAGCTGATCACTCAGCCTACTTCGAACTGGCAAAGTTTTATTTAAGCCAATCCTTTCAGCCGTCGACGGAAGCCACCTTAGAGATTTGCTTGAAGATTGTCAACGCCCGTTTTCAGTGCAATCTACCTTTCGCGATGAATCAAACCTCAGAGACGCAACCCATTGAATCGTTAACGCTTATGAATGAGAGATTAAATTCGTTCCTAATTTTGCACAGAAACATTCACAGGGCCGGGAAGCGTTTGCAACCGTAACCACTCCGAGAGAGAAGCTTTGCGTTCGTACGGTACGTACAATGGCTCCCAGATATTGGCTTGGAGTTCGCGATTCAGACCATCTTCGCTGCAACTTGCGCCTCGCCATCTTGAATTGCCTGCCTGCCTACGTACCTGAGCAATCAAGCGACTGAGCCGGCGCGAATCCGAAAGTGAAGGCAGAAGGCTTGCGCCTTATCCTTTTGTGTGAGGACCACACGTGCCAATTCCTTAGCGGCGGCCATGAAGATCATGTCGGTGACGCGTTTGGCTTTGGAGGCACTAATTCCGAGAGCAAGCCCGGGAAATATGTACGAGTTATTAGTCTGGTCGATGCGAACCTTCCTTCCGCCAAAATTCACGGCTTCGAACGGACTCCCGGTACCGATCAGCGCCCGTCCTTCGGTCCAATCCAGCAAGTCCTGAGGAATGGCTACGGCGTGACGTGGGGTTCGACAACGGGAAAATGATGGGTCTACTTGTATTCTTGGCCATCTCGCGCACGGCATCTTCGGTGAAGCTCCCGCTTGACCAGACACTCCGATGAGGACCGTTGGTTTGACATGCCGGATCACATCCAGCAAGGAGATGTCGCGATTCGTTTGCCTCCAACCCTGAACTTCTTTTTCTTTGCGCGCGTAGGGCAACTGCTCGGGGCGCACATCCTTGCCATTTTCTGTAACTAGACCATGGAGATCGAGAGCGTAGAAGCGATTGCGAACTTCTTGTTCCGGGACGCCCTTCTCCTGCATCAGCTGCGCTAACAGGTTGGTGATGTCTATGCCCGCGGTTCCGAAACCAAGTACAACGATCTTCTGCTGCTCCAGGGGCACGCCCGTAACATTGATCGCCGAGAGCAGCGTCGCCGTCGCTACCGCCGCCGTACCTTGAATATCATCGTTAGAAGTGCAGAGTTCGTTCTGGTAGCGAGCCAGAAGTCGAGCGGCATTCGACCGGCAAAGTCAATCTCAAAGCTGTCCTCAGCCGGAGCTGATAAGTCACTCCAGTCGCGTGTCGACTTTGAACAACTTCTGTTAGTGTCTAACAGCATATGGGAAGGAGGGGTTTTCCGCCTTCATGCCAACTCCTGAACAAGAACGCCGCGAGCGCCCGCGAGTGAAGGTGAAGGTTCCCGTTGAACTCTATTTAGAAAACAGCGAGTCCCCGATGCGCGCTGCGACGGCGGACCTCAGCTTGAGTGGCTGCTACGTCGAGACTATGTTTCCCTTGGCCGTCGGCACAACTCTGGAACTCAAGCTGCAAGTGGACGGCACCCTGCTGATACTGGCCAAAGTTGTCACCTGTGACCCGCAGGTCGGCAACGGGATGCAATTCACCAAAATGCTTCCGGAGGATATCGAGGAGCTACGCGCATTCCTGGAGGCGCAGCAGACCGGCGAATGATTAGGCGTTACTTCCGCATCAAGGATTTCAAGTGTTGTTCACGTGCTGCGAGGTCTCGGTGAAGCTCTGCAGGGCGGCCTGACGACTGCGCAACTCTCTCAGTTCCTCTTGGTCGAGCTTTTCGGCGCATCCTGCCACTATCCGCAGTCCGTGCTCGACCAGTATCCGGCGGAACTCCGGATCGGGCGTCGAGGCGGCGATGTCACTGAGGGCTCGCAGCAAACGCAAGCTGACGGCCACGTCCGTCTTCGAATACATGCGGATCTGCTCCAGGGCCGCGTCCAGCAGGCGCTCGAAGTGGATCCATCCAACACTGGCGCGGACGACGCCCGGCGGATCGTACAGCAGTTCCTCCGGCGGCTCTCGCAAAGCGAAGCGAATCAGAATGCGGCTCAACTGATCGACGCAGTTGATGGCGGTGGTGGGATCGTTGACCGCGGGCGAGATTGCCTTCAACGCAACGTCGACTATCTGCAGGACGCCAAACTCCACGTCCTGCTGCAACGTTCTGGTCGGGCCGAAGTCAAACGCGGCCAGTAGTTCTGCGGTTGCTTCCGGAGATAGACGGCTTCCCTTGGAGACCATCATCAGCGGGATACCCGCCGGAATGAAGTGGCCGACCCGACGCAAAACGCGGATGGTGACGTGATAGTGCTTGGCAATGGCGACCAGGCGTCGCGTGTCGACGAAGCGGATGTAGCCGGACTCACGGCTCAAAACGGCCACCTCGCTCGAATTGGGCTGGAGCGGTTCGGCATCCTTCACGTGGTGGTCCAGCAGGTGGGGCCATGGCATAAGGTCATCGATCATCGCTTCGGTTTCCTCGGCGATTCTGTCGACAATGTGATTTACGCTGATGGCCTGCGAGATGTGGTGAATGAAAAAGAGGAGCAGGCCGACGCAGACCAGCGCCAGCACCATCGCGCCCAGGGTGGTGGCTACGGGCGCGACGGGGTGAGGGACCGAGCGCGCCGCTGGCAGCGCCGCCGTGCAGTACAGGAAAGTGCCGAGGAAGATCCCGAGCGTCCATTGCGTCACCCGGTCCCTGGTAAAACCGACAATGATGCGAGGGGAGAACTGCATCGATGCCAGGGTCAGCGTCATCAGCAGGATGGCGAATACAATCGACACCACGGTCATGATGGAGGCGGCGATGCCCCCCAGAATGACTTGGGCGACTTGTGGGTCGGCGTGCGAAGGGAACAGGACTGTGGGCACCCAGGCGCTGGCGACCGGGAACTCCTCTTCCAACCACGACAGGAGCACGCCCGCGCCACCCAGCGCCGACGCGATCGTCAGAGGGCGGATCAGGAAGCCGCCACGCAGGTTATACATCGCGTGGCGAAGCATCAGCGGCAGGTTCTTGCTCATGGCTCTAATCGGTTCAAGTGTAGAGGGTCCGGCTTGCGCGTACAATCATCGGCGTCGAAGCGTCCAAGAAGACCCCCAAGTCGACTATCTGATTGGTCGATTACGGACCCCATAAAAAACATGTTTTTCGCGAGTCGAACCTTCGCCAACCGGGTTCTTATTCGACGGAACACAATCCGGCAGTGTCAGGGAGAGTCCCCATGAGTCGTCGTGTCTTGTTGTTCTCGGGCACAGTTCTTGTCCTAAGCGCGCTTGCGCTCAGCCTCAGCGCATGCGGCGGTGGCGCGTCAGCCGCCCCGGTTGGCCCCACGCCCAGCTATACGCTCACGGCGGCAGCCTTGAACCCAGCTTCCATAACTGCAGGAAACACGTCCACTTCCGCCATTAGCGTGACTCCAACCAATGGCTACAGCGGGAGCATCAACCTTTCCTGCGGCAACATCGCCGGCGGCAATGCGGCTCCCACATGTTCCTTCAGCACCAATCCGGTAGTGATCACCGGCACCACTGCGGGCACTTCGATCCTGACGGTATCCACTTCGATCAGCACACCCGGCGGCAGTTACGCCCTCACTGTCACCGGAAGCGACACCCGGAGTTTGACTCCCCGCAACGGTCCTCAAGCGCTGAGCCTGACGACGGCGGCGGTGATCCAGCACATAGTGGTTATCTTTCAGGAGAACCGCAGCCCGGACAATCTTTTCCACGATTCCAATTTGATCTCCGCGGGCGCTGATATCGCCAGCAGTGGCGTGAACTCGCTGGGCCAGACCATTACGCTCAGCCCCATCGACCTGGGCACGGCCGGCTCCAACCCCCAGACCTACGACCTCGACCACTCCCATACCGCATTCGTTTCTATGTACGACTTTGGTCTTATGAACGGGGCGGACCAAATCAACTGCTCTTCCGCTGCCAACACCACTTGCCCTTCCAACCCGCAATTCAAGTATGTCAATCCGACCGATGTTGCGCCTTACTTCGCTTTGGCTGAGCAATACACTTTCGGCGACCGAATGTTCCAGACTAACGAAGGACCGAGTTTTCCAGCTCACCAGTTCATTCTTTCCGGCACTTCGGCGCCCACCGCGACCAGCGACCTTTTCGCGTCAGAAAATATGAGCGGTGGAAGCACCGCGGGCTGCATCGCCCTGGCCGGGACAACGGTGGAGTTAATTACCCCGCTAGGCGTTCAAAACGCGTCGCAGTATCCGTGTTTCGAACATGCCACCCTCACGGATTTGCTCGACGCCGCGGCCATCTCATGGCGCTACTACGCCCCCTCGGCCGGCTCCATCTGGACCGCGCCCGACGCCATTAACCACATCTGTGTGCCGGAGACTATCAACGGCGCGCTCACCTGCACCGGCACGGACTGGACCAACAATGTGATCATCCCGCAGTGGCAAGTCTTGCAGGACATCGCCAACGGCCAACTCCAGCAGGTGAGCTGGGTCATCCCCGATGGCGCCCAATCCGATCACGCTGAAAGCAATGACGGTAGCGGACCCTCCTGGGTAGCCTCCATTGTGAATGAGATTGGCAATAGCCCGTATTGGGCGAACACCGCCATCATCATTACTTGGGACGATTGGGGAGGCTGGTACGATCACGTCGCGCCCAAAGTCATTAACGACGGCGTCAGCTGGGGATCGGGATATGTCTATGGCTTCCGCGTGCCATTGATCGTGGTCTCGCCTTACGCCAAAGCCGCATACATTGCTCACACCACACACGACTTCGGCAGCATCCTCAAATTCGTCGAGACCATTTTCAATTTGCCCTCGCTCGGCTACGCCGACGTTCCTGCCGATGATCTTTCCGACTGTTTCAACCTCACCCAGACACCCATCACCTTCCAGAAAATTCCCGCGCCTCTTGATGCCTCCTACTTTATCAACAACCAGAGGCCGCCCACGGACCCCGATGATGACTAGCGCTTTTGCAAAGAGTCGTCTCGTCGAATCTTGTTCGCTTTCAAACAGACCGAGGCGACACTAGAATGCTTTAGGCGCTAGGACAACACGGGGTGGTCGACTCGGCCAATGCTTGCTCGAATTCTTACGGCGGTACTGGCATTCATTCTGGCCGGCAGGGTGCCATTGCATGGTCAAGATCAGCCTCCAAGTGTTGACTCAGCGGGACCGATCGTAACGGATCGGCCGGCGGTTACCAACTCCAGCGTTGTCGTCCCGACCGGCGGCCTGCAGGTGGAGAACGGCTTCCTTGAAACTAGCAGCGGGGGGCAGAGCATCGTAGATGTACCAGAGACCTTAGTGCGCTTCGGTGTCGCCAAGAGGACGGAGGTGCGTTTCACAGTACCGGACTATTTTTACAACCTGAACACTGGCGGCGGCCCCGGCAGGGGATTCGGAGACTTTGCGGTCGGAGTAAAAGAACAACTTGGCCCCATACCTGGTAAATTCGATGTATCGGTGATCCTGTTCCTTAGCTTTCCAACCGGCGTTAACACCGTGTCCAGCGGTGGGTACGATCCAGGATTGCAGTTGCCATGGTCACGCGCGCTCTCCGCCAACTGGACGGCGGCTGGAATGTTCTCTGTGTATTGGCCTACCCAGGGCCGCATGCGAAATGTGACTGGCGAGTCTACCTTCCTATTCGATCGGCAATTGACAAAACCCTGGGACGCGTTTGTCGAGTACGTGGGTGATTTTCCTGAAGTTGGTGGGCCGCGGCACTTGCTGCACTTCGGGACAGCCCTAAAGATCACCGAGCAGCAACAAATTGACTTTCATGTCGGTGTGGGCCTATCGGCGGCCGCAGTGGATCATCTCATCGGGATCGGCTATTCGTTCAGATTTCAGGTGACCCACCGCTAATGTCGGCTTTCAGACAAACTTGTTTTCTTTCGCACCGACGCGGCACTAGGATGGTCTAGCCTATTTGGCCATCAGAGAATGACTCCTTCTTTGTCGGGAACTCTTCCGACTCATTCTTTTTCGTTCGGAGTTCTACTTACAACCTGTTTGATAACCATGGTGGCTCTTAGCTATCTTCCGGGTTTGGCACTCGGTCCGGTACTGGAACGATTGCTCTTCGGAAGATAAGAGTGTGAGAATTCAAGGAATCTGCCGCAACACCAAGCCATGTTCTTCGCGGCCGATAAGCGGGCGTGCTAGTATTTGGCGCATGTTCGGATGTCTGCGCTCCGCTACTCCTTCTCTCCTCTTCATTCTGGCTCTCGCCACAGCACATTCGCTCATGGCTCAGTCTTCTGCCGGTCCCTCTTCCGCTCCAGCCGTCATTTCCGCGAACGACACTATCGTGCTCCACGCCGCTCACTTGCTTGATGTGGAGCGCGGCACTCTTGTCAGCCCCGGCGAGGTGCGGGTGCGCGGCAATCGCATTGTGGAAGCTGGCTCCTCGGTGGCCCATCCCGGCGGCGCCACGGTGATCGATTTGGGCGGGGCAACCCTGATGCCCGGGCTCATCGACGCTCACGTCCATCTTTTCCTCCATCCTGGGGCCGAGGATCTGCAAACCGTCGTCGAATCCGTGCCCGAGCGCACGATCCTCGCCGAAATCGCGGCCCGCGACGATCTGATGGCGGGCTTCACCGCCGAGCGGGACATGGGAACCGAGGGTGCCGGCTCGGCCGATTCCGCCGTGCGCAATGCCATCGACTCCGGACTCATTCCCGGCCCGCGAATGAGCGTCAGCGGCAACGCCATCAGCATCCTCGGGGGCCATGAAGACGCAATCCATTTCAATCCCGCCGAGCGCATTTCATCCAATGCCACCTACGCCAACAATACCGAGGAACTGGTCGCCGTGATACGGCAACAGCTCAAGGAGGGTGCCAACTTCATCAAAATCTATGAAACCGGCGCCGACCATTTTGCCGACGGAAAATTCACCACGCCCTACCAGTACACCGAGGCCCAACTGGCAGCCGCGGTCGAGGAAACGGCGCGCGTGGGCAAGCGTGTGGGTGTCCATTGCACCGGCGAGCCCGGAGCTCTGTACGCGGCGAAGGCCGGCGTCGCTTCGATCGATCACGGCTATCAGCTCAGCGCCGAGACCATGCGCATCATGCGCGAGAAGCAGATCTACGCCGTGCCCACCTTTGCCATCGCCGAATACTTCGCAGCCCACGCCGACTCGCCGGCCCTGGCCGAGCATGAGCGCGCCGAACTGGCCTTCCATGCCGACGAGTTTCGCAAGCAACTCGCGGCGGGCGTCCCCATGGCGGTGGGGTCCGATGTCGGTCCGTTTCCGCACGGAACCCAGGCACGCGAGCTTGAGTTGATGGTGAAGTACGGAATGCCAGCCGCCGACGTGCTCCGCGCCAGCCTGTTGAATGGTGCGCGTCTCCTCGGCAGGCCGGACGCAATCGGCCAGCTCAAGCCCGGCTTCTACGCCGATGTGATCGCAGTTCCCGGCGATCCGCTGCAGGATATCTCCGTGCTCGCGCGCGTCAGCTTCGTAATGAAGAATGGCGTCGTATATAGGAAATAGCGTGCAAATGCTGAAAGCCCGCGTCATACCGTTGCACCGTTCCGCGGAGTTTTTATGAACTTGTTCACTCGCAAACTCTCGTGCGCTTCGCTTGCTCTTGCCTTCGCTTTTTCTTGCTCTTCCGCGGCCCTCGCCCAGGCTCCAACGCCTGACTCCGCCCATCACAAGTGGGCTCTGATGTTGCACGGCGGCGCCGGAGTCATCGCATCAATGTCCCCCGAAGCCGAAGCTAATTACCGCGCCGGCCTCAAGGAGGCCCTCATCGCCGCTGCTAACGTGCTCGATAAGGGTGGCTCGTCGCTCGACGCGGTCGAAACCGCCATCAAGCTGCTCGAAGATAATCCGCTGTTCAACGCCGGCCGTGGCGCGGTCTTCGCGGCGGACGGCACTAACCAGCTCGATGCGGCGATTATGGATGGCGAGACCATGCGGGCTGGCGCGGTTGCCGATGTGCAGCGCACGCGCCATCCCATCTCGCTTGCCCGCGCGGTGATGGAGCAGTCGCCCCACGTCATGCTGATCGGTTCCGGCGCGGATGACTTTGCCGCGCACGTGAACCTCGAACAGGTGCCGCCCAGCTTCTTCTTCACCGAGCGCCGCTGGCAGGAGCTTCTACGCCAGCTCAAAAAGGACGGCTCGCCCATTCCTCCGCGCCCCGAGGGCGTGCCCGCGCCTCCGGCCAAGCCCGTCGCTGCTTTTGAAAGTGGTGACACCCACAAGTACGGCACCGTCGGCGTCGTCGCGCTCGACCGCCGTGGCAACATCGCGGCCGGTACCTCCACCGGCGGCACCACCGCCAAGCGCTGGAACCGAGTTGGCGACTCCCCCATCATCGGCGCCGGAACCTACGCCTCGAATCAATCGTGTGCCGTCTCGGCAACGGGCACCGGCGAGTATTTCATCCGCCTCACCGCAGCGCGCACCATCTGCGCCCTGGTGCAGTACAAGGGCGAGAGCTTGCAGGACGCCGTCGACCAGGTTGTGCAAAAGGATCTCGCCGCCATTCATGGCGACGGGGGCGTCGTCGCGCTCACGCCCGATGGTCAGCTTGCTTGGAGCTTCAACACTCCCAGAATGTTTCGCGCAAAGCTGAAAGAAGGCGGTACGCCGCAAATCAGCATCAATCGCGAAGAACCGTAAAGCTTCCGCACTTGATCTATTCCGGACTCGCGTGATATCGCGATTTGGACGAAGCCGCTGGGGCGGCGGACGCTACCGCGTGCGCGGGGGCCGTCACTTTTGGCGGGGTTCAGATAAGTTGGGTCACAGAAAAGGAGGTCCCCGGGACCCAACTTCGCAAACGGATGCTGGAAGAACTCCAGCAACCCATTTCGTGATAGCGCCAAATCCGCGGCTTTCATTGACGTGCCCGTCCCCCACAGTTAGATTCGCCCCCGATGATCGACCAGGCCATCTCGCGACGACCCCAGCTCCGATAGTTCGCGCAGCGCGCGGACCTCAAAAAAATGACAATTATCCACAGGTTTTGGTGCCAACGAGCATCGATTGGGCTTATAATTCGCGACGCGCAGAGGTTCGCGCAAAGGAGACTCCCCCATGAACAAGGCGATGGAAGTACTGCTCACCGTTGTCGCACTCGCTGGGTTGTACAGCGCAATCTTGACGAGCGCTTCGCCGCCTCGCAATTCTACCGTTCGAGCAGAACACGCTGTGGTCGTTGCTGATGGCAGCGACCCTATGCCTTTGTGCCGCCCTATGCACTGCTCACAGTAAGCATAGGAAGCTGAGTTCATAAAATCAAAATAGGGCTGCCCAAAATAAATGTTGCGGAGCGGCTGAGGGATAGGTATGCTTCCGAGCGTTAGGCGTACCTAATACGATGAACTGGCTAATCGATTTGAACTGGCTCGCTGGTCCGCTATTGCAGATCACTCTTCTGATCTTCATGGTCCGGCGCAAGGTCCACCGGGTGTTTCCCCGATTCTTTTCCTACATCCTGTTTCAGACCCTCAAGTCGGCATGTTTGTTTGTCGTGTACAGGCATTTCCCCGAGAACTACTTCAACGCCTACTGGACCGGAAACGCCCTCAGTGTCATCTTTACGGTCGCGGTGATGGATGAAATATTGCGCAGTCTCTTTAAGGAGTATGGAGGTATTCAGCTCTTGGGCACCACCATATTCCGATGGTCGTGCGGGCTGCTCTTTCTGCTTGCAATCTTAGGGGCATTGTCTAGTAGCGAAACGGGTGGAGACCGGGTCGTAGCGGCGGTGTTTGCCTTTGATCGCAGCGTACGCCTGATGCAGGTTGGGCTCTTCCTCCTCTTGATGCTTCTTTGCCGTATTTTCAGAAATTGCTCCCGCCAACAGGTATTCGGCATAGCGCTGGGATTCGGAGTCTTTGCCAGCGTTGAGCTAATCCTGGTTAGTTTTGTGATGTGGTACGGCAGCGGTCACGCCGCGATTATCAGTCTGCTGAAGAGCACGGCGTACAACGCCGTCACTCTTGTCTGGATCGGCTATCTGAAACAGCAGCCGCACTTGGTGCCCCAGATTGAGCCAGCGTCGAACGCGAATGCCCTCGGTATGGCATGGTCCGCGACGGGCCCGGTGTCGGATCCTGACGCGGGCTTTATGTGGAGGATTGAGCAGGCCGTTGACCGGGTTTTGTCTCGCAGCGATTGGCCGAGACCGATCGCAGAGGGATCTCGGATCGTCAGCCGCAAACCCCATCCGGAAGAGAGCAATTGAACCTGATTCCCACCGGTGTGCGCATGATGAACTCCACGGCGAAGCAACTACGTACTGCGCCGAACTGGCCTCCAGAAGAAGGCCAGATCGTTTCGTTAAAATCCTCCACCGGCTCCGAAACGGCTATTCTCAAAGAAGTGCGTTGGGGTTTGGTCTGGCGAGATTTCATTCTTGAGGACGGACGAGTGATACCGGAGCACAGGATCTCGGGCTGTCCCCAGCCACAGGCGTGGCGCAAAATCAGTGAGGTCACGGACCAGGAGCGAGAGGAGTGTGAGGAGCGGCTCCTTTCGATGGCCGGGGCCGGCATGGATCCTCGCAAACGGGACCAGTCTTTCTGGGCGGAGCTGAACCAGTATCTGGCATACACATACCTAAGGTTCAAGCCGGCAGAGTCCAAAATGCAAGACCAAGACAAGGACAGGAAAAACGACCGGTGACGAACTGACCCCGATCAGGAGTCTCAGGTCGAGTGAACAGAGCGAGGTTTGGAACTGTGAGCCAATCCGATGATGGGCCCGACGAGCTGCAGGTGTGGAGAGTGCTCTCCGAAGCTGGTCTGGTTGAAATACGACTCGACGAATTTGCGGAAAGAATCAGAGACGTCAAACGTATAGTCACAGTACGCCTTCGTGACTTGCTGGATTTCAACACCGGCGTTCAAGAACTCGAATCCGCGGCGTACTCGCTCGGTACGCTAAAGGGAATAGAGCTGAAGGTGCTGGCGAATGCTCCGAAGCCGCCAGACGCATCGGAGATATGAACTTGTGCGAGCAGGTAAAACCCCGCAGTCGTCCGGAGCTGCATGCCTCTCCAAATCCTGGTTCTGCCGCGCGATTTTCCACGCTGAAAACACTTCCGTGCGTGCGGGCCGTAAAACTGCTCCACGATCAAGGAACAACGCCCGCTCGTTTCTGCCGGTGTGGAGGCCACTATGGTCAGCGATGATCCGAAGAAGCGACTCCAGAAAACTTGCGACGAACTCGTCGCAGCAGCCTCAGTGGAAACCGACCCCGAAAAGCTCGCAACCATGTTGGAGGAGATCTTTGCTGCTCTCGAAGAGCGAGAACGAACCCTGTCCCTGCGGCAAAATCCATCTGGCTACTGAAGCGTCGCACAGAGTCTCGACGACCCGACGCAGATAATTAACATCCGATGCAGGCGCAAAAGCATTTTTGCCGAGCTCAGGTCACAGCACTCACGGAAGATCAGGCCGGGCTGGTTTGATTGCCGTGAATCCGCGGTCAGAATCAGAGATCGAAGTGAACACCTACTGGATGTTACTCGCCGCCGCCGAGAACACGTTGTTGGCGTTGGTGCCAATCAGTTTGACGGTGCCGATCACGAGCACCAAAATTACGGCTAGCATCACGGCATACTCGGCGATATCTTGACCTTCTTCGTCCATCCCCAGACTGCTCAAAAACTGGAACATAAAACCTCCGGGCCGCCTGACGGAAAGGGGCGCCCCCACAATGTGTGCACCATGGTGCCGAACTTATAAGGATTTGTCAATTGAACCTTTGCTCTCGCTCGTATGTGGCGAGGATGGAGATGCCTACGTCTTGCACTTCCTTTTCCCTTGTGAAAGACTCATATGCCCTGCGGATACTCATCGCTCATGAAACCGGCCACAAAATCCGGTACTAAATGTCACATGCACATTGGCGGTCTGCTCTGTGCGCTCGTAGTTTCACTGCACTCGGTTCCGCTCTGGGCACAAGATCGGGACCCTGCGCCCTCTCCCGCCGCCGCCGTGCTCGCCTCCATGCCGCACGCGAAAAAAATTGATAAGGTTGCCCTCTCTCCCGACGGAACTCAGGTTGCCTACATCGTCGAGGGACAACTCACCGTGACCCCCGTACGCGGCGGCTCTCTCCAGACAATCTCGGTCGAAGGGAACCTTCCACTGCGCGATGTCACATGGTCAGCGGACAGTAAACAGCTTGCATTCCTCGCCGACTTGCCGGGTGACACTCCCGTAGCTCAGGTCTGGACCACGGCCATCGCGGCCATCGATGATAGCGGTGGCGCTCCGGTAAAGCGGGCGGAGTTAAAAGGCTATGCGCAGATGCCTCGCTTTTCTCCGGACGGAACGACCCTGGCTCTCCTCTTTATTAAGGGCCTGCCGCGCGTCGCTGGCCCACTGCAGCCGATGACCCCACTGGCGGGAGTGATTGACGACCAAATCTACGAGCAGCGCCTTACGACCATCAACCTGGGCACCAACCACTTAGCGCAAGTCACGCCCGCCGACGTGTACATCTATGAATACGACTGGACTCCCGATGGAGCGGCGTGGGTAGCCACGGCGGCGCACGGCTCAGGTGACGCAAACTGGTGGGTCGCGCGGCTCTATCTGATCAATGCGCTCAGCAACGCGCAAAGCGGTCAGATGCGCGAGATCTACGCGCCCAAGTGGCAGATGGAGGACCCGCACGTGTCGCCGGACGGCAAGAATGTAGCCCTCCTCGAAGGCATCATGAGCGACGCTGGAGTCACCGGCGGCGACATCATCGTCGTTCCAATCGACGACGGCGGCAAGGCACGGAACGTCACTCCCAACCTCAAGGCGTCTCCTTCTTCCCTCGCGTGGACGTCTGCGGATCGCATCGTTTTCGCGGCCAACGTCGACGGGAACTCCGGCTTCGGCAGCGTGAGCGCCGCCGGAGGAGAGTTGCAGATACTCTGGACGGGCGAAGAAGTAGCGTCCACCGACGCGGGGCAACCCGGAGGTTCCTTTTCACGCGACGGAACGGTGAGTGCGGTTATACGCCAATCAGCCCGCACTCCTCCCGAAGTCTGGGCGGGGACGATCGGCAAATGGAAACAGATTACTCAGGTGAATAGCGGCATCGAGCCGGCATGGGGCACGATGCGAAATATTCACTGGCAGAGCGGCGATACGCGTGTCCAAGGTTGGCTTATGCTTCCCAAGGACTTCGCGGCTGGGAAGAGATATCCGCTCGTAGTCAACGTGCATGGCGGACCGTCCGCGGCGTGCGTATCCCCCTGGGGTGAAGGTATCACCGGAGCAGCTTCGGCGATGGGCTACTTCGTTCTTTGTCCAAACCCACGCGGCAGCTACGGGCAGGGCGAGGCGTTTACGCAAGCCAACATCAAGGATTTCGGGGGCGGGGACTATCGCGACATCATGGCCGGCATCGATGCCGTCACAAGTGAATATCCGATCGACGCCAGGCGCATAGGCATTCGCGGGCACAGCTATGGCGGATACATGACCATGTGGGCCGAAACCCAGACGGAGCGATTTGCCGCGGCGGTTGCGGGCGCCGGACTCTCCGACTGGCTCAGTTACTACGGTCTGAACGATATCGACGAGTGGATGATTCCGTTTTTCGGAGCGTCCGTCTATGACGATCCCGCGATCTACGCCAAGAGCGACCCCATGCACTACGTCAAAGCGGTCAAGACACCTACCCTGATCCTGGTGGGCGATCGCGATGGTGAAGTCCCGATGGAGCAATCGGTGGAATGGTGGCACGCGCTCAAAACCCTAAAGGTGCCAACCCGGCTGGTTGTCTATCCGAACGAAGGACACATGTTCGTAAGGCCGGCTGACGACCACGACTACAGATTGCGCACTCTGGAGTGGTTCGATGAGTGGTTCACCAAAGCGTCGGCGCACTGAGATCGCGAACCGGCGCGATATTCAGTCTGCCCCTTTCTAGTGGCCCTGGGCTGCGGCCTTCGCCGCTGGCGCCGAGGTCGTGATCGAGTCAGGTTGCGCATGGAATCCAAACGCGCAGAAAGGCGTTCCCTCGTTCGACGCCACTCATCAGGTGAACGCCAATTACAGGGACGGCGAAGAAAGTAGCGCTGATCGTCGCCCCTCTGGTACGCTGCATACCTATGCGCCTTCCCCACAGCCTGTTTTTCGTAGTCGCCATAGCCGGTTGGGTCTTCGCCCAAAACCCTAAGCCCGTTGCCGACCGCCTCGCCGCGCAGAATGCTCTTTTCGAAGAGCAGTACGAGTCGGATCTCCGTAACTTTCCCGAGCGCGCCACCGCCTACGGCGACTATCGTTACAACGACAAGCTCGCCGAGTACTCACTCGAAGCGATCATGCAGCGCCAGAAGACCAACCAGGACTTCCTGGCCCGGCTTGAAGCCATCCCCAGCGCTGGTTTCTCCGACCCGGACCAGCTTTCTCACGACCTCATGGTTCGCGTCCTCGAGCAGCGCATCGCCGACTTCAACCTCAAAGAGTATGAGATGCCCATCAACCAGCAGAATGGCATTCATACCAGCCTCGCCGATCTTCCGCTCTCCGTTCCTCTCGACTCCGTCAAGCACTACGAGGATTACATCGCCCGTCTTCACCAGATTCCGCGCGTCCTCAGCCAGACTACTGAAGTCCTGCGCGCTGGCATAAAGGACAAACTCATGCCCGTACGATTCCTGCTGGAGAAACTGCCCGTCCAGTGTCAGGGCATCATTGATGCCGACCCTTTTTTGATGCCGACGAAGAAATATCCAGCGACCATCTCCCCCGAAGACCAGACGCGCTTGACCCAGCAGATCACCGACGCCATCAATACAGACGTCATCCCAGCGTACAAGACTTTCGCGAACTTCCTCCGCACAGAATACGCGCCCGAAGGCCGCACGACGCTCTCCATCACTTCTCTTGCTGACGGCCAGAAGCGCTACGAAAACGACATCTACGCCCGCACCACCACTCACACGACGCCGGTTGAGATCCACCAACTCGGTTTGCGCGAGATGGACAGGATTCAGGCGGACATGACCGCGATCGCAAAGAAGGAAGGGTTCGCCGACCTCGCCTCGTTCCGGGCATCGCTCAAGGCCAATCCCAAATACATTCCGACTTCCGCGGAACAGATCCTCGACAATTTCCGCCATTACATCGCTCAGATGGAGCCGAAACTTCCTGAACTCTTCACTCTGCTTCCTAAGTCGCCGGTCACCGTCGAAGCCATACCCGCCTTCCAGGCCGCCGCTGCGACCCACTACGTCACCGGTACGCCCGACGGCAAGCGACCGGGTCGCGTCGTCGTCGCCACTTCCGACTTTGCGCATCGCTCGCTCGTCGATGATGAGGCGATCGCCTACCACGAAGGCATTCCCGGACATCACATGCAGCTGTCGGTGCAGCAGCAACTCACCGGCATGCCTAAGTTCCGCCTTCACGGTCTTGGCTTCAACGCGTACATCGAAGGCTGGGCCCTGTACGCAGAGGAACTCGGCAAAGAGGTCGGCTTCTACCAGGATCCTGTTTCCGACTACGGCCGTCTTTCTTCCGAGCTTTTCCGCGCCGTGCGTCTGGTCGTTGACACTGGAATCCACGCCCAGGGATGGACCCGCGATCAAGTCGTCGACTTCTTCCGCAAGTCAGGCGCGGTCGATGAGCCCACCATCCAGTCCGAGACCGACCGTTACATCGCGTGGCCCGCGCAGGCTCTCAGTTACAAGCTCGGCCAGCTTAAGATCCGCGAACTTCGCGAACGCGCACGGAAAGAATTGGGCTCCAAGTTTGACATCCGCAAATTTCACGACGAGATGCTCGACGGCGGAACCCTTCCCCTCGATCTTCTCGAGGCGCGCACGAATAAATGGATCGCACAACAGAAGTCAAATTGAGGTCGCAGCCGGGGCGGTCATGTTACCAGCGGTGCGTGCTTTTCTTGCCTAAGTTTTGAATAATCAATAAAATTCGGGAAACTACCGCTAGAAACTAGCACTCGTGGCTGCCAGGAGAATCTCGTGAAAGTCGTGATGCTGTGCGGAGGGCTCGGTACCCGTTTGCGCGAGGAGACAGAATATCGTCCCAAGCCCATGGTGGAAATCGGTGGTCGTCCGATCCTGTGGCATATTATGAAGTTGTACGCGCACAGCGGTTTTACTGACTTTGTGTTCTGTCTGGGGTACCGCGGCAACATAATCAAGGACTATTTCCTGAACTACGAGGCGATGAACAACGATTTCAGCATTTGCCTCGGCCGGAACTCCAAGGTTGAGTACAAAAACGTTCATCGCGAACAAGACTTTCATGTCACGCTCGTCGATACCGGACAGAACACAATGACTGGCGGACGGGTAAAAAAGATTGAGAAGTACATCGGTCAGGATGACGACGTCTTCATGCTGACCTATGGCGACGGCGTAGGCGATGTGAACATCCGGAAACTGCTGGAGTTCCACAAGAGCCATGGAAAACTGGCCACGGTCACGACCATCACGCCGAGTTCCCGCTTCGGAGTTATCGAGGCAAACTCTATAGGCCGCGTGACCAAGTTTAAAGAGAAGGCAAAGACCAGCGGCCGCGCTAGCGCCGGCTTTTTCGTACTCGATCGCCGGGTGTTCGACTATCTCGGCGGTGACGATTGTATTTTTGAGAAGGAACCGCTGGAGCGGCTGGCGAACGAAGGGCACTTGATGGCCTATCAGCATGACGGCTTCTTTTACGCCATGGATACCTATCGCGAGTACGAGTACTTGAACCAGTTATGGAACGCGCATCAGGCGCCGTGGAAGGTTTGGCAGGACTAAGGTCGGCATAATTTGGCTGGAATAATCCGGTTGGAACAATAATGACGAATGGCTTCTGGCGCGACCGTAGCGTCTTTATCACTGGCGCCACGGGATTGGTGGGCGGATGGCTGACGAAACACCTGCTGGAGCAGGGCGCGTCCCTGACGGCGTTGGTACGCGACTGGGTTCCCGCCAGCGAATTCGTGCACCAGGGTCTCGCCGACCGCGTCAACGTAGTGCGCGGCGGTTTGAGCAGTCCACATCTGCTGGAGCGGGTACTGGGCGAGTACGAGATCGAAGTCATCTTTCATCTCGCCGCACAGACGATCGTGGGCATCGCCAATCGCAATCCGCTTTCAACTTTCGAGAGCAATATCCGCGGAACCTGGAATCTTCTCGAGGCCTGCCGGCGTTCGCCAATGGTGAAGTCGGTCGTCCTCGCTTCTTCGGACAAGGCTTACGGCGATCAGACGGTGCTTCCCTATAAAGAAGATATGCCGTTGCAGGGGAAGCATCCCTACGACGTAAGCAAGTCGTGCGCCGACCTGATTGCGCAGTCTTACGCCCACACGTTTGGCGTCCCGCTGGCGATCACGCGTTGCGGCAATTTTTACGGCGGCGGAGACTTGAACTGGAACCGTGTGGTGCCCGGCACCATCCGCTCCGTAATCCGCGGCGAACGGCCGATTATTCGCTCCGACGGCAAATTCGTGCGCGACTATTTCTACGTGGAAGATGGCGCTGCGGCGTACATGCTACTCGCGGAGCAGCTTCTGCATAACTCGAAACTTTGCGGCGAAGCTTATAACTTTTCGAATGAAGCGCAGATCAACGTGCTTGAGCTGGTGAATGCAATCCTCGGAAAAATGGGGTCGAAGTTGAAGCCGGAGATTCAGAACCATGCATCGAACGAGATCCGCCATCAGTTCCTGAGCGCCGAGCGAGCCCGCACGGAACTGAACTGGAAGCCCAGGTTCACGCTGGATCAAGGGCTGGAAAAAACCATAGCGTGGTACCGGGAGGCGCTGAAGTAGTGTCAAAAGCACATGAGTTACGAGCGAGCGAGTTGCGCGACCGGATCCGCGCCCTGGTGGCCGAATACTACCGCGAGGCCTTCCCTGCCGGTGAGTTCGTGCCGGGATCGTCACCTGTGCCCATTTCCGGCCGCGTCTTCGACGAACAAGAGCTCGAGCTGCTGGTCGACTCCTCGCTCGATTTCTGGCTGACCACCGGACGCTTCGCCGAGCAGTTCGAGCGCGAGTTCGCCAAATTCGCGGGGGTGCGCGAGGCGGTGCTGGTGAACTCGGGCTCGTCGGCCAACCTGCTGGCGATCAGCGCCCTGACTTCGCCGAGATTGGGCGATCGGCGGCTGAGACCAGGGGACGAAGTCATCACCCTGGCTGCCGGATTCCCGACTACCGTCAATCCGATCCTGCAGAACAGACTGGTTCCCGTCTTCGTTGAGGTTCACATTCCTACCTTCAACGTGGATGTCGGTTATCTCGAAACGGCGTTATCAAACCGCACCCGCGCCGTCATCTTTGCGCACACTCTGGGCAATCCGTTCGATCTCGATGCGGTGACGGAGTTCACAAAGAAACACGGCTTGTGGCTGATCGAAGACTGCTGTGACTCGCTCGGCTCGACCTATCGCGGCGAGAAAGTCGGAACCTTCGGCGATCTGGCAACCGTCAGCTTCTATCCGGCACACCACATCACCATGGGCGAAGGCGGGTGCGTCTTGACGAACAAGCCCCTGATGCGCACGCTCGTCGAATCCTTTCGCGACTGGGGCCGTGATTGCTGGTGTGCCCCGGGTAAAGAGAACACGTGCGGGAAACGTTTCGACTGGCAACTGGGCGATCTCCCCCACGGATACGATCACAAATACATTTATTCGCATGTCGGCTATAACCTGAAAGCCACCGATATGCAGGCTGCGGTGGGAGTCGCGCAGTTGAAGAAGCTGCCGGCCTTCATCGAGGCGAGAAAACGAAATTTTGCGTATTTGAAGGCGGGGCTCAAAGATGCCGAGGAGCAGTTCGTCTTGCCCGAGGCAACCGCAAATTCCGATCCCAGCTGGTTTGGATTGCCGTTGCTGGTAAGGGAGATGGCTCCATTCTCTCGTAACACGCTCATTGAGTTCTTGAATGCGAAAAAGATCGCTACTCGCCAACTGTTCGGCGGCAACTTGGTCCGTCAACCCGCCTATGCGGATCTCAACTATCGTGTAGTGGGTGATCTTCGAATGAGTGACCGTGTAATGAATCAGGCCTTCTGGATTGGCGTATATCCAGGACTCACGCAAGCGATGTTAGACTACGTTTTGGAAACGATCAACGAAATCGCTTCCAAAGGGGTACTTTCCGATGCCGCACGAAAATAGCGACCATTCCTCCGGCCAGCTTCCACAGATTCGATTAGGGTCCAAAACAATCGGACCTGGGACACCCTGCTACGTTATCGCTGAAATCGGAATCAACCACAATGGCGATATCGATATCGCGAAAAAACTTATCAATGTAGCCTCGGGGGCCGGTTGTGACGCCGTGAAGTTTCAGAAGCGGACGATCGATGTTGTCTACACGCCGGAAGAACTGGCGAAGCCTCGGGAAAATCCATTTGGAGCGACCAACGGCGATCTGAAGCGCGGGCTGGAATTCGGGATCGAAGAGTATCGGGAAATTGACCGCTATTGCCGTGAGGTCAAGATCGACTGGTTTGCGTCTTGCTGGGATGAAGCCTCCGTCGACTTCATCGCCCAGTTTCATGTCCCCTGCTTTAAGGTCGCTTCTGCATCCCTCACTGATGACAAACTGCTGCGATACACTCGCGCAGTAGGCAAACCGATCCTATTGTCGACCGGGATGAGTACGATCCAGGAGGTTGATCATGCGGTGGAGGTTCTGGGCAAGCAGGATCTCCTCATTCTTCATGCCTGCAGTACCTATCCGGCATATTACGAAGAATTGAATCTGCACGTTATCGATGTGCTGAAGGAGCGGTATAGCGTGCCGGTTGGTTACTCCGGGCACGAAACCGGGCTGGCCTCGACCGTTGCGGCCGCGGTGCTCGGCTCCTGCGTGATCGAGCGGCATATCACGTTGGATCGTTCGATGTGGGGTTCGGACCATGCGGCATCGCTCGAACCCAATGGCATCACGCGCTTGATTCGCGACATCCGCTTGATTGAAAAATCAATGGGGGACGGCGTCAAGCGAGTGCTGGAGCGCGAGCAACCGATCATCAAGAAGCTGCGGCGCGTGGGAGCATCCTAGTGCCGGAGAAAGTGCCGGAGGTCGCAACGAAGATCAAGGCCATCGCCATGGATGTCGATGGCGTGCTCACCGATGGCGGCGTGTGGTGGGGGCCAAACGGCGAAGAATGGAAGCGTTTTCACTTTGCCGACATCATGGGTCTGTCACTCGCGCGAAAATCGGGGATGGTGATTGCTCTGATGTCGGGCGAGAACAGCCCGCTGGTCGACCGGCTTGCCAGTAAACTTAGCATCTGCGACGTGCACAAGGACTGCAAGGACAAAGCCGGCGCGTTGCGCGCGTTCTCGGAGCGGCACGGGTTGCGCCTGCAGGAGATCTGCTTCATTGGAGACGATGTGAACGACTTACCCGCGCTCAACATCGTCGGCCTCAGCGCCTGCCCTGCGGATGCGCGCCCTTCGATCCGAGAACGTTGCCAGGTCGTCGCCAAACTCGCCGGCGGTAACGGCGCGGTGCGCGAGATCGTGGACATGTTACTCGGATCCGCAAAAATGGCGGCAAAGTCTTGACTGGCTTGCCTGTGGACGTTGACTGCCGCAGCGAAGGAACGACGGGTTGTGTCGGTCGCGACAGATGTTCCAATAAGACAGAGTGCGGAATGCATTTATGCAATTTCGAAAGGATTATCTCGTCCGGCTTAGGCCGGACCGTGTGCTCGCTCAAACGGCATTGCGGACGCACGGATTTCTTCATGGTTACAGTGTCGGATTTGCGAATGATGCCATCATGCTCCGCAAGGCGACGCGGGAAATGATACTGAACAAAGCTCAATACGTTCAGGTTCCGATAATGATGGAGTGCTATAACCTTTTCTTCGACACCATGAGGGCCAGGCGATTGAAGGTCGAACCGTCCTGGACTTCTCCAGGCCCGGTCTCCAGCCCTACCGCAAGAGTCGCACCGCCTGTCATTTTCCGTCAATTCCAGAGGATGTGTGATGGACGCCTATACTCATGGCTATGCGCCTCAACCCGGAGACGTTCTTTGGGATGCTGGCACACATGCCGGTGCCTCTACTCCCGCCTTATTTGTAGAGCGGTCCTGTGAGATTTTGAAACGGCCGCAAGCTCTCCGTTCAACCTTCAACGCGCACCGAGCGTAACGACCGGGTTTGTTAACCCGAGGGAAGTAATCCTGTTGCGAATGCCTTGGGTATGTAGCAAGGTCGCAAGGATAATCGGCGGCCTCCGGTTCTCCAACTGGTCGGGACGAATGATTGGTACGCCGCGCAAGGTTTTTCCGACATTGACCGGGTTTCCATCGACGAACGCGACCACCTTTGCATCCTTCAACGCCGTATCGCACAGGAGCTTCATCGTAAGTTGCCCCGTCCCCCAAACGATCACTTCTGTTGAAGATGCAAGCACACTTCGCAGTTGCCGATCGATTTCTTGCATCATGACGCGGGATTCATTGATGTAGCGCTCCATCTGCGCGCGAAATGTGCTGTCGATGAGCCAAGCTTGTTGAATATGACTGGACCGACGTTCGTATCCGACTTCAAGACCGGGGAACACCAGGCGGGAAGGGCCAGTCACGAGCACGCGTCTCTCGAGAACTGGCGCAAATCCAAACTGGGTCATTAAGTTTTGCAGTGCGGCAATGGAGAAGTGATTGATGTGCTCAGTATTGATGTCCTGAAATGGGGCGTGCAGGTAGTCCGCGTAGCCGGCCGCATCCGGCACTTCGAGGAAGATTCGGCCGTTGCCAGTGCAAACACCCACCAATGCCGAGATTGCACGCTTTACGTCGAGGACGTGCTCCAGTACGGACGTGAGAATCACGGCATCAAAACAGCCTATCCCTGCAGGAAGATGAGCAAGGTCTCCTTGATAAGATTCGCAACCCCCGTTGCGAGTGTTCTGCACGCACGCTGGAGAAGGATCGACACCAACGAGATTGTGAAATCCCAGACGACCCAGCACTTGAAGCAGTCCCCCGTTGGCGCACCCCACATCGAGGATGCGAGCCTCCTTGGAAGGAATGTGGTTGGCGAATAGCGCTCCGGTTTGCTCAAGGCGCGCGATATCTTCCGGGGGAGTCGTCCCCGTCTGGGCTCCGGCGGGCTGTTCGTAAATGGAGCAGGTGGCGTAAAACCTGTCATAGTCAGCCTGCGTCGCGGGGGTGTCGGCATACACCACTCCGCAGGTCGCACAAATAACAACGTCATATTCATCCGGCAGCGGATAATCGTCTGAGACTGCAAACCTTTGGTGATGCAGTACATCTCCACGCTCGCCCTCGCAAACCGGACAGGGACGCAAAACATTCTTCATATCGCCTTCCTTCGTCCCCGTTGGTCCGATTCGAACAGCCGAGATTTCGGAATGGCATAACAGACCAAGTCCCACCCCTCTATCAGATGAGGACGCAGGAAGAAGCTGTAATTCGGATTGATTGATTGGATAAGCAGCGGAATCTTCCAGAGATGATCTTGCAAATGATAGGCGCAGATGGCAAGCACCGGAGAATACCGTCCGATGATTTTGCACGCTCCATTCAGTGCGTCTAATTCAGCGCCCTCGACATCCATCTTTATATAAGTCGGTTGCGTCGCGAGAAGAGCTTGGTCGAGAGCGACGCAGTTCACCACCATGTCACCCTTGCCGACAGAGGAGGCTTCGTTTCCATCACCGGAGAACGTGACCGTCCCGGTGTGGGCTCCAACGGCCGCGCGTTGCAGCGATATGGATTCGCGTTCCAGATGGAGTGACACTTCTTTTTCGAGTTTTCCGAAGTTGGCAGGGTCGGGCTCAAAACCGTAAATCCTCTGGAAGGATTTTTTGGGCTGATCCAGGAAACTCCGGATGCTATCACCGTCGTAGGCGCCGCAATCGACGAATACCTCGCGATCGATGAGCGGGCAGAGGTCCAGTGGAAAATAGATCGTGTGCTGAACAGGACCGGGCAGCTCATCGAATTCGCCCAACAAACGCCAACGCAATTGCGCGAGATATTCCCTTCGGGAGGCGTCGTCTGACCACAGGCGGCCGGCACGGCGCACGTCATCCGCCTGCTGATGCACCTTGTGGGGAAGATTGACAGCGTAGTGAGGTAGGAAGACCTCAGCGTGCTTCCAAAACAGCGACTGAAACGTGACTACGTACCTGCAGCCCAAGGTTCGCAGCTGCGATTCGCGCTGTGCCATACGATCGGTGGCGTCGCCTTTCCAGATTGTGATAACAAAGGTTGCTTGCTCGCCGTGACGTCGTGCCGCCTCTTCCGGAGAAAGCACCTCCAGCCCTTCCACAAAAGTGTTCCATAGGCGCGCATCGTTATCTACAAAAGCGATAGGTTCAATACTGACATTACGCAGCCCGGCCAAAGTTTTGCGGCCAAGATGTCCCGCGCCGAATAATACAACCAGATCCTTCGAGGGTCCCGCTATCAAGTCAAATGCTGACCTCTCGCGCGCGGTTGCATCCGCCTCACCTTCGGCGAACAACTCTTCGAGTGCCGGAGGCATGTCCTTGTCAGCCAGCCCTCTCGTTCCAGAAACCATTTGACTCATCTCAGCACCGCGTGGCCTTAAGCCGATGCACCACTTCTACCAGCAACTCCTACCACCATCCACCACGAGGTTTGTGCCCGTCATATATGACGATGCATCCGAACACAGAAATACAATGGCACCCCGATATTCGTTAATCGCAGCCATGCGCCCAAGCGGGATCAGGTTTGTCAGGCGCATAACAAAATCCTCCGGCTGGCCGTTGTACACGCCACCAGGCGAAATAGCATTGACGCGTACCTTTTTGTCGGCCCAGTAGCTCGCCAGATATCGCGTAAGACCCACCAGCGCGGACTTTACTACCGAATAGGTGACGGGCTTTACGGGCTGCATTTGCTCTGGCACACCAGGCTGCCGGTAGATGCGCTGATCGGGAGCGATGAGTGCGAGATCCGACGCCACGTTTACGATGACTCCGCCGCCGTTACCGGCCATATGACTGCCAAACACTTTGCTGCACAGGAAAGCGCCGGTCAGGCCGACGGCAATGTCTGCCTCCCACTGCGCCAAAGGAAAATTCTCTAGCCGCGAGAAGTTCACCTGCGTGTTGGCCTCCATCTTGGGATTGTTAGCCGCGTTGTTGATCAGGATATCGAGGCGTCCGAAGCGGGCCAGGATCTCATCCCGCAACGCTTCAATCTCCGACTGTTTCGTGATGTCCGCAGCACAGCCGATTGCCGCAACGCTATACTCGCGCGACAATGCTGCCGCTTTTTCGCTGGCGCGCTGCCGTTGAACGTCGACCAGGATCGGGATGCCGCCCGCCGCCGCTATAGCTCGGGCGTGTTGCTCGCCGAGTAGTCCCGCGCCGCCCGTAATCAACGCAACTCGGCCGGTTAACTCGAAGAAATTCCCATGCTCTTTCATACGTTCTCGGTTCCTCAGGAAAGCTCCACTACACGACCGGTTGCGATCGATTCCTTCGCAGCCAGCGCCAGTTTGAGGCTCCACGTACCTTCTCCCAGGTCAACCACCGGTTTGCTCCGCGTTCTCACACAGTCCAAAAAATGCTGAATCTCAAGGATGAACAGTTGATTGCGGTCCAGTTGCTCACAAGTGAACCGATCCGCCACGGTTCCTTCTACGCCATACAGGGTGACCGAAAGCGCCGGAAAATCGAGAACAGCCTTGCCCGCGTCCCCTATCACCTCACACTGCCGCAGTGTCGGCCGCTGCAGATAGTCCTGCTGCAAGTGGACGGGAAGTGGCCTTCCGGAGAACTCGCACTGCATCAGCGTGCTGGCCACGTCCTCGACGTCGATCTCAAGACTACTCCAGTGCCCGCCGATGGAGAACAGACGCTTCGCTTTGCCGAACAGGGAGTAGAGGTAGTCGAACTCGTGAATCTGGGAGAGGATTACACCCCCGCCCAGGTCTGCTCGCGCGGCATAGCCCTGCCGGTAGTCCTCATAACGATGCCAGCCTGGCAGGTACTCGCCCACCGAGGAGCGAACTCCCAGCAAGTTGCCAAGCAGGCCCTTTCGCACAATCTCCTGCATGCGCAGAAAGCACGGATGGAAACGAAGCTGATAGCCGACCATTACAATCCGACCCTGTTTCTCAACCAAAGCTTGCAGCTCAGGCAGACCCGCAAAACCATCCGCTAGCGGCTTCTCTACAAAGAGATCGCAGCCGGCCCGAACACAAGCCAATGCCACAGGGATATGCAAGCTGCTAGGGTTACAAATAAACGCGACGTCAGGGTTCTCCGCGAGCGCCGATTCCAAGTCACCAAAGACGCGGAGCTTGTACTCCCGCTCCACATCGCGATCGTCGTCAATCTGCAAAGTGGGCGAAATGACCCGGGAAAGCTTCCGGAAACGATAGGCGAGTATCTCCACATCATCACCGAGCAGCATGCGCAGATTTCGCAGATGGCGCTGTCCGATACCCCCGAGTCCGACCATCAATATCTTCATCGGTTCGCTCCGAACATGAAGCCCGCCGCTTGCAGTTGGCCCAGCACAAGCTCCCGATTGTGCTGAATCCAGGCAAGCTCTTTTCCAGCTTCCCCTCGCGCAATCTGCATCACAAAGTCTCCTTTGTATCCGAGTCGGAAGAGCTGGGAAAGCAGAACCGGAATATTCGCATTACCCGTTCCCAGCGGAACGGTTCCACCCCCGCGAATCCGATCCTTTATATGTACGCTGCCAATACGGTCGCCATAGGACCCGATCTCTTCGCGGACATCGTAGCCGAGAGAAGCGCTGTTTCCTGAGTCGTAGTTCACTTTCAAGTAACGACGGGGCAACTTGGCCAAGAGTGAACCAAAGCATTTTGGATCGAGCGATGTCTCCAAGTGCAATTCGATATCAGCCTTTTCGGCATGTCCAAGAACACGGTGCAGCACCTCCACGGCTTGGGCTTCTTCGGCATCGCTGTCAATTCTGGAATTGTCCACAAAAGGAAGTACAACACGGCGAATACCGGCCAGCTTGCAGCGATCTAACAGCCACAATAATTTATTGATTCTCTCTTCCGATTCGGCTGCCCCGGCTTTGGCGAGCGGACACTCCATGAAGTAGTCGGCGCAGACGGAGACGATGGCGATGTTACATTTTCCAGACAGCTGAAGCACCTCTGCCAGACCATCATCGGTGCCGAGCGGATTATCGCTCCCGCCGGGGGAGTCGTAAATCCACTCAATCGCATCAAGTCCCGCCTCTGCTGCCAGCGGAAATTCCTCTCGCCAGCGCTTTCTCGGAAAGCACTGAAAGCACCCGTCAGATGGCGGCAGAAGCCGGCCCTGCATCACTGCGATTCTCATCATCGTTACTCCTCTTCCACGGGGATCAACATGTTGGAGAGAAACTCGTCGCGTGAGAGGAACGGGTAAAGATCTTCCAACGGCTTGGAGACGAACGATCCATCCGGGCGTTGCACGGAGGAAAGCCGTGGACCGCGGAACTCATCGGGAAGAACGAACGTGTCGCAAACCAGCGGTCCGCCACGGCTGAGCACTCGCCGCAGATCGGCGCGGAGATCAGATTGGTCGCGGAGGACGTCGGTTTGCAACCCATAAGCCTGGGCCACCTTGGTAATATCCGGTAGGGTCTGCCCGGTTTCGGGGTTGCACCCGATGCGCGGTGCGCCAAAGAAGTTCGTCTGCGAAATGCGAATGGAAGCGTAACCGTCATTATTCAACACAAAAAACGTGATGGGCAGCTTAAGCCGCGAGACGGTTTCCAGTTCCTGAATGTTGAATTGAAAACCTCCATCGCCATCCACGCACACGACCGGGCGGCGGCCGTTTGCCATACAGACGCCAATGGAAGCGGCGATACCATATCCCATCGCCCCCAACGCCGTGGTATGAAAAACCCTCTGCCCGGCCTTGACCCGCAGCGCCATCAGGAAGAGTTCAATCGCGCTGCCCGAACTCCCGGAAACGATGGGCGTGTTCCCCGGCAGCACGTCTTGCAGCGCTTCCGCCAGGTGATACATGCTGACTCGCCCTTCGGGCTTGCGATGTTCAGGCTGGATGACAGGATAGCGCCTTTTCCAATCCGCGCAGCGCTGCTTCCAGGACGAGCGATCCTTCCGCTGAATTTCCGGCTTGCGGCGAAGCAGTGCGCGAATAAACTCACCTGCGTCAGCCTGCACCTTTGTCTGAATGAAATCGCCCATCTTGGCCAGTTCGAAGGGATCAATGTCCACCATCACTTTGTGAGCGGCTCGGGCAAATCGTTCTGGGGAGTAGCCCGTGATTACGCGATCCAGGCGCGCGCCCAGCGTGAGCAGGAAATCTGAATTCTGGACAGCAAAGTTTGCGCCGCGCGGTGCAAGAGAACCGGGACGTCCAACAAATAAAGGATGGTCATCGGCAATCAGATCGATCGCGAGCCACGTCGACTCGACCGGCATCTCAAGCGCTTCGACCAGTGCCAGAAACTCTTTTTCCGCGCGCGCCAATCGAATGCCGTTGCCGGCCAGGAGTATGGGCCGCTCTGATTTATTCAACGCGCGGATCGTTTCCCCAACCAGCGCCTCCAGGTTTATTTGTGAAGGAACTTCGCGCTCGCACTCGGAAGGATCGAAGCCGCGCAAGGCTTCCGGGTCGATGGGGCTGGCCTGTACGTCGAGCGGAATATCAATCCAAACCGGACCCGGACGGCCTGATTTCGCAAGATGAAGCGCCTTCTCCATGTGGTAGCGGATCGAACTGGGATCGTCGACAGTGATCGCGTACTTGGTCAGGGAGCGAACAATCGAGACGATATCAACCTCCTGCATTCCAACTTGTCGAACACCGAGGGGCGTGCCATCGGGCATAAACATCCGGTCCGCTCGTTTTACCTGACCGGAGAGAAAGAGGCACGGTGTCGAATCCAGCCAGGCGCCGGCTAACCCCGTAATCGCGTTTGTGCTGCCCGGACCCGTAGTCACCAGTGCCACACCGAGATTGTTGGTGGCCTTGGAATAATTTTCTGCTGCAATTGCGCTGGCCTGCTCGTGCAGATTGCAAACGAAATCAACCTCGCTACAGCGGCTGAGGGATTCGTTGAGATGCATGGCCCCACCGCCGGGCACCAAAAAGACATGTTTCACACCGCTGTCTGCGACGATGCGAAAAACGTAATCCGAAAGCTTCATTGCTGATCAGGCTCCATTCGGGCTCCTGGATGTTCTGCAACTCATCAAATGCGCAAGAAAACTGTAAGAACTCTCGATGATATCGCATCTCGTCCCCCGATCTGTCCGGCTGGGCTTCTGTCCTTTTCTTAATGTGCATCTTCAAGGGCAGGGCGGAACTGAACATTTTCTAATATTTGTGGGGGATTTTGCTTGTGTAATGATGTAAAGAGATGAGCTTCTCAGATCTTGCCAACAGATGGAGCACGGAAATCACGGGGCACATCCCGCCCGGCCAGTTCGGGCGCTACCTTTTGGTGGGTGCCTGGAATACGTTTTTCGGTTACGGCACATTCGCGCTGTTCACGGCGGTTCTGAATCCTATTGTGCCTCACAGTTACATCTGGGCTTCCTTGCTCTCCAGCCTGCTTAACATCACCGTCGCCTACTTCGGCTACAAATGGTTCGTGTTCAAAACCCAGGGCAATTACCTCCGCGAATGGATGCGCTGCGTCGCGGTGTACAGTGGTGGCATTGCTTTCGCCCTGATCGCGCTTCCCGTGCTTGTGCTCCTGATCCGGCGTAACACTCGCTTTTTTGCCGAGGCCCCCTACATCGCCGGCGCTTTTCTGACTGTCATTGTGGTGGTTTACAACTTTTTGGGGCATAAGAGATTTTCCTTTCGGACGCCTGCATAATGCGCATACTCATCACCGGCGGGTCGGGGTTCATCGGACGAAATCTGGCGGAGCAACTTGTCGGCACGTATGAGGTGCTGGCGCCCTCCTCGGCCGAATTGGATCTGCTGAAGGAGCAGGCGGTACGCGAATACCTCAGCGCGCACAGTTGCGATGTCATCGTGCATGCGGCTACGACGCGGTCCAACCGCGGCTTGGGCGCTCCACCTGACCTGCTGGACCGGAATTGCCGCATGTTTCTTAACCTGGTGCGCAGTGACGGGCTATTCGGAAAAATGATTCATTTCGGCTCCGGCGCCGAGTATGACAAAACCGGGCTGCCGGCGAGGGTGAAAGAAGAGTATTTCGACACTCACGTTCCCACCGACCCCTACGGATTCTCGAAGTACATTTGCGCCAAATACACAGAGCGCTCCGAGCGACTGGTGGAGTTGCGCCTGTTTGCCGTTTTCGGCCAGTATGAGGACTACACCGTGCGTTTCATTTCCAACGCCTGCTGCCGGGCGCTGAAAGGATTGCCGATCGTGCTGCGGCAGGATATCGTGTTCGACTACCTGTACATCAAGGACCTGGTCAAGCTGACAATGTGGTTCATCGAAAATAACGCCCGCCACAAGGCGTACAACGTCTGCACCGGACGGCCCGTGGCGCTGACCGAATTAGCCCGGATCGTCGCCCAGGTCTCGGGTCGCAATCCGAATGTGTCAGTCATGGCTGAAGGCATAGGGCCTGAGTACTCAGCGGACAACTCGCGTATGCTGACGGAAATGGGGGGGTATCAATTTTGGGACTTACAGGGCTCGATCACGGACCTTTATTCATGGTACGTGCACCATGAAGTTGACGTCGAATCGCTAAAATTCGACGAGAAAGCTGCAATCCGTGCCTAAGACCCTGACCATCCTCACGCCCTGTCATAACGAAGAGGAAAACGTTCGCGAGCTGTACCTCCGAGTGCGCGCTGTCGTCGCCGCCGCCGGCAATTACGAGTACGAGCATATCTTTATCGACAATGCGTCAACCGACAGCACCCTGAACGAACTGAAGGCGTTAGCTGCTCTGGATAGGAACGTAAAAATAATCAGGAATACGCGCAACTTCGGCCAGGTCCGCTCTCCGATGCACGCGTTTTATCAGTCCAGCGGAGACGCGGTTATAGGGATTGTGGCCGACCTGCAGGATCCTCCCGAGATGATTGCGGACATGATCCGTAAGTGGGAGGAGGGTTACCCGGTTGTGATCTGCGTCAAAGTGACGAGCGGGGAGAACGGTCTGATGTTCTGGGTCCGCAAGCAATACTACCGGCTGGTAAACCGTCTTTCCGGGGTGGAAACCTACGAGAATTTTACCGGGTTCGGCCTGTTTGACCGTCAGGTGGTGGACGTCATCAAACAGTTCGACGATCCGTATCCGTACTTCCGCGGCATGGTCGCGGAGGCTGGGTTTCGGCATTTCGATATTCCCTACCATCAGCCTGCGCGCAAACATGGCATCACCAAGAACAATTTCTATACGCTTTACGATCTAGCGATGCTCGCCATCACCAACCTTTCCAAGGTGCCGCTGCGACTGGTGACTTTTTCCGGCTTTGTGGGCGCGCTGCTTTCGGTTCTGGTGTCGCTGGCATACCTCATCTACAAACTAGTCTTTTGGAGCAACTTCTCCGTCGGCATCGGCCCATTGGTCATCGGCGTATTTTTCTTCATGTCGATCCAAATGCTGTTTATGGGCATCATTGGGGAATACATCGGCACTATCCATACCCTGGTGCAGAAACGGCCGCTGGTAGTCGAGCAGGAGAGGATCAATTTCGAATACGGTATGGGTGAACCATTGCGGGACAATGAGGCCCAACCCAGCGCGACTTGAAGGTGTGCGCGGAATCGGAGAGGTTCTATGAACGCGGATACTGCGCAGTCTCTGGCGGTCGCCAGAATTCGCGACTGCGCGTCGGTAATGCAGAGTCTCTCGGAGTCTTCAGGGTACTTGAGCGCAGTCGTCGAGGTAGCAGACGCAATGACGAAGTGCCTCCGCTCCGGAAACAAGATCTTGTTCTTCGGCAACGGTGGCAGTGCCGCCGACGCACAGCACCTGGCCGCGGAACTGAGCGGACGGTTCCTGAAGGAACGCAAAAGCCTCTCCGGCTGGGCGCTGACCACCAACTCTTCTGTCCTGACCGCCATCGGCAACGATTATTCCTTTGACGAAGTTTTCGCGCGCCAGGTCCAGGGCATTGGCACTCCCAATGACGTCGCCTTCGCCATCACCACTAGCGGAAACTCCTCCAACGTCTTGCGCGCCATGAACGTGGCTCGCGAGCGGAAACTCGTCACCGTGGGTCTGACCGGAAGAACCGGCGGCAAGCTGTATGAGGCCGTCGATCAATGCATCCGCATTCCCAGCGATCAGACCCCTCGCATCCAGGAAGCGCACATCCTGACCGGACACATTCTTTGCGAATTGATCGAGGAATCACTGTTTGAGCAGGGTTGACGACTCTCACGCCTGCCTAGGCGCATACACTCCAAGCCTTTACAGACACGCCGCTTCCGGAATAAATTTAAGACCAACGGTTTGAATCGCGGAGTTGCACCTTGCCTTCCTTGGATCATGATGGACGGTCCTCCTCGCTTGCTTTCACCGAAGCCGTGGCCGAAGCTCTCCTTTCCAGCCATCTCCTGGAAACCTTCCGGACGCCATTGTCGCCGTCGATCGAGAAGGAACCATTGTTCAGGTTAGTGCACAAGCACAAGAGTTTGGCTATGACCGCGACCAGCTGATGGGCGAGAAAATCGAAATGCTCGTCCCTGAGAGCTATCGCCGCGAGCACCACCATCATCGCGAGAACTTCGCGCAAGCGCCGAAGACGCGACGAATGGGAGCGGGCTCGATCTCTCCGGTAGACGGCGCAATGGTTCGGAATTCCCGGTAAAGATTAGTCTCAGTCCTGTCTCCACAGAGAATGGATTATTTTCTTGAGCGCGATCCGCGACATCACCGATCACAAGAAAATTGAAGAAGCACTGCGCGAAGCGCATGAAGAACTGTACCAGCGAATCGTCGAGCAACTGGGGGAATCCCGCTCGAGGCTGGCCCTGATCATCGATTCCTCCGCGGACGCGATCATTCAGCAAAGACCTGGACGGCACCATTACCTTCAAAGACGAACCCGCGTCATTCCTTCCACGTTAATGTGGCCCACCCGCCGACGCCACCACTATGGCTCGACAAGCGGAAGCAACGCGGCTAGCTGCAAGTCGATCAGCACTTGCGTTCTGTGCTCTACCTGTTCAAACAGAGCCGTCTTCTTCGCTGGCAACACCTTCCGAAAGGTCGGCCAGTACTTCTGCCGCAGTCCCGCCACATCCGCATCCAGCTTCAGCGCTCGCTGGGTCCAGTCGTCGGCTTGCACATCGGTCATGCTGCCGTAATTCTGCGCATATTCCTTGATCAGTGCATACTTGCCGTGATTGATCTGCACCAACTCAGCGGTGTATTGGTCATACACCGGCCAAAACCTCTGCGCCTCAGCGTCCGTCAGTGGCAAATTGGCCGCGATAATCTGTCTCTTCTGGGAACGAATATCCTTTCGCAGCAATTGGATATCCTGGTCGGAGGGGCCTTGAGAATCATGTCCAGCATTAGCCTGCGTACCGCTGTTCTGTGCCGCTGCTGAACTATGGCCGAGCAGTACCGCTCCGCTCAATGCCAACACTGCAAGTAAAGATCTCTTCATTTCGCAGCTCCTTATCTTTCCGGCTTCTATGTCCGACGCCGCCAAACGAATCAAGTCCGGCATGCAGCACGACCTTTGCCTTCCTCAGGCGCCGACCGTCGACACGCGAGTTTATGGGCACAACCGCGCCCACGCCAACTGGCAAAACTGGCAGTAGCGGTATAGACGGAACGAGTATCGGCGGCGGGGGCGTTGGCTCGCAGTTTGTTAAGAGGCTGTCACTCATTTTCCAGATGCTGAGGGTTGCCCAGTTCAAATTTCCAAAATTTTCGTCCGGGCGGGTCCCATCCCAAATTGAAGGCCACCCCCAGTGACGATAGCTTAAATGTGGCGGGGGGAAATTCACTGTTACATGGCGGGGAAATCAGTTTGCCTGACCTGGTGGAAATTGTGACGTGACTTGGGACGTAACCCTTGCATCCATGCCCTTGCAACTGACTGCAAACGCGTGCTACGAGAGCCAAGTAAGTTCTGGTCGAAATCGACACAGAGCATTGTGATTCTGCAACTTGCACTCACTCGTTCTCATTGTGCCCCTCATCGCTGGAAGAACTGTCACGGCAGAGGCCGCGGGTTCAAGTCCCGTCGTCCCCGCCAACTTCGGGGTTACATCGCTGGTTAGTCAAGACGAACGAGGGCTGAACAGTCGCTCGTCAGGATAACTTCCGTATCTTTAAATAGGCCGCGCGACATCCTCGGCCTCTACGAAGGTTGCGGAGATCGTAGCAGGCCGATGCCAAGTGCAACAACTGCCAAGTAGCATTCTGAATCAGCTGTGTCTGTTTGTACGTGGTCACGCGATCTCGGTCGGGAGGATGGAAGTCACATCGCGATATTCGTCGGCGCTGCGCGCAGGCCAAGGCAACTTCGGCTTCTTCGCGAATGTTATTCACCGGCGTGCGCAGGTCGTGCGCAATGTCCGCCGAGAATCTCGAAATGCGCTCGAAGGACTCTTCCGGGCGGTTTGGCATTTGGTTGAAGGTGCTGGCCAGGGATGCCAGCTCGAACGGATATCCCTCCGGAAGAATACGCTCCTGCAGGTTCGTCGAACTGATGTGGCGCGCGGTCGTCGCCATTTCCTCCACCGGTGGAATGCCGTGGCATGCAATCTGGTACCCGATCAAGGGGAAAATGGCGAAAGTCGCCAGCAGCATGACCCAGAACCAAAACCTATAGCGTGTCAGCAACCCCTCTTATTCGAGATATCAATCGCGATCTGAATGGTGTCCGTTTGAGTTCCTGGGAAACCGGCCGGCACCGACGGCTCCATCTTCGATGACCAGAACTCTCCCGACTAAATCCTAGAAGGTGAATCTTGCGGAAAATTGCAGGGCTCGGGGAAGACCTTCCTGGAAGCTTCCGAAGTTGCCTGGGCCGGAATTGGGCACCAGATAACACTGCTGGTTGGCACCCGCAACCTTCACGTACACGTAGTTCGGAAGGTTGAAGCTTATGCGAATTTCGTAGGAGAAAACATCCACAATTATTGCCGCCTCTCCCCTGAAACTCGATAGTCTCGATCTTCGAGAACAAACCGAGGAATTAGGATGCGAAGATGAGAACGCATGGGAAGTTCCGCCGTTCAAAAGTGTCCCACTTTATTCGCAGATCCTTGCAGTCGTCAGCCTGCAAGGACCGCTGGCGGCCGCCTTTTCGATCGCGTGCAGAATGGACTATGGCAAAATTCTCTTGTTTGGCAGATCATGGTCGGGTGACAATTACGCTGACGATTCCGATGGCCAAGCTACAGCTTCCACGCTAGGTTCGCGCCATGTCCCAGTCTCCAAAACCAGCTGCGGCGCAGCAGGTGTCGCCTCTGCTTGCGTTGGCCACTAAGTTGCTCAGGGCCGGGCGACCAGCCGATGCGATCGCGCCGTTGCGCGATGCAGCGCTGCTGCAGCCGTCCAACCCCATCATCCAGCATGATCTCGGCCTCGCCTGCCTCGAGGTCGGCCGCGTACCGGATGCCATCGCGGCATTGCAGCGGGCCGTCGCCAGCGACCCACGCTACGCCGACGCATATTTCCGCCTGGGAATCGCCCTGGAGAAGCTGGGCAACATCGACGGGGCAATCGTTGCGTACAACCGCGCCACCAAGCTGCTCCCATCCTTGACCGAGGCGTGGTTCCGTGCCGGCGCGCTGGCCTACACACTGGGCCATCGCGACGAAGCGATCGGCTGTTTCCGCTGCGCGGCGGCGGCCGGAGGTACCAGCTTCAGCCGCCTTGGCAAGGCACGGGCGCTGCTGATCGAGGATCGCAATCAGGAAGCTGAACAGGCGCTGCGACAGACGCTGGCGGCCGATCCGAGGAACGCCATGGCTTATGATTTGCTGGGCAATCTGCTCTCTGACTTCGGCCGTTTCGACGAGGCCCGCGCATGCTTCGAACGGGCGATCGCGATCGCGCCGCTGCTGGCGGGAAGCTACTACGATCTGGTCCGGTGCCGCCTGGTGACAAGCCATGACGACGGTCTGCTTCAAGCGATGCAAGCCGCCCTGGCCACGCCGGGACTAGAAGCGGCGCAACGCCTGCGGCTTCACCTCGCGATCGGCAAGGCGGCGGAGGATCTTGGCGACTACGGCTTGGCCATGCAGCATTTCGACGCCGCAGACGTCGTGCGCCGGGGTTCTGAGTCCTTCGACTTGGCAACGTTCTCCACCGAGATCGACCGCCTGATTGCCCGCTGCACACCCGAATTGATCGCGCGGGCGCCCGAACTCGGCAGCCTCGATGCGACCCCGGTGCTGATCATCGGCATGCCGCGGTCCGGCACAACTCTGGTCGAGCAGATCGTCTCCATGCATCCCGAGGTCGGGGCGGGTGGCGAGTTGCATTTCTGGAACCAGCGCGGGGCGGCGTGGCACCGCTCCGTCGTGGCCGGGAACGAGGGGCCGTTCATCGCCAAGGTGGCGGCAGACTATCTTGGCGCGCTGCGCGCGATCGCGCCGACGGCGGCGCGAGTGACCGACAAGATGCCGTTCAACTTTCTCTGGGCCGGGCTGATCCACTTGGCATTCCCGCGGGCAATCATCATCCATTGCCGCCGCGCTGCCGTCGATACGGCGCTGTCGATCCATCAAACTCATTTCCATCCGAGCCTGCCGTTTCCGACCGGAGGCGCCGAACTGGTCGCGTATTTCCGCAGCTACCAGCGGCTCATCGGCCATTGGCGGAGCGTGCTGCCGGCGGATCGCTTCATCGAGGTCGATTACGAGGACCTGACCCGCGCGCCCGAATCGCTCATCCGACGAATCATCGCGGCCAGCGGCCTGGCGTGGCACGACGCGTGCCTGCGCCCCGAATCGAATCCGCGGGCTGTGAAGACCCCCAGCAAGTGGCAGACCCGGCAGCCGATCTATCGCACCTCCGTCGCGCGCTGGCGACGCTACGAACCATGGCTGGGGCCCCTGCGCGCGCTCGTCGACGACGGGTCGGAACTGGACGCGGGTATCGCCCGATCGTGATCGGGCTCAAGCAGACCACCTCACCGGAAAGACACGAAGACAAAGCCCGCGCAACAACGGGGAGCGGCGCGCGCGTCACAATCCGCCAGAAAAGTTCAGCCCATGTTACGGAAATTTCACACGATCGTCATAAAACTGTCACAGTCGCCTGTCAAGGTTGATGACCACTAAACTTAGGGGCCCTAGTCGTATTTCCACCGCGATGTCGCAGGGCCGATCCCGGTATGCGTGATGAAAAAAATCCAAGGAGGAGAACGGTATGTCTGGAAAAGCGTCTCGAAATAAGCCTCAAAAGAAGTCTCGAAATAAGTCTCGACCCAACCGTCTGCGTCCGCTCGCCGGCGTGCTGGCAGCGGGGCTGAGCCTTCCGTTGTTCGCCGCTGCTCAGTCCAAGGAGTACCCGACCTACTTCACCGGCCCGCAGGCGAACGGCTCGTGGGTCGTCAGCGATGGCGCGGTCATCACGCCAGCCGGCACCCAAGTCGACCTCGGCATCCGGGTCCGCGCGAAGGCTATCGCGCTCAACCCGAACGCCAAAAGTCACACCGCTGCCGTCCTCACGTTAGGGGCGACGCAAGCCGTAGAGATTTTCGACACCAACACCGGCAATGTCCTGCAGAACTACGCCACGTTTGGAACGGATTCGAGCGGCAGCTATAGCGGCATAGCCTATTCGGCGAACGGCAAGTACCTGGTGTTTAGCCAAGACAGTAGCAATGTCACGATCGCCGCGGTCAATGCGCAAGGCTTGCTGGAAGACGACGCCCAAGTCCACGTGGCGCCCGACAATTCCTTCATCGCGTGCTTCCCGAACAGCCCTCCAGCCTCTTACGGCAACCCCTGCGGCTCGTTCTACAGTTCGTACACTTCTTATCCTGGCGGCGTCGCGCTCTCCAAGGATGGCTCGAGCGCCTATGCGCTGCTGAACCAAAACAATACGCTCGTGCAGATCGACCTGGCCGCAAACCCGCCGACGGCTGGCACACAGATCCGCGTCGGGAACGCTCCCCACAGCATCGTGATCAACCGCACGGGCACGACCGCATACGTCAGCAACGAGGGCGGCAGGGCCGCGACCGAGGCTGATTTCCAGATCAACTCCGCCGGCACTGAAATCGTCGCCGACCCGTTTGTTGGCGCCGCGATCACCGGTACCGTTTCTGTGGTTGATCTGGCCTCAATGACGGTCACCGATACGATCTCGACTGGTGGTTTGCACCCGACCGGGATGGCGTTCTACCAAGGGAGCCTGCTGGTCTCCAATACCTACAGCGACACCATCTCGCTGATCAACACGGCCAGCAACACAGTGAGCCGGACGATCAATCTCGGGTTGCCGATCGGTATACCGGGCCAAGGTCCGTCCTGGGGTGCTGGTCCAACCTCGATCGCCGTGAACAGCGCGGCAGGCGTCGCTTATGTCGCGCTTTACCACGCCAACGCGATCGCGGTGGTCGACCTGAGCCCGGCAGCGACGAATCCAGTGCTTGGCATGATCCCGGTAGCCTATGCACCGAGCTCGGTCGTGCTCGACGTGACCAATAACACGCTCCTCGTTGCCAATGACAAGGGCATCGGCACCCGTCTTTCGTACGAGTGCGACCATGGCGTCTGCGGCTACAACACCCACCAGGACAATGGCACCGTCAGCATCGTCCCCGTGCCGCTTAGCGGGACCTTGCAGGCGATGACGCAGCAGGTTATCTACAACAACCACTGGGATCTGGCGAAAAATATCGCGTCTGCCAGCGGTGGCAACCCGAAGACAAAGCCGGTCGCAATCCCGGCCAAGATCGGCGATCCGTCGCTCATCAAACATGTGTTCCTGATCGTCCGTGAAAACCGCACCTACGATCAGATCCTGGGCGACGTTGTTGCGGGCAATGGCGATCCTACGTTGGCAGTGTTCGGCGACGGCTCCGCGGCCGGAGGCACTCCGGTCACGCCGAACGCCCACCTGTGGGTGCAACGCTTCCCCCTGCTGGACAACTTCTACGACCCGAGCCGCCAGTCGGCGGACGGTCACCAATGGATCCAGGAGGGCACGGCACCCTATGCTGACGACATCCAGTCCCCGGACTGGGTCCGCAGCTATCCGGGCGGGAACGCCGGCGATGCACTTGCCTATCAGAAAAAAGGCTTCCTGTTCTCAGAAGCTGAGGCCGCCGGTCTGCCGGTGAAGATCTACGGCGAATACATCGAGAACAACACCTACCTGCAACCGAACGGTTCGACCGACGAGCCGAGTTGGACCGAATTTTACGTGGACTCGCAGTGCTTCGAGGGAGGAAGCGCTTGCGCACCACCGGGAATCCCGGGGGAGAAAACTCTGTACTTCCAGAACACGATCACGTCGGAGTCCTCGATCCCCGCCGTATATAGTTATATGGTCAAGAACTTCCCCTATTTCGATCTGAACATACCCGATCAGTTCCGCGTTGATCTGTGGGTGCAGGACTTCAACAATGATGTCGCAAATGGTACGGTGCCTGCGATGGAGCAGCTCTGGATCATGGACGACCACACCACCGGCCCGCCAACCCCGCAGGCCGAACAAGCCGATAACGACTTGGCCGTTGGGCGCATTATCGACTACATCAGCCACAGCCCCGTTTGGTCCACCTCGGCGATTTTCATCGAGGAAGACGACGCGCAGAACGGCGTCGATCACATCGACGGGCATCGCAGCCCGGGCTATATCATCAGCCCGTACGCCGTGCAGAACGGACCCACTGACCACACGTACTACACGCAGGTCAACATGACGCGGACCATGGAGCAAATCCTCGGTCTGCCGCCCATGAACCAGTTCGACCTTATTGCATCGCCCATGGGGACGGATTTCGTCAAGGGTACGCCACCCGCGGATAACTTCCTGCCGTGGACGCACGTGCCAAACCAGATCCCGCTGGATCAGGGCGTTAGCTCGAGCGTAGCCAACGCGAACGAGAGCCAAGCGGTCAAGGCTCTGAGAACGGGCTGGGCTCAGAAGAAGGCGGAGATCTCCGCTGGCAAGATGCACAAGCCCGACTCCGAAGACCCGGACACTGTCAACCATTTCGACTGGTATGAGTCCACGGGGTATACGCGGCCTTATCCGGGAGAAAACAAGGTGCGCCCGGCGAGCGAATTCAACAACCCGGCACCCACGGGTGACGACGACGACGACAATTAAAAAAGCGTTTCGTCTGTAACCACCCTCTCCTCGCTAAGCGGGGAGAGGTTATTTTGTTTGCGCCTCGCAGGATAGTGGCGAATCGATGCTGGAGGAACGAGCGGCAGAGATTCGGCGGCTTTTTCTTAGGCTGCTGGAGCGATCGGCATGCGGAGAGTAACCCGGGTGCCGTGACCGGGTTCGCTGGCGATCTCTACTTTTCCGCCGTGCAGCACCATGATCCTTTGAACAATTCTCGCGATAACACTCGGTCTCGGAACGCTGCCTAGTCTCGCTCAATCCGTTGAGACTGGTCTACGTCGGCGATCTTCGTCGAGGAAGACGACCCGCAGAACGGCGTCGACCACATCGACGGTCATCGCAGCCCCGGCTATATCGTTAGCCCATACGCCGTGCAGAACGGACCCACCGACAACACCTACTACACGCAGGTCAACATGACTCGGACGATGGAGCAAATCCTCGGTCTGACGCCAATGAACCAGTTCGACCTCATTGCGTCCCCGATGAGGACGGATTTCGTCAAAGGCCAGCCGCCCCAGGAGAACTTCCTGCCGTGGACGCACGTGCCGAACGAGGTCCCGCTGGATGAGGGTGTTGGAGGGAACGACGACAACGCGAAGGGCAGCGCCAAGCTCAAGGCTCTGAGGACGGCTTGGCTTCAGAAGAAGACGGAGATTTTCGCCGGCAAACTGACTAAGCCCAACTCCGAAGACCCGGACACCGTCAACCATCTGAACTGGTACATGTCCGCGGGGTTTACGAGACCCTATCCTGGTGAGAGCACGGTTCGCCCCCCGAGCGAGTTCAACAAACCGGCGCCCACCACTACTGACTCGGACGACTAAAACACGTTCCGACTGCAACGGCCCTCTCCCCGATGACCGGGGAGAGGTTTTTTTGTTCGCGCCTCAAACGCCAAGTCCCCACCAACCTGAACCCGCCCGCCACCAGCGTGAACGTTACTGCCCGGGTTCGTCCCGCGACAACGTAAAGAACACATCGCCTGTCGATTCTCCTTAATCAGTAGAAATTGGTGAAAAAAGGCAATCCGAGTTTCAAGATGGAAGAAGAACGGCGGAATGGCGTCTTCGCCATCACGCCCACCAAGGAGCTAACGCGCAGTCCCCGACGAATCGTGACTTTGGCACCCCGTGTGAAGATGCCCGTCCCTCGCAAGCTGATCTCGGAGCGAGATTCCTGCACCATCGCACCGAAGCTGAGTAAGAAACCAACGCTGGCAACGTGTCCTTGTTGGGGACGCCCTGTCCGATGCTTCTCGTTATTGATCTGGCTCCACTGCTCACTGTATTGTCTACGTCAATTGGCCACGAGAGCCCTTTTGGAAGAAATCGTAATCCTGTGACTGGGGTAATAAAGATGTCGCTATCTGGCTCTGTTCCCATCTAAGACAACTCTATGATTCCGCTGTGACCAGACCATCCAAAGGCGCCCCGGTATTTCCGATTGTTTTTGGCCGGATTCTTGTGGTCTTTGGACTCGCTTTCGCAGGCGGCTCTCTCTTCGGTGCTCCAGGCCACGTCCATGGGAATCGCTGGGTGCGAGTGCTCATCAGCGCGATCTTCGCTCTAATTGGCGGCGGGGTCATTTACGCCGGAATCGATGCCGCAAATTAAAAGAGCAAGCGGCAGCTGAGGTGTCCAATCCCCAGTCTCCATGGCGATGGCGGAAAGACTGGGCGGCGAGCGGAGCGGAAAGCAAGAACCGCAACAGCGCCTTCGGCCTTTATTTCCCTCCTCGACCCCCTACTTCATGCCCAAGTCGGTCAGGATCTTGGGATTCTCCTCACCTGTCGCCAGAATGTTATGGCACGCGGAACAATCTTTGGTGATTGTCTGTTCGTCGGCGCTGGTGTGGCTGCCGTCATGTCAGCGGAAGCAGCCCGGCGAATCATTGTGTCCGAGATTATTCGGGTGAACGCCCCAGGCCACACGCATGTCGGGGAAGATGTTGCGCAGGTAGATATTCGCCACTTCCTGGCCAGCCTGCTCCACCAGAGTGCGCCGCGTTTGATAGATCTGCGGGTAATTGCTCCGATAGAAATTGTTGAGTTCTTCCTTGATGCTCTGCTGCGCCAGGTCGCGCGCGGAGTAATTCACTTTCAGAACCTCGACCGCCTTTTTCCGGATATAGGGAAGCTCCGGGCTGATGCGCCCGACTGACATCTGCTTGTCCACGGCATTTTCGGGCAGGTCGAAGGCATGCGTGGGCCGGTTGTGGCAATCGACGCAGTCCATCACTCGATGCTCGCCCTTGTCCAATTGTTCTTTGGTTGGTTTCGTATCGCTGGAAATGAATTCGGTGGTTTTTCCGTTTTCGTCGGTGTAATAGACGGTGGGGATGGTCTGCCGCTCTGGGTCAGTCGAAATGTAGCGGATTTTGGCATTATCAGCGAGGTGGTGCCCGTGGATGCCGACCGAGCCCTGCCAGCTGCGCCCGCCCACTTTCAGCAGCAACACGTCGGTCTGCGGCGTATTTTTTTCGTCGTCCTTGTAGCTGGTGTTCACGAGGAACTTGTCGCCGGTGAAACGCTGTGGCCAGTGACACTGCTCGCGGGTCTCACGCGCCGGGCGAAGGTACTTTACCGGCGAAGGTATGGGGCGCGAATAGGTGTGGAAGGTTACCGCGAACACCTAAGTTAACCCAGAAACCTTCGAGCGCACAAACCACCCCGCCCCGGGTCCGATGTGGCACTCGACACAGTCGACACGCGAGTGCGGAGAATTCTGATAGGCGGTGTACTCCGGATCCATGACGGTGTGACAAGTCTTGCCGCAGAAAGTCGTCGAATCCATGTACTGCACGCCGCGGTACGATGTTCTCCACAATGAGGAGATTGAGTAAGGTCGCGAGGGCCACGTACCCCAAGGTGCGCCGCACCACCGGCAACCCCAGGTCGATAGCGGGGAAAATCACCGGCAGTTCTCCGCGCTCGCGCAGGCTTCGCCGCCGGAGCCAGATGCCGAGTGGAATCATCACCAGGCCGAGTATAAAAATACCTGGCAGAATCAGAAAGACGAGAAGGCCAATATAAGGATGCGGCGGCCCCGGCAAGAAGACTTCATAGAACCAGAAGGCGGTGGTAGTGAGCGCCGTACTCGTCGTCACCACGGCGCCGGTCAGGGTGATGGGATTCTGCCCCAGGAAATAAATGGGCTGAGTCCAGTCTCGGAAGCGTTCTTGCAGTTTCATATGAAACCACTACTCTCCATATTTTCTAGCGCAACGTTGCTGTAGACACACCCCACCTTTTTGCCGCAGATATTCCGCGTGCTCGACAATCGACTTGACCTTCAATGCAAGGGCCGGCCCGTCCTATTTCTTCAACGTACGGATGTAAGCCACCAGCCCGGAAACCTCTTCCGGCTTCAAAGATTTGTACGCGGGCATCTTGGGGGGCTTACCGTTTGTGATGGTCGCGGCGATGTCCGCGTCCGACTGTTTCTGAAAGGCGGCACTTGAGAAGTCGTGGCCGGCCGCTTTCGCTCCGTCAGCACCATGACACATGGCGCACTTTGACTTGTAGAGCGCCTCGGACGCGTTTTGGGCATGCGCCGACAGGGGAAGGCTGAGAACTACAACCAATGCGGTTGCAAGAGTAAACACTGGAACGTCAATTCTGCTCATCTTCAAGCTCCATTCGAGTTTTTTATTTATCAAACCGCCGAACTATGGCCAGGATTTCCGGTTCCTGCAGAATGCGGTCGGATTCTTTGGCAGCCACCAGGACGGTCTGTATGAGTTGAAGGCTCGCCGCGATTCCCCGCTGCGCTAGATAGAAGATGACGTTCGAACTGCCCGACATGGGCCCAATCTCAATTTCCTGATTGCGTCCGATCAGGCTTGCTGGGACTCCGGAATAGACATAGTCGGTGAGCCAGCGATCACCCTTCTTCTGGGCTTTGATGATGGCCGCCGCGTGGACGCCAGTGGCGGTGCGGAAGGCATCGCGTCCGACCATTGGAGTATTCGCTGGAACTGGAACGGAGGTTGCCGCCGAAACCGAGTCCACGTACTTCTGCAGAGAACTGAGGTCGTCGTGCCTCATGCCGAGCAGGTTGAGATTCACCAGCAACTGTTCCATCGGTGTGTTTCCGACGCGCTCGCCGATTCCGAGGGCGGTGCCATGCACGCGTGTCGCTCCCGCCTCGATGGCGGCCAGCGTGCTCGCCACATCGAGGCCGCGATCGCGGTGGCCGTGCCAATCGATGCCAATGCCAATTCCGCTGTCAGCCCCAGTCTCCGCCAAGAACTTCTTAACCCATGACACCAGGTTCCAGACCGCTTCCGGCGTCGCAGCGCCACACGTGTCGCAGAGACATAGCCGCTTGGCCCCAGACTCGATGGCTTCTCTGAACAAGAGACGCAGGTGCTCCGGCGAAGATCGTACGGTGTCTTCCGTCACATACGTCACGTCGAGGCCTTCTTTTACGGCAAAGCGAATCGCTTCCCGAGTGTGGCGCAGGATTTGGTCGAGAGTCCATTCTTCCGCGTACTGGCGGATGGGACTGCTGCCGATAAATATGAGAGCTTCAATCGCCACGCCTGCTAGTTGCGAGACCTCCGCAATCGGACGAATATCCACCATCATGGTGCGGGCGGCGCAATTGGGGCGTATGCGCATTCGCTGGCTGGAGATCTCGCGGCAGAGCGCCAGTACAGCTTCGCGCTGGCGTGCCCCTGCGCCGGGGAGCCCGACATCGGCCGTTTCAATTCCGAGATTCTCCATGAGATGGAGAATCTCGACTTTCGTCACCGCCGGCGGATCGGTAACGGAGGGGCTCTGCAGCCCGTCGCGCAGCGTCTCGTCGTCGAGCATGACGTGCGCGGGCCATGAGGGAGTCCGCGGACCCGCGCTTGCCCAGTCGAAGATGAGGCCGTTTCCCGCCGTGGTTCCCATGCTGCATTCTCTCGTTTATCGGCGCGTGGAGTCGAGCCCAGACACAGAGGCGTGCCGTATCAGTACACGATAGCGGTACGCGCCCCGAGCGCGGCCCCTATCGTTCCAGCATAAACCGAGTCCGGGTCAGTACGCACGCGCATGTGATGAAACTCGAGATGTCGAACTCCAGCGCCTGAAGGCGCGCCCTGATACGAATCTCATAAACCACGGGCTGCCAGCTTGATCGGTAATTACCGACGTAATTACCGACATAATCTTCGCGCGTGTTAGAAATTTCTATTAGCCACCGATGTGGGACTTAGCCTGATTTGGTCCTCCCGCGCGGGTTGCCCACGCTTTCCCCACTACGGTTCGAGGAGAACAATGTCCAAGAAAATTCTTGTGGTGGACGACTCCAAGACAGCCTTGATGATGGAACGCGAGATTCTGGAAAAGCGTACGACCTACCAGTGTGTGACCGCGGCCGACGGGCAGGAAGCGGTCGAAAAGGCGCAACAAGAGCACCCGGACTTGGTTCTGATGGATGTGGTGATGCCCCGCATGAATGGATTTGAGGCCTGCAAGATGATGCGCCAGCAAGCGAGCATGCGCGAGATTCCCATTGTTTTGGTCACCACTCGCGGTGAAGAGTCTTACATGGAGGCCGGATTCCAGAGCGGATGCAATGACTACATCACCAAGCCGGTTGACGGCGCTGAACTGGTGGCCCTGATACAGAGCTACTTGGGCGAGTAGAGCGGCGAAGCACAGGTTCGAGTTTTTTCTCCTGTTGGATGAATCCGGCAAGTACAGACTTCTATGAGCGAGAGCAAGAGCGAGGCATCGGGACCGAAGACCTCCGGAGCCGGCGCAACGAATGAGCTGCGGTTGGTTGCGGCGCGGAAGAGACTCGCCGAGAGCCAGGGCCAGGAAGATGCTATCGAGGGCCTGCGTGAGATCGTAGCCAACTTTCTTGGTTCCGAGGAAATCGGCCTGCTCAGGGTCGATCAAACAAGCGCGACTTTGCAGGTTGTTTGGTCCTTCGGAATCGACCCCGAGCAGGACGACCTGCTGCTGGCTTTGGGTGATGCCGGACTGCGGCGCGTGATGGACGGTGAATGCCATGTTGAATTCGCAGCACACGACCACTCCGGCGCCGTGGCTAAGGTCCAGGCGTTTATTCCGATCCGTTTGGCAAACCAAACCGTAGGGGTACTTGCGATATTGCGTTTGCTGCCGCAAAAAACCTCCTTCGACGTGTCAGACATGGAACTGTTCAAGCTTCTTTCCGACGAAGCCGCTATGCCCTTGTTTGGCACGACCGACGGGCAATTGACCGATGAGCGTTTGAGCGATGAACCAGGAATGAGAGCATGAAAGAGAATTCCCCCAAGTTTAATCCGGCCGTGTTGCCCGCGGAGTTCATGAAGCGCTTTGAGCGCACGGAGACCAAAGAACCCCGGCACTTCCTCTATCCAGGGCAGGTGTTTGTAACCTGCGATCCGATTACCATCTCGACCATACTCGGGTCATGCGCCGCCGTTTGCCTCTGGGACAGGCACAAAAGGGCGGGAGGAATGAATCACTATCTGCTGCCTGACGGGGCTGGTGAGGGACCGAACCGGCTGCGCTATGGCAGCGCCGCGAATGCTGAACTACTGAGACAGGTCCTGGCGTTGGGATGCGAAGTCCGAAATATGCTGGCCAAGATCTTCGGTGGGTCGAGCGCGTTTGGTTCGAACCCAGCGCTGTCGGTGGGATCGAGAAATGTCGAGCTTGCTGAAAGTTTTCTTCACTCGGCGGGCATTCCGATAGTGGAAAGAGATGTCTCGGGGAAGCGTGGCCGCAGGTTGGCCTTTCAGATCTTCGATGGTGTGACGACCATCAGAAATTTTGACCAGGTTTAGTGAGCAACTTTGTAGTAAGACCCAGTGCAGTTTAGAAACGGGTCGCTGCCCAGGGGCGCGAACCACGAGGGGAGGAACAGTGGAATTAGCGGACTTTGATCGTGAAGCAGTCCTCGCGTCGTTCCTCGTCGAGTCGGAAGAGGGCCTGGACTTGATGGAGCAGGCGTTAGTGCAGATGGAATCGAATCCTTCCGACCCAGAACTCCTGCACAAGATTTTCCGTGTCGCGCATACCCTCAAGGGAAACGCGACCTCGTTGGAACTCAAGGAACTGGCAGGGTTTGCCCACGTCGTCGAGGATCTGCTGGACGTCTTTCGTGAGCAGCAGGCGCTGCCCACCGCAGACTTGATTTCATTGCTGCTGAAGGCTGTGGATGAACTTCGTGCCATGGTCTCAAGCGCGGCGACTGGACTCCGCGAGCTAACCGCAGGACTAACCGCCGGACAGCAGAACCTCATAAAGAAAATCGCGGGGGAAGTAGAAAAACGGGCGAAGAAAGTTGACACCGTCAGTGGGGCACAGGGGGAATCGAGTGCAACAGTTAAGGTCGACGCGTTCCCGGGCAGCAGTCCTCGCACGCTGCGCGCAGATGTCGCCAAACTGGACCACATGTTGAATCTGACCGGGGAAATTGTGATTGCGCAAGGCCGCCTGCGCCAGATGATCGAGAAGCTCGGCACCGAGCAAGGGCGCGCCATCCTGGAGATGCATCGCGAGGCAGAGCGCTTGTACATGGACCTGCAGAGTGAAGTGATGAGTATCCGCATGGTTCCAATCGGCCCCCTGTTCCGCCAGTTTGTCCGATCGGTTAGAGACCTTGCCAAGAGCCATGGAAAATTGGCTCGTCTCGAAGTGGCCGGAGAAGACGTCGAGGTGGACACGACCGTGCTCGAACAATTGAAAGATCCGTTGCTGCACCTGGTGCGTAATGCGGTCGATCACGGTCTTGAGAAACCGGCCGTGCGCCAAAGCCAAGGCAAGAATGCGTGCGGACTGATCCGGCTATCGGCCGCCCATAGCGGCGGAAACATCGTGGTGAAGCTGCAAGACGATGGAGCCGGGTTCGATCGCGCACGGATCCTCGAAAAAGCGAAACGAGTTGGACTCGTGTCCGGCGCAGACGAGATTCGCGACCGTGACATTTACGACCTGGCGTTCCATGTGGGATTCTCAACCGCGGAATCGGTCACCGATCTTTCGGGCCGCGGGGTCGGCTTAGATGTCGTCCGGCGCAACATCGACATTTTGCGCGGAACGGTAGAGATCGCAAGTACGGCGGGCAAAGGCACCACCATTACCATCCACCTGCCGTTGACCCTGGCGATCATCGAAGGCTTCTCGGTGAGGGTCGGCCCTGAAACCTTTATCGTTCCTCTGGAACATGTGATCGAGTGTACGGAGTTGCCAGCGGCACAGAGCAACGGGGAGGCCAGCGGGATCCTTAGTCTGCGTGGAACCGCCCTTCCCTACGTCCGCTTGCGGCGCGCGTTTGGCCTGTCGGGCGTGACTCCCAAGAAGGAGAACATCGTTGTCGTCAAGATCAATGAGTTCCATGCCGGAATCGCAGTCGACGAACTGCTGGGCGGGAGGCAGACGGTCGTGAAGCCGCTGGGCAGGGCATTTCGGGGTATCCCCGGGATCGCCGGCTCTACCGTTCTTGGGGACGGACGGGTGGGCTTGATCATCGACGTTCCCAGCCTGCTGCGCGAAGTGATGCAGTCGGCGTTGCAGGCCCAAGCTTAGATACACAAAGCAGTCGCTATAGCGAGTCGTTACAAGGCAGTCATTATCGAAAGGTGAAGGACAATGAAAACTTGGCAAGATCGGAAAGTAGGCACGCGGCTGGGGGTTGTCTTCGGGGCAATTCTGCTGTGCGTAATCGCGGTAGGTGGGTTCGGACTGAGCTGGCTCGGGCGCCTGAACTCCAACATGTCGGCCTCGATCCAGAAGCGTTACAACACGGTTGAGTTGACACGCCAGACCATCGAGCACTCAATCACCAACGCCCGCATCACCTTTCAATTGTTCGAGACCACCGACCCCGAACAAGAGAAGATACTGAACAAGCAGAACGATGCAATCAGCCAAGAAATCAGCGGGCAGGTCGCGGAAATCGAAAAGAGTCTCGCCTCTTCCCAGGAGCGGGAACTGTTTGAAATCGTTACCCATGACCGGGATGCCTACAAGGTAGCCAGGCAAAATGCCAAGAAACTGTTGCTGGACAAGAAACGCGACCAGGCGATGGCAGCGTTGAACACAGAGGTGATTCCAGCCCTCGACAAGTATCGCGCTACGTGGGAAAAATTCATTGACCTTCAGACTACTGCCATGCAGCAAAGTATGAAGGAGAGCCGAGATGCTTACGCCATGGGGCGGAGGGTTGCATTGTTGCTGCTGGGCGTCACCCTGATTCTGAGCACGGTCGCCGCCATCAGCGTTACAAAAAGTATTACCGTTCCGATCCAGCAATCAGTCGCGCACGCGGAACGTATCGCCGCCGGCGATTTGACCCGGGAGATAGTGGTCACAAACGGTTCTGAGACCGGCCAATTGCAGCAGGCGATGCAAGAAATGAGCAGCCGGCTGTCGGGCATCATCAGGGACGTTCGCGAAGGATCCGCGGCGGTCGCTTCCGCGGCGCAGCAAGTCTCCGCCTCGTCGCAGAGTCTGTCGCAGGGAACGAGCGAACAGGCGGCTTCGGTGGAGGAGATGAGCTCCAGCCTGGAGCAGATGAACGCGTCCATTACCCAAAACGCCGACAACAGCCGGCAAGTGGAGCAGGCGGCTGCCAAGGGGGCCACCGCGGCAGAAGAGAGTGGCGAGGCGGTCAAAGAGACGGTCGGAGCCATGAAGCAAATTGCCGCCAAGATCGGGGTGATCGAAGAGATCGCCTACCAGACCAATCTGCTTGCGCTCAACGCCGCCATCGAAGCGGCGCGCGCAGGCGACCAGGGCCGGGGATTTGCGGTGGTCGCCGTCGAAGTTCGAAAGCTGGCCGAACGGAGCCAGTTAGCGGCGCAGGAGATCGGTGGATTGGCCGGCAAGAGCGTCAGCGTGGCCGAACGATCCGGCCAATTGCTGTCTGACCTGGTGCCCTCCATAAGGAAGACCGCCGAACTGGTGCAGGACGTTGCTGCGGCATCGACCGAACAGTCTGGCGGAGTGACGCAGATCAACAAAGCGATGTCGCAAGTGGACACGGTCACGCAACGCAATGCGTCGTCCGCGGAAGAGCTTTCAAGCACCGCGGAAGAATTGGCTGCACAGTCCGAGCAGCTGCAGCAGTTGATGACTTTCTTCCGTGTTGCAGGAGAACAGCCGACCAAGAGCGGCGGTAACGGCAAACAGCAGGCGGTCACTCCTCAGCGGCGAACGTTAAGTAAGGAATACGCGCAACTTACCCACGCTCAGCCGGTCCACGGCAAGTTGGCGGAGGAAGCTAACTTCTCTCCGTTCTAAGGTGGACGTATTTTCCGTCGCTAATGCAAGGAGTGAGATCAGAGGAGCGAGACGAAATGAGTTTAACTAGGGGAGCGTCGGACCAAAGGACGTTGAACCAGGGAAAGAGCCAACTCCCGGTGAGCACGGTGCAGTACCTTACCTTCTTTACTGCGGGCGAGGAATATGCGATCGGTATCGTGAAGGTGAGTGAAATCGTTGAGTACGAGGCTGTCACCACCGTGCCCAACACTCCGATCTGGATCCGCGGTGTCACGAACCTGCGGGGCAGGGTTGTGCCCGTGGTCGATCTCGCGGTGAAGTTCGGATTGCCCGCCAGTGGGATTTCCAAGTTCTCCTGCATCATCATCACCGAAGTGATGTTCCAGGATGAGAATTTAACCATGGGGGTCCTGGCTGACTCCGTGAGCCAGGTGATTGAGCTTTCCGCTGACCAAATTGAAGCGACCCCACCTTTCGGCACGCGTGTTAGGACCGAATACCTGCTCGGCATGGGAGCACTGGGCAAGAAGTTTTGCCTGATACTGGACATCGATAAAGTACTTTCCGCCGACGAATTTCTTGCCGTGACCGAGTCGGTTGCTGACGACGCGGCCAATGCTGGATCCGCTAAACAGGCACACTTCGAGGCTGGAGCGTAGCTGTGTCCGCTGGGACCGCCGCCGGCAAGGATTCGGGCAAATCCCGCAATATTGACGTCGACGTTGACGTTGACTCCTCTGACCCATGCCTTGGGCAGCCTTCCCAGCTCTCCGTCAGTCCCGCGCTGTTCCAAAAATTCCAGAAGCTAATCTACTCCGAAACCGGCATCTGGCTGGGAAGTTCAAAAACGGCCTTGTTGTGCGGACGGCTCTTTCGACGGCTGCGGACGCTGGGCATCACTTCACTGAAAGATTATTACGAGCGCGTTTCCGGAGTGGACCAGGACGAAGAACGCTCCCGGATGATCGACGCCATCACCACCCATGAAACCCGGTTCTTCCGCGAGCCCAGGCATTTCGATTTCATGCTGCAAAGAGTGTTTCCTCGTTGGCGGGCGGACGCCGAAAACAGATTGCGTCCTAACGGAAAAAGAGTACGGATATGGAGCGCCGGATGTTCTTCAGGGGAAGAGCCGTACTCGGTGGCCATGTTGTTGGCCAGGCATCTTCCGATCGAGGCTGGCTGGGACGTTCGGATTCTGGCCACCGACATCTCGAACCGCGTCCTGGAAAAGGCGTGTAAGGGGATTTACCCGATCGCGAGGTCGGAGGAGCTCCCCAAGGACTTGCTGCACAGTTTTATGCTCCGAGGAATGGCTGAGCGACGAGGCGAGATGAAAGTGAAAGTCGAAATCCAGCAGATGGTCGACTTCCGAAGGCTGAATCTGAACCAGGATTCGGATCTCAGCGAAGGTCCATTCGACGCCATTTTTTGCCGCAACGTCCTGATCTACTTTGACGTGGCTTCAAAGCGCAGGGTGGTCGCGAACCTGGTGCACCATCTCACGGCCAACGGTCTCTTGTTCGTCGGCCACGCGGAGAATTTGAGCAGCATGTGTTCCGAGCTGCGGAGCCTTGAACCAACTATTTATACAAATACAAACTACACAAAGACCGGAGACAAAGAGGGCCGGTGAAGAGCCCAGAGCGAACGAGCGTGCCACGATGCATGGAGATGATCTAAACGTCATGGTGGTGGATGACTCGGCGATGGTCCGCCAAGTGATGCAGGCCATCCTGGGCATCAACCGCAGGATCAATGTCAGAACCGCGGCAGATCCGCTGATTGCATGGGCGAAGATGCGGAAGGAACCTCCCGATGTGGTCATTACGGACCTGGAAATGCCGCGGATGGACGGCCTGACCTTCATCCGAAAAATCATGGCGGAAATGCCTACGCCGGTGGTGGTCTGCTCCGGTCTGGCGGCTCGCGGGACAGAACTGGCACTGCGCGCGCTTGAAGAAGGGGCGGTCGAGGTGATCACCAAGCCCAGGGTTGGGGTGCGTGACTTCCTGCACGAATCGGCGGTGACCCTGCTGGATGCGGTCTGGAGTGCGTCTCAGGCGCAGGTCAGGCTCCGGCCGATCGCTGCAGTGCCTCGACTGACGGCCGATGTTGTACTGCCTCGGAAAGGCAAGTCCCGGTGTGCGGTAGCGCCCAGCGGAGTCATTGCGGTTGGCGCCTCAACCGGTGGAACCGAGGCTCTGCGAGTGTTTCTCACCGCACTGCCGACTGACTGCCCGCCGGTCGTGATTGTGCAGCATATGCCCGAGGTCTTTACGCGGGCCTTCGCGGAACGCCTGAACCGGGAATGTGCGGTAGAAGTCGAGGAGGCGCGGGATGGCGACCGGTTGCAAACTGGCCGGGCACTGATTGCCCCGGGTAACCGGCATATGCTGGTTAATCGCAGTGGCGAGGAACTTGTGGTCCAAGTCATCGATGGGCCGCTGGTCTCACGCCATCGTCCGAGCGTTGATGTGCTTTTCCGTTCGGTGGCCATTTCCGTTGGACAAAGGGCGGTGGGCGTGATCATGACTGGCATGGGCGACGACGGCGCCCAAGGCCTCTGTGAGATGAAGGAAGCTGGCGCCGATACGATCGCCCAGGATGAAGCGAGTTGCGTTGTGTTTGGGATGCCGAAAGAGGCGATCGCGCGCGGCGCCGTGAATGTGGTTGTGCCCTTGGAGCAGATCGCCAGCGCGGCCCTGAGCATGCAGAGTAAGTAGGAAGGGTGCAGGATTTCGACTTCAACGAGTTTACGGCACGGCGAACAGACTGCGGAGAAAGTGGAGATGTACGCCGCGCTTCCCTCGAGCGGCTAAACAGTTTGCTGAAAAACTCAAGTTTCGTATCAGGGCATCGCTTTAGCGATGCCATAAGTTCTTTGAATTCATATGCCCTTTAGGGGCTGGGCAAGGAACACCGAGTTAAAGCCGTCTCCGTAAACGGGCCTCTTATCGCAGGGTGGGCCGCTGCCACACCCAAAATTAAGTGCAGTTGCCAGGAAGCCGGAGATGCCCTTCAGCCCGGCAGGGTTTACTGGTGCCAGCCCAGGTGCTCTTCGCGTCCTTTGAAAATCTCATGAATCAGATTTTGGATGCGCTGCTTCAGAGTTACGTGCGCGTTGGCAGTTTCGGTAGATTCAGTTGTGGTATCCGCCCTTTTTTCGGGGGCGGGAGCAGCTCCAGCAGCCATGAGTATCGCCTCTTCTTAGAAGTTGATTTTGATAACCTTGTCGCCCATGCTGGCGACAAACTTCGCGCCAGTCGTCAGCCGTCAGCCAAGTCTCTGCCGGGAGGAGTCGGGAGAGTTCCAAACTGAACTCTAATCCTAAAATGGTTCTTGTCCTGGGGGGAGATCACCAACGGCATAGCACGTCAGATTCTGTTTCCCAGTCTCATCCAGCTGATTTTGAGGGGGTACGACGGCGGACGAAGAAATTGGCTGCGCTGAGAGGTCAACACGGCCATTTTGTGCTCCTCTTCAGTCGGCTAGTTTCAGTCGGCGACTGCGGCCGTTTTTGGGACTTCGGGCAGCCAATCCGAGTGTTGCAAGTCCTGGGCATCGATCACCGCGATGGCGGCGATGTTGACGATCTCTTACACCTCCACGCCTCGCGCCAGCAAATGAACCGGCCATAGTCAAGTCAAACGCAGTGTCAGCGGCGGAAGCAACAGCCCCTCGACCTCAACTTTCCAGAGATCGCCCCCGTCGGTCAGATGTCCGGCCGTGAGGGTACCGGAACTGACGATTTCCCCAGCGCGCAAGGGCTCGGTTGGGAATCGACGCATGACGGCTGCGCTGAGTTCCGCGAGGCACAATGCTGGACTCCGCAGGCTGTTCCGGCTGGATCCCTCTTCCACGAACTCTCCGTTCTTCAGCATACGCACTTTGAATCGCGATAGCTCTTCCACCAGCGCGGCGATGCCGTCGTGACGCACCGGCACTCGCTCTCCGATCACCAGTGCAGCGTGAAGTCCGAAGGAGGCAACGAAATCACTGGGCTGAAACTGCCATCGCGGATAGGGACAATCGATGATTTCGAATCCCACCGCGAGCCAATCCGTCGATGCGAGCGCAGCGGAGGCATCCGGAACTTCACCGCCCTCAACCGTGATGGGCGATTTCAAACCGAAAACAATCTCGGGCTCAATCTTCAGCGAATGAGGATGTGCGAGCGCCAGCGTGGCGGAGTTGCGGTCACTGTAATGCACCGTGTCGTCGTACATGTGGGCCCAAACCAGGGTTTCAAGTTTGAGTACACGCCACATCGCTTTATTGGCATAACCGACCTTGCGGCCGACGGCTCTATTTCCGCCATCTTCGCGGAACTGCTTGAGGGTTGCTTCCACCTCATAAGCTGCGTTGAGATCGAAACCAGGGCGCTCGGAGGGAGGGATAGGAATCATCTCGCCCGTCTCATACGCGGACCGCACTTCCCGCGCTAAAGACTCGGTTTCATGGTGCGACGTAAAATATTGTGACGTAAGATCTTGAGACATAAGTCGGTTCAGCCTCCACGGCGTCGTCTCGCGAGCCGGACGCGCACGAGCACACCTCGTCATTTGCCACGACAACAAGTCCGGACGTCCGGAATTCTAACACCAGCCGTTTGTCAGCTCCTCGCTGTGCCCAAGATCGCACCGTCGGTAGAAACGCAACGCCAGTAAAGGCTCAACTCTTCCGTTTCACTCCGCGTTGTTGGAGTGATCATTAAACTCTTGCTCTCGGAAAGAGCGGGGATGAACCGATGGCCGTTCCTAGTCTGACAACAGCGACCCGATACGGGCACTGTGGGTTCGCTCGAAGCGGTGGTACCCTACAGTCGTCAGCTAGGTTCAGTACTCCGGTGGCCAAGAGGATGAGTTCGTTCGACGCTGTCCAGCCACAATCAGGAGGAACACGATGAGGGTACAGGCAAGATCTTCGTCATCTGACATTGCGCAGCGACCTTCCAATCGAAGTTTGCTCTCGCATCTTTGGCTGTCATCCCTTTTTGCTCTCGGGCTGCTCGGCGCTCCCGCCAACGCCCAAAACGCGGTTGTCCTGGTGGGATCGGGATCGAGCGTACCGACGCCTCTTTACAACCGGTGGGCACAGGAGTACGGCAAGCGCAATCCCAACATTCAGATGCGATACCTCCCGATCGGCACCAGCGAAGGGATCAAGCAGATCTCACATGGCGTGGGCGATTTTGCCGCCGGGGAAGCTCAGCTTACCGATAAGGAGCGGAAAGAGGGCAGTTTGATCGAACTGCCGGTCGTGCTCATCGCGATCGTTCCCATCTACAACGTTCCCGATATCCACCAGGGACTTCGGCTTTCCGGGGACGTGTTAGCCGAGATCTTCCTCGGCGATGTGAAGAATTGGAATGCAGCACCAATCGCGAAGCTCAATCCAGAGATCACTCTGCCGAATCTTCCGATCCAGGTGGTCAATCGACCCGCGGGAAAGGGATCCAACTACGTGTTCACTGACTTTCTTTCCAAGGTGAGTTCCAAGTTTCGAGCCCAAGTTGGAATCACCCCTTCACCCAAGTGGCCGGTTGGCACGCCGGCGGAACGCAGTTCCGATATGGCAGACAAGGTAAAAAACAGCCCCGGCTCCATTGGCTACGTGGAGTATCAATATGCAGTGAAGGGCAATATTCCCCAAGCCGAAGTACTAAATCCCGCTGGTAAGTTTGTTAGAGCTTCCTCGGAGAGCATAACCGCAGCGTGCCAGGCGGCGGAGGCGCCAGGCTGGAAGGGCTTCTCCACACCGTTGATCAACACACCGGGAGCGGATTCTTTTCCCATCACCAGTTTCTCCTGGATTTACTTGCGTATCAAATCCACCGATTCCGCTCGTGCAACCGCGTTAAGCAATTTCTTGGATTGGATCTACACGGATGGCCGGCAGTTTGCAGTCCAGGAAGGCTATTCCGACCTGCCTTCGCCACTGCTCGCAGCATTGAGAAAGAAAGTCAAAGATTTGCAGTAGGGTTCAGTCGCGCCGGACCTGGCACGCACCTTGATAAGATTTCGCTGTATTTCGCTCGGGAGGAATTATGAGAGATGGCTTCGCCTTCGCTTGTATTGTGTGGCTGACGTCTCTTGCCCTGGCGCAAGAACCCGCAATTCCGCCTAAGTCCGGCGACAGCCGGCAGTCCGGTGGCGTCTCCGCCGATTCGGGGCTGAAGGATATGTTCGAATCGAAGATCAAAGTCGAATGGGAAGCGCTGAAGAACAAGGACAAGAAAGGCTACGCCGAACTGTTAGCGGACGACTATGAGGGCGTGGAAGTCGATGGCCGCGGCGAGCGGAATAAGATTCAATCTGTAAACGAACTGGCAGAGCAGAATGTCTTCAACTACACGCTGTGGGGGCTTAAGCTGATTCCGCTGGGGCCGGATGCCGCCCTGGTCATTTACGAAAGCACCGTGCAGTTCCCGCCCAGGGCGCAAATACGCTACTCCCGCGTGTACATCAGCGAACTCTGGGTGAAGCGCGCCGGGCAATGGAAGGAACTGCACTATCAGGAAACTCGCGTCAAGTAGCCTTCTCTCGTTCCCGCAGATTAAATGCAACCTGTGCAAGAGCACTGCCATCCCATTCTGTGAAAGGAGAGGTCGCCATGAAAAAGTTGTGGTTCGCTCTGCTGCTTTCGGGCAGCTTCCTCCTGGCACAAAACAGCAATCCCGGCAACACGAGCCAGCAGAACTCGAAAGATTCCAAAGGACAGGTAGCCATACAGGGTTGCGTTGCCAGAGCCAGCGGCGATTACATACTCATCAAGCAGAATCCTGCCATGACTTACCAACTGCAGGCCACCGGCAAAACAAAGCTCCGCCAGTATCTGGGACAACGAGTGGAGGTAACCGGGACGGAGTCGCCTTCGATGAGCACAAGCTCCGACTCCTTGACCAGAACGGGTTCTCCCGCTTCGGTGATGTTAACCATATCTTCGATCAAGACCATCGAAAAGGAATGCACGGTGCGCTGAGTCCCAAGGCGGAAGGGTTTCCACGCGAGGTTCGATCGAGTCCAAGCCTTACTGGCAGTCCGGCGGCATGGCCTGAATCGTGGTTTCGGAGTCACAGGGCGGTTTTTTCTTGGCGGGCTCCAGTGGTGCCGGGCGATTATAGCGAAGAATCCATAGCCCTTCGTTGTTGGTGAGGTAGATCAAGCCGTGGCTGCCGTCCGGAAGAATGCTGGTAACCTTGTTGAAGGTCTCCAGAGTTTTCGGATTCCGCGGGTCGCTCAAGTCGAGCACGCGAACCGTTTCAGTGGGATGGTTGCTGCTGGTCAGAGTGGTCGCCGTTTTCTCCGGAGCTTCCGCGATCGCCACATCGGGGCTAACCATTTGCAGGTTTCCCGCAGTCGACTGATTCGATTCCGCGGTCCGTTTTAAAAGGCTCGGCCTCTCTGGCTTGCTCACGTCCACGATCATGAAGCCTTGCTTCGTGGCCTGTTGAACGTACAGGTACTCTTTGTCCTTTTCCCTCTGCAGCAACATTTGACTTCCCGTCGTTTGCGGTAAAGACAAGTGGGCGATCACGGTGGCCGGGAGGTCGGTCGGTTTGGCCGCCGGTTGCTGGTTTGCGCTCGCCAGTACGATCAGAACCAAACCGGCCGATACACAACACAGCACCGTACTACGAAAGGTCTTCATCAGATTCCTTCACCCAAGATCCCTTCAACCAGGCCGAACGCGAAACCTGCCTTACGTGTTGAGCGAACTATACCACGTCCGTTCATCCAGTATCTGGCACTCGGTTTCCGAGCCCCCACGGCTCACTGTTGCGCCATGACACCAACGCAACCGTTGCTGCTTTGCGTGGTACAGATCCCGCCGGCTTGCATGGGAACAAAAGCGTGATTGGTGCTGGAATCGACTGCGATGCTGTGTGAATTGGAATTGGTCGTAACGTTCTGCAGCCACAGGTTGCTTCCGGCATCGATGACGCCCATTACCGGGCCAGTGGGCATATCTCTCGCTGCCAAGTAGTACCGGTTGTCACCGGGGTTGTACCAGGTCTCGTCAACGCCGCCGACGTTCGTGATTTCCGTGATGATGGCCCCCGTATTGCCATTAATAATGTACTCGTTGGGAGGAAATGCCTCGCCATCGTGGTCCGCGCAACCCACCAGGAAGTTGGTACCCGGGCCCTGAGTGACGCCGGTCGGCATGCAATTTGCCATCACGTAGCTATTGACTACATAGGGTCCACAGGAGACCCCTCCGCAGCTGGTGTCTGTGAGCCGCGGATCGATTTCGTCGATGTTTCCGATGTTGGTGATGCCGATGGAATTCTCATTCGCCAACAGCAAGTGACCGGTGCTCTGATTCCAGACCATGCCGCCTAAACCGGCCGGAGCTATGGCGCCGGCACAATTAACACCAGGGGCAGTCTGGCTACAAAACGTTCCCAGGGTTTGGTCGAGGAGCGGGCCGTGGTGGCATGGGATGATGTATGCCGCGCCACTGGGGGTTGTACCCACGCCGGGGATGAAGGGGACATCCACTAACGACCCGGACACGCCTCCGAATGTCTGCGGATTGGACGGATCAGGGCATGGGAATGTACCGAGTGGATTAGCCGCGTTCGGAACAACGTCAACCGGTACGCCCGCGCTGAGTCCGGCTCCTCCGGAGGCCGATCCTCCTGCGCCGTCATAGTAGATTTGTCCCAGGATGCAACTGGGCGGATTGAAAGAAGCACCCGCTGCCGGACTCAACACCGTCGATGCGGTTCCCTGAAAGGGATAGTTAGCGGGGTTGTATCCCGGTGGAAAGGGACCGTAGGGAGTCGTCGCATCGATGGGCAGGCAATGCTGCTGTTGCGCCGTTCCCGTTTTGCCCACGATGTTTGCCATGTTGATAAACGTGATCAACGGCAATCCCGGATCGCCGTTGATGACCGCAAGCACCTGATGCACGTTATCGTATGACATCTCGTCAGCCCGGTCGTCTCCGCAATCGGCGGATGAGCCCGCCAGGCCGTTCCATGAGGCAACGCAGGGAGCGATGCTCAGCGGACCCTCCCAGTCGGCTGCAACACCGGTAGGTATGGTGGCCAGCACGGTGGGTGGAGTGGGCGGATTCGTGGCCAGGTTCATCGTGGTCAGATCGAAGACCACAACCGACGAGGTGCCATTGCCGACGAACAAGGTGGTGCCGTCCGCGCTCACTTCGAGACCATCCGGACCGGACATTGGATTCACGCCGTTGCCGCGGGAAGCGCAGCACTGCGCCCCAGGAAAACCGCCAAACTTACCGTTCGCGCCGAAGCCGGAAACCAAGTGAAAGGGCGCATTCCTGCACCCGAATCGGGTGAAATTGCCAAACACCGAGACGATCGGCGGGATGCTGGGGTCGCAGACACTGGCCCCGTTGCCGGCATCCGTGACCGCGTTGACGCCTTGAATCGCATTCACTGCGAGGTTGGTGGTGGTATCGACCACCACCACGGCCAATCCAATGCGATCCGAGATGTAGTCCAGGTGGTGGGTTGAGTCGACCCAACTTATGTCGAACGAGTTGAACGGTCCTCCGGGTTCGCCGGTGGGATTGTGTTCCGGCACGGCGATGATGTCGATCACACCATAGCTGCCATTCTGGGTGGTGCCGCACGTGGGACAGTTGGGCACACTCCCGCAGCCGCTAAGGATCACAAATAGCGCGGTGAGAAGAAAAGAAAACAGAATCCTGGACCTCATCGAATATCCTCCCTTGCTACCTGAACCGCCGCGGCCAGCTTCACAACGCGGTCGCGTAATTCCGCTTGAACCAGCAATCCACGAGAGTGATCCGCCTGTTCACCTCTAGAACCTGAACTGCAGCCGCTGCAAAACCACAAAGTAGTTCTGCGGCACCGCGCCAATCAGACTCGGGTCCTTCAACTGATCAATGCTCAAATTGACCATGTACCTGACCCAATAATTGGGATACCAGTTGAGTCCCATGGTGTATTCCGTGGTGTGGAAATCATACGTGGGCACGAAACCCGGCGTGTAAAGGTTCAAGAGGCTGGTACCCGGTTCATTGGCGTGGATGCCAGTGATCCGGAAAGCGGCTTCCCAGGCTCCCCAACCTCGTCCCTGACCGCCGGGAGTGTCGGGGCCAAATAGCGGATGCCTGACGCGGGGAGTGCCGTTTTCCGGCCGCTTTTCTTTTGTCAGCAAGTAAGTTGCGCTAACGTCATATGCCTTGGCGATGATTGACGGAAGACTCAGGAAGCCGAGATTTCCCGCCTGGTAGGAACCGATGTTGTTACGGGACATATTGAGTTGAGCGTATTCGCCGCGCATCGCAAAATGGTTCAGGATGTAAGTGAACTCGCCGTTATAACGCCAGATCGGCCCGTTAATGGGAAACTGTGGGAAGAAGGTGTAAGCGCCATTGGGCAGCGCGCCGCTAAAGCTTAGATCATGGGTAAGAGCCGCTGAAACCGCGTGATCAACCGATCCACCAAAGGCGAGTTGCTTGATCCGCTCGTTCTTGGATTTGCGCCACGGGTAAAGGCGCAGCCGTCCAACGACTTCCGATTGATTGGTCGTGTTGGCAACCGCATATCCCTTGCCGTTGAATGCCCCCACCCAGTACTGTATGACGCCTCCATCAATGTCGCCGTGAACGGCGGCGCCGGGGCTGCGGTACGCTGAGGCTGCTGACGGGTACAACATCGCCTGGAACCCGCGTTCTACGAAGTCCAGGTTGGTGGCGCCAATTCCGCCTTCTTGAGCAAAGGGCACCTTAAACTGGCCTGCCTGAAATTGGAGCATGGGGTTGATTCTTATGTTGAGGTAAACGTCGCGCACGACCGCCCCCGTAGTTGCCGCAGCGTCGGTCAGAATTGCAAAATCGAAGTGCGAACCATAGTTGCCTTGGAAACCGAAGCGAGCACGACGCACGAGAAAGGTGTCGGAAGGCGCGCCATCGCCTTTATAAGCGCGGTAATCGGTGTTCACGTAGCCGTAGGGGCTGATGCTGAACTGTCCGTCGGCGCTTTTGATGAAAAAGTGTTCCCCGTTCCATCCCGCCGCCAGCGGAGCATCCTTCTTGGGCGTGGAGGACTGAGCCTGATCGACCAATGCCGCCTCGACCACAGGGGTCGGCTGCACGAGAACCGTATTCATCAGATGAACTGAGCCCTCGCCGGGAGCATCAACCAGCTGCGAATTGGTTTCCGTCGAAGCAGCGGCCGCGGGCCGAATCTGGACCGAGCTACTCTCCGTTGCCAGGCCCTTCGCCTCCGCCAGCTTCTCGACCAAAGCCTTAAGCTCCCCGATGATCTGGCGTTGCGCGGCGACTTCGCTGCGCAACTGGTTGACCTCTTCCTTTGTGGCGCTTCCGGAGTTCACCCCGTCGGTCTTGTTCGCGGGTTCCGTGCCTTGAGCGTGGGCGAGCGAACCTGGCGCCATGAAAACCACCAGAAGGACGAAAGACGTTATCAGCGAGCGCATGTTTTTCTTCTCCCGGGGTGATTTGCAAAACGGGCCTGTCCTCAAGGCATGCGGACACGCCGCGCTACCTTGTTCGTGCGGGCCACAAACCGAAAGATCTACAGAGTTGCGGATGAGTACATGTCCGGTATGAAAAGCGGACCAGTAACGACGGGCCGGTTTATCACATCAAAATGCAGTCTGTCAAGAAAAACTTTTCCGGACCTAGTCGTGGGGATCACTCGCCCAACAAACATGCGCATAACGGAAGTATGGTGAGGAACAAGCGTCAGTAGAGTGCAAGGCGCCGAAATCCCGGCCGGCGAAAAAGGAACGAGAGTCGTAGAGGCTACGACGAGAAGAATTGACACGCTCGTGTTGGAAATGCTCGCTGATCGGGATTATCTTCGCCATGGGGTGTAGGTCTCCTTTCGGAAAGGCTTTAGCTTGCTAGGCCAAAGCCAACTTTCACCCTCTCGCCTTTTACCCAATCTACGTTACGTCACCCCCGAACTCTGAAGGCAGTTGACTGCGCATCGACGCCCTGCCATGATGTCGCGATGCCGGACCGGAAGCTCATCATCGCCAGATTCATCGGGAGTACTCCGAGCACCGCGTATTGCGATGTGTGCAAATTAGCATTCCGGGCGCAACGGGAATTTGTAACTGACGCGGACAAGGCCAAGCAGCAACTTCAATCTGATTTCGACTCGCATACGTGCAGGCCAGAGGATGGCGCCGTCAATGAGGCGTTAGACCGTGTCCGGTAACTGCGGCCATCGGTGCTCACTCTCCCGGGGGTTCTGGAGATTGTCCGCTCCGTACCGTAAAATCTAACTATCTCTCTAGAGAAACGAGGATTATGAGCGCCATCGAACAGGAAAATCCTGCACTTCATTTCCCCGCCCTCGAACCGCCTCGCCGCTATCTGTTCGGGCCCGGACCCAGCATGGTTCACCCGCGGGTTTACGAGACGCTGTCGAAGCCCATTGTCGGGCACCTCGATCCCTACTTCATCCAGGTAATGGGAGACGTACAGCAATTGCTCAAAACCGTCTTCGGAACTAACGACGGCGCCACGCTGGTCGTTTCCGGCACTGGCAGTGCGGGCATGGAAGCTGCGGTGGCCAACTTCGTGGAGCCCGGAACCAAGTTCTCGGTTTTCGCCAATGGTTATTTCTCCGATCGGCTTACGGAGATGGCGAAGCGCCACGGCGCAAACGTCGTACGCTTTGAAAAGCCTTGGGGTGAGACCTTCACGGAGGATGAAGCGAGAGAGTTCATTCGGCGCGAGAAGCCCAAGGTTGTGGCTTATGTTCATGCCGAGACCTCGACCGGAGCGTTGCAATCGAGCGCGGCGATCTGTATCCCCGCTCACGATGTGGGCGCTCTGGTGATCGCGGATTGCGTCACCTCGCTCGGCGGAGTGCCGGTGGAGTTCGACCGAACCGGCATCGACGTTGCCTACAGTTGCACGCAAAAAGGGCTGAGCTGTCCGCCGGGGTTATCTCCCATGGCCATGTCTCCGAGGGCCATGGACTGGCTGCGCGCTCGCCCTTCTCCTTCGCGCAGTTGGTATCTCGACCTCAAGCTGATTCACGACTACTCCACGGTATCGCACCGCTATCATCACACGGCACCGATTTCCATGTTCTACGCCTTACGCGAGGCGCTCCTGGTCATCGCCGAGGAAGGAATCGAGAACCGCTGGGAGCGGCATCGCCGTTGCCACAAGTCTTTTGTCCAGGGCATAGAAGCGATGGGTCTACCCCTGCACGTTCCCGAAGAGCATCGCATTGCGACTCTGAACACGGTGTGCGTTCCAAAAGGGGTTGAGGAGGCGAAAGTGCGAAAACGTCTGTTGGACGGGCCGGGCATTGAAATCTCCGGCGGTTTTGGGCCGCTCGCAGGCAAAGTCTTCCGCATTGGCGTGATGGGGCCGTTGGCCACAGAAAATAACGTGCAGTTTTTTCTGAAGGAATTCAAAGAGGCCCTGAGCGCAGAGGGCTACTCGCTCTAGATTCACGGATATTTCCCGGCGCGCGTAACGATGGAGCTGGAGAGTGCGGCGACACTCTCTTCGTCACTTGTTTCGCGAACGCAGCCTAGTTGCTCAATCATCCGGGGACCGGGGCAGAGGCGATCACGAATGACACTGAAGTCGGTAGACACTCTTCTCGACGTTTTACATTTTGCAGACAGTCACACGGCCGTCATCGTTCCCGAGCTTGGAATCCTGGTCACCTACGATTCGCTCCGGCAACAAGTTCTCGCCATGGCGAACGCTTTGGCTTCCGCCGGCATTCGCCGCGGCGACGCCGTGGCGATTGCATTGCCGAATGGGTTGCCCGCAATTGTGAGTTTTCTGGCTGCCTCCATCGCCGGAACCGCAGCCCCTTTAAATCCGGCTTACCCTTATGAGGAGTTTCTTTTTTTTCTCGGTGACACCGATGCCCGCATTTTGCTTTGTTCTCCCGTGGGCGCGGAATTCGCGCGCAGCGCAGCCCTCGACCGCAAGATTCCAGTCTTCCCGGTGGAAATGAGCGAGAAAGGCAATGTTCATATGGTAGGTGCTCCCACGGGAGTTTCCGCCCCTGAACCCAAGGCCGACGACATTGCCCTGATCCTGCACACCAGCGGAAGCACGGGACGGCCCAAGCGTGTTCCCCTTCGGCATTTTAATCTGGCCGTATCCTCGGCAAATATCGCGAACACATACGCCCTTTCTGAAGAAGACGTTTCGCTGTCTGTCATGCCGCTGTTCCACATTCATGGTTTGATTGGCTCAACCATGGCCACGTTGCTTTCCGGGGGCACCGTGGTTGTTCCCACCAAATTCAACGCGCTCTCTTTCTGGCGCACGGTGCGGGAACATCGCGTCACTTGGTATTCGGGAGTGCCCACGATGCATCAGCTTCTGCTGGCCCGGACTCACCACAAACCCGGAGAAGCTGCCTCTCTGCGCTTCATCCGTTCCTGCAGCGCGCCCCTCTCGCCCGAGCTCATTCACAAGATCGAGGGGCTGTTTGGCGTGCCTTTCGTTGAAGCCTACGGAATGACCGAAGCCGCCCACCAGATGACCTCGAATCCTCTGCCCCCGCGACATCGGAAGGCAGGTTCGGTCGGCGTCGGCACCGGGCTGCGCATCAGCATCATGGACAAAGACGGCAATCACCTTGGCACCAACCAGCGGGGCGAAATCGTCATTCAGGGAGCCAGCGTGTTTCGCGGATATGAAAACAATCCCGAAGCCAACGCTCGCGCTTTTGTGCATGGATGGTTTCGCACCGGCGACGAGGGACTGCTTGATGAAGACTGCTATTTGCATTTGACGGGGCGGATCAAGGACATCATCATCCGCGGAGGCGAGAACATCGCGCCTCACGAAGTCGATGAGATTCTTCTGCGGCATCCCGCCGTCGCCGCGGCGGTCACGTTTGGCTGCGCGCATCCCACGCTGGGTGAAGAAGTAGCTGCCGCCGTGGTCCTGCACGAACCCCACGGCGCCACGGAATCGGCACTTGTTAAGCACTGCCGCGAGTTGCTCGCGGAATACAAATGTCCTAAGAAGATTTATCTCGTACAAAGCATCCCCACCACCGCCACTGGAAAAATTCGCCGTCGCGTTGTCGCCGCCGCGCTCCTGGATGACCAACGATGAGATTCCTGATCGCGGGGGCGGGCGCAATCGGAGCCTACATCGGCGCACGCATGGCGCAGGCCGGGTTCGAGGTCACGCTCTTCGCGCGCGGGCCGCATCTTCGCGCCCTGCAGGAGAATGGCGTGCGGGTAAAAAGTAGCGTTGGAGATTTCGTGACGATGCCCGCCATCGCCAGTTCCCTCGATGAAGTGGGACCGGTGGACGTCGTCTTTCTTGGAGTGAAGGCGCACAGCCTGCCGCAACTTGCGCCCCAGTTAGGGCCGGTGCTCGGGCCAGAGACGACAGTTGTCAGCACGCAGAATGGAATTCCCTGGTGGTACTTCCAGGGTTTCGGCGGTGATTGGGAAGGATTGCGACTGGAGCGGGTTGATCCCGCCGGCGTGATTGCCTCGGCCATCGAAGCGCATCGGGTGGTTGGGTCCATCGTTTACTTTTCGACCGAGATTCCCTCGCCTGGCGTGATTCAACACATCGAGGGCAACCGCATTTCTCTCGGCGAGCCGGACGGCTCGCGCTCCGATCGCTGCCGCCGAATTGCCGAGGCGCTGATCGCCTCCGGCTTGCGCTGCCCAGTCACTACTCGTATTCGGCACGAGATTTGGGTAAAGGTTCTGGGCAATGCCTCCTTCAACCCGGTCAGCGCCCTGACCCGCGCCACGCTGGTTCAGATGGTGCGCGATCCGGGAGTTTCTTCCGTGGTCCGCAACATCATGCAGGAAGTGGAAGCGGTCTCCCGCAAGTTGGGCATGGAGTTGCCCGTCTCCATCGAGCAGCGAATGGCCGGTGCGGAAAAAGTTGGCGAGCACAAGACTTCCATGCTGCAAGATCTAGAAGCGGGCCGCGCCCTGGAACTGGAAGCGCTGGTGGGCGCGGTCGTGGAGCTCGGACAACGGGTCGGGCTTCCCATGACCTGCACCCGCACGGTGTACAACTGCACCAAGCTATTGTCCCAGGTGCTCAATACATACGAACGCGCCCGTCAGCAGCAGCCGATGTGAGCAGCGAGCGAGAGACGCTCCCTTGCCACGACCGCGTGATTCTCACTGCGGTCGCTCCAGTCGCGAAGCGGCAATACAGGAACACCCGGCACGTGAGTGCCGCGAAAACAAAGTGGAACAAACCTGAATCCCGTCAGGGACGGCACCGAGTTGCGACACAGACTCGACCACCCCGCCCCGTGACTATTTTCAGTGGGTTCCAGCCGGGCTCGGTCTGACCTCCGGCAAGTTCCGTCGCTTTTTTTCATCCGCCGCGCAAAAATATTTGCTGGGAGCTTGACAAGGGAGTATACTCCGCTCGTCGTATGGTCCACTTATCGGACCACTTGGAGCCCAGGTTGGCCACCGCCATCAAGACCGATTTCGAGGTGATCCGAAGGAACAAGGTCTACGAAGAGGTTGCCAAGCAGATCGAACGCCTGATTCTGAAGAAACTGAAACCCGGTGACAAACTGCCCTCGGAACGTGAACTGGCGGAACTGCTGAGAGTAAGCCGCAGTTCCATTCGGGATGCGATTCGCGGCCTGGAGTTGATGGGCTTGGTTGAGCCGCGGCAGGGCGCCGGCACGATCGTTCGCGCGACCTCCTCCGAGTCATTGGTCAATCCCTTTGCCAACGCGTTGAAACACCGGCGGGAACTGGTGAGCGAGCTTCTAGATTTTCGCAAGATGCTCGAACCTCCGCTGGCCGCGCGCGCCGCCACCCACGCTTCTCCCGAAGAACTTTCCGAGATGGAAGAGATTCTGCGGCGGCAAGAGGAAAAGCAGGCTCAAGGAGACGCCGCGGTCGCTGAGGACGCGGAATTTCACTACAGCATTGCTCTGGCTTCCGATAACAGTGTCGTGCTGAAAGTGCTCGACATTCTTATGGACCTGCTGCGCGACACGCGGGAACGCTCTTTGCAGTTGGAAGGGCGCCCGCAAAAGTCGCTCGCCGGCCACCGGCGAATCCTGGCTGCCATCAAGCGCCGCGACGCCGAAGCGGCAAAGGCTGCTATGCGCCGGCACATTGAAGATGTAGAAGAGATCGTACTCAACAAGTTTTGACCAACGGAGGTTTTTCGCATGGGCCGGCTATTCGCAATTGAGATCATCTATCGTGGAATTTTTCAAAAAACTCTGGCCACCAGGATCAGTCGAGCGATCGTGCTCGCCGCCCATCACGAAGGCAAGATGGGCATTTCTTTTGGCCGTTACGGTGACAGTCCCGAGCGCAATGGCATTCCCGCGAAGAACTTTGCCATCGTGGCTGCCGACGAGCAGACCCTAGAGGAAGGAATGGCGAAGTACGAGCCCAAGGAAGTCGATATCACCATCTGCGTCGATGACACGCTGTGCAAGGGCGTGGAGTCGTGGGCATGGTACGGTCTCCAACCCGTCAATCGCCTGCTGAAACCCGGAGGCACTCTGATCGTGACCTCTCGCGAAGGCCCCGAAGCGATCATCGCCATGGCCCACCGCAAGGAAAGCCCTTACCAATTGTCGATCCTTAAGGGTACGGTCAGCTTTTCAGGCCTCTGGGTGTACAAGGACGATCACACCGACGTACGCATTCTAGGTGCGATTGCCAAGATCCTGCCTGATCTGTTCAGCCTTCAGTCCGTTCAAAAAGCGATTGTCTCCGAGTGGAACGATGAGCTCAAGGCCACCTCCGCGGCCAAGTCCTACGAGCGCACCACCAGCACCACGGTGAACCCGCATGAGGGCAATCCTGAAACGCCCTACAAGTTTGACCTGCCCAAGTGGCATGAAATGGGCGAAGGCATCGCCATTCCGAGCATTCCTTTTGGACAGAACATGGAAGATCCTGTCAACCAGGCCCACGGTGGATTTCAGCCCGATCGCAATCCCACCTTTAAGAAATTCAGCACGAGAACCATGAGGCCGGTGGTGAATTTCGATACCTGCATCAAATGCACGCTGTGCTGGCTGCAGTGCCCGGACTCATGTTTCGATGTGACTCCGGAAGGTTTGTACGACGCGAATATGCAAGCCTGCTGCGGCTGCGGCGTCTGCGAGGCGGTCTGCCCCGTCAAGGAATGCGTCACCATGGTCAATGAGACGGAATTTAAAGACAACAGCAGTCAGTGGGAAGACTGGCGCAAGGACAAAGACGGTTATAAAGTCTGGCTGGAAGAGAAGATTAAATCGCATCCGGAACGGTCCCACGGGTTCCGCTATCGCGGGCAGTATGAGGAGCAGATTCCGGAGATGCTCGAGATCGCTCGCGAACGATAAACATTCGTTTACCACGTTCCCTTACGAGGAGAGTCCGTCATGGCAGTGGCCACAGTAATCGAGGAACAGCACAAAATCGAGGAAACAGCCCTCATCACCGGCTCCGAAGCCATCGCAGTCGCTTGCAAGCTGGCGGATGTTGATGTGATCACGGCGTACCCAATCCGTCCCTACGACACCGTCATGCAATACGTTTGCAAGCTGGTGGCCAACGGCGAAATGGATTGCGAGTATATTGTCGCGGAAGGCGAGCACTCGCAGTTTGAAATCGTGAAACACGCTTCCGCCTGCGGAGCACGCGTGTTTTGCGGCTCCAGCGGTGTTGGCTGGATGTATGCCATGGAAGCCCTGACGGTAACTCCCGCTCTGCGCATTCCGATGATCGCCATGGTGGGGAACCGGGCCTTGGATGATCCGGGCGCCTTCGGCGTGGAGCACAACGACGCGCTTACCGTGCGCGATCTGGGCTGGCAATTAGTTTGGGTGGACAACGCGCAAGAGGCGTTGGACACAGCCCTGATCGCCTATCGAGTGGCGGAGGATCGGCGTATTTTCCTGCCTTGCGCCATCAGTTGCGATGGTGCGTTCCTGACTCACTCGCAGGCGCTGGTCAAAATCCCATCGCAAGAGAAGGTGATCGAATTCCTGCCGCCTTACAACCGCGGAGACCTGCTGCTTCATCCCGATAATCCCATCACGGTGGCGCCCCAGGGCAATGAAGACTGGGTCATGGAAATCCGCCGCCAGAACTACGCGGCCATGGAGCGGGCTCAGGGCGTGATCAAGGAAGCATACGCGGATTTCGAGCGCATTTTTGGACGCTCCTATGGCAATCCGTTTTTCGAAGAGTACATGACCGATGATGCGGATGTGGTTCTCATGGGAATGGGAACGCTCTCCATCTCCGTGAAGGTAGCAATCCGGCAGATGCGCAAGGCAGGAAAGCGAGTCGGCTTTGTGCGCATGCGCTGGTTCCGGCCGTTTGCCGCGGAAGAATTGGCGAAGTCGCTGCAACGCTTTGCGGCGATCGGGGTCGTCGATCGTGACTACTCTTTCGGCTCGCCCTATCTCGGTGGCGTGCTGGCCGGCGAAGTTCGCCACGCCCTGTATCCCGGACCCGGCAAGAAACCGCCGGTAGTAGACTTTATTTGCGGTCTCGGTGGGCGCGAAGTCACCGTGCCGGATGTAGAGAGAATGGCCGAGTCCGTCTACAATGCTGCGGATGGCAAAGCGCAGCCTTTAACCCAATGGATCGGATTGCGAGAGTAATCCGTTTTTGCGGATGGGTTCTAGACATCAGAGAGGATGAAGAGTTATGGCTACCTACGTACAGATTGATCCGACCCAGAAATTAGATGCCTTCAAATCCGTTAAGAAGCTCCCGCTGGAGGAGTTCTTTACCTCCGGCCACCGCACCTGCCAGGGCTGTGAGTCGGCGCTGGTGATGAAGATGATGGCCAAGGCGGCCGGCCCCAGAACCATCGTGCTGGGCAGCACCGGATGCATGTATGTGGCGAACACCACGTATTACAGCACTTCGTGGGTGCTTCCCTGGATGCACACCCAGCTGGGCAGCAGCGGATCGGCAGCGCTGGGCGCCGCTGCGGCTCTAAAAGCGCTGATGCGCAAGGGGAAAATGAAGAAGGAACCTATCAACGTGATAGCCTTCTGCGGCGATGGCGGCGGGGCAGACATGGGTGTGGGGGCGATCTCGGCGACCCTCACTCATCCCGATTACAACTGCCTCATTCTGATGTATGACAACGAATCCTACGCCAACACGGATATTCAGCTATCGGGCAGTACACCGTGGGGCGCCAACACCACGTTCAGTTCGCCCGGCCGAGTGAAAAGAATTATGCACCGCCGCTGGAAGAAGAACATGGCGGGCATGATGGCGGCCGGTCATCCCAGCTGCCGATACGTTGCCACCATATGCATGTCCTACGGGCTGGCGGGAATGAACTCCATGCGCAAAGCGCTGGCGATCGGCGGTCCCACCTTCATTCACTCTCTCGACCCCTGCCCCAAGGGCTGGGATTACGATCCCTACCTCTCGCACGAGATGGGTGAGCTGGCGGTGAATACCGGGATTTGGCCGCTCTATGAAGTAGAAGACGGTGTGTTGAAGCTGACCGGCAGGACGCAACAAATCGCCGCCAAGAAAATCCCGCGGCAGCCGGTACGAGATTACTTACTAAAGCAGGGCAGATTCGCGCACTTTACCAACGATGATATCGATTACTTCCAGAGTAAGGTCGATGAGATGTGGGAAAAGTGGCTAGTTCCCGGTGTGATCCCATTCCGGACAGAGGTGGAGGCCGACGCCGCGCCATCGAGTTAGAGCATGTTGGCGGGAACGTTAGTACTCCCACAATTCTGCGGAACAAGGTCGCAGGCAAAATTGGGGACTGGCGGTTTTGGCAGTGTTGCTGTTGAAACTATAGCGCGCCGTCAAGGAGGTATACCTATGGCTGCATCTCCAGCGTCCCTGATTCACCCTTCACGCATTCCCAATCGTTGGATCCAGTTAGTTGCTGGGATTATCGCGATGATGGCCATCGCGAACCTTCAGTACGCCTGGACCCTTTTCGCCAAACCACTGCAGGCCCACATGCATGTCACCTTAACCGCTATCCAGTGGACCTTCGCCTTGTTCATAGCTCTTGAAACCTGGCTCGTCCCCTTCGAGGGATATTTGGTCGATCGCATTGGTCCACGATTCATGCTAGGCGTCGGTGCGATCATGGTCGGTCTTGGTTGGATCGGGGCGGGCGGTGCCGAAACATTGCACAGCCTCTACTTTTGGTACGGGCTTGGCGGCATCGGCGCGGGCATCGTCTATGGCGGTGTCATTGGCAACGCCTTGAAATGGTTTCCCGACCACCGTGGGCTATGCGTAGGCCTTTGTGCGGGAGCCTACGGAATCGGAACCGCGGTCACGGTGGCGCCTATTGCCTCGATGATCAAAGCGTCCGGCTACCAACATACGTTCGTCGTCTGGGGAATTATCCAGGGAGTCGTGGTGCTGGCGAGCGCGCTTTTCTTGGCCAAGCCTCCACTCGGCTGGGTGCCAGCTGGCTGGGACAAGAAAGAAGCGGAGATTAAGCTCCGGATAAACAGTTCTAGCGTCGACATGAGTCCACCGCAGATGTTACGCACCGGCTCATTCTGGGTGATCTACGGAATGATGACTCTGGTGGCCTTCGGCGGCTTGGTGGTAACGGCCCAACTGGGCCCCATGGCGGTTTCTTACAAAGTGGATAAGATCGTCGTGGCCTTCGGCATGACTGCGCTCGTGTTGGCGCTCGAGGTGGATCGCGTGCTGAACGGGCTGACACGGCCTTTCTGGGGCTGGGTATCGGATCACATCGGACGCGAGAACACCATGGCTATCGCCTTCATTTGCGAGGCGCTGGCGGTGTTTTCTCTGCTGCAACTGATCAGTCATCCGCTTTGGTTCATCGTGTTGTCCGGTTTGTGCTTCTTTGCTTGGGGTGAGATTTTCTCACTATTCCCCTCCATTACCGGTGACGTGTTCGGAAGAAAATGGGCCACCACGAACTACGGCATCGTCTATACCGCCAAAGGAGTAGCCTCCATCTTCGCTGCTCCGGGTGCCGCTTGGCTGTTTGCCAAGACGGGATCCTGGACCAAAGTCTTCTGGGCGATGATTGTCTGCGACCTTGTCGCCGCGGCCCTCGCATACTTCTGGCTGAAGCCGATGGCCGCACGCACCGTCGAGCAATCCAACCGCGGCGTACCAAGTGTCGACGTGATTACTCCATTAAACGCGCGCGGTGTGGCGTAGCCAGATTCTGCCTCTGATCGCCTGATTGTGGGCTCCCTTTCCAGCGAGGAGGGAGCCCTCCTTTTTTCAAGCCGAAGTGCATCCCGAGGTGGACGCAGTCGGCATCATTCTTCGCTCAGACCTTGGAGGGGGTGTATTCCGATTGTTCGGGTGCGTTCATCACGATTGGCGCCGCGCAATAGTCGCGCTCTGCGGGGTGCTTATTCTCCTCCCACCTCCCGCCCCTAGCCCTAGCCCCTAGCCCGGAAGCGGCTTGCCGCGTGTTTCCACGCCGAATGGAATCAAGAGCAGTCCGAGAGCAAAGGCAATAGAAGTCGTTGCAACGGGAACTCCGAGCGATCCAAAATTCCGAACTCCCGCTCCGACGAGAAAGGTGATTCCTGCGCCGCCAAATCGGGCAAATGAAGTGGAAAAGGAGAAGGCGCTGGCGCGGCATTCCGTGGGGTATTGCTCGGGCAGCCAGAGCGTATAGACGGCGAAGTTGGCGCCACCGAAGCCCAGAAAGAACAGACAAACGAAAAGCCATGGCAGCGCGCTCGCTCCAAGATAGAAGACTTTGCCGAACGTGAGTGCAATGAAGACCATCATGAAAGCAAAGAAAACAGCGAGCGCCCCGCGTCGTCCCACCTGTTCGGCGAGCCAGGGCATCGCCAGACAACCGAGAATCGTGGCGAAGGAGACCATCATGATGCCCCAGGAGGCCAACTGCGCAGCTTGCGGAGCGCTGCGGCCCCCCGCTTCGGCGACCACGGTAATCGCAGCGGGAACATACACGGTTCCAGCCCACAGTCCACAGATGGAAACCAGCATGAGCAAGGAATTCAGAATGGTGCGGCGGCGCCAGACCACCGAAAACAGCGTCAACAAGGGACGCCAAACCGCCCACGACCGGACAACACTCTCTTTCCTTTTCCAGGCAACGGGCTCCGTAACCCCGTGCCGAATCCAAGCCAGGAGCAGTGCGGGCAGCCCTCCGACAATAAACATCGCACGCCAGCCAAAGCGGCTGCCAATACCGTAGTTGGCCAGTGCGGCGAGGAATATGCCGACGTAATACCCGGTATGCATCAAACCCGCACCGAGACGGCGCCGATGTTCCGGCCACTCCTCCGCGACGAACGTTCCACCCATGGCCCATTCTCCGCCAATGCCCACGCCGGCAAGCAGGCGAAGGACAGCAAGTTGCCACACCCCCGTAACAAACGCGCTCAGAAAAGTGAATGTCGAATACCACAGAATGGTTAGCATGAGCGTGCGCACGCGGCCGAACTTGTCTCCGATCGGCCCCCAAAGGAACGCAAGTCCCCAGCCAATCAAGAACAGGGCGAACAGCAACCCCCCGTACAGGCCGACGTTGCCCTTGGTGGCGGCAATGCCGGAGCGCGGAAGCAGTTCGCGGAGGGAGGGCACGAGAACAAGCGCATAAACAAAGGAATCCATGCCGTCCAGCGTCCACCCACCCCAGGATGCCCAGAAACCGCGAATCTGATTTCGCGTCAGAGATACGGATAAAGCCGAGGCAGGAGCATTCACTTCGTTCGCGGCTGGACGGGGCATGGCAGTGGGACACTATATCAAAAACGTCCCACAGTATCGAAGAAATTGTTGGGCGGGTAGTGGGCTACTTTGGAATTATTGACCAAAACATCCAGAGAGCGACAACGATCCAAACACCGCCCATCAGTCTATGAAAAATGGTCTTGGATTGAACCGAAACCCGTAAAATGCCTGATAGAGCCTGAGTACACTGTTTGGAAACGTGAAACACCATGGGCCGGATAGTACCGAAACGTCAAGCACAATAAGGGCGCTGGCCGGCATAAAGAACTGTTGATCCTTACGCTACTCTTTCTGCCCTCCGCTGTTCGTAGGATTCCCAGAGGGAACGGTTCAAGCTAAAGGAGTTTCAAAGTAGCCCACTACCGTTGGGCGCGGTTCGTTGCCTTGCCAACGAACACACCGGCTGCGGCGAGTTGGGAAGGACACGAGTCCACTCGTCCGTTTAAGTCCTCGAAAACGTGTTCGCGCTTTAGCGGCTGAGGTTTGCTTCTTGCGACCTCGACTCGCTTTTCCGCAGTCTCTTTGGTCGTGCCATAAGACTCGGCAAAACCAACGGCTTCAGCCGCTGCGGGCAGTCGCGGCTTGCCACTCTACTCTTTCAGCCAACCTGTAAAGACAGCCTATCCCTTAGCCGCCTGCAGACGCTCTTCAAGAGCCTTCACTTCCAGGTTCAACCCCTGTGGAAGATGGCTGCCGAACTGGGCGAAGTGCTCTTTGATCAGCGGCGCCTCCGCCAACCACCCCTCGATATCGACGCTGAGCAGTTCGTCCACATGAGCGCCTTTTATGTCGAGCCCGGTCGTATCGAGATCGGCCGCCTCAGGAATGCGTCCGATCGGAGTGTCTTTCGCATGCACCTTACCGTCGCACCGTTCAAATATCCATTTCAACACGCGACTGTTTTCACCGTAGCCCGGCCACAGGAACTTGTGGTTCTCGTCCTGGCGAAACCAGTTGACGTAGAAAATCTTTGGCAGCCTCGATGCGCTTGCGAGCGTTCCCATCCTGAGCCAGTGCTCTAAATAGTCGCCCATGTGATAGCCGCAGAATGGAAGCATCGCCATGGGATCGCGGCGCAGTCGGCCAACTTTGCCGGTGATCGCGGCGGTCGTCTCGCTGCTGACCGTTGCGCCCAGGAAAGTACCATGCTGCCAGTTGAACGCTTCGGTAACCAGCGGAACAATTCCCGCGCGCCGTCCACCGAATAGGATGGCGTCGATCGGCACGCCCTTCGGGTCTTCCCACTCGGGGGCGATGACTGGGCACTGCTTCGCGGGAGCCGTAAACCGCGCGTTCGGGTGCGCCGCGTTCCGACCCGAGTCCGGAGTCCACGACCGTCGCAGCCAGTCCACTAATTCGGACGGCTTCTGATCGGTCATCCCCTCCCACCACACATCGCCGTCGAGGGTCATCGCACAATTGGTGAAGATGGAGTTCCTGGTTACGCTGAGCATGGCGTTGGCGTTCGACTTCATGCTCGTGCCCGGGGCCACACCGAAGAAGCCGTTCTCCGGATTGATGGCGTACAGCCGTCCGTCGCTGCCGAATTTCATCCATGCAATGTCATCCCCGATGGTCTGCACCTTCCAACCAGGAATGGATGGGATCAGCATCGACAAGTTGGTCTTGCCGCAAGCCGAAGGAAAGGCGCCGGTGAGGTACTTCACTTGTCCCGCCGGGCTGATGAGCTTCAGAATCAGCATGTGCTCGGCCAGCCAACCTTCGTCGCGTGCTTGCACCGAGGCGATACGCAGCGCGTGACATTTCTTCGCCAGCAACGCGTTGCCACCATAACCAGAACCATACGACCAGATCTCACGCGTCTCCGGAAAATGGCAGATGTACTTGTTCTCTGCGTTGCAGCGCCAGGTCGCGTCCGGCTGATTGGGACCGAGCGGAGCACCCAAGGAGTGCAGTCCGCGCACAAAATCCCCATCCTCGCCGAGAGCCTCCAGCACGCGGCTTCCCACGCGCGACATCGTGTGCATGCTGACCACGACGTATGCCGAGTCGGTGATCTCCACCCCGATTCTTGCCATCGGCGAGTTCAGCGGCCCCAAGCTGTAGGGAACCACATACATGGTGCGGCCCACCATCGAGCCCGCGAACAATCCCGCCAGCTTCTGCTTCATCTTCGCCGGATCTTCCCAGTTGTTGGTCGGGCCAGCCTCTTCCTGGGTTCGTGAGCAGATAAAAGTCTGATCCTCGACCCGGGCTACATCCGCAGGGTCCGACCGGACGAGCACGCTGTTCGGCCGCTTCGCCGAATCCAGCGGGATCGCGGTCCCGGTGAGAACCAGCAGCCGCATCATCGCCTGATACTCCTCCGGCGAGCCATCGCACCAGTGAACGCGATCCGGTTTGCACATCTGGGCTACATCTTCAACCCAGCGCTCTAGCTTGGGATGATTGTGGTTGTGCGTGGCTGTCTCAACGTCCATCGTCGTGCTGGCCATAATAAGTGTCTCCCCCACAACAAACTGCGGATTACAACACCCTCGCTGAACATGGTTGACGCATGCAGAAAGCGTCGCCCGCGAGTTGAGCCCAGTCTAGGACTGGTCTCATAAACGATTCTGCGAAGGGCACGGCTTTAAGCCGCGCCGTTCAGCGCCCCAAAAAAATGCGGGCTTCAGCCCCTTGCGGAAAGACTCTAACTTCTCAACCAGCGGGAAGGGCGCGAGTTTACTCGTGCCGTCCAGTCGTTGAAAATGTGTCCCGCTTTGGCGCCCGAGGGTGAGCTTCTTGCGCCCGCGACTCGTTTTTCCGCAGCCTCTTAGCCCTTGAGGGCCCGGACGTCACGCCTGGGAATCATTTTATAAGACCAGTTCTAGTTAAGCCAAAGACTGCCCAAAGGTATCGGAGCGCCGCAGCAAATCCATGTTGGTCTACCCGTCGTCGGTATCGGTTGCTCTAAGTAGCTTTCTTCTCCGGCAAACCCAGACCCGATATTCTCTCTCACCTGTGAGGATAATTCCAGCTAATGATTCGGGCCGTAAGGGTTACTTTGAAGCCCGCGGGCGGTTCCGCGTGACCCACGAAGCTCTTCGAGGGACACCAGGAATTTCTCGGCGGGACTCCCGATTCGCCCGCAAAAACGGCCGCAGGGACCGCTGTCGGGGCTAGGCCGACTGGGCCGACCGCGTTTGGCTTGACTTTGCCGTTGCCGGGAGTATTGTGGTTGCGTTCAGTCCGGCCCCATCTCGGCACTGCTGATTGAGGTTCGACTGAACCGGCGGGGTTTCGATTCCAATTCCAAAGGGCGCAGCCCGTTACCCGCAGACCACAACCTATATGGAGGAAGAGCTGTCATGGCCGCGAACCCGATCCCACCACCAGAATTGAATCTGGAGACGGTAAGAACTCCAGAAGAAATCGTCATCCGCTGCACCGGCAGGATCACATCGAGCACCTCTGCCTTGCTGCAAACCACCGTCCGCAGTCTGATCCCCGAGACTAAATGTGTCGTACTGGACCTGACCGATGTCAGCTACATGGACAGTTCTGGTCTGGGCGCGATCATCGGCGTGTACTTGTCCGCTAAGAGGCAACATTGCGGACTGAAACTCATTAATATGAACCAACGCTTGCAGGAGCTCTTCCGCATAACAAAATTGGCTGCAGTGTTCGAGGGCCACGGAGATTATCTCGGCTACACTCCTGATTAATAGAGTCGTGCTGCCGCAACTACGACCTCTCTTGGAGTGCGAGTTTCAGGGCTTTGCCATAGGCGTTGCGGGTCGAGTAATTCCTTCTCGATCTCCGCCGGGTAACTTGTCGCTGACCGGCAATGTGGGGCAACCTGGCACAGGCATTTGCGAACTGGTTGCGATTTGGTGCAGTAGTCTGATCGTTCCAAATCTTCATTACGCTTGCACGATTCTTCTCGCAATTCTGGCAGTTCCCGCGATTAAACCGCCGCTTGCTGGCGACACCAACATTCCTTCAGACGTACATGCGACGCTGTTCGCCGGAGGATTTTGGTAGCTTGCAGTACGTGATGGCAGACGCGGAGAAACTTCCCGAGAGGATCTCCGTCGCATTCGAAAACCGTTTCGGAATTCGTCCGCTGGAGGGCTAAGGTTGCACCGAGTACTCTCCGGCCATCACCCCAGAAACGCAGGAGTGCATTCAGCGGTCCGTTGAATTAAAAGAGCTCGACGGGTGCCGCATGGCCCGAAGCAGAAGCGAGTCGAGCATCCCTTGTAACTAACGCAGCTCCGAGTTTCTCGGCAAGCACGATGTAGGCAGCATCATAGGCAGAAAAATTGTGACGGAGTTGCCAGATCCGGGGCAGGAGCACGAGATGAGGATATCGAGTAATACGGAGATCCAGCAGATCGCGGACCGCCTCGTCAGCACGATGTACAGAGACCACTGCTTGTAATGCTAGGCGCCGCAATACCTGCGTGACCTCAAGATCTAGGAGGTGGGGCGCGTGTAGGGTTTCGTTACGCGAATAAATTCGCTTCTCGATGCGCTGCCCGGCAGATGTCTGAAGAAGCCAGTCAACTGCGGCAGACGCATCCAGGACGATCATCGCGCCTCGCGCTCTTCTCGAACTAAGTGAGCGGTATCGATCTCCGCCAAAACCGGCTTACGTTTGTGCAAGCGCTCCCGCAATTCCGCGAGCGTTGGCCTCTCTGCGATTTCCTTGATCTCAGCCAACAGATAATCCGAGAGCGACATACCTGCCATGGCAGCGCGAGCTTTCAGGCCGCGGTGCAGGGCATCGGGTACGTTACGAAGCTGAATCATCTTGGCCATGCTGCAAGCGTACTTTCATGTCATGCACATGTCAACTGAGACTAGCACGTTCGGAATCTTCCCGTGTCAATGTATCTCAGTTGGGACGAACTCCGTCTGGCAGCCGGCGAGGCATCGGACTTTTTGGAATTCAGCCTCTTCTTTCGCGGTGAAGGGATGGTCGACTTTGCGTTCCAGATAGAACTCTTTATGAGCAGCCAAGAAATCGTCGGCTGCCTGAACCGAAAGCAAATGAAAATTCCTGTCGAATTCATACAAGATGGACAAACCGGTCGTGGGGAGCAAGCGTTCCGCCACCGTGAATCGAATTCTGCCGTGGTCGATGGTGGCTTCCTGGCCTTCGTTGTAGACATACAATATTTTGTTTAAATCGCTGCGGGGAAACAGAAGACGAATCCTCTCCTGGGCAACCCCCAGACCGTGGAGCTGAACCTCAGGCCGCGCCACCTCGGTGGAAGCGCCGAATACCCGATCAGGATCGAGCACGACCAGGGTCGCTTGACGATGAGTTGTGACTCTGCACTTGGATAAGACCGAGTATGAGGATGTGATTTCCACCCTGGAAGCCAGGACCGGCAAACACATCGACGCCGAGAAGTCCAAGTCCTTCAATCCCACCGCAGAAAGCAAGGACATGGACGAAATCATCCGCTTCAAGATGGCCGCAATCGTTGCGGCTTTGAAGCCGGCCATGGAAAGCGTGGGCTGTGACGTGAAGAAGGCCACCGCCAAGCAGGTGGAGTGCAAGCGGGAAAGAAGCTACGGCAAGGGTACTGAGCGGGCCGTCGTCGGTGGCGAGAAGGTGACGACAGAACTCGATGCAAAGGGCGACCAGACGCGGGTTCGCATCTCGACCGAAAAGGGCATGTTGGGGCGAGTGTACAAAAAGAACTGGTCAACACCGATCTTCCAGGAGATGATGAAAAACCTACAAAAACCGGCTCAGACCGCATCGGCACCCTCGAATTGAGAACTGAGGACCCTGTCGCCACTTCCTGCCAAAAGCTTCCGCGTAAGGGAGGATTTTCCCGCCTTGCAGCTTGCCGGACTTCTGTCTTCGCGGCTGTGGCGGACCTGCAGTCGCTATGACACATCCGGCTACTGTGTTCCGTGTGCATGATCAATGCGCGGCCAAGCCACTGTTTAGAGACTCTAGCTGCAGGCCAGACAGTCCACGGTTGGCGTAATAGTGCGCCGTGGAAACTTATCTGGCTGGCCGAGCGTAGCCGCGAGCACACGTTGACGTACCTGTGGAAACAATGCGGTCAGCACAGACGAGTTACGCATATTGCGTATAGATGGGTATGTCCTTAACTCAGGTAACCCCTACGGCTTGTTCTTTGGGCGTCCCTCGGTGGACGATACCGTAATAAGTGACAGGATCGACGGTCACAGCTTGCTGCGCCAGACGAAAAAAGAGCTTACCTCGACTCTTGGATCGTCTCCGGTTGAAGCGGAATGTGAACTCGTCCAGATAGTAGTCCAGGTGCTTATGACTGACCGCT
>DATDGS010000017.1:0-6475 GCA_036521955.1 Terriglobales bacterium
ATGGTAGTTCTGGGCTAAGACTGCCGTCATCCTTCGCTTGCGGCTTCTCTGGTTCGCACTGACAAACCCAGGCTCCTCCCAAAGGAACAGCGACATTTGGACTCTTGATGATGGGCAGCGTGCTTCAGATGGCCATTTGAGATTTTCGAGAGGCACAGTCGTCCGAGTCGGCTCAAGACTGAAATTTGACCCGGCTGACGTTGCTCGATTCATTGCGTGCCGCCGCACTTCGTGAATACAGTCAGTTAACGCTTTCACACGCGAGAGCGCGACGTCCTTTCCCGCGAATCCCTCTTTCGGGATTTTGGGATGCATCCAAACGACCTAACTGAGTTTTCAACAGTTACACAGCGGTATCACTGAGCTGGACAGGGAGCGCCGTCGGCGACCCACTTCTTCACCGTACTCAAGAACTGGTCATGAGTTGGCATGGGCGGCGTAGTCCGCGGCTTGCCGTTGGCGCGAACACCTGGATCCCACGCCCACTGAATGAACGGGTCGGTTTCGATAAAGTCGATAAGCTGCGCGAGATCACGATTTCCGTTCCTGCTCTTGTCCTTCAAATCGGCGCAGAGACGAGGGCCAGTCTTCGGGACACCGGGGCTCGACTCGGTGCTCTTTATGACCGGCGCCATGTGCCAATCCATCCGGCCAGGCGCGCCGGTCACCGGATCATTTCGCATCCCGTGGCATTGGTTGCAACGCTTCATCTCAATGCCCTTGTCATCTTCACCACGCTCGACGTGGTACACGTGCGGATAGCGGTCATCGGTCTGACGCGGATAGTCGGCCATGCTATGGCAGTTGATGCATCGCGGAGAGACCATGACGGAATAGATTGCCTGCCATTCCGGCGTGCCGCCAGATTTCGGCGCAACGTATGCTGAAGTCAGACCGTCCTTATCGATGACCTTCGCCTTCATGAACTCCGCGATCATGCCAACCTCGTCGTCGGTCATCAATCCGGGATACAGGACCGGCATGGGCGGCGGCACGTTAGCAAGAAAAGTTTTCAGCACTTCCGGGTCACCCAACTGGGTCATGCGGGTCAGGGACGCATAGGTCCGGCCTTTCCCGTCGCTGCCATGACACGCCGCGCACATCCGGGAATACAACTCAGCATTCGCGGAGGCGCCCGTTGTCTGCGTGACCTGGCGATCGAATGTCGTGATCTTTGGCGCGTCCCAGGCTTGCTGTCCGTAGATTTTAAGTGCAAGCGGGCCGCTCACGCCACGAGGGTTTAACGTGACACCTCCGACAGAGGCAGCGACATATTGTTTTCCGTCGACCGCATAGCTAATCAGACCGCTGTTCAGCGCGCCGTCGACGTCGATGTGCTTCAGCACCGCTCCACTTTTCGCGTCGAACGCAAAGAGGTTACCGCGAACGTCGCCGGCAAATACGAGTCCTCCCTTGGTGGGGACCAGGCCTGCCAGCATCTGCGCATCGGTCGGATACTTCCAAAGAATGCGTCCGGTCTCGCCGTCAATGGCAGTGATCATGCCATGGGGCTGCGTCGCATAATCTGTGAACACCGCGTCTGGGTGTTTGTGAATAGCATTAGATTGAGGCTCTGTGGGGGCGGTCGACAAGTCGCTGCTTTCTTCCTCGCCTTCCTTCTGCAATTTTGCCTGCGCCTCCGGCTTTACAAAGTAAGAGCACCAGTCAACCTCGCCGACGTACAGCGCGCCGGTCCCCGGGTCGTAGGCCGCGCCATTGAATTGCGACCCGCCACCAAGACCGGGGCATACTAGAGTCAATTGGTCCGGCAGCGGACCATGGTTCGTAATTGTGGTCCCCGGCGTCTTAAACATCTGCGCTCTGGTTGCCCGGTCAAGTCCGACCACCCATCCATCTTTGCCGGCCACGGCCACCATGTCTTTTCCGCTTCGCGTACGGTAGATGGTGGGTGCGGAGCCGAGATCCCAGTCATGGTCGTCAGCCGGCGTGTGCTGGTAGTACCAATTCAGATGTCCCGTATCGGCGTTCAGAGCGATGACCGAGTTTGTGTAGATGTTGGCGCCTGGCCGCTCCCAAGGTTCAAAGTCGGGTGCGGGGTTTGCCGCAGGACCCAATACTTCGCCGGTCGCCGGATCGAGTGAAAATGTTGTCCAGAATCCGCCGCCTTTCGGTTGACCTTTGCCAAATGGCGGAACGGTATAGAAGCGCCAGAGTTCCTGGCCGGTCTTGGCATCGAGTGCTATGAGACGTCCGCGAATTCCTGTATCGCTGATCGCAATCCCAATGAACACCTTACCCTTCCAGGCGACGGGAGCGGCTACAAACGACTCGTTTTGCGCAGGATCGGCGTGCTTCACATCCCACAGTACCTTACCGGTCTTGGCGTCGAGCGCGATCACGCGCCCATCAGCGGTTCCACGGAAGATCGTTCCGTCGAGGTAACCTGGACCGCGGCTGGAGATGTTTGCCGTCGGCCCCAGCTTGATCACATCGCGCCATCGCAATTCGCAGGTCGCAGCGTCAACCGCGTAAGTCGCGCGCAATGTCGAGACGTAGAGCGTGCGCCCCACCATCAGCACGCCGCTGCTGAACCAGCTTGGCTCATTGAGCCGCGCTTCACAGACTGGCTTGAGCTCGGACACATTCGAGGTGTTGATCTGATCGAGATCAACGTAGCGCTGACTGGAATAGTCCTTGTTGACCGTGATCCAGTCGTTCGAACTTTGGGCGCGAGCGCCGAACGGAGATGCCAGGAAAATTGCTGCGATAAGCAATTGTAGGCGAGGGCGAATCTTCACAGTGTTCCTCCGACAGCTTTGGGCGAATCGACGACTCGTTTCTCGCGCAGAGCTTTCGCCACGATGCTGTCCGTAATTGCGTTCCACATTCGGTCGGGCGTAATGCGATGCATCCAGTAGGTAAACTTCACCTTCCAGCCAGGAATAATCATTGCTTCGTCGTGCTCGATGCCTTCCACCAAACCGCGTACCGCGGCTTCGACGGGCATGGTACCACCGATGTTCTTGAGCGCGGCGCTGGCGGGGTGCAGATTTTTGCGTTCTGCCGCCAGACCCGGAGTTGTGACTTCGCCGGGACAAAAACAGGCGACGCTGATTCCACGCGGCTTCAGTTCGTATCGCAGGCACTGAGCGAACCCGACGACGGCAAACTTGGAGGTGCCGTAGGCGGTGTACCCGTAAACTGGGATGATCCCACCCATCGAGCCAACCAGGACGATCTTGCCGTTACCACGTGCGAGCATGGAGGGCAACACCGCTTCGACAACGTGCCGCGTGCCGTAGAGGTTGATCTGAATGACTCGATCGAAAGTTTGGAACTTCATATCAACGAGTTCTGCCGCGCCCCCGATGCCGGCCATGTTAATGAGAACGTCCGGTGTGCCAGCTTCGGTAATTGCGGTTCCGATGGTGGCGATCACTGTTTCGCGATCGGCGATGTTGATCTTGTAGCGTTCCACGCGCTGGTCCGGCGAGCGCCGCAACGACTCAATCTCGTGCAGTGCGGCATCGTTCGGGTTGAGGTCGAGAATTACAATATTGGCGCCCCGGCTGGCCAGCATCTTGCCCGCGAGCAGTCCCATGCCGTTGGCACCACCAGTGATCTAGATAGTCTTTGTGGCAATTTCAGTCATCGCGACCTATCTCCACGCGTCCGATTACTTCTGGCCTACAAACGTCATCAACTGGTCTATGTGGAATGCCTGATCTTAGCACTTGACCGGTAATCATGTCGGAACCTTCACTCGCCAGAAAGATCACCGCCTGCGCGATATCGTCGGGGGAGCACATGCGTCCCAATGGCACTAACTCTTGGTAAGCGGGTCCCTGAGTTCCGGCGTGGTGCTGGATTCCATCAGCGGAGTGAGGACACCGCCGGGACAGACGCAATTCACGTTAATGTGGGAGTCCGCCAACTCCCAAGGCAGATGCTGTGTCAATCCCGCCACTGCATGCTTCGATGCTGTGTATTCAACACTTCCAAAAAAGGTCATTCTTATAGATGCAATGGAGCCGATGTTGACGATTTTTCCTTTTCCTTGCTTTGCCATGGTGGGAATCACTGCCTGAGAACAGAGAAAGGTGCCCAAGGATTTCGTTTAGCGGGCTGGAAAGGTGCTCTCGCCAAAGGCATTGAAGCCCGCGAAGTGCAACGCAAGACTGGTTACTCGTCTGCCATACGATGTTGCTGGAATGTATGCCCAGTTGGGAGACAAAGATCAGGCTTTTCGGTGGCTCAACACCGCTTATCAGGAGCGCGATTTTTTGCTGCTGGGTTTGAAGACTAACTTTCTATTTGACCCCATACGCCTCGCGAGAGCCTGCGGTGCCAATGATAATGAGCATCTATGTCACACTCGGAATTTTCTTACTGCTGGCGGTGCGTGACCCAGCGGCGAACCGCAGCCTGATCGCCTTCGGCGGGTGGACAAATCTTGCGCATGCCGGAGTCATGGCTGCGCAGGAATACCGGAATGTCATCGAGCGCCAAGAACTCGCTGCCTCAGTGAACACCCAAAAGCGGCCATACATGAACACCTGAAAAGCGGCCATACTTTCAGAAGAAACGTCCAGGACATTGACAGCAGCGGGAGGCTAAGTAGCCTCTCGCAACATGGCGAATGTCTTGAAGGACTCGCTTTTTACACAATCAACGTTACGTCACCTCAGAAAGTTGACTGCGTGCCTAAAAGTCAGTTGGCGAAAAATCTTAGGACCGTATCGACAAGTGCCTCGGCCGCGAACCTGCGGGCAGAGCCGAATATGTTGGCGCCGTGGCACTTGCGATACGGTGATTTGGAGGAAGCCGCTGGGGCGGCGGACGCGGGGGACTATGGGTTTTGCTTGGGCGTTTCGAAGTTTGTTCGTCTGCGTGATAGGTGGATCGCAGGGGTGAATAAGGAAGAGCAGAGTGTCCACAGTGGGTGAGGGGCGATAAGGTGAGAGTTTTGTATCAAGGAAAGTGCTGGATTCGAGTTGGCGGGAGTAAGTGGAGACACCACACCTGTCGGAGCGGAAGCTCGCGTGCTGGAGAACGAAATAAGTTGCGGGTTAGGAAGAGTCAAGGGCTGGCCTCGCTAGAGTGAGTTGCGACATAGCCCATGCGGTCAGTTTTTCCACCAGGAGCATGGGGGTGGCACATTTGGGACAACGGAAGCAAGCGGGGTGGGCGGGAGAGGGCGCGATGACAGCGGAAGCAGGAGGCCTTGGGTTGTCCAACAACAAACGTTGACAGCGTGGCAGAAGGGTGGCGCGACTGCGATTGGCCAGGAAGCCGAAAAAACGGATGCGGACAAAGCCACGGGGTAGAACATGCAGCAGGAAACGTCGCAGGAACTCTTCCGCGGACAGGGTCATCTTCCTCTTCTTATTTCCGTGGGCATAGTCTTTCCAGCGGAAGGTGACTTGGTCGTGCTGAAAAGCCACCAGGCGGTGGTTGGTGATGGCCAGGCGATGGGTGTAGCGGGCGAGATAACCCAGCACATGATGAGGACCGCCGAACGGCGGCTTGGCATAGACGATCCAGTCCTGACGAAACAAGGGACGCAAGAAGGAACGGAATGCTTTCTCGTTTTGGAGCGGCTTGAGAGAACCAGCGAAAGTGAGTTGGCCCATCTGAAATCGTCGCTTTAAACCGGCGACGAACTTACCGCGGAAGACGCCACCGAGTACGCGGACAGGCAGGAAGAAGGGATAACGGGGATGGATCCAGTGGGTTTGATCTGGGGACAGACCTCCGGCTGGAATCAGACAGTGGACATGAGGATGAGCCAGCAGGTTCTGGCCCCAGGTATGCAGGACGGAGAGGAATCCGATCTGGGCCCCCAAGTGTTGGGGATCGGCGGCTACCTCGAGCAAGGTCTCTGCACTGGCGCGGAACAAGAGGTCATAGAGGACCTTCTTGTTCTGCAGCGCCAGTTGACAGAGTTGATGAGGGAGGGTGAAGACAACATGGACATAGGCGACCGCCAGGAGTTCGTTCTGGCGAGCGGCGATCCACTTGTCGCGAGCTCCGCTCTGGCACTTGGGACAGTGGCGATCACGGCAACTATTAAAAGAGATGGTGCGATAGCCACAGCGAGGGCACAAGTCGCGATGGCCACCGAGAACTGCGGTCCGGCAACGTGCGATAGCCCGGAGCACTTTTCGGTGGGTCCAGTGAATCCAGCGACCGTGTTTCTCGATGAAGCGATTGCCTTGAGCACGAACAATATCGGCCACCTCGAGTGGTGGCCGGGTCATTTTTTCTTGAGCCTCCGGGAACGTTTCACGTCATCGAGGCTGGAAATTTCGAGAGCCTCGAGCGGATTGGCCACGGCCTGCAGATGCTTGGGCGAAAGGTGCAGGTAGACCAGAGTGTGTTCCAGTCGGGAATGTCCGAGCAATACCTGAATGGTACGCAGGTCAGCGCCTGCTTCGAGTAGATGCGAGGCAGAGCTGTGACGCAGCGAGTGGGGAGAGAGATGCTTGCGAATACCCGCCGCTAGCGCCGCCTG